>NZ_MUYM01000126.1 GCF_002150765.1 Lentzea kentuckyensis
CCGGCGTCTTTCAGGCGGGACTGCAGGTCGGTCATGTCGGTGATCACGCCGCAGCTCGCCAGGGCGGTGCAGAGCAGGAGGAGCAGCGCCAGACGTTTCATGGGACGCGAGGGTAGGTCCCGGAGCATGCTGGCGGGGTGAAGCCGCTGATCGTGATCGACGTGGACGGACCGCTGAACCCGTGGGCGGCCAAACCGAAGCCGGACAACTTCCGGCCGTTCGACATCAAGGTGGGCTGGTGGCGCAAGCTCCGCATCTGGCTCGACCCCGAGCACGGCGGCCAGTTGAGACAGCTGGCCGAGGAGACCGGTGCCGAACTCGCGTGGGCCACGAGCTGGATGCATCGGGCGAACACCGAGATCGGACCGCGCCTCGGCCTGCCGGAACTCAAGGTGATCGAGTACCACGACGAGCACGGCTGGAAGTACCCCGGCGTCGCCCGCTACGCCTACGAGCGGCCCCTCGTCTGGTTCGACGACGACTTCGGGCTGCATCCCGAGCGGAACCGGGAGTTCGTCCACAAGCGACGGCATCTGACCACCGCGCTCATCGACGTCGATCCGGCTACGGGGATCTCGGCGCAACATTTGAGTGAAGCGCGGAAAGCATTCAGTAGCAACCCATAAGACGCCTAGAATTCACGCTTGGAGTCGAGAAGGTCTCAACCGGCGCGGCTGGCTTGACAACGAAAGCAGTCCGCGCGAATCCTCCGCCTGTGCTGAAGCGAGGGAACGTCACCACGAAACTGATTGGCGTCGGTGCGTTGGTGCTGGCGGTGGCTGCATGTGGCGCCCCGCCCGCCAAGGAGACGCCGGCCGGTGCCGCCAACACCGCCAAGTCGGCGAGCGAGCTCGGCGGGATGGACAAGCTGGTCGAGGCCGCCAAGAAGGAGGGCAAGCTCAACGTCATCGCGCTGCCGCCGGACTGGGCGAACTACGGCGAGATCATCAAGGCGTTCGAGGCGAAGTACGGCATCAAGGTCGACTCCGCACAGCCGGACGCGTCCAGCCAGGAGGAGATCAACGCCGCCAAACAGCTCAAGGGCAACGACCGCGCGCCGGACGTGTTCGACCTCGGGCTGAACGTGGCGCTGGCCAACAAGGACCTGTTCGCGCCCTACAAGGTCAGCACCTGGGACGACATCGCCGCGGAGCTCAAGGACGCGGACGGTGCCTACTACGGTGACTACGGCGGCTTCATGTCGATCGGTTACGACGCCGGCAAGGTGCCGGCGCCGACGAGCGTGAAGGACCTGCTCAAGCCCGAGTACAAGGGCAAGGTCGCGCTCAACGGCGACCCGACGCAGGCCGGTGCCGCGTTCTCCGGTGTCGTGATGGCGGCGCTGGGCAACGGTGGTTCCGCCGACGACATCGCGCCCGGTGTCGAGTTCTTCAAGCAGCTCAAGCAGGCCGGCAACTTCCAGCCGGTCGACCCGTCGCCCGCGACGATCGAGTCCGGCCAGACGCCGGTCGTCATCGACTGGGACTACACCAACGCCGCCCAGACCGACAAGCTCAAGGGCAAGATGGACTGGAAGGTCGTCGTCCCGGCCGAGGCCCAGATCGGCGGCTACTACAACCAGGCCATCAGCAAGGACGCGCCGCACCCCGCGGCCGCCCGCCTGTGGCAGGAGTTCCTCTACTCCGACGAGGGCCAGAACCTGTACCTGAAGGGCATGTCCCGCCCGGTTCGCCTGGACAAGATGGGTGACAAGGCGGACAAGGCGGCGAAGGACAAGCTGCCCAAGACCGACGGCAAGCAGGTGTTCCAGACGCAGGCCCAGGCCGACAAGGCCAAGGCCGTTCTCACCGCGACCTGGGCGCAGGCCATCGGATGACCTCCGTCGCTCCCGTAGCGGCGGCGAAGCCCGGCGGTCCCACTCGCAAGAGTAGGGCCGCCGGTCGGCCATCTGTGGCCGCTTGGCTCGTCGCGGTGCCGTTTCTGGCGTTCGTCGGCATCTTCCTCGTCTACCCCACGGTGCTCGTGCTGTTCGGTGCCTTCCAGGACAGCAACGGCGCGTTCACGCTCGACAACCTCACGAGCCTGTTCACGGGTGTCGTCTTCGACGCCTTCGTGCGCAGCATCGAACTGTCCGCGCTCACCGCGGTCATCGGCGCGATCTTCGGCGCGCTGCTCACGTGGGCGATCGCGGTCGGCAGGCCCGAGGGGATGCTGCGCCGGATCGTCGTCGCGGGTAGCGGTGTGCTCGCCCAGTTCGGCGGCGTGCCGCTGGCGTTCGCGTTCCTCGCGACGGTCGGCTTCGAGGGCCTGGTCACGAAGTTCCTGCGCGACAACGTTGGCATCGACCTGTTCGCCGGCAGCGCGTGGCTGTTCGAGCTGCCCGGCCTGACGCTCGTCTACACGTTCTTCCAGATCCCGCTGATGGTCATCGTGTTCCTGCCCGCGCTGGACGGCCTGCGTCCGCAGTGGCGGGAGGCGAACGCGAGCCTCGGCGGCACGAGCTGGACGTACTGGCGCCACGTCGGCGGCCCGATCCTGCTGCCGCCGTTCCTCGGCGCGCTGCTCCTGCTGTTCGCCAACGCCTTCAGCGCCTACGCCACGGCCGCCGCGCTCGTCTCGCAGGGCAGCCCGATCGTGCCGCTGCAGATCCGCGGCTTCCTCACCGGTGAGGTCGTGCTCGGCCAGGAGAACCTGGGCAAGGCGCTCGGCCTCGGCATGGTGATCGTGGTCAGCATCGCGATGGGCGTGAACGTGCTGCTGCAGAGAAGGGTCGCCAAGTGGGTTCGCTAGTGAAACAGCGCGTCCTGCGCACGGTCATCCTGCTGGTCCTCGGCGTCTACTTCATCCTGCCGCTGATCGCGATGGCGGAGTTCTCGACGCGGGGCAAGGGCGGCAGCCGCAGCCTCGAGTCGTGGACGTCCATCGTCGACGACGAAGGCCTGATGGAGGCGCTCGTCAACTCGTTGCTGTTGTCCGTTACGAGCGCCGTGCTGATGCTGGTGCTGCTCGTGCCGACGATGGCGTGGATCCGGCTCAGGCTGCCCCAGCTGCAACGGCTCGTGGAGTTCCTCTGCTTGCTGCCGCTGGCGATCCCCGCGATCGTGCTGGTGGTCGGCATGGCACCGCTCTACGCGTGGGTGAACTACTTCCTCGGCGACTCACCGCTGACGTTGACGTTCGCCTACACGATCCTGGTGCTGCCGTTCGCCTATCGTGCGATCGACGCCGGACTTGCCGCGATCGACCTGAAGACGCTCGCGGAAGCCGCACGCAGCCTTGGTGCGTCGTGGTTCACGGTGCTGTGGAAGGTCGTCGTGCCGAACATCCGTGTCGCGCTCATCGGTGCGTCGCTGCTGTCGGTGGCCTTGGTGCTCGGCGAGTTCACCATCGCGTCGCTGCTCAACTTCGACACGCTGCAGGTGCAGGTCAACCTGCTCGGCAAGCGCAACGCGGGTGTGTCGATCGCGGTGTCGTTGCTGAGCCTGCTCTTCGCGTTCGTCCTTCTGTTCGCACTCTCTTATGTCGGCCAGCGGCGCCGTCAGACCGTTGCCGAAGAAGATACTTTGCAGGGGAGTAAATAAGACGATGAGCCACCTGCAACTCAAGGGACTGCGCAAGTCCTTCGGCGGCAACGTCGCGCTGGACGGTCTTGATCTGGAACTGGCCGAGGGCGAACTGGTGTCGTTGCTCGGACCGTCCGGTTGCGGCAAGACGACGGCGCTGCGCATCGTCGCGGGCTTCGAGACCTCGGACTCGGGCACGGTCACGGTGGGCGGCAAGGACATCACCCGCGTGCCCGCGAACAAGCGGGACATGGGCATGGTCTTCCAGGCCTACAGCCTCTTCCCGAACATGACCGCGGCGCAGAACGTCGCGTTCGGACTCAGGATGCGCAAGAACAGCGACCCGAAGCGCACGTCGGAGCTGCTCGAACTGGTCGGCCTCGGGCACCTCGGTGGCCGGTACCCGCACCAGATGTCGGGTGGTCAGCAGCAGCGCATCGCTCTCGCGCGTGCGTTGGCGATCCAGCCGCGCGTGCTGCTGCTGGACGAGCCGTTGTCCGCGTTGGACGCGAAGGTCCGTGTGTCGCTGCGTGACGAGATCCGTCGCATTCAGACGGAGCTCGGCATGACGACGCTGTTCGTCACGCACGACCAGGAGGAGGCGCTCGCCGTTTCCGACCGTGTGGGCGTGATGTCACACGGGCGGTTGGAGCAGCTGGACACGCCTTCTGTCGTGTACCGGGAACCGAAGACCGCGTTCGTCGCGCAGTTCGTCGGCGTCACGAACTCGGTGGAGTGCAAGGCGGAGGGGCAGACCGTCGTGATCAACGGCGTGTCCGTGCCCGCGACGCACGACCAACCGTCCGGAAGCGACGTTCGCGTCATCGTGCGGCCCGAGGACATCGGTGTCTCGACGCACGACGGAACTCAGGGCAAGATCGTCGGGGACGTGCTGACTCAGTCGTTCCTGGGGCCCGTCACGCGGATTTCTGTCAGGGTGGGCGAGCAGATCCTGCGGGTCGACCAGCCGTCCAACCAGGCGGCCGCTTTCCAGCCCGGCACGCAGGTCGCACTCGACCTCAGCGAATCAAGGATCATGGTGGTACCGGGATGATCAGAAAGCTCCTCGCGCGCGACACGGCGGAGACCCATCGGGTCGCGACGCCGCTGGAGCTGTTGTTCGACCTGAGCTTCGTGGTGGCGGTCGCCCAGGCCGCCGCCTCGTTGCACCACGCGGTGTCGGAGAACCACGCCGGGGCCGGCCTGCTGGCGTTCTGCATGGCGTTCTTCGCGCTGTGGCTGCCGTGGCTCAACTTCACGTGGTTCGCCAGCGCGTTCGACAACGACGACACGCTGTACCGGATCATCACGATGTTCCAGATCGCCGGCGTGCTCGTCATCGCGTCGGGCATCCCGGCCGTCTTCGAGCGGCAGGACTACCGCATCGTCGTCGGCGGTTACGTCGTCATCCGGCTCGCGATGGTCGCGCACTGGCTGCGGGCGTCGCGGGACAACCCGTCGCACCGCAACTGCACGCGCCGCTACGCCGGCGGCATCGCCGGCATGCAGGTGCTCTGGGTGCTGTGGGTGCTCGTCGCGCCGCCGAGCCTGCAGTTCCCGCTGTGGGTGCTCTTCATGATCGGCGAACTGCTGGTGCCGGTGTGGGCGGAACGGGCGGAGGCGACCACCTGGCACCCGCACCACATCGCGGAACGGCACGGTCTCTTCACGTTGATCGTGCTCGGCGAGTCCATCCTGTCGGCCACGATGGCGTTCCAGAAGGGCTTCGACAGCGGCGTCAACCTGATCTCGCTGGCGGCCGCGAGCCTGATCATCGTGTTCTCGGTGTGGTGGATCTACTTCGAGGCGCCGTCCCACCTGCACAACCTCAAGAAGGCGTTCCTCTGGGGTTACGCACACCTGTTCATCCTCGGGTCGATCGCCGCGCTGGGCGCCGGCCTCGCCGCGTCCGTGGACTACGACCTGCACCTCGCGCACGCGCCGGGCACGACGGTCGCCGCGTTCACGACGGTGCCGCTCGCGATCTTCTTCCTGTGCGTCTGGTACGTGCAGGACTGTCCCGGCCAGGCGGGGCCGCGCAAGTACCTGCTGCCGCTGGGTTCCGTCGCCGTGCTCGCTGCGACGTTCGGACCAGCGCCGATTCACGTCACGGCGGGTATCGCCGCGGTTGTCGTGGTCCTCACACGGCTGGTGCGATGATCAGTGCATGACCGGTGTTCGTGAACTCCGCCTAGTCGTCACCGCTGCCGACTACGACGAGGCCCTGCGTTTCTACCGAGATGTGCTCGGCCTTGAGCAACGGGCCGCGTTCGCGTCCGACGGCGGGCGGGTCACGATCCTGGAGGCCGGGCGGGCCACGCTGGAGATCACCGACCCGCCGCACGCGGAGTTCATCGACGACGTCGAGGTGGGCAAGCGCGTCGCCGGGCACATCAGGGTCGCGTTCGAAGTGGACGACTCCGCCGCGGTGACCCGATCGCTGGAAGCCGCGGGTGCCGAGGTGATCGCGGAACCCACGCGCACGCCGTGGAACTCCTTGAACGCCAGGCTCGCCGCGCCCGCCGGGCTGCAGCTGACCCTGTTCCAGGAGCTGGGCGAGTGACGATCTCCGCCGCCGGCTACCGCGATCTCGCGAACCGGGACGTGCTCGCGTGCGCCGTGGTCACGGTCGCCGCGAAGTTACCGATGTCGATGACGCCGCTGATGATGGTGTTCCTGACCAGGGGACTGCCCGGCGGTTACGTGCTGGCGGCGTCGCTGGTCGCGGTCTACGTGCTCGGTGAGGTCCTCGGTGCCGCGCTGCTGGGCCTGTTCCTCGACCCGTCGCGGATGCGCGGCCAGCTGTCGGTCGGCCTGCTCGTGGGTGCCGCGGCATTTACGACGCTGGCGCTGACCACGAACGTGACGGTGCTGGTGATCGCGGCGTTGATCGCGGGCGCCGGGCCGTCGACGACACCGGGCGGGCTGCGCGCGATGCTGCTCGGGCTGGTGCCGGACTCGTTGGTGCCCAAGGCGATGGGCTTCGACGCCATGATCACGCAGGTGGTGTGGGCGGTGGCGCCAGCGCTGGTCACCGTGCTGGCGTTGAGCGTCGACCGCCGTGCGCCCGTCGTGGTGTCCGTGTCGTTGATCGTCGTCGCGGCCTGGCTGGTGTTCATCCTGCCGCGCGGGCACGTGACTTCGCGTTCCGGCACGGCGAAGGTGCGCGTGGTGGCGTCGGCGTGGCCGATCTACCTGGTGAGCGCGGCGGCGCTGGCGCAGCTGGCGGTCGCTGAGCTGGTGCTGCCGGCGTTGCTGGAACACCGGGGGATCGCGATCGGCTGGATCGGGCCGTTGCTCATGGGGTTCGCCGCGTGCAGCGCGCTGGGTGCGGTGCTGTACGGGCTGCGGCCCTGGCCCGGATCGTTCCGGGTGCAGGGACTGGTGCTGCTGGTGATCACCGCTACCTGCGTCGGCGCGGTGGGGTTGTTCCCGAACCTGCCGGGCATCGCGGGCGCGTTGCTGGCGGCCGGGTTGTTCCAGTCCGGCGTGCTCGTGACGCGGAGTCTTGCTTTGCGCGAACGGCTTCCGGTCGGCGCGCACGCGGCCGGGTTCTCGATGATGTACGCGGTGACCGGCGCGGGTTACGGGCTCACGGCCGTCGTCGTCGCGTGGGCGATGGACGCCGGCTCGCCGATCTGGGCGGTTTTCGGTGGTGTGGCGGTGACCCTGGTCCTGACAGCGATCAGCGCGGCTGCCGAACGTCGGCAGCCGCGCTGATTTCAAGGCTTCTGACTACCCGCGGTAGAAGTTGCCCTGGGACTGCACGTTCAGCTCGTCCGTGCGGAAGAACTTCGCCGCGAACGTGCGCGGGTCGCGCATGTCGATCACGTCGAAGCCGCGGCCCATCTCCGAGGAGTAGATGTAGCCGTTGTACCAGTAGGTCGACCACGTGCCGCCGCCGCCACCGTTCGGCATCGGGCCGCGCTCGAAGAAGCCGATCTCACGCGGCTTGCTCGAGTTCGTGAAGTCCCACACCGAGACGCCGCCCTGGTACCAGGACTGCACCATGATGTCCTTGCCGGGCACCGGGATCAGCGAGCCGTTGTGGGCGACGCAGTTCTCCGTGTCCGCCTGCATGCGCGGGATCTTGTAGTAGGACTTGAAGACCAGCTTGCGGTTGTTGCCCTTGCCCACGATGTCGTAGATGCCGTTGGCACCGCGGTTCGGGCCGATCTTCTCGTTGCACGTCGCGGCGCCACCGCCACCGAGCTCGTCGGTGAAGACGACCTTGGTGCCGCTGTTGTTGAACGTCGCGGAGTGCCAGAACGCGAAGTGCGCGTCGTCCTGCACCCGGTTGATCTCGACCAGGTTCTCCCGGTCGGAGATGTCCCAGAGGACGCCGTCACCCATGCACGCGCCGGCCGCGAGGTCGAGCTGCGGGTAGACGGTGATGTCGTGGCAACCGGAGGTCGCCGTGACGTAGCCGTCCTCGATCGTGCCGGGCTTGCCCTGGTTGGCGCCGTCCGGGAAGAGCACCGGCGCCTTGAGCAGCGAGGCCGCCGCCGGGTTCTTCACCGGGACCTTGACGATCGAGATCTTGTCGTGCGGCGGCTGGCAGTCCGGGAACGTGGCGTTGGGCGAGTAGGACGAGACGTAGAGGTACACGTCCTTCTTGTTCTTGCCCGGCACCAGCGTGTGGGTGTGCGAACCGCAGTCGGTCTCGACGGCGGCGACGTACTTCGGGGCTGCCTTGTCGCTGATGTCGAAGACCTTGATGCCCTCCCACGACTCCTTGATCGTGGCGGGCTGCGCGACGCTGTTGCAGGAGTTGTCGCTGCGTGACGAGTCGGTCGACAGGAACAGCAGGTTCCCGTACACCGAGACGTCGTTCTGCGAGCCGGGACAGAGCACCTGGCTCTTGATGGTCGGCTTCTTCGGGTTGCGGATGTCGTAGATGACGAAGCCGTTGTAGTTGCCGACGAACGCGTAGTTGTCCTGGAACGCGATGTCGGTCTGTGTGGCGTCGAGCGGAGCCTGCTTGTCCAGGTGGGCGACCGGGACCATGTTGCGGCTACGGCTGATCTCGTCGACGCCAGGAATGCCGTTGACCGCTTCCGCCTGGGCCTCGAGCTGAGCCTCGCTCAGCCCCTTGCCGTCGGCGGGAAGGTCAGGCTCGGCGGACGCGGGCGCCGTCAACGTTGACAGCGTCAGTGCGAGCGCCCCCAGAACCGCGAAAGGCGCTCTGCGCCGCCGGGCCGTTTCGCGTGAAGTCACTGCTGTACCCCCTCAGTACGGGTTGGTGAGGGGGAGTATGACCCTTTCGCCTTGCTAAGGGCCAGCGTCTTTCGGAGGGTTCTGCACTCTTTGTCCACAGACGAAGAGCTGGACAATTCGGTCGACCGCCGGTGCGCGAAGCGACGGCTCGGTGAACTGTATTGTCCGAAGCATGCGTTCTGGGGTTCTGGTCTTCGCGGCGGCATTCGCCCTGTTGGCGGGCTGTACATCGGCACCTGATGCAGCGCCGGTCATCGCGCCGGACACGCCTGGAGGTTCGGCGCCGACGTTGGCGCCATCGGACGCGACCCGTGCGGTTCCGCCGCCGCCCAACGACGCCGACCGCCAGTACGTGGACATGATGATCGCGCACCACGAGCAGGCGCTCGCGATGACGCGGTTCGCCCCCGAGCGGGCGGAGAACGCGACGGTGAAGGGGCTGGCCGACCGCATCCGGTACAGCCAGGAGCCCGAGATCGGCGCCATGAAGCAGTGGCAGCGCACGTTCAACATCGTCGGCGGGCACACCGACCACAGCACCATGCCCGGCATGGCGACGCAGGATCAGTTGAACGCGCTGGGGGCCGCCCGCGGCAAGGACTTCGACCGGATGTTCCTGGAGCTGATGATCAAGCACCACGAGGGTGCGATCAAGATGGCGACGGACGTGCGCGGGGCCGGCACCAACGTCCAGGTCGAGGAGATGGCGGACGACGTGGTCGCCACGCAGTCCGACGAGATCAACCGGATGAAGGCCCTGCTTCCCACTTTGTGAGAGAGCAGGGCCGCGCTCTCACGCCTCGGTGCGCTGCTGGGGCAGCACCATGTCCTCGGCGTGCTGGAAGGTCTCGACGGCGTTGCCCGTGACGTGCCGGGCGATGCCGCGGTTGCGCTTGTGCGCCTCGCGGAACGAGTCGGAGGCGACCCAGGCGAGGAAGTGCTCCTCTGACTCGAACTCGTTGACCGACACGTACGGCTGGTCGTCCTTCGTCGGCTTGAGCAGCGTGCTGCGCAGCAGGCCGGGGACGCCGGGCAGGAACGTGCGCATGTTGTCGCGAAAGTGGTCCTCGAACTCCGCTGCCCGCTCGGCAGGGACGAACAGGCGGTTCGTCGCGATGAACATGTGGGTCCTCCCCGATTCCGACGCTCTGTCGGGAACTATTCCAACACACCGTCGGGAAAGCAAGCGCGATACGATCCCGGGGTGCCGAGGATCAGTGCCGACACCGTTGCGGAGCACCGCGCCAACCGGTTGCGCGCCCTGCTGGACGCGGGGCGGGACATCGTGGCGACCGAGGGAGCGGAGGCGCTGACGCTCGCGTCGCTCGCCAGACGCGTGGGGTTGTCCCGGCCGAGCCTCTACGAGTACTTCCGGTCGCGCGAGGAACTGGTCGCGGCGATCGTGTCCGACGCGCTGCCGGAGTGGGCGGACAAGCTGGAGGACGCGGTCAACAGCGCCGGGTCCGTGCCGGAGAAGATCGAGGCGTACCTGCGCACCGAGCTGGCGATCATCACCGACGGCAGCCACGGGGCGGTGGTCGCGTTGTCCGCGCACACGCTGCCGGACGCCTCGCGCGAGCAGATCCGGGCCGAGCACGAACGGTTGTTGGCGCCGTTGGTCGGTGTCTTCAAAACGGCCGGGGTGCAGCGTGCGCCGATGCGGGCGATGCTCGTGCACGCGATGGTCGAGGCGACGTCCCGGATGATCACGCCGGGCCGCAACGAGCACAACGAGGCGGTCATCCAGACGCTCCTCGACCAGGTCGTGCACGGGCTGGACCAGCCCATCAGCTGAACGGCACCACCTCGCCGTGGCGGACGAGTTCGCCGTAGTACTCGGATTTCACCGGGTTCAGGGCGAGGTCCAGCAACGCTTGGGCGGCTTGCGCCGGGGTGGGCGCGGTGCTGACGTCCCACCACAGTGCGGATGTCGGGGTGTTGATCATTCCTGGGCAGACGGCGGCGATCAGGATGCCTCGTTGTTCGTCGCTTTGCCGGCGTTGCCGGGCGAGCGCCCGGACGGCGGCGACCTGGCCGACCTTGGACGGGATGTTCACGAACGCGGGCCACGCCCCGACGCTGCCTTCTTTCGTGCCGTCGCGCCAGTTCGCGATCTGCTCGTCGATCTCGTCCAAAGAGGACGGTTCGGTGAACCGCCTGTGCAGCACCGGTGCCAGGTGGTGCAGGGTGCCCAGTGAGCTGGCCACGACGAGCAACCTGCCGTTGTCGTTGAGGATCGGCGCGAAGGCTTTGAGCAGCCTCGTGGTGCCGAAGTTGTTGACCTCGGTGTAGGTGTCGATGATCTCGCGCGGGTTGTCGTCGGGGCCGATGCGCATCACCGCGTTGCCGAAGATGATGTCGATGCCGCCGTGCCGTGCTTCGATCTGCCGGGCGACTTCGGCCGCGGCGTGGGGATCCGCGACGTCGAGGAGCTCGCCGCGGACCTCGGCCCCGCCTTGGACGGTCTGGACGGCGGTGCTGATCCGGTCCCGGTCGCGGCCGGTGAGGTAGACGGTGAGGCGTTGCGCGAGCCCTTCGGCCAGGGCGAGGCCGAGGCCCTGGGTGGCGCCGGTGACCAGTGCGATCGTCATGGTCGGGCGCCGAACTCTGTTGTGATCATGTCTTCGACGCTAGGCTCGGACTGGTCATGCGGGTAGCGAAAGTATGTCAACTGGGATATGCGTAGACGTCATGGCTCTGACCGATGCGTCACTGGTCGCCCTGCGGGTGTTCCGCGAGGTGGCTGAGCGCGGCACGCTGACCGCGGCCGCGTCCGCCCTGGGCTACACGCAGTCGGCGGTGTCACGGCAGATCGCCTCGCTGGAACGCGCGGCCGGCGCGGTGTTGCTGGAGCGGCGGTTCGACGGCGTGCGGCTCACACCGGCCGGGCGGCTCGTGCTGCGGCGCGCTGCCGCCGTGGTGGACGAGGTCGACGCGGGTGCGCGGGAGCTCGCGGGTCTGCCGGAGGACGTGAGCACGGTCCGGCTCGGGTGGTTCGCGACGGCCGGCGCGTGGCTGGTGCCTCAGGCGCTGTTGACGTTGGGGCGCACCCATCCGTCCATCACGGTTGTCACGCGTGAGGGCAGCACACCGGCGTTGGTGCGCGCGTTGCGTGCGGGCACGTTGGACGTTGCGTTGATCGCGTCGTCACCGCCGTATCGTGCGCCCGACGACGAGACGCCCGCGCTGGAGGTCGACGTTCTGGTCGAACGCAGCTTGCGAGTCGCGTTTCCGGCGGCACACCCGTTGGCGCGCAACGACTTCGTCGACGTCGCCGATCTGCGGGGGCAGAGGTGGATCGCCGGGCCCGGTGACCAGTTGGTGATGGGCGTGTGGCCTGGGTTGGACGAACGGCCCGTGGTCGCGCACGCCGCGCGTGACTGGCTGGCCAAGCTGCAGCTGGTGGCGGCGGGGTTCGGGATCACGACGGTTCCCGCCGCGTTCGTGACCGTGGTGCCTGCCGGTGTGCGGATCCTGCCGGTGCGGGGCGGGCCCGCCGAGCAGCGCCGGGTTCTGCTCGCACGGTTGCCCGGACCGGTGCCGGAACCCGTCGCGCGGCTGACCGGCGCGTTGCGGGCCGCCCTTCTGGAGACTGAGTAGCGGCATCAACCGATCGGTTGATGCCGGGGTCGCCGGCTGTTCGATGATCTTTGCTCGGCGCTGCCCGATCGTTGGTGGCATGGCAATCATCGAAGTGCGCGACCTCGGCAAGAGGTACGGACCGAAGATCGCGGTGGACTCGGTGTCCTTCGAGGTCGCCGAGGGGGAGATCTTCGGCATTCTGGGGCCGAACGGGGCCGGCAAGACGACGACCGTCGAGTGCGTGGCGGGGCTGCGGAAGGCGGACCGGGGGAGCGTGTCCGTGCTGGGGCGGGCGCCCGCTGACGTGCGGTCGGCGATCGGGGTGCAGCTGCAGTCGTCGGAGCTGCCCGAACGGATTCGGGTCGGCGAGGCGTTGTCGCTGTTCTCGTCGTTCTACCCGGAGCCTGCGGACTGGTCCGCGAGGCTGGGGCTGTCGGCGCACCTGAAGGCGGAGTTCGGGCAGCTGTCCGGCGGGTTGAAGCAGCGGCTGTCGATCGCGCTGGCGTTGATCGGGTCGCCGCGGGTGGCGATTCTCGACGAGCTCACGACCGGGCTGGATCCGCAGGCGCGGCGGGACACGTGGTCGGTCGTCGAGGAGGTGCGCTCGGCCGGCGTGACGATCGTGCTGGTCACGCACTTCATGGAGGAGGCCGAACGGCTCTGCGACCGGGTGGCGGTGTTCCGCGACGGGCGGATCGCGGCGCTGGACACGCCTTCCGGGCTGGTGTCGCGGGTGGACGGTTCGGTCCGGGTCCGGTTCGTGCCGTCCGCTGGTCTGGATCTGGCTTTGCTGCAGGCGTTGCCGGAGGTCACCGAGGTGTCGTCGGTGGGGGAACAGGTCGTGGTCAGCGGGTCGGAGAACCTGCTGCACGCCGTGACTTCCTTGTTGGCGCGCAAGCAGATCGTGGCGCGGCAACTGCGCGTGGACCAGGTGTCGCTGGACGACGCCTACGTCGAGCTGACCGGGGGTAGTGATGTTGCGAATCATTGAGGTCGAGGCTCGGCTGTTCGTTCGCGATCGGCTGAATTCCGTGTTCGCTCTGCTGTTCCCGACCCTGTTGCTGCTCGGCCTGGGGGCGATTCCGGCGTTGCGGACACCTGATCCGAAGTTCGGCGGTCTTCGGTTCATCGACAGCTACCTGTCGTCGATCGTCGTGTTCACGTTGGTGTTCATCGGGTTGCAGCGGTTGCCGGCGGTCGTGGCGACGTATCGGGAGAAGGGCGTGCTCCGCCGGCTGTCCACGACGCCCACACATCCAGCGCGGTTGCTGCTGGGACAGGTGGTGGTCAACTTCTGCGCGGCGATCTTGTCGGTGCTGCTCACTATCCTGGTGGGGTACGTCGTGTTCGGCGTCGACCTGCCTCACCATCCACTCGGCCTGGCGTGTGCCGTGGTGCTGGGGAGCGCGGGGACGTTCGCGCTGGGCCTGGTGATCGCCGCACTGGCCCCGAACGCGCGGACGGCGGGTGGCTGGGCGACGGTGGTGTTCATGCTGCTGATGTTCTTCGGCGGCGTGTACCTGCCGCGGTTCATGCTGCCCTCGGTGGTTCAGACGATCGGCTCGTATCTGCCTCCCGGTGTGGAGGCGCTGCAACAGGCGTGGCTCGGCAGCGCGCCGGATTGGAGGCATCTCGCGATCATGGGGCTGGTGAGCCTCGTGGCGGGTACCGTCGCGGCCAGAACGTTCCGCTGGGAGTAGCTCGTGGACATGGCCGCGTTGGACAGGTGGGAGCGCAGGCTCGCCGCCGTCGCCAACCTGATCCCGTACTTCGTGCTGACCGTGACCACGGTGCTGTACACGATCTTCACCGTGGACTCGGCCTCGGAGCGCTGGTTCACCTACGGCGTGGTGGCGTTCGGCTACGTGTGGATGCTGTGGTGGTTCACGCTGCATCCCGCGTGGCGCGATCGCCTGGAGCTCATGGCCGTGTTCGTCGGTGGCATGGTCGTGCTCTATGCGGTGCTGGGCTTGCGTGAGCAGATGTTCGGCGCGGTGTCGTACGCGGTCTACGTCTATGCGAGCGAATTGTTGCGTGGGCGCTGGATGTTCTTCGTGGTGGCACTGACCGCTGTGCTGGCAACCCTGTCGTTGTTCGGCGGCTACCCACCGGCGGGCGAGGAAGCGGCCTTCTGGTTGCTGTTGCTGGTGTTCGTGGTGCTGGCGTGCACCTTCACGTTCGTCGGCCACGTGACAACCGAACAGTCCCGCCTGCGCAAGGAACTGCTGGAGGAGAACGAGGGCCTGCACGCCCAGCTGCTGGTGCAGGCCCACGAAGCAGGCGTGCAGGACGAGCGCCACCGCCTGGCCGGCGAGATCCACGACACGCTGGCCCAAGGCCTGACGGGCATCATCACGCAACTGTCGGCGGCCACCCCCGCCGACTGGGAACGCCGCGTGTCGGTGTCCGCAGACCTGGCGCGCGCGAACCTGGCAGAGGCCCGCCGCTCGGTGCACGCCCTCCGCCCGCCCGCCCTGGACTCCGCGGCCCTGCCCGAAGCGCTCGACGAGGTGGCCTCGGGCTGGTCCACGGTCTACGGCGTGCCGGTGTCGGTCACACTGACCGGTTCTCGACGCGTGATGCACCCCGAGGTAGAGGTCGCCCTGCTGCGCACGGCCCAGGAAGCCCTGGCCAACGTGGCCAAGCACGCCTCGGCGTCGCGCGTGGGCCTGACCCTGTCGTACATGGCGGACGTGGTCACCCTCGACGTGCGCGACGACGGCGTGGGCTTCGACCTCACGACGCCGTCGTCGGGGTTCGGGCTGCCCGCGATGCGGCATCGGGTGCACCGGCTGTCCGGGGCGTTGTTCGTGGAGTCGGAGCCGGGTGGGGGGACGGCGATCTCGGCGCGGGTGCCGGCGTGAGTGGTGCGGCGGATGGCGGCGGGCGTGCGGTGTGGGTCCTGAGGCCGGGCGGGGCGGTGCTGCCGGTGTCTGGCGTGGGTGAAGTCGGGCGGGAGTGGTGCGGTGGGCGGCTGGCAGCGCCCGTGTGGGTGCTGGGTGCTGGCGTGAGGAGCGCGGCGGATGGCGGCGGGCGCGGTGATGGGTCTTGAGGCCGGGTGTGGGTAGTGCTGCGGGCGCCGGTGCCTGGTGTGGGTGAGCCACTGGGCGCCGAGTGGTGCGGTGGGCAGCCGGCAGCGCCCGTGCAGGTGCTGGGGGCACGTGTGAAGTGATGTGGTGGGCTGCGGCGGGCGTCCGGCGGGGGTGTCGGGGCAGGCGGAGTCGTTGGGG
>NZ_MUYM01000127.1 GCF_002150765.1 Lentzea kentuckyensis
CGAGCGCGCGCTCGCCCCTTCAAGCCAGTCACGTTCCTCGTCTGCCACTGGCTGTGGCGTGCGGGCCGCATCTACCGGCAACTGCTCAGGCAGCGGTCGATAAGGCACGTTGACAAGTACCCACGCACGCCGTGCCCGATCGCGGATGTTCACGGCGGCGACGAAGTCGGCGGGCCCAGCGAGACCACACCAGCGGCAAGAGAACGAGTCCCTGGCAGGCCGGTTCGAGCGAGATGTGTGCTTGCACATGGGGCACATTTGCGAGGTGTAGCGGGCGTCCACCAGTAGTACCGGCACCCCGGCCCGGCGGGCTTTGTAGGTGATCTGTCGTTCGAGCTGGTAGAAGGGCCAACTGGACTGGGTGGCTCGCTGGTGCCGGTGGAGCCGTACCCGGTCGCGGATGCCCTGGAATTCCTCCAGAGCGATGCCGCGGTCCACACCGATCCAGTCGGTGGGTTCGAACTGGGGCGTCTCTGGTACTTCGCAGGCGGCGATCAGGAACCACGCACCGTCGCGGAACAGCAAATCCGACTCGCCCCGGCGGTGGGTGCGCAGCGTCGAGAGCTGATCAGCCGAGCCAGTGAACTGGACGTCGTCGAACGGCTGCGCTGCCGCTTCGCGAAAGTCGACCGGCTTCAAGTCTGCCTTGACACGGCGCCTGGACTTCTGTCCGTCGAGCCTTTCCCGTTCGGATACTCGCCATACATGGAGGTGTAGGCGTCGACGACTTTCTTGATCACCCGCACCGCCGGTTGCGCAGAGAGGCCAAACTGATCTTTGATCTTGTGGTAGCAGAGTTTCTGCAGCTCGTCACGAGACTTCACGTCCCGCTCAAACGCCACCTGTGACGCATAGCGCGCAGCCTCGTTGCAGGGTCGCCGCCAGCGCCGCCGCCTGAGCGGGCGTTGGCAGCAGCTTCACCTGCACCACCAGTTTCACCTGGGCGACCGTACCGAACATACGTTCGGTCGCGCTCACCGCATCGACAGCCACCATCGTGAACTGATCACTGCGCTCGGTGCGTATGCCCGTCCAACAGCTCAGTGAGCAATACCCGAAAGGGAGGCGACGTAGTGAGACACACATCAAGAATTGCTCAACTGCGGGTGACGACGGGGCCGTCCTGATCGATCCTGTGACAGAGCACTCCTTGCCAGGTGCCTCCAGCGTGTGAAGGCCCGGGCCAGGGGGACTAGCCTGACTACCGCATGAGTCAACACCAAGAGCGAGATGGATAGAGGCGAGCGCCAGCCGTGTCCAGCAGCAGTCCTGCGTCACAATTCGGGCCGAACGAGTGGCTCGTCGAGGAGATGTACGAGCAGTTCCTCGCGGACCCGTCATCCGTAGACCCGGCATGGCATGACTTCTTTGCCGACTACAAGCGTGCGGGCGGCAACGGCAGTGCCGCCGCCACGGCCAGCGCGGGTGGTGCCACGGCCACCACGACCGCGACCGTGACGCCGCCGGCCGCCGACAACGGCAAGGCCGCGCCCGCCGCACCCAAGCCGGCCGCGCAGCCCAAGCCCGCGGCCACGCTGCCGCAGACCGGCAAGCCCGCGCCGCAGCAGGCCGCGAAGGCCGCGCCGGTCACGCCGAGCGCGCAGCCCGAGCAGAAGCAGTTGCGCGGTGCCGCCGCCGCGATCGCGAAGAACATGGAGCTGTCGCTCACCGTTCCGACCGCGACCAGCGTGCGCGCCGTGCCCGCCAAGCTGCTGGCCGACAACCGCATCGTCATCAACAACCACCTGAAGCGGACGCGCGGCGGGAAGGTCTCCTTCACGCACGTCATCGGCTACGCGGTGGTCCGGGCGCTGCAGGCCTACCCGAACCTGAACCGGCACTACGCCGAGGTCGACGGCAAGCCGTTCGTCGTCACGCCGGAGCACGTGAACTTCGGCCTGGCGATCGACCTGCCCGGCAAGGACGGGCAGCGCACGCTGGTCGTCGCGTCGGTCAAGGGCTGCGAGAACATGACGTTCACGCAGTTCTGGCAGGCCTACGAGGACCTGATCCGCAAGGCTCGCTCCGGCTCGCTGACGGCGGACGACTTCTCCGGCACCACGATCTCGCTGACCAACCCCGGCACGATCGGCACGAACCACTCGGTGCCGCGGCTGCAGTCCGGTCAGGGCGCGATCATCGGCGTCGGCGCGATGGAGTACCCCGCGCACTTCCAGGGCACCAGCGAGCAGGCCCTGACCGACATGGGCGTCAGCAAGATCATCACGCTGACCTCCACGTACGACCACCGCATCATCCAGGGTGCGGAGTCGGGCGAGTTCCTCAAGCGGATCCACCAGCTGCTGCTCGGCGAGGACGGCTTCTACGACGACATCTTCGCGTCGCTGCGGCTGCCCTACGAGCCGATCCGCTGGGTCGCCGACATCCCTGAGGGCGCGGTCGACAAGACGGCCCGCGTCATCGAGCTGATCGACGCGTTCCGCACCCGCGGCCACCTGATGGCCGACACGGACCCGCTGAACTACCGCCAGCGCTCCCACGCCGACCTGGACGTGCTCAGCCACGGCCTGACGCTGTGGGACCTCGACCGCGAGTTCCCGGTCGGCGGGTTCGCCGGCCAGGAGCGGATGAAGCTGCGCGACATCCTCGGTGTGCTGCGCAACTCGTACTGCCGCACCGTCGGCGTCGAGTACATGCACATCCTGGAGCCCGAAGAGCGCCGCTGGATCCAGGACCGCGTCGAGGTTCCGCACGAGAAGCCGCCGGCCACCGTGCAGAAGTACATCCTCAGCAAGCTGAACGCGGCTGAGGCGTTCGAGACGTTCCTGCAGACGAAGTACGTCGGCCAGAAGCGCTTCTCGCTGGAGGGCGGCGAGACCGTCATCCCGCTGCTCGACGCGGTGCTCGACAAGGCCGCCGAGCACGAGCTCGACGAGGTCGTCATCGGCATGCCGCACCGCGGCCGGCTGAACGTGCTCGCGAACATCGTCGGCAAGCCGATCTCGCAGATCTTCCGCGAGTTCGAGGGCAACCTCGACCCCGGTCAGGCGCACGGCTCCGGCGACGTGAAGTACCACCTCGGTGCCGAGGGCAAGTACTTCCGCATGTTCGGCGACGGCGAGACCAAGGTGTCGCTGACCGCGAACCCGTCGCACCTCGAGGCCGTCGACCCGGTGCTCGAGGGCATCGTGCGCGCCAAGCAGGACCTGATCGACCGGGGCGGCGACGTCTTCCCCGTCCTGCCGGTCGCCATGCACGGTGACGCGGCCTTCGCCGGTCAGGGTGTCGTCGCCGAGACGCTGAACCTGGCGCTCGTGCGCGGCTACCGCACCGGTGGCACCGTCCACATCGTCGTGAACAACCAGGTCGGCTTCACCACCGCGCCGGAGCACTCGCGGTCCTCGAAGTACTCGACCGACGTCGCGAAGATGATCGGCTCGCCGGTCTTCCACGTGAACGGCGACGACCCCGAGGCCTGCTACTGGGTCGCGAAGCTGGCCGTCGACTACCGCCAGGCGTTCCACAAGGACGTCGTGATCGACATGGTCTGCTACCGCCGCCGCGGCCACAACGAGGGCGACGACCCCTCGATGACGCAGCCGGCGATGTACGACGTGATCGACCAGAAGCGCTCGGTCCGCAAGACCTACACCGAGTCCCTGATCGGCCGCGGCGACATCACCGTCGAAGAGGCCGAGAAGGCGCTGCAGGACTTCTCCAGCCAGCTGGAGCACGTCTTCAACGAGGTCCGCGAGCTCGAGAAGCACCCGGTGACGGTCAGCCCGTCGGTGGAGGCCGAGCAGCAGGTCCCGGCGAAGCTGCCCACCGGCATCTCGCGCGAGGTGCTGGAGCACATCGCCGACGCGCACGTGAACCTGCCGGACGGCTTCACCCCGCACGCCCGCGTCAAGCCGGTGCTGGAGCGCCGCGCGAAGATGGCGCGCGAGGGCGGCATCGACTGGGCGTTCGCGGAACTGCTCGCGCTCGGCTCGCTGTCGATGGAGGGCCGCAAGGTCCGCCTGGCCGGTCAGGACTCGCGCCGCGGCACGTTCGTGCAGCGGCACGCGACCCTGGTCGACCGCAAGACCGGCGACGAGTACACGCCGCTGCAGAACCTGTCGGACGACCAGGGCAAGTTCATGGTCTACGACTCGGTGCTGTCGGAGTTCGCGGCGGTCGGCTTCGAGTACGGCTACTCGGTCGCGAACCCGCAGGCGCTGGTGCTGTGGGAGGCGCAGTTCGGCGACTTCGTCAACGGCGCGCAGCCGATCATCGACGAGTTCATCTCGTCCGGTGAGGCCAAGTGGGGTCAGCGTTCCGACGTCGTGATCCTGCTGCCGCACGGCCACGAGGGCCAGGGCCCCGACCACACGTCGGGCCGCATCGAGCGCTGGCTGCAGCTGTGCGCCGAGGGCTCCATGACCGTCGCCGTCCCGTCGACCCCGGCGAACTACTTCCACCTGCTGCGCCGCCACGCCCTCGACGGCGTCGACCGGCCGCTCGTGGTGTTCACGCCGAAGTCGATGCTGCGCCTCAAGGCAGCCGTCAGCGGCACCGAGGAGTTCATCAGCGACCGCTTCCACTCGGTGATGGACGACCCGACGATCAAGGACCCGAACGCGGTCACCAAGGTCCTGCTGTGCAGCGGCAAGATCTCCTACGAGCTGCACGCCGAGCGCGAGAAGCGCGGCGGCGGCGACGTGGCGATCGTGCGCGTCGAGCAGCTCTACCCGGTCCCGGCCCGCAAGCTGACCGAGACCCTGGACCGCTACCCGAACGCGAAGGACGTCCGCTGGGTGCAGGAGGAGCCGGCGAACCAGGGTGCCTGGCCGTTCTACGGCCTGGCCCTGCCGGAGCTGCTGCCCGAGCACCTGGGCACCGTCCGCCGCGTGTCGCGCCGCCCGATGGCCGCCCCGTCGGCCGGTTCGAGCAAGGTGCACGAGGTCGAGCAGCGCGAGATCATCACCCGCGCGTTCGAGTAAGCCGGAACTGAAGCGAACGAGCCGCCGGATTCCCTTGGGGTCCGGCGGCTCGTTTTCTTCAGCACTGCAGAGGAGTTCTGCCATGTACTTCACGGATCGCGGCATCGAGGAGCTCGAGAAGCGGCGCGGCGAGGAGGAGATCAGCTTTGCGCTGCTCGCCGACAAGCTGCGTGCTTTCGTCGACGCCAACCCCGACTTCGAGACCGCCATCGAGCGCTTCGCCACGTATCTGGCGCGCGATGACGAGGACGACTTCGAGGACTAGTCACCGCGAATAACGTCACACCCCGTGCCCCTGCGGCGACTAGAGGAGAATGGGGAAGATCCTCGGCCTGCTCGGCGCGGCCGTCGCACCACCGGCCGCTGCCTTCGCCTTCCTGCAGACCTGGGCCAAGGCACACCCAGTTCAGGCGTTGCTGCTGCTCGCGGCGTACGAGCTCGTGGTCGTGGGACTCGGTTTCGTGGGCAAGCTCGCCGGCGGCACAGCTGACGAGCTGCGCAACCGCTGGAAGGACCCGATCGCCAAGTCGATCGACGAAAGCCTCCGGCGGCGCCTGTCCGGGTTCGAGCGCCGCTACCACGAGTCGGTGCTCGGCAGCCTGAGGTTCATCGACCTCAAGGGCCTCGCCACGATCGGCTTCTACACGCCCGAACTGGACGAGGTCTTCGTCGACGTCAGCCTCGTGCTCAGCGACCCCTCGAACGTGCCCTCGGATGTGCTGGGGCACCAGCACGTCCAGCCCGACCGGCACTTCATCGGTGACCTGATCGACCGGCCGAAAGCCGTACTGCTCGCGGTGATCGGCGCACCGGGCTGCGGCAAGACGACTCTCCTGCGCCACACGGCCTTGCTGGTCTGCCGGACCCGCCGCCGACGCCGGCGCCGCATCCCGGTGCTGCTCTACCTGCGCGACCACGTCCAGGCGATCACGGAGGGCGTCGCGCTGCCGGATCTGATCCACCGCGAGGCTCCGCCGGGCTGGTTCGCGAAGAGGCTGCGCGCCGGCTCGTGCGTCGTCCTGCTCGACGGCCTGGACGAGGTCGCCCACGAAGGCAACCGGCGCGTGGTGTCGGACTGGATCGAGCACCAGGTCCAGAACTACCGCCACAACGACTTCGTGATCACCTCCCGGCCGCAGGGCTACCAAACAGCTCCGATCGCGGGTGCGGCGGCCGTGCAGGTGCGCGGTTTCACCGACCAGCAGGTGACCAGGTTCGTGCGCAGCTGGTACTTCG
This sequence comes from Lentzea kentuckyensis, assembly GCF_002150765.1. Lineage (GTDB taxonomy): Bacteria > Actinomycetota > Actinomycetes > Mycobacteriales > Pseudonocardiaceae > Lentzea > Lentzea kentuckyensis. The sequence goes on from NZ_MUYM01000127.1 coordinate 6,180, forward strand.
CGTTCGAGAAGCGCAGCACGGGCGCGAAATCCGCCGAAGTGGCCCTGCGCGCGGAGGCGGAAGCGACCGACCTCCTCGAACGCCTGCACCAGAACCCGCCGCTGTACGAGCTGACCGTGAACCCGTTGCTACTCACCATGATCGCGAACGTGCACAAATTCCGCGGCGCGCTGCCCGGCAGCCGGGTGGACCTGTACAACGAGATCTGCCAGGTGCTGCTGTGGCGACGGCAGGAAGCCAAGAAACTCACGTCGGAGCTGACCGGCGACCAGAAGCTGACGCTCCTCAGCGAACTGGCCCACACCATGATGAGCCGCCAGCTCCGCGACATCAGTCGCTACCGCATCAAGATCGAGTTTCGCCCGTTCCTCCGGCGCATGGCACGCACGACCAACGAGGACGACTTCCTCGCGGACATGACGTCCAGCGGCCTGCTGCTGGAACGTGAGCGCGACCTCTTCGCCTTCGCGCACCTGACGTTCCAGGAATATCTGGCGGCACACCACATCCGCGAGAAGCAGCTGACGCAGGTGTTGGTGGACAACGTCGACGACGTGTGGTGGCGCGAGACGACATTGCTGCACGTCGCGCGCGCCAACGCCGACCCGGTCGTCCAGGCGTGCCTCGACTCCGGCACGGTTCGGGCGCTGTCACTGGCGTTCGACTGCGCGGACGAGAGCAACGAGCTGGATCCCGAGCTTCGCACAGCGCTCGACCAGTTGCTGGAGACGGCGTTCAAGCCGGACTCGGACCCGGCGATGCGCGGACTCATGACCCAGGTCGTGGTCTCACGGCATCTGCGCAAAGTTATCCGCACCGACCAGGGCACGCGCGTGTGCACTGCGCCCGTGACCAACCGCATCTACCGTCTGTTCCTCGAATCCCAGCCACACCGCGTCGCCCAGGGGCCATTCGTCGGCCCTGACGAACCGGTTCAGGGCGTGTGGCACGAGGATGCGAAGGCATTCGTCGACTGGGTCAACGAAGTCATCGCGGTCGAACAGACCTTCCGCCTCGCCCGCAGCGCGGAGTTGAGCACGTTGTCATTGGCCAAGAACCTCGGCTCACTCGGCGTGTGGGTCGACGACACGGAACGTCTCCTGAGCGGCGTTGAGCCTCCCGAGCTTTCATCTTCCACACTGCGCGACGAAACGGAAGACGATTTGGCGTCACTGACCGACATCATCGCGGTCCTGGTCATAGCCAAGAAGGCCCTGGCGGCACCGGGATCGGTGCTGTACGTGCCAAACGCACCAGGGCTGGAGGTGTTGAAGCTGGGCCAGTTTCCGCGAGTCTCGGTGTTCGAGAACGCGATCGGCCAAGCCCTGTTCCACACCGTCCGCCAGTCAGAGCTGTATGCGAAAGACGCCCACTCCGGGTTCCTCAGCGCTTTCGGCGACCTGGTCGGCTATGCGGACGACTTCACCATCGTCGCACATCCCGGCCTTGGCACCCGCGATGTCGACCTCGCCCGAAGCGCTCCGCTGACGGTCTGGGGGCAAGCCGTCCAGCACGAATTCATCAGCGTCGTCGATGCGGTCTTCTCCAGGACCAGGCCGCTGACCGGACGACTCGCGAAGGAGTTGCGGATCGCCGCGTTGTGCCTGGCTTTGGAGACCAGCCACGAACACGCTGTGCACTTCCGCAGGATCGCCGTCGGCTTGTCGATCATGGAACGACGCGCCGACGGCAGACTCCCCGCGAACGAGACGATCGTCCTGGCCACCGACTAGCGACGGCTACCAGGCGTAGGCCTCCGGAGCCGGCTTCGACCCGTTCGGAGCCGGTGCCGGGAACAGCTCGTCCAGCTTCGCCAGCACGTCCGCGTCGAGCTTCAACTCCGCGGCACGCAACGAGCTGTCGAGCTGCTCGACGGTGCGCGGCCCGATGATCGGCGCGGTCACGCCCTCCTGGTGCAGCAACCAGGCGAGACCGACGTTCGCCGGGTCCTCCCCTAGTTCGGCGCAGAGCTTCTCGTAGGCATCGATCGTGTCGCGGTACTTCTCCAGCGCGTCCGCGGACCGGCCGGACGCGCTGCGGGAAGCGCCGCCCTCGCGCTGCTTGCGCAGGACGCCGCCCAGCAGGCCGCCGTGCAGCGGCGACCACGGGATGACGCCGAGGCCGTAGTGCTTGGCCGCCGGCAGGACCTCCAGCTCGACCCAGCGGGTCATCAGGTTGTAGATCGACTGCTCGGACACGAGGCCGAGGAAACCGCGCGTGCGCGCGGCCTCGGCGGCCTGGGCGATGTGCCAGCCCGCGAAGTTCGACGAGCCGAAGTAGATGACCTTGCCCTGCTGGCGCAGCACGGAGAAGGCTTCCCAGATCTCGTCCCACGGCGTGTCGCGGTCGACGTGGTGCATCTGGTACAGGTCGATGTAGTCCGTTTGCAGGCGCTTCAACGACGCGTCGGCGGCTCGGCGGATGTTCAGCGCCGACAGCTTGTTCTCGTTGGGCCAGTCACCCATGCTGCCGTAGAGCTTGGTGGCGACGACCGTCCTTTCGCGACGGGTGCCGCCCTTGGCGAACCAGCGGCCGATGATGTTCTCGGTGACGCCTTCGCCCTGCTTCCAGCCGTAGACGTTGGCCGTGTCGAAGAAGTTCAGGCCGTGCTCGTGGGCGCGGTCCATGATCGCGTGGCTGTCGGCCTCGGAGGTCTCGGGACCGAAGTTCATCGTGCCGAGGCACAGGCGGGAGACGGACAGGCCGCTGCGACCGAGGTTGGTGTACTCCATGACACCCACCCTGCCCCGCGGCAGGACGTAGTGCCACGTGGAGTTGCTCCAGGCATTACCGACCGGCTCGCCTGGCCACCTCCGACTCGAACTGGTTCTTGGCGATCGTGAGCCCTCCCGGCACCTTGGAGTCGGGCCGGAGCACGAACGTCTGCGTCGCGGACGGCCTGCCGGTGATGGAGAACCTCAGTGGTACGGAAATGCCGCCCGACTCCACGCTTTCGACCTCGCGGAACGCCTTTTGGACGCCCTCGCGGGAGAAGTCCTGGCGTTCGCAGGCCCGCTTCAGCACCGAGCCGAAGCTCAGCCCGACCAGGTAGCCGTAGTTGACCGCCATGGACGGAACTCCCTGCGGGAAAGTCGACCGGTACTCCATCGCGACCTGGCGGGAGCCAGGAATCGCCGCATCGAAGGGGGCGACGGACGACAGCACGAAGACCTGACGCTCCATGACCGCCGCGAGTGGCCCCTGCAACAGCTCAGGGGCGAAGCCGGGATTGTTGATGATGATCGGAACGGCGAGCCCGAGCTGCGCGGCGGCGGCGACGGCACTCGCAGTCTGCCGCGGGTTGGTGCTCAGGACGATCGCCTTCACGCCCGCTTGTTTGAAGGCCGCGATCCCCGGCGACATGTCCGGATCAGCGTCCTTGAGTGCCGCCTGCGTCAGATTGAGGCCGAGCTGCTTGACAGCGAAGGAACTACCGGCGACGGCGTCGTCACCATATTCGTTCTCGTCGCTGATGCGCAGGTGCCCCACCGTGTCTCCGCGGGCCAGCAGACCCTCCCGCATCAGGTGTTCGATGCCGTTCATGACATCGACCTTGTAGGTCGCTCCGACCACCATCATGTAGGGGTTGTCGAGCAGGGCACTTTTCCACGAGGTCGGCGCCGTCAGGACCTGTTGGTGGAGAATGTCGTCCTCGATCGACTCGGCGATCTGCGCTCCGACGAGCTGGACGAATCCGAGCACCTCCGGCTCCAGGTCCAGGTACTCCTTCTTTCCTTTTTCGGCGTCGAAAGCGTGATCCCGTACGATCAGCTCGACTTTCCTACCGCAGATGCCGCCTTCGGAGTTCACCTTGTCAACGAACAGCTGATTGCCCTCGGTGACGTTCTTCCCTCCTGAGGCGAAGGGGCCGGAAAGGTCACTCAGAACACCCAGGTAGATCTTGTCCTGCGTCACTCCAGGGCCGCCGTGAAATTTCCCGGCGGAGTTCGCGGGATCTGCGCCGGATTCACCACAGGCCGCCAGGAGAACCGCTACCGCAATCAAGGGAATCGCTCCGCGGGGACGCATGAACAAGAATTACCCTCCCAGCAGATTTCAATGGGACCGCATAGAATGATGGATACTACCGCCATTGTCACCCGATCGACAGCCCGTGAGCACAATCAACTCTCGACAGTTCTCAATTGACTACCAACTTTCATGCATGGTTGCCATGGGAGCGCTCTCATCGGCCTTCACCACAGTTTTGACAGTATTGAGAACTGAAGTTTCGAACCTGTCGCCAACCCCACAGGTCGCGTTAGCTTCGTGGACGTCGAGCCTGCCGTCGCCGCAACCCTGCAGCGGCGACGGCCATCCTGAGCGCCCTCGACGGGCAGGCCGAATGCGGCTCGGCCGGGCTCGTCGATCGACTGGGGGCGCTTGCGGTGGGAGTGGGAGTAGCGGCTACTCCCACTCCCACCGCACACCACAGATTCCGGGCTTCACGTTCCGCACGTGGATGTGCGTCGAAGCGGTCGTCCCGATCCACAGGTCGTTCAACGCGGTTTCCGGTTCCTGCAAGGAAGGTCGCGCGAACTCGTAACATCGCGCGGGCACCGCGTCCGGATGGAAGTCGATCTGCAGCGTGTACTCGCCCACCGGCCGCAGGAACCGCCGGTCGCAGACCTCGCTGTCCGCACCGGGTCGCATCCGGACCGTGTAGTCGACGAGAGCCGTCTCCCCTGCCCTGAGCATCCGGTCGAACAGGATCTCCGCGACGAGGAACCCGGTGGAGTCCTCACCCCGCACCCTGCCGAGCCGGCACGGCGGCCCCGCCTCGATCGTCGGCACCCCGAGGTCCGTGGCGTCGGCGAGCTGGATGGCGAGGAACCTGTCGACGCCGTCCTCCAACGCCTGGACGACGCCGGTGCAGCGGTTCGAGACCTCACGGCGGTCCGGCCCGATCACCTGCCGGTCCTGCACGCTGACGTACGTCGACGCCGCCGGCTGCAGCCGGTCGATCCGCGCCATGACCTCGCCGAGGTCGATGGCCCGCGAGTCCCACATGTCCTCGATGGACATCGCCTGCCCGACCCACCGCCCGCGCGGCCGCTTCTCGCCGAGCCGGTCGGTGAGGAACCCCTCGCCGAGGTCGAGCAGTTCCTCCAGCGCTGCGACGACCTTCAACGACTCGGGGCGTTCCGGACGGCTGCGGCCGCGGCGCCAGTAGCTGAGCGTCGACAGGCTCACCTGCATGCCGCGCGCGGCGAGGTGGTGCTGGATGCGTTCGAGACTGAGGCCGCTGTTGTCGACGGCTTTCGTCAGGGCCTCGGCGAAATCCACCACGGCGCCACCGTACGGCGCCCAACCCTCCGCCAGTAGGCCCACACGGAGGGTGATGGGACCCCTGTCTCAAATGGCTCGTTCACCCTTGCGCCACACCGAGTACGTCAACGGAACGCCTGGCCGATACGCCAGATGCGTGATCGACGAAGCGTCCAGCACGTGGAGATCCGCCCGCGCACCAGGCCTGATCACGCCGACGTCGTCCCGTCGCACCGCCCGCGCGCCACCCGCCGTCGCCGCCCAGACCGCTTCCTCGACGGTCATCCGCATCTGCAGGACCGCTGTCGTCACGCAGAACGCCATCGACGAGGTGTAGGAGGAACCGGGGTTGCAGTTGCTGGCCAGCGCGACCGTGGCACCGGCGTCCAGCAGGGCGCGTGCGGGCGGCAGCGACTGGCGGGTCGAGAGGTCGCACGCGGGCAGCAGCGTGGCGACCGTGTCCGACGACGCGAGCGCGTCGACGTCGTCGGCCGACAGGTAGGTGCAGTGGTCGACCGACGCGGCGCCGAGCTCGACCGCGAGACGCACACCGGGGCCCTCGCCGAGCTGGTTGCCGTGCACGCGCAGACCCAGGCCCTTTTCCCGCGCGGCCACCAGAACGGCCTTCGACTGGTCGTAGTCGAAGGCACCCTTCTCGCAGAACACGTCGGCCCAGCGCACGAGCGGTGCGACGGCCTCGAGCATCTCGCCGCGAACCAGGTCGACGTAGGTGTCGGCATCCTCGCCGGGCGGGACGAGGTGGGCGCCGAGGAACGTCACCTCGTCGGCGTGCTCGGCGGCGATGCGGGCACTGCGCACCTCGTCCGGGACGTTCAGGCCGTAGCCGGTCTTGGTCTCCACGAACGTCGTGCCCTGCTTCAGCGCCTCGGCGACGTGCTTGCGGACGACCTCCGCCAGTTCGGCGTCGGTGGCCTGGCGGGTCGCGTTCACCGTCACGGCGATCCCGCCCGCGGTGTAGGGCTTGCCGGCCATGCGCGCGCCGAACTCGGCGGTGCGATCACCTGCGAACACCAGGTGGGTGTGGCTGTCGACCCAGCCCGGCAGCACCGCACGTCCCTCGACGTCGACCCGCTCGTCCGCTGCCGGAGCCTGCGCGGCTGTGCCGACCCAGGCGATCTCCGAGCCGTCGATGATCAGCGCGTCGCCGGTGGCCTCGCTGTTCGTGGTCAGCTCGCCGATGCCGGTGATCAGCACGCTCATGCCCACAGCTCCTCGATCGCGTCCGTCAGCAGCCTGCCGACGTCTCCCAAAGTCTCGTGCACGCCACCGCTCGCGACCACCCGGCCGCCGACCACCACGGTGTCCACATCGGACGCCGTCGCCGACAGCAACACCTGCTGCGGCAACGAACCCGCGGTGCGCGGGGTCGAGCAGCTGATGGCCACGAGGTCGCAGGGCGCGCCGACCTCGATGCGTCCGCCCTCCCTGCCGAGCGCGGAGTGACGGGTGGCGGCCTGAAGCAGTTCCGCTGGGGAGAACCGCCCGCGCTGGCCGGTGCGGAGACGTTCGTTGTGCTCCAGCGCGCGGGTTTCCAGCAACGGGTCGATCACCGCGTGCTGGTCGCTGCCCAGCGACAACGGGCTGCCCGCGTCGGCCAGCTCGCGGGCCGGCCCGATGCCGTCGGCGAGGTCGGCCTCGGTGGTCGGGCAGAAGCACGCGCCGGTGCCCGTGCTGCCCAGGGCCGCGATGTCCTCGGGCGTGAGGTGCGTGGCGTGCACGGCCGTTGTCCGAGGTGACAGCGCGCCGGCTTCCTGGAGGAGACCGGTCGGGGTGAGGCCGTACGCCGCGAGGCACGCCTCGTTCTCCGCGGGCTGCTCGGAGAGGTGGACGTGCAGTGGTGCGTCCGGAAACGCCTGCGCCACCAGGGAAAGCTCGGCTCGCGGGACCGCGCGGACCGAGTGGATCGCGGCGCCGACCTTCATCACGTCGTCGGGCTTGAGCTCGGCGACTCTGGACGCCCACGCCTCGGCGGTGCCGTCGGAGAAGCGTTGCTGGACCTCGTTGAGCGGCTGGTCGATGCCGCCCGCGAGGTAGCAGGTGTCGAGCAGGGTGAGGCGGATGCCCGCGTCACTCGCGGCTTCTCTGAGGGCGTACCCGAACTCGTTCGACCTGTCGTGCACGTAGTGGAACTCGCCGACGGACGAAACACCGGCGAGCGCCATCTCGCCGTAGACCGCGCGGGCGAGGCGGTAGTACGACTGCGGCGTCAGTTTGGAGGCCAGCGCGTACATGCCTTCGCGCCACGTCCAGAACGTGCCACCACCGTCGTGCGTACGACCTCTGAGCGCACGGTGGAACGCGTGCGAGTGGGCGTTCGCGAAGCCCGGCACGACAACGCCGTACAGCCTGCGCACGCCCAGCGGAATTGTGTCCACTGTGGACACACTCGCGATCCTGCCGTTCTCGACCCTGATCAGCACGCGTTCGGCGAGCCCGTCGGGCAACCAGGCTCGCTCGCACCAGAAGTTCATGAGCCGAGGTGTTCGATCGTCGCGGCCAGCGCCCTGACGCCCTCGTCGACGTCGGCCTGTTCGGCGAACTCCTCCGGCGCATGGCTCACGCCGGTCGGGTTGCGCACGAACAACATCGCCGTCGGCACGTGCTCCGCGAGGATGCCCGCGTCGTGGCCCGCTCCGGTCGGCAGCGCCGGAACGCCGCCGAGCGCGCCCGCGATGTCGTCGCGGAGCTTCGGGTCGAAGTACACCGTGTCGCCGTACGACTCCTCGGTGATCGTGACCTCGCAGCCCTCCTCCTTGGCGGCCTGGCGCGCCGCCTCGGAGATCTCCGCGACCATCGCGCGGGTGCGCGCGTCGTCGCTGTCCCGCGCGTCCAGCCACACGTCCACAGTGGACGCGATGACGTTCGTGCCACCGGGGTTGGGGACGAGCCTTCCCACGGTGGCACGCCCGCCGTCCCGGGCTGCTTTTCTGGCTGCCAGGACGAGTTGCGAGGCCGGGAGCATCGGGTCGCGGCGGTCCTCGATCAACGTCGCGCCGGCGTGGTTGCCCTCGCCGGAGAACGTGAAGCGCCACCGGCCGTGCGCGAGGATGCTGCTCGCCACGCCCACCGGCACCGTCAGGCCGCGGCCCTGTTCGACGTGCAGCTCGACGAACTGGCCGATGCGCTTGAGGGCGCGCTCGTCCTTGCCGGCCAGGTCGGGGTTGTAACCCGCCGCCTTCATGGCCTCGGCCAGCGTGATGCCGTCCGGGTCCTTGAGGCTCAACGCCTTCTCCGGGGAGATGGCCCCGGTCAGCAGCCGGGAGCCGAGGCACGCGACCCCGAACCGGCCGCCTTCCTCCTCCGCGAAGACCGCGATGGCGAACGGCCTGCGCGGCCTGAACCCCTTGGCCTGCAACAGATCCACGGCCTGCAGCGAGCTGGTCACGCCGAGCGGGCCGTCGAACGCGCCGCCGCCGGGCACCGAGTCCAGGTGGCTGCCGGTGACGAGCGCGTTGTCGCCGCGCTCGCCCCACCACGCCCAGAGGTTGCCGTTCTGGTCGGTCTCGACGTTCAGGCCGCGCCTGACCGCCTGCTCGACGAACCAGTGCCGGAGTTCGAGTTCCGGCTTGTTGTAGCCGTGGCGCGAGTAGCCGCCGCGCTTGAGGTCGCGCCCGACGTCGGTGATCTGGTCGAGCATCACGCCTCCACCCGCAGGCTCACGCAGGGGTCCCCTCCTGGGGGTCCCCCAATTTCAATTATCCCAGCGAGGTCTGACAATTTTCAGCCCTCCATCGGGATGCGTACGCCCTTGTCCGCGGCCACGGCCTTGGCCTCGTCGTACCCGGCGTCCACGTGCCGGATGACGCCCATGCCGGGGTCGTTGGTCAGCACGCGCTCGATCTTCTGCGCCGCCAGCGCGGTGCCGTCCGCGACCGTCACCTGCCCGGCGTGGATCGACCGTCCGATGCCCACCCCACCACCGTGGTGGATGGACACCCACGTCGCACCCGAGGCCGTGTTGACCAGGGCGTTGAGCAGCGGCCAGTCCGCGATCGCGTCGGAACCGTCGGCCATCGCCTCGGTCTCGCGGTACGGGGAGGCCACCGAGCCGCAGTCGAGGTGGTCGCGGCCGATGACGATCGGCGCGGACAGCTCGCCGGACGCCACCATCTCGTTGAACTTCAGGCCGGCCAGGTGCCTCTCGCCGTAGCCGAGCCAGCAGATCCGGGCGGGCAGGCCCTGGAACTCGACGCGCTCACCTGCCATCTTGATCCAGCGGGCGAGCTGCTCGTTCTCCGGGAAGAGCTCCAGGATGGCGCGGTCGGTGGCGGCGATGTCGGCCGGGTCGCCGGACAGCGCGGCCCAGCGGAACGGGCCCTTGCCCTCGCAGAACAGCGGCCGGATGTACGCGGGCACGAAGCCGGGGAACGCGAACGCGCGGTCGTAGCCGCCGAGCTGGGCCTCGCCGCGGATCGAGTTGCCGTAGTCGAACACCTCGGCGCCGCGGTCCATGAAGCCGACCATCGCCTCGACGTGCGTGGCCATCGAAGCCCGCGCACGGTCGGTGAACTCCTCCGGCTTCGCGGCGGCGTAGTCCTGCCAGTCCTCCAATGCCACACCCACCGGCAGGTACGCCAACGGGTCGTGCGCCGACGTCTGGTCCGTCACGATGTCGACGGCGACCTCGCGGCGCAGCAGTTCGGGCAGGATCTCCGCCGCATTGCCCACCACACCAACGGAAACGGCCTCACCGGCGGCCTTCGCGGCCAGCACGCGCTCGATCGCCGAGTCCAGGTCGTCCGCGATCTCGTCGAGGTAGCGGGTCTCCAGACGACGCTGGGCGCGGTGCGGGTCGACCTCGATGCACAGCGCGACGCCCTCGTTCATCGTCACGGCGAGAGGCTGCGCACCGCCCATGCCGCCCAGACCGGCCGTCACGGTCAGAGTGCCCTTCAACGAACCGCCGAAGCGCTTGGTGGCGACGGCGGCGAACGTCTCGAAGGTGCCCTGCAGGATGCCCTGAGTGCCGATGTAGATCCATGAACCGGCGGTCATCTGCCCGTACATCGTGAGGCCCTCGGCCTCCAGGCGGCGGAACTCCGGCCAGTTCGCCCAGTCCGGCACCAGGTTCGAGTTCGCGATGAGCACGCGCGGCGCCCACTCGTGCGTGCGCATGACGCCAACGGGGCGTCCGGACTGCACGAGCAGCGTCTCGTCGGCCTCCAACTGGGCCAGTTCGCGCGAGATCGCGTCGAACGACGGCCAGTCGCGCGCGGCCTTGCCGGTGCCGCCGTAGACGACGAGGTCCTCTGGGCGCTCGGCGACGTCCGGGTCGAGGTTGTTGTGGAACATCCGGAGAGCGGCCTCGGTCGACCAGTTCTTCGCGGTCAGTTCGGTGCCACGTTCAGCGCGCACGACCATTACAGAGCTCCACTTCGAATCAGGGCCTCGGCGGCAGCGATCTCGGGCGCGAGATGGCGGTCGGGGCCGGGGCCCTGGACCGTCTCGCGCAACTTCGCCACGGCGGCGGCCGTCGCGGGGGCGGGCTTGAGGGGTGCGCGCAGGTCGAGAGCGCGCGCGGCGGTCAAAAGCTCAATGGCCAGGACGGTGGTGAGGCCGTCCACGGCCTTGCGCAGCTTGCGGGCGGCGGACCAGCCCATCGACACGTGGTCCTCCTGCATCGCGGAGGACGGGATCGAGTCGACGGACGCCGGCACGGCCAGGCGCTTGAGCTCGGACACGATCGCGGCCTGGGTGTACTGGGCGATCATGTGGCCGGAGTCGACGCCGGGGTCGTCCGCGAGGAACGGCGGCAGGCCGTGCGACCGCGAGACGTCGAGCATGCGGTCGGTGCGGCGTTCGGCGATGGAAGCCACGTCCGCGAGCGGGATGGCGAGGAAGTCCAGCGCGTAGGCGACCGGTGCGCCGTGGAAGTTGCCGTTGGACTCGACCCTGCCGTCCGCGAGCACCACCGGGTTGTCGATGACCGACGCCAGTTCGCGATCGGCCACCGTCGCCGCGTACGCCACGGTGTCGCGCGCCGCGCCGTGCACCTGCGGGGAGCAACGCAGCGAGTACGCGTCCTGCACGCGGGTGCAGTCGGGGCCGCGGTGCGAGGCGACGATCTCGGAGTCGCGCAGGAACGCGAGCATGCGCGCGGCGCTGAGGTTCTGGCCGGGATGCGGGCGCAGCGCGTGCAGCTCCGGGGAGAAGACCCGGTCGGTGCCGAGCAACGCCTCGACGCTCATCGCGGCGGTGAGGTCGGCGATGTCGAGCAGCCTGGTCAGGTCCGCGATCGCCAGCGACAGCATGCCGAGCATGCCGTCGGTGCCGTTGATCAGCGCGAGGCCTTCCTTCTCGGCCAGCCGCACCGGTTCGATGCCGGCCTCGGCGAGCGCCTCCGCGGCGGGGACGAGCTCGCCGCGGGCGTTGCGGACCATGCCCTCGCCCATCAACGCCAGCGCGTTGGCGCTCAGCGGCGCGAGGTCGCCGGAGCAGCCCAGTGAGCCGAACTCGTGCACCACCGGCGTGATGCCGGCGTTCAGCATCCCGGCCATGGCGTCCACAGTGGACAGCCGGACGCCGGTGTGGCCGGTGGAGAGGGTGCGCAGCCGCAGCAGCATCAGCGCCCGGACGACCTCGCGCTCGACCTCGGGACCGGAGCCGGCGGCGTGCGAGCGGATCAGCGACCGCTGCAGCTGGGCCCGGCGGTCCGGCGGGATGTGCCGGACGGCGAGCGCGCCGAACCCGGTCGAGACGCCGTAGGTGGGGCGTTCGGCCGTGGCGAGCTGTTCGATGTGGCCGCGGGCGGTGGTGACCGCCTCGCGGGCCGCCTCGGTGATCGTCACCGGGGCACCGTCGCGAGCGACGGCGTGCACGTCCTCGAGGGTCAGAGGCTTCGGACCCAGCTCCACCGGTTGTGTCATGCAGACATCACAGCGCTCCGGAGCCGACTCAGCGACCCCGGAGCGCGTGATGGCGTCTGGTATCCCAGACAGGGGCTAGACGCCCTTGCCGATCCACACCGTGTCGGGCTGGGGCACGATCTGGAGCTGGACGCGGCCGGCGATGGCCACCAGGGCGTCACGCTCCCCACGCGCACCGTTGACGGTGATCCAGAAGCCGCTGCTGTCCCGCACGGCGACGGTGCTGTCGTCGATCAGGGAGCCCTTCTGCCCCCGCAGGGTCAGGAGCGCGCCGTCGGTCTTGGCCGGGGCGCTCGTCGACACCGTCACCCCGTACTTCTCGCCTGCCCACCTCGCGGACCAGGAATAGGCCGAGTCGCCCCAGACCTCGGTAGCCGGTTTGCCGTCGAGCCAGAACGGCGGCAGGAAGGTGGCCTTCGCGTCCATCCGCACGGAGTCCGCCACTCGCAGCGCGACCGCCCTGGGGTCCGCTGTCCCGCGCACGGTCACGTTGATGACGTCCTGCGCCTTCCAGAAGAGCTCGGCCACGGAGCCGTGCACGAGGACCCACGCCTGCAACTCCCGGACGCTGACCTTCTCGAACTTGTCGTGGTCCGCCGGCAGGTCCTTGATGGTCTGCACCGTGACGCGCGGCTGCTCGGCCTGCTCCAGCGGGTTGCCCTTGCTGCCCGCCGGCACCCAGTCGCGGCTGACCTGGTCCCCGGACATGGCGCGGTGCGTCTCGACGAACCCGTCCGGCAGCCAGTGGGGCGTGTACTTGAGCGCGATGGGCTGGCCGGCCGGCCGGTCCGGCACGAGCGCGGCGGCCGCGTCGTTGTGGTTCGGCGGCGTGTACCTGTCGCTCGCGACAAGGCCCGCGAAGATCAGGACGGCGACGGCGGCCATGCCGGCGGTGGCGATCAGGAAGATGTTGTTGCGTTGCTGCTTGCGCTTGCGCCGCAGGGCGTTGAGCGTCGGCCCCGGGTGCGGGGTGCGTTCGGCGAGCTTGCCGAGCGCGTCCTTGACGAGCTGTTCGGTGTCGTTCACGACAGGCCCTCCCCGAGCCGCAACCCGACACCAGCGGGTTCCGGCGTGTGATCCAGGCGGAGTGTGGCCAGCGCACGCGAGATGTGGCTGCGCACGGTTCCCTCGGCACAACCGAGCATCTGTGCGATCTCCGAGTCCTCGTAGTTCTCGTAGTAGCGGAGCACGACCGCGGCCCGCTGTTTGCGGGGGAGCTTGGCGATCCGCTGCAACATGGCTTCCCGCTCGTCGTAGTGGTGCGTCGTGTCTCCGACGGGCGGTGTGACGGACTCCAGCGTCGTCATGCAGAGGGCGACGTCCTTGGCGGCCCTGCGCCTGCGCCACGAGAGGTACTCGTTGGTCACCATGCGCTTGACGTAGGCGTGAGGGAGGTCGACGGAACCGATGCGATCCCACTTCTGCTGCGCGCGCAGCAGCACTTCCTGGACCACGTCCTGGGCCAGGTGCGGGTCACACGTGAGCACGGTGGCATAGCGCAGCAACGGGGTCACCTGTTCTGCCACGAAGTCATCGAAACTCGGTGTCAATCCCGACCCCCTTCAAAACCGTCACGTCCCCTACAACGCCGCGACGACCTGTTCTGTTGAGTGTGCACTGATGGCGGAACGGCGTGGGCTGGATCACGTGGGAAAATCACGGGTGTGGGCAGCAGCAGTGACGTTCCCGCGCTGCGGCGAGGTCTCTCGGTCCTTCGGCTGCTGGCGGGCAGACCGGGTCCGGTCTCCGCGGCGTCGGTGGCGCGCGAGCTTAATCTGCCCAGGTCAACGACCTATCACCTGCTGTCGGAACTCACCGAGGCAGGTTTCGCGACCCACTTTCCCGAGGAGAAGCGCTACGGCCTGGGCGTCGCGGCGTTCGAGCTCGGGTCCGCGTATCTGCGGCACGACCCGCTGGAACGCCTGGCCCGTCCGTTGCTGCGACGGCTCGCCGATCGGATGGAAAAAGTCGCGCATCTGGGTGTTCTGCACGGCGCGGAGGCCCTCTACCTGGTGCGCGAACAGCCCCGGCAGCCGCAGGCGATCGTGTCCGACGTCGGTGTCCGCCTGCCGGCCCATCTGACGGCCTCCGGGCGCGCGATGCTGGCTCACGTACCTCCCGCGCAGGTCAGGGCACTGTTCCCGTCCGTCGCGTCGTTCGTCGACCGGACTGGCCGGGGCCCGCACAACCTGCCGGCACTACGCCGGGCGCTGACCTCGGAACGCCGGCAGGGCTGGGCGGTCGAGGACGGGTTCGTGACCGCCGGGTTCGCGTCGGTGGCGGCGCCGGTGTTCGACCACGGGGAACGGCCGATCGCGGCGATCACGCTGACGTTCCGGCACCTGTGTGACACGCCGTGCGGACAGACCTGGCCCGAGCTGGCCAAAGAGGTCCGCAAGGCGGCCGACGAACTGACGGTCCGGATCGGCGGCCACGCGGCCACAACATAGTAGCCATGTATATAGTAGCTATGTACTGTATCTGCCATGAGCAGTGCAGAGTTCTCCGCTGGGCATCTCGTGTGGCGTTTGGCGATGAAGTGGCGGACGGCCGTTGACCGCGCGTTGGATCCCCTCGGGCTAACGCACGCGCAGTACGTCGTACTCGCCTCACTGCTTGCTTTGGAACGTCCGTCACAGCGCGAACTGGCCGACCACACCGGTCTTGAGGCCTTGTACGTGTCGAAGCTGGCGCGCTCTTTGGAGGCGGCTGGGTTCATCTCGCGCACACGGGATGCCGTCGACACACGAACCGTGCGACTTTCGCTGACTCCACACGGCCGTTCCACCGTCGAACCCGCCGTCGCTTTGGTCAGCTCGCTGCTGGACCGGCTGTTGGAGCCCCTCGGCGAACGCACGGCCGCCTTCTCTCGCGAGCTGACTGCTCTGCTCGCCGTTCCCCTCGACTGATATGTAGTGGTCT
>NZ_MUYM01000128.1 GCF_002150765.1 Lentzea kentuckyensis
CGCGGCCGCCTACGCGTTCACGCGGTCGGTCAAGTCCGCGGAGAGCCGGCCGCGGACGAAGTGGTTGCTGTGGTGTGCTTTCTTCATCGGCTGCGGGTTCCTCACCAAGATGCTGCAGGCGTGGATCGTGGTGCCGGGCTTCGCGCTGGCCTACCTGGTGGGCACTTCGGCGCCGGTGAAGCGGCGCATCCTCGACCTGCTGGCCGCTGGTGCGGTGCTGGTCGCGTCGTCGTTCTGGTGGGTGGCGCTGCACGCGTGGTGGCCGGGCTCCAAGCCGTACATCGGCGGCAGCACGGACGGCGGCGCGTGGGACCTGATCATCGGCTACAACGGGCTGGGCCGGGTGTTCGGCGGCAGCGGCAACCGGGGTGGCGGGCCTTCCGGTGCTGCTCCGACCGTCGGTCAGCTGCCTCCCGGTCAGCTGCCTCCCGGCCAGGTGCCGACCGGTCAGGGGCCGATGGAGTTCGGCGGGCCCGGCGGCGCGATGTTCGGCGGTCAGCCGGGCGCCACGCGGATGTTCGACGCGTCGGTCGGTGGGCAGATCTCCTGGTTGTTGCCGTTGTGCCTGGTGGTCCTGGTGGCCGTCGCGGTCGCGGGTGTGCTGCGGTGGCGGCGCGGGGTTCCCGGTGTTCCGGCCGAACGCGCGGGCTGGTTCATGTGGGGCAGCTGGTTGCTGGTGACGGCGGTGGTGTTCAGCTTCGCGCAGGGCATCTTCCACCCGTACTACACGACGATGCTCGCTCCGGCGGTCGCGGCGATCAGCGCTGCCGGTCTCGTGATGTTCTGGCGTGCCAAGAGCTTCGTGCGTTTCCTGCTGCCGCTGTCGGTCGCGATCACGGCGGGATGGGCGTTCGTGCTGGTCTCCCGCGACACGTCCTTCCACGGCTGGACTCGCTGGGCCGTGCTCGGGGTCGCGGCGGTGGCGATCGTGGTGCTGTTGGCAGGCCTGCGACGAGCCGGACTGGTGGCCGCGGTGGTCGCCGTGCTGCTGACCCCTGCCGTGTGGTCGACCGCTTCCGCGACGGCCGGCACCAACGGCGTGATGCCGGCGGCCGGGCCGGTCGACCGCGGCATGGGCGGCTTCGAGATCTTCATGAACGGGCAACAGCCACCCAACGGAACGCAGCTGCCCAACGGCATGCAGCCACCGAACGGGTCTCAGCCACCGAACGGCCGTGGGAACCGCGGCCCGATGATGATGGGCGGTCCTGGCAGTGGTCGTGACCTCACCGACGAGCAGAAGCGGATTCTCAACTACGCCAAGGAACACGGCAACGGCGCCGAGATCACTCTCGCGATCGCCGGTTCGGCGCAGGCAGCCTCGCCGTACATCATGCGCAGCGACGAGGTGGTGATCGGCATGGGCGGTTTCTCCGGCTCCGACAACGCGCCGTCGGTCGACCAGCTGCAACAGTGGGTCACCGAGGGCAAGCTCAAGTTCGTGCTCGGCGGCGGTGACCGGATGGGCGGTGGCGGTCCTGGCGGCCGCGGTGACAACGGCCGCCAGGCGTGGATCGAACAGCATTGCTCCACAGTGGATCCGAGCGCTTACGGCGGAGGATCAACGCAAACGCTCATGGAGTGTCATGCCTGAGGGTTCGGCACCGCCGTCAGAGTTCGTTTCACCGCAACCCCTGGTCAGGGCACGAGTGCCCATGCCTTCTGCGCACTGGCTTTGCAGAACGTGAGCCAGCGGCTCTGCGTGGTGATCACGCCGTCGGACCCGGCCCTGGCGAGTGCCGTGGACGAGTTGCGCTGCGTCTCGGGTCCCCAGTCACCGTCGATTCCGGTGGTCAGGCCCCAGATGTACTGGCACGCGGCCTGGACGAAGTACGTCTGCGTCGCCGATCCCGTGTTGAAGCTGGAGTCGCCGCTGCCCGACACCGCGTTGTCGATGTGGGCGTGGTTGTGGTGCTCGGCGTTGTCCAGGTACGAGATCACGTGCCGGAAGTGGTAGTGCAGCGACGCCATCGTGCCCCAGTACCGGATCCGCGCGGTGCGCAGAGCGTCGCCGGTGAGGTTCCGCCACTGGTCGTAGCGGCCGTTGAAGGCGGTGAACATCGCGCCCGTGTCGCGGTTCGTGATGAGCAGGCGTGCGAGGTCGAAGGCGCGACCTTCGCCGTGCATGCCGGGCTTGTCGACGTAGGCGCCGTACGAGTAGATCTTGTGCGGCGCGGTCCAGTGGGCCGGCGTCCAGTTGCGCCAGTGGACGTGCCAGGTCTCCAGGCGGGAGTAGAACCCGGGCTCGTAGCGGAACGACGTCGCGGCGCCGTTCACCTCGTAGAAGGTCGGTTGCGAGTTGATCTCGTTGTGGCTGACCAGGCTCGCCGCGGAGGCGTGGCCGGTGCCGAGCAGAACCGCCGCTGAGCCCGCCACTCCCGCGGCGAGGATGCTCCGGCGCGACATGGATCCGTTCATGCCCAGCAGTGTTCTGCCGGGCATGAACGCGATCCCTAGTCCTGCGGCCAGTCTTCTGCCACAGGGACGCTGACCGGCGTCTCACCGACGCCGGTCAGCTCCTGGTGCTCCGCCTCGCCGGTCAGGCCGAGCGCGCGGAGCTTTTGTTCCTCGCTGGCACCGAACATGAAGCACATGCCACTGACGCTAGGCGCGTGCGCGGGCCGGGGCTTCTCGATTCCTGCTCGACCTCCCCTGCCCCTCTTGCCCGGTTTGTTGGGTTTCCGGCCAACTCGTACGGAACTGGGAACGAAATTTGCACGCGCACGGGTACGGGCACGCATCCTCGTGCTGGTATTTGCGTCCTCTAGTGGGAGAGAGGGAGGCTGCCATGACCGATCGCGGCGACCGCATCGTGAGCGTGCTCGAGGAAGCGTTCTCCGGACTGATGGCGGCCGACCCCGCCGCGTTCCGGCACAAGTTCCGCAAGATGGCGGCCGAACCGTTCGCGTTCTACCGAGGTAGCGCCTGCCTGTTCTACGCCGACATGGCCGAACTGCCGGACGAGTGGGCGGACGACCGCACCGGCCGCATCTGGATCCAGGGCGACCTGCACGCCCAGAACTTCGGCACCTACATGGACGCCGAGGGCACGCTGGTGTTCGACGTCAACGACTTCGACGAGGCCTACCTCGGCTCGTTCACCTGGGACGTCCGCCGCTTCGCCGCCTCCATGGCCCTGCTCGGCTGGCGCAAGGCGTTGCCGGACAGCGTGATCACCGACCTGATCCGCACCTACGTCACCGCCTACGTGAAACAGGTCCGCGCGTTCGCCACACGTCCCGGCGACGAGCTCTTCAGCCTGCGCCTCGACAACACCGAGGGCGCCCTGCACCGCGTCCTGCAACGCGCCCGCCTCGAAACCCGCATCGGCCTGCTGAACGACAAGACCGCCATCGTCGACTACGAACGCCGCTTCCGCCGCGACCGCGAAGGCACCCACGAACTGACGCCGGAGGTGCACGCCGCGGTCGGCCGGGCCTTCGATTCCTACCTCGACACGATCCCGACCGGCAAACGGGCCAGCAGCCGCACCTACGCCGTCAAGGACGTCGTGGGCCGCAGCGGTTTCGGCATCGGCTCGGCCGGCCTGCACGCCTACAACATCCTGGTGGAGGGCCGCTCCCAGGCGTTGGAGAACGACGTCGTCCTCTCGATGAAACAGGCGAACGTCGCCGCCCCCAGCCGAATCGTGCCCGACACGCGGATCCGCGAGTACTTCACCGACCACGGCCACCGCACCGCCGTCTCGCAGCGGGCCCTGCAGGCGCACGCCGACCCGTGGCTCGGCCACACCCAGATCGACGGCGTCGGATACGTCGTCGCCGAACTCTCGCCCTACGAGGCCGACCTGGACTGGTCCGACCTGACCGAACCCACCGACATGCTGCCGGTCCTCGACTACCTGGGCCGCGCCACGGCCAAGATGCACTGCGTGGCGGACGAGGACTCCGCGCAGACCCTGGTCGACTTCCAGTGCGAGGAGGCGATCGCCGCGGCCATCGGCGACCGCGACGACGAGTTCGCCGACTCGATCGTCGGGTTCGCGCTGGACTACGCGCGGCAGACGCGGGAGGACCACCGGCTGTTCGTGGACGCGTTCCGGGAGGGCCGGATCAAGGGTGTCGGCTCGACGGCTTAGCGGCGTGGCTCGCAACGTCGCAGGAGGAATTCGCGGTCAGACGGACGCATCGTGATCAAGAACGGCGTCCTGCTGCCCGGCCTGGACGACGTGCGGCGCCTCATCCACGGCTTCGAGCGCCGTTCCGGCAGACGAGCTTGATCCTCCGCTCCTTCGCGCAAGCACTCACCCAATTCGTTAGAGGCGTACTCTGATCAATATGCGCATCCTCGTGTCAAGTGTTCCTCAGCACGGCCACCTCCTGCCGCTGCTCCCCCTCGCCCGCGCGTTCCAGGACCGCGGCCACGAGGTGGCCGTGCTGACCGCCGCCGGCATGTCGCCCGTCCTCGCCGCTCAAGGCCTGAAGCTCCTTCCCGCCGGCCCACTGCCGGACGCGCTGTTCGCCGAGGTCGCCCGGCGGACCGGAGCCGACCCTGCGAGCGCGCCCACGCCCGCCTCGGTGGCCGAGTTCTTCGCGGGCACCCGGATCGACCTGACCGCGGACGAGGCGCTCGCGGTCACCGAGGGCTTCCGGCCGGACCTCGTGGTGGCCGAGTTGTGCGACTACGTGGGGCCGTTGGTGGCGGCGAGGACGGGCGCGCCCGTGGCGACCCTGGCATTCGGGCCGCCGCTGCCGCCGGTGTTCACTGAGGCCATGGACACCATGGCTCGCAGCCGGCACGAGGTGCGTGACCTGCCGTGGCAGCCTCGGAAGTGGCTGCTCGACACGTGGCCCGCGTCGATGCGGGCGGACGAGTGGCAGCGGCCGGAGGGCTGGTTGCCGTTGCGGCCGGAGGCGTTCCGGGAGCCCGGATCGGCCGTGACGACGCCGCCGGTTTCGGCCCGGCAGCGGGTGCTGGTGACGTTCGGGACGTGGTTCAGCGACCCGGCGAAACTCAGCCCGCTGCTCCAGGAATTGTCCACATTGGACGTCGAGGTGGTGGTGACGCTGGGACTCGCGGCCAAGCCGGAGGAGTTCGACGTCGACAGCGAGCGGGTCGCGTTCGTCGGGTTCAGGCCGATGGAGGACCTGCTCGACGGGGTCGACGTCGTGGTCACGCACGGCGGGGCGGGGACGACGGCGGCCGCGTTGGCCAAGGGTGTGCCACTGGTCGTGCTGCCGCAGGGCGCCGACCAGTTCTTCCAGGCCGAACGGGTGGCGGCCGCGGGCGCGAGCATCGCGCTCGATCCGCCGGCGCAGACGCCCGCGAACCTGGTCGCGGCGGTGCGGAAGGTCCTGGAGGACACGAGCTTCCGGGAGAACGTGACGACGATCGCCAAGGAGATCGCCGCGATGCCGGACGCGCACGCGGTGGCCGCGACACTGGAAGCCGGTTCATGACGAGGCCGTACCACTCACCGCGCCGTGCGCAGGATGCCGCCGGCACCCGGCGGGACATCCTGCGCGCGGCCGCGGAGTTGTTCTCCGCCAACGGGTATGCGCGCGTCACGGTGGCGGACATCGCCAAGCTCGCCGGGGTCGCGCCGCAGACCGTCTACTCGAGCGCGGGCAGCAAGTCGGAGATCCTGCACACGATCGTCAGCGAGTCGATCGCGCGCACCGACGCGTCCGCGACCACGGAGGCGATCCGGAACTCGGAGGGGCTGGCCACCGCGCTCACGCTGCTGGCCAGGGGAACCCGCATCGGCAACGAGACCGAGCAGAAGGTCATCGAGACGCTGCTCGCCGCGGTTCCCGTGCACGAGGACGGCGCCACGCTCTGGGCGCAGAGCACGACCGCCTACCGTCAGGCGCTCAGGGACGTCGCGGAACACCTGCGGGACAAGGGACTTCTCCGGACCGACGTCGAGCAGACGACCGACGTGCTGTGGTTCTGCTTCGGTTTCGCGGCGTGGCGGACCCTGGTCAGGGAGTGCGGGTGGTCCTGGGACGACGCCGAACGATGGCTGGCCCAGCAGGCCATCACGGTCTTCACCCACAGCTGACGTGAACCAGCTCATAAAGCCAAAAGCCTGACGAGTCAGATATTTTGTACTCATCGTGAAGCTCGTCTACGTCTTCGACGCCTACTGCGGTTGGTCGCACGCCTTCTCCGGCACGCTGGAGACGGTCATCGCGCGGCACCCCGAACTGCCCGTCGAGGTGGTCTCCGGTGGCCTGTTCACCGGCGCGCGCCGGGTGCCGATCCGCGAGTACGGGTTCATCAAGGGCGCCAACGCCCAGATCACCGAGCGGACCGGGGCGACGTTCGGCGAGGCCTTCGACGTGCTGCTCGCCGACGGGTCGTTCGTCATGGACTCCGAGGCGGCGGCGCGCGGGCTGATCGCGCTGCGCCAGGCCGCGCCGGACCGGGCGGCCGAGTTGGCCGTGGCGATGCAGCAGGCGTACTTCCACGACGGGCTGAGCCTGTCCAACGCCAAGACCTACCGGGTGATCGCCGACGCGTTCGGGCTCGACTCCGACGCGGTGGTGAGCGCGTTCAAGAACGCCGTGCCGGACACCGACTTCAGCCGGGCCGCGCAGCTCGGGGTGAGCAGCTTCCCGACCTTGATCGCCCTGCAGGGGACCAAGGCGTTCGTGCTCGCGCGTGGACACGCCACCGCAGATGAGATCGACGAGCGGCTGACGCAGCTCCTCTGAGTGAACGCGTTGCTACGCGCGGGATTCGATGGTTCCGCGCAGAGCTTTGGCGAACCGGCGCAAGCCCTGCGGGTCCGGGCGGTAGGCGAGGATCTCGTGGCCGTCGATGTCGTGTGCCAGCGGGGAATCGTTCATCACGGTGCGGCCGTTCGGCAGCGTCCTGGTCAACGCGTCGAGCCTGCCGACCAGGACGCAACGGTTGCCCAGCGTGGGCAGCAGCGTCTGGATCTCCCAGCGCAACGCGTCGGACGGGATGGTCACGTCGATGATCACCACGCCCGAAGCGTGCGCGAACCCGACCACGGCCTGCCGCCACACGGCGTGCGCCACCGTGACGACGGTGAGCCGGGGCGAGAGGATCTTGCTGCTCTTCCTGGCCAACTTGGACACGCGGCCGGGGATCTCACGCTCCGTGCGGATGCGCTGGGTCAACGCGCGCTCGGCTCGGCGGGCCTTGAAGTAGCTGAAGAGCAGCAGTGGCACGGAAACGCCGACGAGAGCGATCAGCAGCCACATGAGGATGAAGATGACAAGGCCGAGGACCATCGCGCCGCCGAGGGCCTTGCCGATGCCGTCCAGGCCGTCACTGCCGGTGCCGGGCGACACGGTCGCGCCGGCCATCCAGTCGTCCACGAACGAGTCCGCACCGAACTGCATGAACCACCAGACGAACACACCGACCGCGGCGAGCACGAACAAGGTGCCGGCACCCGATGCCTTGCGCGGTGCCGTCGAGCCGCCGATGCCCTGCACCATGTCGTCGTCGAGCGTCACCAAACGCCACGAGCCACCGATCGCGTTCGTCGCGGCGAAGCTCAACGCCTTGGTCGCGTCCGCGTAACCGAAGCGCCGCAGGAACAACACGAGCCGCCGACGTCCGCGCAGCAGTTGCAGCCCAAGCCACAGCCCGGCGAACGCCGCGACCGCGCACCAGGCCGTGTAGAGCGCGGCCGTCGTCTTGTCCGGACCCCGGAACGAGTCAGTCAGCTGCAGCGCGACGAGGTAGACCAGTCCGATCAGGCCCACCACGCCGACCAGGATCAACGGCACCGACGCCGCCACCGCGGCCGCTCTGCCCGCCCGACGCGGGCGCGGTCCGTCCAGCACGATCCGCACGCCCACCGCACGCCTCCCCGTTGATGCCGAAACATCATTATGAGGACGGCGAGGCCGCTCCTGATACAGCGCGAACAGGTGATCAGCGAACCAGTCCGTGGTGGCGGTTGGTCCACGCGGCGACGGCCGGCAGCACGTCGGTGATCCACTCTCGGGCGGCGGCGGTGAGCTCGTAGCGGCTCGCCCGGCGGAGCACGAAGCCGTTGTCCTGCAAGCGCTCCAACGTCATGATCACGCGCGGGCCGAGTGCGGAGATGAGCTCCTCGGCGCCCTTCGCGCCGTCGGACAGCGCGACCATGACGTGGGGCAGCTGGTCGCTGCTCATCAGGTCCTGCAACGCGATCAGGTGGTGCAGGGCGGAGGCGTCGGCGTTGCGCTCGGCAGTGAACGCACTCGGGTCGTGCACCTGGACACGGGCCCTGCCGTTGCGCTTCGCCCGTTGCAGTGCCGAGTCGGTGTCGCGGACCAGGTCGATGAGCGTGTCCTCGGCGCCCGGCACGTGCGACGCGACACCGATGGACGCGGTCTGGCCGTGCAGCGTGAGGCCGTAGCCGTCGTTCGTGGTGATCTCGGTCTGTAACGAGCGGATGCCGCGCAACATCCGTTCGGCGACAACGGCCGCTTCACTGCCCGTGGTGCGTGGCAGCAGCACGAGGAACTCATCGCCGCCGTACCGGCACACGAGATCCGACGAGCGTGTGTGCGTCTTCAGCACGTCGGCGACATCGCTCAGCACGACGTCGCCGGCCGGGTGGCCGTACTCGTCGTTGATCTTCTTGAAGCGGTCGAGGTCGATCATGAGCAGCGCGACCTGCTCCCACCGGCGCTGGGCACGGCGGTACGCCGCGGGTGCCTGGTCGTCCCAGCCCCACCGGCCGAGCAGGCCGGTCAGGCGGTCCGTCGCCCACGCACCAACCGGTTGCGCGCAGGAACCACAGCGTGAGGGAGCGCTCTCGTCGTGCAAGCGCAGAGAACCAAGGTTCACCGGAAGTCCCGTCCGCGCAGTCGTCATGAGTCCCCCCAGACTTCAGCTCTGACTGGCCCGATCTGCCCGCTTCAACTCAAGTGACGTCGTTCGGATCAAATGCGACACATCAGTTGAAGCGACGGAGTGTGATCATAGGGCGACACACAGGTGGATTCAACCCCTGTGATGCCATATGCTCTCCGCGTTCCACATCAGTGGAATGATCGCTGGCCAGGGGTCGCTCCAGCGGAGGTGTGGCGTGAGGCCGTTCGCCGAAGTGCTCAACGAGCTGTGCAACAACCCGCCGAGCGGTGCGGGCAAGGTGACCAACGTAGCGCTTGCGGCGGCGGTCAAAGCTCGGGGTGGCGACATCGGGCACGGCTACATCTCGCAGCTCCGGCTCGGTGTGAAGGACAACCCGACCTGCCAGGCCATCGTCGACCTCGCCGGCGCGCTCGGCGTGCACCCCGCGGTGTTCCTCGACGGACGCGGCCGGCTGCACCCCGGTGAGCAACCCGGCTGGCGCGCGAACGCGTTGAGCACGCTCTTCGAGGCCGTGCACCCGCCGGACCGCGGGCCGTGGTCACCCGAGGAGGTCGCGGCCGCGATCAGTTCGTCCGGGCAGTTCGGCAGCATCTCCGCCAGCTACATCCGCGAACTCCTGAGCAACACCAGCGACAATCCCCGGCTCAAGCACATCCTCGGCCTGGCAGACCACTTCGGCGCCGACCCCGCGTACTTCTTCGACGACGACCTCGCGGCGCGCGTCGACTCGGAGCTGACCGACTTCCTGGCACTGCGCGAGCTCGGCGTCGTCGAGTTCGTCACCCGTCTGGCCGAACGTACGGGCGAACTGTCCCCGCAGGCCAGGGCCGCTGCGGTAGAAGGGTTCCGGCAGGCGCTCGAAGTCGGCGAGGGTTGGTCGTTCCCACTGAACGCCCGCCGTACATCCGCGGACCACACTTGATGACGACGACGGCGTGAAGATCTCAGCCTGGACCGCTGCAGACGACATCGAGAGGAGGCGACGGGTGAACCGCAGGAAACTGCGCAAGCTGGTCGACGAGGTCGCCCGCGACCTCGACCTGCCGCCCGACGCCACGCACCGGGACGCGAGCCGGCGGGTCTGCGAGCTGATGAGCGAACGGCTCGAGCGTCCCGTCGACGTCCGCTTCGCCGCCATCACCAACGCGGTCTGCCTCAGCGGTGCGACCGCGTTGCTCGAAAACGGCACGTATCTCGTCATCTGCGCGGACTCACCGTCCTGGTACCACCGCCTGCACGTGCTGCTGCACGAGTTCGCGCACGTGTTGCTGAAGCATCAGCCCGTGGCACTCGGACGCAGCGAGGGCATGCGCAAGCTCGCACCGCACC
Organism: Lentzea kentuckyensis; assembly: GCF_002150765.1. Lineage (GTDB taxonomy): Bacteria > Actinomycetota > Actinomycetes > Mycobacteriales > Pseudonocardiaceae > Lentzea > Lentzea kentuckyensis. The sequence continues at coordinate 10,138 of NZ_MUYM01000128.1, forward strand.
TGTTACCGCGCATGGCGCAGATCATCGCGGGCCGGACCACGCTCACCGAGGACGAGGAGCGCGAGGCCGAGAACCTCGCCGACCACCTGCTGGAGCGCCTGACCGAACACCGGGTGTGGGCCGACACCGCGGCCACCGAGGAGCCGGCGCACGTGCGGCGGGTGGCCGAGTCTCTCGAAGGAAGATCTCGCTGGGTGCGTCGTGGCGATCTTTAACCTGATCTACCTCTCGTGCGGCATCGTCGGACTGCTCCTGCTCGCGTACAAGATCCGCGCCCTGCGGTCGAGCTGGGGCAGCCCCAGGGTCGTCGCGCTGATCTCCACCGTCTTCTTCTCGGCGTTCGCCCTGCTCTTCGCGGCGCCCGCGAACATCACCTGGATCAACTCGTCCAGCGGCGTGCCGAACTTCGCCGCGTTGGTCGTCTACAGCCTGGTGGTCTGCTTCGCCGGGTCGGCGTTCGCGCTGGTGCTGTACTGGCGCTACCCGGCCGCTCAGGCGTGGCAGCGGGTCCGGCTGATCGTCGTCAGCTACGTCTCGATCGTCGCCGCGATGATCGTGCTGTTCTTCAAGTCCGAGGTCGGGGAAGAGCGTCAGGTCGACTTCGACACCTACTACGCCACGCAACCGACCATCGCGGTCTTCCTGTTCATCTACTTCGTCGCGACCATGATCGGCTGCGGCGGTCAGGCCTACCACTGCTGGCAGGGCTCGCGGGACGAGGCGATCTCCGCACGGCCGTGGCTCGCTCGCGGGCTGCGCTGGTACTGCGCGGCGGCGCTGTTCCCGATGGCGTTCGCGGTGATCAAGCTCTTCGTGCTGCTGATGGACTGGGCGGGCGAGCGCAGCTTCGACGTGCTGAGCCTGACCGCGCCGCTGATGGCGTCACTGTCGATGATCCCGCTGGTGATCGCGATGGCGCTGCCGGTCTTCGGGCCGCGCCGACCGTCGCCCTCGCTGTGGCTGCGGCGCTGGCGGACCTACTTCGCGCTGCGGCCGCTGCACCGGGCGTTGGTGCACGTGAACCCCGGCATCGTGCTGGTGGCGCCGGGCAAGTTCCTCAACCCCCACCACCGCGTGCGCCGGCAGATCATCGAGCTCAACGACTGGCGCTGGGCGCTCACGCCGTACTTCGACCTGTCCGTCGGCGAGGCCGCGACCTCCCTCGCCCGCAAGGCTTCCCTGACCAAGGACGAGGCCGCCGCCGTCGTGGAGGCCGCTCAGCTGCGGGCCGCCGGGTCGTCCAGTGGACGCCTCCGGCCGGCCAAGCGCCGTCCCGCCTCGGAGATCGTCGACGGCACGGACCTCTCCGTCGAGCACGACCGGTGGGTGCGGATCTCACGTGCCTACCAGCACTCGCCGATAGTCGACGCCGCCGTCACGCGCGTGCACGCAGCAGGGGGAATGGATTAGATGGCACCCACACACGCCGTTGTCCTGGGCGGCGGGCTCGCGGGCATGCTCGCGGCGTCCGTGCTCGTCAAGCACGTGGACGAGGTCACCGTCGTCGAGCGCGACAAGCTGCCGGACGGCCCCGAGTCCCGGTCCGGCGTGCCTCAGGCCCGGCACGCGCACCTGCTGATGTCCGGTGGCGCGCGGGCGATCGAGTCGTTGCTGCCGGGGACGCTGGACGCGTTGTTCGCGGCCGGCGCGCATCGGATCGGGGTGCCGAACGACCTGGTGTCGCTGAGCGCTCAGGGCTGGGTGCCGCGGTTCCCCGAGATGCAGTTCATCGTGACGTGCAGTCGTGGGCTCCTGGACTACGTCGTGCGGTCGCAGGTCCTGCGGGACAGCAAGATCTCGTTGCTGACCGGTGCGGAACCGGTGTCGTTGCTCGGCTCGGCGGACGCGGTGTCCGGGGTGCTGGTCGAGGACCGGATCTCGCGCGAGCAGATCACGTTGGAGGCCGACCTGGTCGTCGACGCGACGGGGCGCGGTTCGCGGTTGCCGGCGTGGCTCACGTCGTTCGGGCTGCCCGAGGTGCATTCCGAGAGCGTCGACTCCGGACTTGCTTACGCCACCCGGATCTTCCGGGCGCCCGCGTCGGCCGCCGCGGACTTCCCGATCGTCAACGTGCAGGCGAACCCACGTGATCCACACCCCGGCTGCACGGCGACCCTGCTGCCCATCGAGGACGGCAAATGGCTGGTCACCCTGTCCGGCACGCGCGGTGGTGAGCCGTCGACCGACGAGTCCGAGTTCGTCTCGTTCGCCCGCTCGGTGCGCAACCCGGTGGTGGGTGAGCTGATCGCCTCGGCCGAGCCGTTGTCGCCGGTGTACGGGTCGCACAGCACCGCGAACCGGCGGATGTTCTTCGAGCGCTTGAAGTCCTGGCCGGCCGGGTTGCTCGCGCTGGGCGACTCGGTGGCGACCTACAACCCCGTCTACGGGCACGGGATGTCCATCGCGGCGCAGAGTGCGCAGGCCCTGGACGCCGGGTTGCGTGCCGGGCACGGCGCTCAGCAGATCCAGCGGGCGATCGGCAAGGTCGTCGACGGGGCCTGGGCGATGGCGACCAACCAGGACATCCTCTATCCGGGTGCGGTCGGCAAGCCGTTGCCGCTGGCGGGGCGGGTGTTGCAGCGCTATGTGGACCGTTTGGTGCGCACGGCGACCACCGAGGCCGCAGTGACCCGTGCCTTCCTGGACGCGTTCACGTTGTCGGCGCCGATGACGAACCTGGTCAGCCCCAAGATGATGTGGGCGACCATGCGCGGGCCCCGGAGCGAGGTGTCGCCGGAGCCCACGCTGACCGCGGACGAGCGGGACCGGGTCACGTCCGCGGAGTGAAGTCCACGCTCTGCACGTAGTTCATGGCCTCGACGAACCTCGGCTCCCGCATCCGCTCGTTCAGCTCTTCGGCGGTCGGTTCGGCGACTCGCTGGTGGATCCACCACAGGTTGCCGAACGGGTCGGCGAACCGGCTGACCCGATCACCCCAGAACAGTTCGGTGGGCTCGGTGACGACGGTGGCACCCAGGTTCGTGGCTTTCGCCAGCGTCGCCTTGTCGTCCTCGACGTAGAGGCGGAGGAACGCCGGGGTCTTCGGCCAGTGCGGCACGTCGAAGAGCATCACCACCGAGTCGCCGATGCGGACCTCGGCATGGCCGATGTTCGGCGCTTCGCCGACGCGGCCGAGTTCCGTGGCGCCGAAGACCTTCTCGATGAACTCGATCAGCTCGGCCGTGTGGCCGCGCGTGATCAGCCACGGCGTGACGGTGTGGTAGCCGTCGGGCACGACGTTCATGCTGGATCTCCCCTTCATTCCGTTGGGGGAGAACGTATTCGCGATCTAGGACGACTTCGGTCCTAGATTTCCCCTATTTTGTGCCCATGAGTGATGCGGCCCGGTTGTTGCGTCTGCTGTCACTGCTGCAGACACCGCGCGAGTGGCCCGGCAGCGAGCTGGCCGGCCGGTTGGGCGTCACGCCGCGCACGGTGCGGCGCGACATCGACCGGCTGCGCGACCTCGGCTACCCCGTGGAGGCGTCGATGGGCGTGCTCGGCGGATACCGGCTCGTCGCGGGCACGGGGATGCCACCGCTGCTGCTCGACGACGAGGAAGCCGTCGCCATCGCGGTCGGCCTGCGCACCGCCGCCCGGCAACCGGTGGCGGGCATCGCCGAGGCGTCACTGCGCGCTCTGGCGAAGCTGCAGCAGGTCCTGCCGCCCCGGCTGGCCCGGCGGGTGTCGTCGCTGACAGCGGCGACCGCGCCCGCGGCTTCCTCGTTCGCCTCGCTGGTCGACCCGGCCCAGCTCACGGTGATCGCGGGTGCCGTGACGGCGCGCGAGCGGGTGCGGTTCGGCTATGTGACGAACGAGGGCGTGGTCTCGAAGCGGCACGTCGAGCCTGTTCAGTTGGTAGCGCTCGGCCGGCGCTGGTACCTCCTCGCTTTCGACGTGGAACGGAACGACTGGCGGATCTTCCGGCTGGACCGCATCTCCTCGGCGCTCGCCACCGGTGCCCGGTTCACGCCTCGGGTGCCTCCTGGTGGTGACGCGACCGAGTACGTGACGCAGAAGATGTACGACTCGGCGCCCATCTATCAGGCACACGCGACGCTGCGGCTGCCCCTGGAGCTGGCGCGGGCCCGGCTGGCGGACTTCGCCGGGGAGCTGACCGCCCTCGACGAGACCTCGTGCACCTGGCACAGCGTCGAGGACACCATCGAGTACCTCGCGTTCCGGCTCACCTTGCTGGGGTGCGAGTTCGTCGTGCACGGGCCCGGCGAGCTGGTGGAGCACCTGCGCGGACTCGAGGAGCGGATCAGCCGCGCGGTGGGCCGACCCTGACGCCGAGCACCGGCTGACCGCCCAGCACGCCCTCGTAGTCGCGCTCCCACGGCCATCGCCCGGCCTCGTCGGCGTGCACGAGCTGCAGAGCGTCGATGCTCTCGCCGTAAAGCCGCGCGGACACCAGCAGGTGCGCCCACGGGCGTGCGACGCGCACGACTTCCAGCAGTGGACCGCCTTCCAGGGCAAAGCGTTGGCCCGGCGAAGGAACGCTGCTGTGCGCGAGGTGTTCGGCGGTGTCGTCGAGCAGGCGGCCCGCTTCCAGGACGGCCATGCCCGTCACGACGAGCTCTGGCAGGCCGCGCAGGGTCAGGCCGACGGTGTAGGCCCAGGGTGGATGGGCTCTGTCCCGTTCTATCGCCTGCACGGCCCAGCCGCGCGCGTCGATGCAGCGGCGCAGGGTGGCCAGGTGTTCTTCCATGCGGCCGGCGGGGTGGTCGCAGTCCCAGCACATGACGGTCTCCTCGGATCGGTGGTGGTTCAAGGGCCTGTGTCGAAGTCTGGGTTCGATGAGAGTCGCGCCTCAGGCTCGGCTATCGCGGATCCAGACTTCGACACAGGTCCTAGTGTGCCGAGGAGCACCGACAAGATCGTTTGGGCAGTTCGTGGACAGAAAGTTGACAAACGATCTGTGCGCCGTCTGGATCGTTAACCTGCGACGCACGGAGGATCGTCGATGCGCCCACGAACACCCCAGCGGGGCTGCGGGGACTGAATGGAAATCGAACCCGGCACACCGCTGGCGAACGCGATCAAAGCCGCGCATGCCGCTGCCCGACGCGGCGACGTGCACGGGATCGACCACTACTACCGGGAGGCCGCGAAGGTCACCTGGATCATGGCCCACGACCACTGCGCCGCCCTGCTCGCCCACGGCGCGATCGCGAAGGCCGCGCGGCGTTGCGACGAGTACCTGGCCATGAGCAACGACATCGAGCTGAGAGTCCTCCGGGCCCAGATCCGCAGTGCCGCAACAGATCACGCGAGTGCCGCCCGCGATGTCCGGGCATTGCGCAAGCTGAAGCTCACCGAACTGCAGCAGGCGGTGCTCGCTCGGGTGGCCGCGCTGGCCGCCGCCGACCGCTTCGACTTCCCCACCGCGGAAAGCGAGCTGGACGCCGCCGAACGGCACTACCGCCGCGCCGGACGCACCGAGTACCTGGAGCACGTCGGCGACGACCGGGTGCTGCTCGACGTGCGCCGCGGCTCCCACGTGCCGAAGATCAACGGCCCGGCCCCGCGCACCCCGGCCGAGTACCTGCGACGGGCCGCGGCACTGCGCAGGGAAGTCCGCTACGAGGAAGCGCTGGCGCTGATGACCAGGTGCGCCACCAGCTTCGAGATCGAGCCCGCCCTGCGGGTCGCCGTCGTCCACGAACTGACCGTCCTGCTGGTGCTGACCCGGCAGGCCGGCGCTGCCCGCAGACTGTTCCCGCTGCTCGTCGCCGCGGCCGGGCCGGAGGCGTTGTCGAGGCTCCCGGACGCCACCGGGACGCTCACCCCCGAACGCTGTCTCGACCGAGTCCGCCGGCTGATCGCGGACGGCCGGGTGAGCACCGCGGAAGGCCTGCTGGGCCAGGGAAACTCCGCCCTCTGGCACCTCACCAAGGGCGAACTCGCCTATGCCGGCGAACAATTCGGCCAGGCCGCGCTCCACTTTCGTGAAGCCGCCCGTTCGAACCACGCCGAGCTGAAAGCGTTGGCACTGCGCAAACTCGGCGACACCTGCGCCGACGCCGGCGACGAGGACCAGGCCTCCCAGCTCTGGACGGCGTCCCACCAGGTCGAAGAAGCCATCACCGGCTACCAGGACGCCAGGCTCCGGCTGCTGCGCGCGACCGGGGACGAGTACCACGACCGGGTGCTCGCCGCGGTCCGCCGCGTCCGGCGCGAAGGCAGGAAAGCGTTGGCAGGACTGGTGGTCGCGATGAAGACCGCCATGCACGACATCCCCGGCCGCACCGATCCGCCTGCCGCCAGACGCTGGCTCCGCCGCACGACCAGGCTCCTGCCGCGTGACCAGGTCGTGTGGATGATGCACCCCACCACGGACCAGATCCACCACGTGATCATCGGTCGCCGCACCACCCACCTGACGACCGACGTCCACATCAGCGAGCTCACCGACACGATCCGCAGGCTGACGGAGTGGAATCCCCGGCACAACCCGGCGATCTTCGGCACCCTGCTCGTCGAGCTGACCGCGCTGATCGGCCTGGAAAGCGTGCTCGACGCCCTGCCGCCGAGGACCACGAGGATCGCCGTCGTGGCGGGCGGCATCCTCGCGGACGTCCCGTTCGCCGGTCTGCCCGTCCCCGGCACCCACCACTTCCTCGGACTCACGCACGCGCTGTCCAGCCTGCCGAGCCTGTCCGCGCTTCCCGTGCTGCGACGCCGCGCCCGCAAGCAGAGAAGCGACGAGACCGTCACGTTCCGGGAAGCCGCCGAACTCGAACGAGCCCTGAAAGAGCAACGCTGCCAACGCATCCGCATCGACGCCCAGAGCACTTACGACCGGCTGAACCCGGACCGGTCCTGGCTGAAGTTCAGCGACGAACGGATGTCCGCGGAGACGTGGCAACGTCTGGACTTCAGCAGCTGCGGCACGGTCGTGCTCGGCCGCGACGACCAGTCCGGCTTCGTCCACGCGGCCATCACCGCGGGTGCGGGAGCGGTCGTGGCGGCGCGGTGGAAGGCCGAGGACGAGACCGCGCGCAAGGTGCTCGACGCGTTCGACCGCAACCTGGCCGAACTCCCCCGCGACCGCGCGTTGCAACACGCGCTGAACGAGGTCGCGGACCGGCACCCGGCTGACTGGGCGTGCTGGTCCCTGCACGGCGACGCGGGAATCCAGACCACAGCGGGCCCGCTGCGCAGACGATTCAGGAAGAACGGAGAACCCGTGCCGCTCGAAACCCGTCCCAAGGTGTTCCTGTCGTTCGCCGACAAGGACCGCCCGCACGCCGAGCAACTCCGTGCCGAACTGGAGTCGCGTGGCATCAACGCCTACCTGGACGAGACCGAGATCGAGGCCGGCACCGTCAACGAGGCGCTGGCGACCTCCGACTACTACGTCGTGCTGTGGTCCGGGAACGTCCCGCAACGCACCGGGGACTGGGTCGCGGCGTTCAACCTGGAGCTGACACGCCGCCGTGCCTTCCTGTTCATCGTGCGGCTGGACGAGGAACCGCTACCGCCGCTGCTCGCACCGCGCAAGCACGTCGACCTGGTGAACACCGCCGACAGCCTGGTCGCGATCTGGCGCGCCGACCGCAAGTCGGAGCTCCCGGTCTTCCCGCAGCCGATGCCGCCCACACCGGACGGCCCGACCACCGCGATCTCCGTGCGCAGCCACGACCTCGGCGTCACGCACATCGTCATGGCCCCGCTGCACCTGACCGGTGCCGACCTGTACCGGGCGGTGTTCGCCGCACTGCGACTGCCGACCGAACAGCCCACCTTCGACGGCACGATCGGCATGCGCTTCTCCTACGAGCTTCTCCAGCAGGACAAAAAGATCCCGGACGATCAGTCCACTGTGGACCTCAAGTCCGGGATCGTCGACATCGCGGTCCGCGTCGAGTCGTTCGAGCCGAAGAGCGCGGACGATGGCCTCGATGTCGATCGGCAACGCATGCTGCTCGTCGCCGCCTTCCGCCATCTCCTTCCCTAGAAGAGGCAACGGCCCCCGGAGGCGAAGACCGGGGGCCGCTACCGCTCAGCTCAGGCTCACGACTCGCGCCGGCGCCTGCCCTTCAGCAGCAGGTACGCACCACCGGCGAGCATCGTCAGCGCCGCGAGGAGCAGGCTCCACACGGTCACACCGGTGCTGGCCAGCGGCGGTGCCGGCGGCTTGGGCAGCAGACCCGCGTCGAGGGTCAGGTCGACGCGCTTGTCCTTGCCCAGCTTGACGACGTGGGTGCATCCGGACGCCGGGTCGGCGTCGGAGTCCTTGCCGTCGTCACCGACGTGCGGCGTGGTCAGCTTGCGGCCGGCCACCAGACCGGTCTGCGGATCGGCGTTGAAGCAGACCTTGTACTCACCGTCGGGAAGATCGGTGAACAGGTACTTGCCGTCCTTGTCGGTCTTGCCCTGCGCCACCGGCTTGCCGGCGCCGTCCTGCAGGAACACCGGCAGGTCCGGCACACCGGGCTCACCGGCGTCCTGCACGCCGTTGGAGTTGTTGTCGTACCAGACGAAGTCACCGACGCGGTTGGCCGGCGAGACGAGGCCGAGGTCGAGGGTCAGGTTCTCCCTCTTGCCCACACCGACGGTCACCGGCGGCGTGCAACCACTGGCCGGATCCACATCGGAGTCCTTTGCGTCGTCACCGATGTTCGGCTTCGTCGCCTGGTATCCGGCGTAGTCACCCGGCAGAGCGCCCATCTCGAAGCACACCTTGTAGGTGCCGTCCGGGATGTTCGGGAACTCGTACCTGCCGTCCTTGTCGGTCTTCACCGGCTCGCCGACGGGCTTGCCGCCGGCGTCCAGCAGCTTGACCGGCACACCGGGAACGCCCGGCTCGCCCGGATCCTGCACGCCGTTGCGGTTCTTGTCGGACCACACGAGGTCGCCGAGCTTGTTCGGCGGTGCGATCAGACCCGCGTCGAGCGTGTAGTCCCGGCGCTTGCCGATGCCCACGGTCGTGGTCAGCGTGCAGCCGGTCGCCGGATCGGCGTCGGAGTCCTTCGTGTCGTCACCGGCGTTCGGCTTGGTGAGCGTGTAGTCCGCCACCGCCGCAGGCAGGTTCTTGATGTCGAAGCACACCTGGTACGTGCCGTCCGGCAGGTTGTCGGTGAAGTAGTACTTGCCGGTGGAACTGGTCTTCTGCGTGCCCAGCTCCTTGCCCTGAGCGTCCTTCAGGACGGCGGTGACGCCCTCGACGGGCTTCTCGCCCTCGTCCTGCAGGCCGTTCTTGTTGGCGTCGATCCACACGTAGTCACCGACACCGTTGGCCGGCGGGTGGATGCCGGCGTCGACGGTCAGGTTCTCGCGCTTGCCGAGACCCAGCTCCACCTCAGGGGTGCAGCCGGTCGCCGGGTCGGCGTCCGAGTCCTTCGCGTCGTCCGAGCCGACGTTCGGCGTGGTGAGGACGAAGTCCTTCACCGCGTCCGGCATCGGGCCGAAGCACACGGTGTACTTGCCGTCGGGCAGGTTGTCGAAGACGTACTTGCCGTTCGGGTCGGTCACCGTGGTCTTGCCGTCCGACAGCTTGACCGGAACGTTCGGGACACCGGGTTCGCCGTCGTCCTGCACGCCGTTCTTGTTGTCGTCACGCCACACCGTGTCGCCGAGCTTGTTCGGCGGGGACACCAGGCCCATGTCCAGCGTGAGGTCCTCACGCTTTCCGGTACCCAGCGTGGTTTCCGCCGTGCAGCCGTCAGCACCCGCGTCCGAGTCGGCCGCGTCGTCGCCACCCGCGTTCTGCGTCGTGACCTTGTAGTCCTTCACGTTCGCAGGCAGGTTGGCGAGGTCGAAGCAGACCTTGTAAGTCCCGTCCGGCAGGTCGGTGAACAGATACTTGCCGTCCGCACCGGTCTTCGTGGTCGCGCCGGTGCTCAACTTGACCGTCACACCCTCGACCGGGATGTCGGAGGCGTCCTGCAAGCCGTCCTTGTTGACGTCGATCCACACGTAGTCGCCCAGCCGGTTCACCGGCGAGATCAGACCCATGTCGATGGTCGGGTCTTCCGGCTTGTCGACGTTCAGCTCGACCTCGGGCGCACAACCCGTTGCCACGTCGGCATCCGAGTCCTTCGCATCGTCACCGGCGTTCGGCTTGGTGACCTGGTAGTCCGCGACCGGCCCCGGCAGGTTCTTGATGTCGAAGCACACCTGGTACTTGCCATCGGGCAGGTTCGGGAACTCGTACTTGCCCTGCTCGTTGGTGGTCGTGGTCTTGTCGCCCACCTTGACCGTCACGCCGGGCACACCGGGCTCGTTCGGGTCCTGGAGGCCGTTCTTGTTGTCGTCACGCCAGACCGTGTCGCCCAGCTTGTTCGGCGGCCTGATGCCGAGGTCCAGCGTGAGGTCCTCGCGCTTGGCACTGCCCAGCGACGTTTCCGGCGTGCAACCGTCGGCGCCCGCGTCGGAGTCCTTCACGTCATCGCCGCCCGCGTTCGGCCTCGTCACCAGGTAGGCCTGGTACGGCGCCGGCATGTTGGCGATGTCGAAGCACACCTTGTACGTGCCGTCGGACAGGTCGTCGAAGACGTACTTGCCCTGGTCGTTGGTGGTCGTGGTCTTGTCGCCCACCTTGACGGTCACGCCAGGAACGCCCGGCTCGCCGCCGTCCTGGACACCGTTGCGGTTGGTGTCGACCCAGACGTAGTCACCCAGCCGGTTCGGCGGGGAGACCAGGCCCATGTCCAGCGTGAGGTCCTCACGCTTTCCGGTACCCAGCGTGGTTTCCGCCGTGCAACCGTCAGCACCCGCGTCGGAGTCCTTCGCGTCGTCCCCACCGGCGTTCTGCGTGGTGACCTTGTAGTCCTTCACCGCGGCAGGCAGGTTGGCGAGGTCGAAGCACACCTTGTAGGTGCCGTCCGGCAGATCGGTGAACAGGTACTTGCCGTCCGCACCGGTCTTCGTGGTCGCGCCGGTGCTCAGCTTCACCGTCACACCCTCGACCGGAACGTCGGACGCGTCCTGCAGACCGTCCTTGTTGACGTCGATCCACACGTAGTCACCGAGTCGGTTCACCGGCGAGATCAGACCCATGTCGATGGTCAGGTCTTCCGGCTTGTCGATGCTCAGCTCGACCTCGGGCGCACAACCCGTTGCCACGTCGGCATCCGAGTCCTTCGCATCATCGCCCGCGTTCGGCTTGGTGACCTGGTAGTCCGCGACCGGCCCCGGCAGGTTCTTGATGTCGAAGCAGACCGTGTACTTGCCGTCCGGCAGCTTGTCGAAGACGTACTTGCCGTCCGGCCCCGTCTTCGTGGTGGCACCGTTCGACAACTTCACCGGCACGTCAGGGACACCGGGTTCGCCGTCGTCCTGCAGGCCGTTCTTGTTGTTGTCGATCCAGACGTAGTCGCCGAGCTTGTTCGGCGGCCGGATGCCCGCGTCGAGCGTGAGGTCCTCGCGCTTGTTCGGGCCGACGGTGGTCGTCTGCGTGCACTTCGACGTCGGATCGGCGTCGGAGTCCTTGAGATCGTCACCGGCGTTCGGCTTGGTCAGCAGGTAGCCCGCGTACTCGGCCGGAGCGGTCGAGATGTCGAAGCACACCTGGTAGGTGCCGTCCGGCAGGTTGTCGAACAGGTACTTGCCGTCGGCACCGGTCTGCTTCGGCTGGCCGACGGGCTCTCCGGCGCCGTTCTTCAACGTGACGGTCACACCAGGAACGCCCGGCTCGTCGCCGTCCTGGACGCCGTTGCGGTTGGTGTCCTTCCAGACGAAGTCACCGACCTTGTTGCTGGGCGGCGAGATGCCGGCGTCGAGGGTCAGGTCCTCCCGCTTGGCCGCGCCCAACGTCGTCGTCGCGGTGCAGCCGTCAGCCGGATCCGCGTCCGAGTCCTTTGCGTCGTCACCGGCGTCCTTGCCGGTGAAGGTGAACCCGGCGTACAGCGAAGGCAACGTCGACAGGTCGAAGCACACCTTGTAGACGCCGTCGTCGAGCTGGTCGAACAGGTACTTGCCCTGCGCGTCCGTCTTCGTCGGCTGGCCGACCTGCGTGCCGTCGCCATTCTTCAGCACGACCGTCACGCCCGGCACACCCGGCTCGTCGGCGTCCTGCAGGCCGTTGCGGTTCGCGTCGACCCACACGAGGTCACCGAGCTTGTTGGTGACCTTCGCGACGATGCCGGCGTCGACGGTGTGATCCGCGGTGCCCGCCTTGCCCGTGGTCACCTGGGTCTTGCCGTCGGCGTCCACGTTGGAGTCGATGACGCGGTCCGGCCCGGCCTCCTTGACCGTCCACTTGAGATTCGCGGGGTCCGGGGCGTTCGGCAGTCCGCCCGCGTTCACCGCGCTGCGGTCGAACGTCAGGTTGTAGCAGGTCTCCGGCTTCAGACCGTCCGCGACGCCGAAGTAGTACTCGCCCTTGGCGTTCGTGACCTTGGTACCGAGCGCCGCGCCACCGGCACACGGCGTCGCGGTGACCTTCACGCCGGCGATCGCGGGCTCGTCACCGTCCTGCGTGCCGTCGGCGTCGGTGTCGAACCACACGCGGTTGCCGAGCTGCACAGGTGCGAGATCGCACAGCGCCTCGAGGTCGGCGAGGCCGTTCGCCTTGCCCCAGCCCTCGGTGTTCACGTCGCTGATCAGGTAGGCGTTCGGGTAGCCGTCGGCCATCATGCCGCCGGTGGCCCGGTCGAACCAGCCGGTGCCGCCGGTGTTGATCGCCGTGGGGTCCATCACCATCGCGGGCATCCGGCTCTCGCCGTACACGACCGCGAGCGCACCCTGCGCGGTCTCGTTGTGCGGAGCGCCGTTGGCGTCCTTGTAGTACTCACCGGGGTAGTACTCGACAACATCAGCGGTGCCGTTGTTGGGACAGGTCGAGGTCCCTTCCCAGGCGTAGCTGCCGTTCGCCTGACGACAGGCCCGGTTGAGGTCACCACCGCTGACGGTGTCCCACTGTCCCGCCGACCCGTCGGCAGGAGACAGGCTCTTGCCGCCCTGGTCACCGAAACGGTCGCGGAACGCCAGGACGAGGTCGCCGTTCGCCTCGACACCGAGGTCGGTCAGCAGCGGCTCGGGGTGCTCCACGAGCCCGCCGGTCGGGGTCGGCTGCTTGAAGGTGGTCTGCCAGGGCAGCCAGTGGTCGGTGTTGGTGCCCTGCCACAGAACGGTGCCCCGCCTGAAGGTCAACGGCTGGTTGATCACCGGCGCACTGAACGCGCCAGCGGTGAACGTCCGCACGACGACCCGCATGTCGGCGGCGTTCTGGGTCGTCTCACCGGAACAGACACCACCCACGTAGAGCACGCCGTCGCGGACGCCGAGGGCGCCCGGCCGCCAGTCGTTCGCGTTGGGGCAGGATGACGGGATCGCGTAGGAGGCCTTGGCAGCCGCCGCGGTCGCCGCCGTGGCGTCGTAGACGTAGAGCTTCCGGTCGCCGAGGTTGACGACGTAGAGCTCGCTGCCGTCCTCGGAGATGTCGATGTCGCCCAGCGCCTCCTTGCCGACCACGTTGGCGAAACCACCGTCGAAGTTGTTCTGGTGGTTGTGCTTGGTGATGCCCGCACTGGGCACGGTGGCGAACAGCGTCGTCGCGCCACCCGCGGCGGGCGTGACGTAGATGCCACCGGCGCTACCGGGGCCGTAGTCGGTGAGCCGCTTCGCGAACGCGCCGGAGAAGATCCGCTTGTCCTGCTTGCGGTACGCGATGCCGTACACCGAGCCCGTGGCACCCTGGTTCGCGATCTGCGCCGGCGCGGGGGCCGTGCCGCGGTTGGTGAACGGGAAGGTGATCAGCGATCGCGCGGCGTCGTTGACGTTGCTGCTGCCGTCCGACTTGCGCGTCGCCCGCTGACAGCCGGTGACCAGCGTCGGGTTGGCCTGGCAGTAGTCGGCCGGGTTCCACAGCGCGGTCGTGACGGTCTTGTTCTGCCCGCCGGAGACGTCGACGAACATCGTGTTGCTCTCGAGCCCGGCGCCCGCGGGGGCGGGCACCAGTGGGCTGCCGGCCGGCGGGTTGACCTGCACGCGGTACTTGCCGCCGCTCACCGAGCCGAGACCCACGGTGACGTTGCCGTCCGCGGCTGTCGTGCCGGTCGCGGTCTTGCCGGCGGGATCGGTCACGAGGACGGAGGCACCGGCCACGCCGACTTCGAGGGCGGCCTCGTACGTGCCGTTCGCGTTGACGTCACGAATGACCTTCACGGTCAGTGTGCCGTCGCCGGGACCGGCGTGCGCGGTCGGTATCACCACGGCGAACGAGGCGGCCATCAGCGCACTGAGCGCGACAGCGAGCGGACGTTTCACGAAATCGCTCCTAGACAGCAGGGTCGGGGGCACACACTGCGGGAGCTTGGAAAATGCCACCGTTTCCGCAGGTCCGCCCGGTTACCCAGAGCCGCTTGTCACACTTCCTGGTGAACTTGTGCCGCCGGGACGGCCGCTTGATCGCCGATTCGCGTCGCGTTCCGTGTAGCACTCTTCCCTCGTCGAATGAACTGCGATCCACGATCGGGGGATACAGGTTTAGAACGGATTCGTGGCGAGTGACCGTCCACAGAGGAGGGTTCGCTCTTCTGGGTCGTTCGTGTGCGTGGAGTTCTCAACTTGACCACACGGCCTATGGGTCTGAACGGGTGAATACGCGTGTTGGACTCAGCCTTTGCTGGCTTCAGCGCCTGTAACCGGTGAAGGTCGCTCTCGGGCGGTGAAGGGCACGAGCGAACGCTGAAGGGAAGGCCGTTGAGCACACCGGAGCCGGATCAGGGCTTCGCGGAGTTCTTCCGCACCTGCCTGCCGGTGGTGACCAGGACGTTGACGGCGCTCACCGGCGACACCCGAGTGGTCGAGGACATCGCACAAGACGCGTTGCTGATCGCACGGCACCGTTGGGACGACATCCACTCGTACGACAAGCCCGAGGCGTGGGTGCTGAAGGTCGCCATCCGGCTGATGCGCCGGTGGCAGCAGCGGCACCTGCACGAGACACCGCTGGCCTCAGTGCCTGATGTTGTTGTGGATGTGCACGACGTGGAGGCGCTGCACTCCGCCGTGCGACAGCTTTCCCCCAGGCACCGCGAGGCCGTGGCGTTGCACCACCTGCTCGGCTACTCGGTCAGCGAGATCGCCGCGGTGCTGGTGGTCGGCGAGTCGACCGTGCGCACGCACCTCACCCGCGGCAGGGCCGAGCTGAAACGGATTCTCGGAGGCAGTGATGAGTGAGCTGCTGGCCCAGTTCGAGGTCGACGAGGCGGTCGAGCGGTTGTACCGCGCGGGCGAGGCCGCCGAACGGGCCGGGCACCTGCGCGAGGCCGCCGTGTGCTTCCGGGTGGCGGCCGACCAGCACCTCGGTGACGCGGCGGTGCGGCTGGCCGTCGTGTTGTTCGCGCTCGGCGAGATCCCCGAGGCTCAGCACTGGTGCGAGGTCGCGCTGGCCGACGGCTTCACCGAGGCCGCGGAGCTGCTGCAGGCGGATCACGCTGCCCGGCAACGGTTCCTGGAGCACGCCGCCCGGATCATGGT
Organism: Lentzea kentuckyensis; assembly: GCF_002150765.1. Lineage (GTDB taxonomy): Bacteria > Actinomycetota > Actinomycetes > Mycobacteriales > Pseudonocardiaceae > Lentzea > Lentzea kentuckyensis. The sequence goes on from NZ_MUYM01000128.1 coordinate 25,570, forward strand.
CGGCGCGCCGACATTCGACTGGTTGCCGTCCTCGGTTCCGTCGGGTCGCATCGAACCGTCAGAGGTGCACGCGCGGACACAGGCGTTGCGCGCGTTGGACCGGCAGTACGGTGGAATCGCTTGCCATGCATCAGTGTTGGAGCACCTCGCGCACGTCGAACCGTTCATCGTCGTCGGTGACGCCGACGTGTGGACGGCCGTCGCGGAGGTGCACGAGCTGGCGGGCTGGACCGCGTTCGACAGTGGAATGCCGGGCACGGCGCTGCCGCACTTCGAGCGCGCGCTGACGTTGGCACGGCAGGCCGAGAACGAGTCGCTGATCGCCACCGTGCTGACGCGCGCGGGCCGGATGTTCCTGCACCACAACGCACCCGACGACGCGTTGAAGGCCTTCCAGCTCGGCTTCGTGGCAGCGCACAACTCGTGGGAACAGCCAGACCTGTCCGATCCGGAAAGTGCCATCCCCTCACTCACGGCAAAGGTCGGCACATACGGCCTCGACCGCGTCCGGGCCCGCACGATCGCGTTGACCGCACTGGCCCGCAACCACCTCGCCCTCGGTGACGTGGCCGCTGCCGGCGGTTTCGCGGAGAGCGCGCTGGCCGGCGCGGCGAACCTGCGATCAACCCGCGCCGACGACCAACTCCGCTGGCTGGACATGGAAGCACGACGTGCCGGCGCATCCGTGCTGGTGGAACAGATGTCGGTACGTTTCGCACGCCGTGGCTGAGGTGTTCACCCGATCCGGGCCGATACACGCGTGCGCACGAACGGGTAGGTTCGGCGGCATGGCCGAGCCTTTCTCCTGGGTGCCCGCAGGACTCAACACCGACGTGCCCAGCGCGGCACGGGTCTACGACTTCCTGCTGGGAGGTGGCCACAACTTCGCCTCCGACCGCATGGTCGGCGACAAGGTGCTGCAGATCCTGCGCGACGGCCGCGCCATCGCGGCCTCGAACCGCTCGTTCATGCGCCGCGCGGTCCTGCTGATGATGGAGCAGGGCATCACCCAGTTCCTCGACCTCGGCTCGGGCATCCCGACGGTCGGCAACGTCCACGAGATCGTGCAACAGGAGAACCCGGACGCACGCGTGGTCTACGTGGACTACGACGAGGTGGCCGTCTCGCACAGCCAGCTCATCCTGGAGGGCAACGACAACGCGGGCGTCGTGCAGGCGGACATGTGCCGGCCCGACGACGTGCTGTCCGACCCGGTCGTGAAGGACCTGATCGACTTCTCCCAGCCGGTCGGCCTGCTCATGGTCGCCGTGCTGCACTTCGTCTCGGACGAGAAGTGCCCGGCCGAGGTGGTCGCCCGCTACCGCGACGCCATGCCGTCCGGCAGCCTGATCGCGCTCTCGCACCTCACCGCCGACTTCAAGCCGGACGAGATGGGCGGCGTCGTCGAGGCCATGAAGCACAGCCGCGACCCGATGTACTTCCGCGCGCTCACGGAGTTCGAGCCGATGTTCGCCGGCCTGGAGGTTCTCCAGCCGGGCGTCGTCCCGGCGCCGCACTGGCACCCGGAACTCGGCCCGGCCGGAGAAGGTGGCCCGGAGGACGTCTACGTGGGAGTAGCCCGCAAGCCGTGAGCTAGCGGAACTTCCACGCCTGAGCCGCGGAACCGTTGCAGGTCCAGATGTTCAGGCGCGTTCCCGGAGTCGTCGACGCACCGGGGTTGTCCAGGCACAGCCCCGACTGCGGGTTCTGCACCGAACCGTCCGACCGCACGCGCCACTGCTGCGCGCCGGTGCCGTTGCACTCCCACAGCTGCACAGCCGTGCCGTTGATGGTGCCGCCGTTGTCTATGTCGAGGCACTTGCCGGAGATGGCGATGGTGCCGTCCGCGACGACGCGCCACTTCTGCGCGTAGGAGTTGTTGCACGTCCAGATCTGCACGGGGTTGCCGTTGGCGGTGCCGCCGGCGTTGTTGTCCAGGCAGAGCGTCGAGGACGCGGCCATTTCCACCGAACCCGCGCCGGACGGGTGGCGCTCGGCCGGGAGCGTTGGCGTGTTGCGGTGGTAGAAGTCGACGGCCAGGTAGTTCGGGGTCTTGCGGGCGGCGGGTTCGCAGAAGCGCTGGGCGCGGTTGACGGCCTTCGAGTTGTCGGTCGCGACGGTGCCTTCCATCGGGACGTCGCGGAAGTGGTTCATCACGAACAGCGGGCGGAAGTTCGCTTCGGTCGCGGTGAGGGGCTTCTCGCCCCAGCGGGAGTAGCAGGACCAGTCGGACGCGCCGGCGCCCGAACCCATCGACCAGTAGTTCTCGACGGTCCAGTCCTTCTGGTAGAGCACGCCGGAGTTCTCGCGGCCGTCCTTGCCGTGGTCGGTGAAGATGAGCAAACGCTTGCCGGACGCCCTCATCTGCGACAACGTCGGCCAGCCGTTCTCTCGCACCCCCTCGGCACGGAACAGCACGTCGTTCAGGCCGTTGACGGACGCGAGAGAGGAGCGCAGCACATCGGCGGATACGTAGTCCTCCAGGAAGACCGTGACGATCTCGGTCGGACGTGACTTCAGGAAGTCGACGATGCGCTGGAGGTCGACGCCCAACGCCACGGGCTTGCTGACCAGGGTGCAGCTGTTGTGGCAGAGGATCGCGCCGTCGGGCGTCTGGTGGATGTCGAGCATGAAGCCGCGCACGCCGTCGTTGAGCTGCTGCACGATGCCGCGCGACTGGTTCGGGGCGATGTTGGCGAAGGTGAAGCCGCCGTCGACGCCGTTCGCGTAGGCGTTGTGAGCGGTCAGGAAGGTCATCTCGTCCAGCCGCGGGTCGGCCGGGGGTTGGTGGCGGACCGGGTCGACCGGCGTGAGGAACCACGTGTCGTTGCCGGTGCCGACGCGGACCTGGTCGGTGCCGGACGCGATCAGGTAGCGGTTCGCGCCGGGGTCCTTGAAGCGGTAGCGGTCCTGGTCGTCCAGCACCGCGACCCACTGGGCGTCGGCGCTGGAGCAGCTGACCATCTGGGTGGCGTCGCCGGAGCGGCCGAGGCACTGACCGCCCTCGGACAGGGTGCTGCCGTTCCAGGCGAACTGCTGGTGGTCCTCGTTGCCCTTGGGGCGGTGCTGGAGGACGGACGAGCCGGACACGGCGGCGTTCTGGCCGGTCACGGCGCTTTGCAGGAAGTAGTTGCCGTTGGGTGCGGCGGCCGCGTCGATGGGGACGAGCAGCAGCGACAACAGCGCGAGTGCAGGGATGATGCGCATGGGGTGAAGGGTCGTTCATCGACGTGAACGTGAAAAGGCTTCACACCGAAATCCGTCCGAACCGAGACATCTGTGGGCTGGACCACAAAACCCGATGCAGCACACGACGGCCTCCTGGGGGTTTCCCGAGCCGCAAGCAACCACAGACAAGAAGGGGGCGGCGTGGGGTTCGACCAGTTCGTCGCTGACCGGCTCGACCGGCTGCTGAGGACCGCGACCGCGATCGCCTGCGACAAACACCTGGCGCAGGACATCGTGCAGGACGTGCTTCTGCGCGCGCAGGGCAAGTGGGATCGCATCGGGGCGATGGATGCGCCCTATCTCTACGTGAAGCGCATGGTGACCAACGACTACCTGTCGTGGCGGCGCCGCAAGGCCGCACGAGAGATCGCTGTGGAACGCGCTGAGCTCAGCAAACACGTACCGTCGATGGCCGATCCGGCCAACGCGTACGCCGAACGCGAGGCCATGCGCGCACGGATCGCTGTCCTGCCGCGCAAGCAACGCGCGGCGTTGGTGCTGCGGTTCTACGAGGACTGCAGTGACGCTGAAATCGCACAGGTGCTGGGTTGCGCGGAATCCACCGTGCGCAGCCAGCTCTCTCGCGCGCTGCAGACGCTGCGTGCCCACGAAATCGCCCGGTCCGCCACCCTGGGGGTGCACTCATGAACGACCTGATCCGCCAAGCCATCGCAGCCGAGGCCGAGGAGCGCGTCGATTCCCGGACCGTGCTGGCCAACCTGCACAAGGCCAAGAAGCGCCGCAAACCGCTCGGGCTGATCGTCGGCGTGGCGACGCTGACCGCGGCCGCGGCTGCCGCGGCCGTCATCATCCCTACGGCGGTGAAGAAGACCGACGCCGCACCGGCGACGCTTCCCCCAGCCCAGGCGGAGAACGTGCTGCTCATCGGCACCGACGACGTCAACAACACCGATGCGCTCGTGTTCGCGCGGTTCGAACCTGACGGAACGGCCTCGGTCATCTCGCTGCCGCGGGACATCTACGCGGGGCCGGGCCGCGACAAGATCAACAGCTTGTACCAGGAGGGTCCGCGCAGGCTGACCGAGGAGGTCCAGCACCTGACGGGCGCAAAGGTCGACCACTTCGCCGCGATCAAGATGTCCGAGTTCGGCAAGGTCGCGACCGCCGTGGGCGGTGTCGAGGTGTGCCTGACGACGGCGGCGAAGGACGTTCGCAGTGGCGTCGACCTGCCGGCCGGCCGGCAGACGCTCACGGGTGACCAGGCGCTCGCGTTCCTGCGGCAGCGGATGAACCTGCCGAACGGCGACCTGGACCGGACGAAACGGCACCAGGCGTTCCTGTCCGGGCTCGCGGCGAAGATCACCAAGGACAACGCGGTGGCGCTCGCCCGTGCGGTCAACGGGTCGATCCAGGTCGACGAGGGCTGGGACGTGCTGGCGTTCGCGGCGCGGTTCCAGGGACCGGTGAAGATCAGGACGGCGACGCTGCCGGTCGGCGAGACGGTCCAACGCGACGGCGTCTTCGGGTTCGCACCGGACCCGGCGCAGGCCAAGCAGTTCGTCGAGGAGCAGTTCGGCGGCAAGGCACAGTCCCAGGACGGATGCGTGAACTGACGTTCACGCTAATGGAGCATCAAGTCGCCCGGATGCGGTGTCGATGACCAGCATGTAGCCCGCCGAATGGCCGCTACGATCAATTCGTGCGCGAACCACTTGAACGAGATTCCGAGATCGCGCACATTCGTGAAGCTCTCGACGCAGCCACCCGTGGTGAGGGTCGCGTCGTTGTCATCGAGGGCCGCGCCGGAATCGGCAAGACCAGGCTCGTGCACGAGTGCCGTGAGCTGGCCAAGGAGCGCGGGTTCGGGAGACTCCAAGCTGTCGGCGACGCCCTGGAGAGCGCCATGGCGTGGGGCGTCGTGCGGCAGATGGTCGAACGGTCCGTGTCGCGGTACTCCGGCGAGGTCCGCGAGAAGATCCTGGCCGGACCGTCCGGGGCGGCGTTGAAAGCACTGGACGACGCCGCGCTCGACCCGAGCGAGGCCGAGCTCGCCCGCACGCTGCACTCGTTGTGGTGGGTCGCGGTGGACCTCTCCTCCACCCGCCCGCTGCTGATCACGGTCGACGACGCGCACTGGGCGGACCTGTCGTCGCTGCAGTTCCTCGTCTACCTGTCCCGCCGGATCGCGGACCTGCCGATCGCGCTGGTCGTCGCGACCCGGCCGCCCGCGGACAACTTCGGGCCGCTCGCGCAGCTCAGCGTGTCCGCGGACCGGCTGATGCCCCGCCCGCTGACCCCAGAAGCACTCCGCGCGCTGGTGGGCGGGCATCCCGCGGTCGTCGAGGCTCTGCACGCGGCCAGTGGCGGCAACCCGTTCCTGACCGGCGTGCTGGTCGACGAACTCGCCGCGCTCGGCCTCCCGCTGGACGACGGCGAGACGGCGGCCAAGATCGGCGGGCTCGGGCCCAGCACCGTCTTCCGGGCCACGCTCGGCCGGTTGCCGGCGGAGGCCGTCGCGCTCGCGGGTGCGGTCGCCGTCCTCGGCACGCAGGCCGATCCGTGGCAGGCGGCGGCGCTGGCCGAGGTGAAGGACCTACCGGCCGCGGTCGAGGCACTGGTCGCGGCGAACGTGATCATCACCGGTGACCACCTTGAGTACGTGCATCCCGTTGTGCGTGAAGCGGTGTTGAACGGCCTCGGTCCGATCGCGCGCGCCTCGCTGCACGCGCGCGCTGCGACGACGTTGTGGGAGACGCACGCACCGGCCGATCGAGTCGCCGCGCATCTCGTGCACGCTCCCAGAGGCACGCTGCCGGACGCCGCCGAGGTGCTGCGCAAGGCCGCGACGGCTTTGCTGGCCGCCGGAGATCCACGCACCGCCGCAGCACATCTGGCGCGAGCGGTGGAGGAACGGCCGAACGACGCCGCGCTGCGGGCCGAGCTGGGCCGGGCGTTGCTGCGGACCGGCGACGCGGTGAACGCGCACCGGCACCTCAAGGCCGCGGCGGCCGGGTTGCCGGACGCGGAACTGGTGGCGGCGGCCGCCTCCGCGACCGCCGCGATCGAGGGTCCGGCGGCGGCGATCGAGGAACTGACCGAGGCCATCGCGGCCAGGCCGGGCGGCGAGTCGCGGCTGCACCTGGAGGCACGCCTGGCGGTGTTCCGGTCATTCCTGCCGGATCAACGGCAGATCGCGTCGGCGCACCTCAGCGACTACGCGGGCCTGGCGGGCGGCACGCCGGACGAACGCACGTTGCTCGGGCTCCTCGCACAGATGGGCCGCTACGAGGTGTGGCCGCACGACGAGGTGGCGGCGACCGCGACGCGTGCGCTGGCGAACGGCGCGTACCTCGACGACGCGACGGGCAGCACGGACGCGATGGTCGCGTGGCTCGTGGCGTTGCTCGCGCTGATGGCCGCAGACGGCGTGGACACCGCACGACGAGAGATAGAACGCGCACGGCTGAAGGTGCGCGCACACGGTTCACCGGTCGAGTTCGCGATGGTCGCGAACGCCTCGTTGTTCCTGAACTGGCGCTGCGGCAACATGCAGGTCGTCGAGGCGGAGGCCGAGGGTGCGCTGGCGGCCGTCGCGCACGAGGACCCGGTGTCCGCGGTGATCAGCCTGCGCGCGACCTCGACGCACTTCGCCGTGTACACCGCACTCGAACGTGGTGACGTCGCAGCAGCAGAGGCGTTCATCGCCGCGTTCGACGGCAGACACGCGGACGCCCGTCCGACCATGCCGACGATCTGGCTGCACGAGGTGCGGGCGTTGATCGCACTGGCCCAGGGCGACCCGCGGCGGGCGATGTCCGAGGCCTACCGCCAGCGGGACGCGATGCACCAGGTGCACGTCGATCCGCCCACGATCCCCTGGCGCGCACCGGCGACCAGGGCGTCGTTGCAGCTCGGCGAGCACGAGCTGGCACTGGAACTGGCCGCGGAACAGCTCGACGTCGCCCGGAAGTGGGGCGCGGCGACCGAGGTCGGCGCGGCACTGCGGCTGCTCGCGCACGCCTCCCCGGACGCACGGCTGGAGCTGCTGACCGAGTCCGTCTCGACGCTGGAGGACTCGCCGTCACGGCTGGAGCTCGCCCGATCGCTGGTCGACCTCGGCGAGGCGCTGCGGGTGGCGCGGAAGCGGACGGACGCGCGGGACCCGTTGCATCGGGCCATCGACCTCGCCGGCGACTGCGGCTCCGCGGTGCTGCGGACGCGCGCGGTCGAGGCGTTGGAGGCGCTCGGCGACCGGCCGCGACGGCAACAGACCATCGGCGCGGAAGCGTTGACGGCGTCCGAACGGCGGGTGGCGGACCTGGCGGCCGCGGGCCGGGCGAACCGGGAGATCGCGCAGGAGCTGTTCGTGACGCCCAAGACGGTCGAGAACCACCTCGGCCGGATCTACACGAAGCTCGGAATCGCAGGTCGCAGGGACCTCGCACGCGTCCTTGCCTGAGACAGAGCGACGTGGGGGTACGCCTGATACACCCAACTTTTCCGGCTCAGGGTTGAGGGATCGTCCCTCATGCCTTTGGGGGCTCGCCTCGGCGAATCTTGTGTCACCACAGGGGAACACAAGATCTCGAAGGGGAAACCGAAATGATCCGCAACGCTCTGCTCGCCGCCGCCGCTCTCACCGCCGTCGTCGCCCCCGCCACCGCGTCGGCCGACACGATCATCGGCACGCCGCCCCCGTGCGTCGGCGCCGCCGACCTGGTCGGCCCCACGTTCAACGTCAAGAAGTGCGGCATCAGCGATGTGGACCAGTTCCGCGCCGGTCTCGAGAACAACGGCAACGCCTACTGCGGCCCCACGTCGCTCTACAACGTCCTGCACTACTGGGGTCACGAGAAGAACGCGCCGGTCGGCTGGCTGACCACCAAGGTCGGCAACCTCGACCCGAAGGACCCCTCCGACTACAGCGTCATCACCAACTCGATCTGGCGGATCGGCGTCGACGCGAAGTACGACGGCGGCACCAACCTCACCAACCTGCGCAGCGCGTGGAACATCGCCACCAAGCCAGCCCGCGACGCCGGCTGGACGACCACGCAGGGCGTCATCAGCACCAACGACGCCGCGGACTTCGCCGGTGACGTCGCCCGCAAGCTGAACGAGGGCCCGATCCAGCTGGTGTACGGCCGCTACAAGGCGGGCCCGACGGCCGGTTCCCTGCAGCGCAGCGGCGGCCACATCGTCACCGTCGTGTCCGCGACCGGCAACTTCAACGGCACGACGATCCAGCTCAAGCTGGCCGACCCCGGCCGCGCGCTGGACAGCGGTCAGGGCGACTACCTCTACACCCAGTCCGCCTACGAGTCGCTCGACGTGACGCTGACCAAGAAGGTCCTCAACGAGTACGTCCCGGTCAAGGACGACGAGAACACGCGTGAGGACGAGTCGCAGCAGCCGGGCACCTACCGCACCGTGACGCGCTGGGAGCTCACCGGCCCGCGCTACGTCAGCGACACCACGCGTCAGATGGTCGAGGGCTTCAACTGGTTCGACATGGCCAAATAACTCGTCCGGGTGGTGGATGAAGGGCTCCTTCATCCACGTGAGGTGGATGAAGGAGCCCTTCATCCACCTGGGGCCACACTCTTCAGGGGTGTGGCCCCTTCGCCATAGCCTGAATCCATGGTCGGCCGCGATCGGGAACGAACCCGCCGCCGGTTGCTGGACGCCGCGTGCGTCGAGTTCGCGGCCTACGGGATCGCCGGCGCACGGATGGAGCGGATCGCCCGCATCGCCGGGTGTTCCGCTGGCCTCGCCTACAACTACTACGGCGGCAAGGACGAGCTGTTCGACGCCGTGCAGTCCGAGGTGATGCGGGCGGCGGCGGTGGAGTTCGACGCCCGCGACCTGCCCGGTTACGCGGTCCGGCTCTACGACCTGCAGCACCGGCACCCAGAGTTCGCGCGGCTCGCCACCTGGCAACGGCTGGAGCGGCGCTGGGGAATCGTCAGCCGCGCGGCCGACGTGGAGGCGATCCGCTCGGCCCAGGAGCTGGGGCTGGTCTCGTCCCGGTTCCCGGCGGAGCACGTGTTGCAGCTGGTGCTGGCGATCGCGTCGATGTGGTCGAACACGCCGGCGTGGGGATCGGACCACGTGGTGCGGCGGCGGACCGTCGAGGAGGCCGTGCGACGGCTGGTGGAGCCGTAGGTCAGTCGACGGCGGTGATGCAGAGGACCGTTAGTTCGGCGTTCGCGAAGTCGGTCAGGGACGTAGGTTCAGCTTCCGGCGAGCCATGTGCCAGCCCCGTCCGTCGCGGTTGATCACGTTCCAGGGCTGGGGCATGGGCGGAGTCTGACCGCCGCAACCCCCGCCCGCATGCGGTTAACCTGGTCGTATGCGTGTTCTCGTGGTCGCCGCTCCGCTGCTGGGTCATGTCTTCCCGCTGATGCCGTTCGCGTTGGCGCTGCGGGACGCGGGACACGACGTCGTGGTGGCGACCGGCGGCGAGGCGCTGCGGGTCCGCGACTCGGGGCTGCACGTCGAGGACGTCGTCCCCGCGAAGGTCCGCTTCGGGCCGATCGCGTTGCGCATCATGGTCACGCATCCGATGGTGGCGAAGCGGGAGATGCGGGGCAGCGGCAGGCTGGACTTCGTGTCCCGGTTGTTCGGGGCGGTCGGCGACGCGATGACGGAGCCGTTGCAGGCGCTCGCCAGGCGGTGGAAGCCGGACGTCGTGGTGCACGAACCGCTGGCGGCCGCCGGGTCCGCTTTGGGTGTGCCGTCGGTCGTGCACGACGTGTCGTTGTTCGACGGGCTGGAGCTGACGGCGGCGGTCGGGGCTCGGATGAAGGCCGGGGTGCGTTCTCCCGCCACGATTCTGCGCACCGCGCCGAAGTCCGTCGCGGAGTTCTGGGGTGGCCGGCCGATGCGGTTCGTCGCCTACAGCGGTGACGGCGAAGTGCCGCAGTGGCTGGCCGAGCCCTCTGGCAAGCCGCGGATCCTGGTCAGCCGCAGCACGGCGCCCGGTCCCGGTTCTGGCCGGATGATGGCGGCGGTGGTCAGGGCGGCGGAGCGGGTGGACGCCGAGTTCGTGCTGGTCCGGCCGGAACGCACCAAGGACCTGCCGGACAACGTCCGGACGGTCGGCTGGGTGCCGATCCCGCGCATCCTGCCGTTCTGCGACGGGATCGTGCACCACGGTGGCGCGGGCACGGTGCTCGGAGCGCTGGCGGCGGGGGTGCCGCAACTGGTCGAGCCGGGGCCGGGTGACCGGACGGTGCACGCGAACGTGATCGCCGCGCGTGGGGCCGGGCTCAGGGCGGCGGCGCAGGAGGTCACGCCCGAACTGCTCACCGGGCTCATCGAGGACTCGAAGCTGCAGCGGGCCGCGGGTGAGGTGCGCGACGAGATCGCCGGGATGCCGGCGCCGGCCGAGGTGGCGGCGATTCTGGAAGATCTCATCCCGCTGAAATGAACAGCACCTATCGTGGATCAGGTGCGTATTCTCTTCTCGAGCTTAGGCTCACACGGACACACATACCCGTTACTCCCGCTCGCGATCGCCGCCCGCGAGCAGGGTCATGACATCCTTTACGCAGTCGATTCCGGTTTCCACACGACCGTGGAAAAGCTGGGTTTCACGGTGGTGGACGCGGGCCTGAGCATCGGAGACGCGTTCCGTCAGGCCAACGAATTGCACGGCACAGCCGAGTTCCGGCGGGACATGTTGCGGCAGACCGCCGTCCAGGCCTTCGGATCTGTGCTGCCCAGGGCCTTCCTGAAGGACCTGGAGCCGGTCCTGCAGCGCGACAAGCCCGACCTGGTGGTCTTCGAGATCGTCAACCCCGGCGCCGGGCTCGCGGCCATGCGGGCGGGCATCCCGGCGGTGTGCCACGGGTTCGGCAAGATGGACACGACCACGGTCCCGGACGCCATGAGCGACCTGTTGCTGGAGTACGTCGCCGAGCTCGGCATTCAGCTGCCGGATGGGCAGCATTTCGGCCTCGGATCGCCGTACCTCGACGTCTTCCCGTCGTCTCTACAGGATTTGTCGTATCTTTCCGGCCTCGATCGCATTCCGCTGCGACCGATCCCCTTCGCCGAATCCGGCGAATTGCCCGAATGGGTGCTCGAACACCGGAAACCGCTCGTGTACCTGACGTTCGGCACCGCGTTCGCGAACCCGGACCTGCTGCGCACCGCCATCGCCGGGCTGTCCGGCCTCGACGCCGAGGTGCTGGTCGCCAGCGGGCCGCTGGTCGACCCGTCCGAGCTGACCGACGTACCGGCCAACGTGCACGTACTGCCGTGGGTGCCCCAGGCGGATCTGCTCGCGCACGCGGATCTCGTCGCGCACCACGGCGGCTCCGGCACCACGATCGCCGCGATGACCCACGGGGTGCCCCAGCTGGTCCTGCCGCAGGGCGCCGACCAGTTCCGCAACGCCGAGATCGTCGCGAACTCAGGCCTGGGGGCACAGCTCGTGGGTGAGGCGTTCACGGCGGACGCGGCACACGAGATCGCCCAGAAGTTGCTTCAGGACAACGACGTCCGGACCGCGAGCGCGAGCATCGCGGCGGAGATCGCCGCCATGCCGCACCCGGACGAGGTCGTGCCGAAGCTGGTCGAACTGGCCGGCTGACACGGTGGAGCCGGTGCCTACTCGCTGGGCACCGGTTTCAACGCGGACAACGCCTCTTCAACCGAGTCGTACAGCGCCAGCACGTCGGCCACTCCCGTGACCTGCAACGGCCTCTTCACCGCGCGGTGCGGCGCGACGACGTGGAAACCCGTGTGGTGCTCCTCGGAGAGCTCGTGCGCCGTGATCAACGTGGAGATGCCGGTCGAGCCGAAGAAGCTGACCTCGGTGAGGTCGGCGACAACCGCCGGCCCTCCGGACTCGAAACCGTGCCGAAGCGCGTCAAGCACGTCGTCGGCGGTGTCGACGTCGATCTCGCCTTCCACCACGACGACCACCACCCCGGCGACGTCCGCGGCACGGACTGTGAGCAGCGGTGATTCCTTGAGCAGATCTTCGTTCACCAGCACTCCCCGGTGGCCGAAGCACATAGATACCGGTCCGAGCACCTTGCTGAACCCGGTTGAGCCTTCGACGTTACGGCTGTTACTTCCACACCACAACCTATCGCTCACCCAAACGCCGAACGGCGGCGACCAGTTCGGTGTTGCGAACGCCTTTGGCCAGGTAGTCGGTCACCCCGGCACGACGCATCTCGTCGACCGCGCCGGGATCGGTGTAGGCGGAGAACGCCAGGATCCGAGTGCCGGGAGTGCGCTGCAGGATCTCCGTCGCCGCGTGCGCACCACCTCCGCAGGGCATCCGGACGTCCAGCACGACCACCGCCGGAGCGTGGCGCTCAGCCAGTTCGACGGCTTCCCTGGCGTCGGCGGCGACCGCGATCACCTCCATGTCCGGCTGGTCGTCGAGCACGTCCCGCAGGACGTCCCTGATCAGCGGATCGTCGTCGGCGATGAGGATGCGGACGTTCACGGCCGCACGTCCGGAAGCCAGAACTCGACCAGGGTGCCCTCACCCTCCGGTCCGGACACGGTGCACCAGCCGCCTGCGGCCTCCGCCCGTTCGCGCATCTCGATCAGGCCGAAGTGGCCGGAGTTCGGGTCGAGGTCGATCAGCCCGACACCGTCGTCGACGACCCGGACCAGGAAGCCGCGGTCGACCGTGGACAGGTCGATGGTGACGGCCGACGCCCGCGCGTGCTTGCGCACGTTGGTCAGCGCCTCCTGGCAGATGCGGAAGACCGTGATGGCCGCGTCGCCACCGGGCTCGCGTTCGAACGCGTAGCGGATCTTCCCGACCATGGAGGTGTCCGCGAGGTACGCGGCCAGCGAGTTCCGCAGGCCCTGCCGCTCGATGCCCGGCGGGCGGACGCGGTAGACCAGGTTGCGCAGCCGGCTGATGGTGGCCCTGACCGCGCCGTCGAGCTGGTCCACGGTCGCGCGGTGCTCGTCGGGCACCTTGCTCGCGAGCAGCTGCAGCCTCATGTCGACGGCGACCATGGCCTGGATCGTGTCGTCGTGGACGTCCCACGCGATGCGCTGCCGTTCCTGCTCCTGCGCCTCGACGAGGTGGGCGAGCAGCCGGCGCCGGTCGGTGAGCTGTTGCTCGGCCCGCCGCCGTTCGGTCATGTCCCTGGTGACCTTGCCGAACCCGCGCAGCTCGCCGCTGTCGTCGTAGAGCGCGGTGATGATCACGTTCGCCCAGAACCGGGTGCCGTCCTTGCGCACCCGCCAGCCCTCGTCCTCGAGGGCGCCCTCGGACCGCGCGACCCGCAGCTCCCAGTCGGGTTTGCCGGCCTGGACGTCCTCCAGCGGGTAGAACGTGGAGAAGTGGCGCCCGATGATCTCCTCGGCGGTATAACCCTTGATGCGCTCGGCGCCGGCGTTCCAGCTCACGATGTGCCCGCCCGGGTCGAGCATGAAGATCCCGTAGTCCCGCACACCGAGCACGAGCAGGCGAAAGAGATCGCTGTCCCGCCAGTCGTCCGGATGCACGGCCTCATCATGGCGGTCAGGCCGTCAGCTCACACCAGACGACCTTCTGACCAGCACGTTCGATGACACCCCAGCTCTCGCTGAGCACGGCCACGAGCTGCAGGCCCCAGCGACCGGCCCGCATCTCGGGTCTGGCGATGTCGTCGTCGACCACCTCGACCAGCATCTGGTCCCGGCCACCGACGATGCGCACGATCGGGTGGCCGCTCCCGTGGCAGACGGCGTTGGTGGTCAGCTCGTTGACGACCAGCACCACGTCGTCGTGGTTGCCGAGGTAACCGCAGGTGGCCGTGGCCCGGCGGGCGAAGTCGCGGGCGAGAGCCACACCGCCGCGCCCCTCCTCACCCGGAAGGGAGAACACCGCTTCGGTGAGCGAACTCGTGGCCACAGAAGCACACTGCACCACCGGCACCCACAAGCGCAGACGCAGGCAGATCAACTCGTGTAGTGCAGTTGCATCAGTCGAGCAGGCCCTCGCGGCGGGCGATGGACACCGCCTCCAGCTTCGACCGGGCGCCGAGCTTGTCGAGCACGCGCTGCACGTGGTTGCGCGCGGTGTTGCGGGCGACGCCGAGCCTGCTGGAGATCTGGTCGGTGCCCGCGCCGTCCGCGAGCAGCAGCAACGTCTCCTGCTCGCGTGCGGTGAGGGTGGCGCCGGCGAACTTCATCCGGCCGCTCAGCCGGTCCAGCACACCCCCGAGCAGCTTCTGGTCGAACACCACCTCGCCCGCCGCGACCTTGCGGACCGCATCGACCAGCTCGTCGAGCCGCGCGGACTTGAGGATCAGCCCGGCACCGCCGGACTCGGCGACGCGGGCGGCGACCGACGCGGTCGCCTCGCCGGTCAGCACGAGCACCTTGGCGCCACCGCTGACGAGTTCCGGGATCAGCGCGGTGCCGTCACCGTCTGGCAGCCTGCGGTCGAGGAGGACGACGTCGGGCTTGCCGCCGCGCGCGTGTGCCAGTGCGGCCGCGACGGTGGACGCACGGGCGATCACCTCGATCCCGGCACGTTCCAGCGCCAGTCCGATCGCCTCGGCGACCATGTCGTGGTCCTCCACGAGAACCACTCTGGTCATGTGGTTCAGCCTACGGCGTACCTGAAATTCCGCGACCGTCCGACCACGAACGGTCGCACCTCGTCGAACACCTCCTCGTGCTGCCGCTGCACGCCGAGCAGCGGCGAGATCAGCTTCAGCAGGTGCGTGGCCTCGGTCCTGAGCGCGCCGCCGAGTGGAATGAGGCCGAGGAAGACGGGCACTCCGGCGTTGGCCGCCTTGTGCCGGACGCGGTGCAGCACGTCCAGCGGGAGGTCGTCGAGCAGCACGTTGTCACCCTGGTAGGAGTGCGGCGGGAGGGGTTTGCCGGCTGCCTCGGCGAACGGCTTGCGGCCGAACTCGTCGATCAGCGTCGGAGCGACGCGGAGGTGGTCGATGTCGAACGGCCTGGTGCTCGCGAAGGTGAGGCGGACGACGTCCCCGATGGTCGTGAGCGCCGTGGTGACGTGGCCGGGCAGGCCCCACTTGTGGAACGCCTCGAACACCGCTTCCGCGTGCCTGGCTTCGAAGTGCAGCTCGCCCGCGTGGACCTGGTCGATCTCCAGGAGTTCGAACTCCAGCGCGGTGACGACGTCGCCGACCTTCTCCGTCCCGCGGACGCGATCGATCGCGAAGCCGAACTCGCGGGCCAGCACGCTGAACCCGCCGCCGAGCGTGTAGCCGACGACGCCGACGTCGCTCGCGTCGCCGCTGAGCGGGGCGAGGCCGTGGGGTGCGGCCTGCTCGATCACCTGCTGCCAGACCGCACCTGCCTGGGCCTTCGCGGTCCTGGTCGCCGGGTCGATCTCGACGTTGTTCATGCGCCTGGTCGAGATGAGGACGCCGGTGGTCGGCGTGGTCAGGCCGTGGCCGGTGGTCTGCACGGCGTACTCGAGGCCGTGCGTTTCGGCGTGGTGGACGGCCTCCTCGACGTCCTCGGCGTCCTCCACGGCGAAGATCACCTGAGGTTCGTGTCGGAGACCGGTCTGGAAACCACTGCGTTCCTCGTCGTAACCGCTGTCTCCGGGGTAGAAAATCTGCATGACTCCAGCATGGTTGGCCTGCGGTTATATGTCCAAGATCTAGTTGTGCTCGGGTCTATAATCGTTGGTTATGGAGCTTCGGCAGCTTGAGTACTTCGTGGCGGTCGCGGAGGAGGCGTCGTTCACGCGGGCGGCGGAACGGGTGCACGTCGCGCAGCCCGGCGTGAGCGCGCAGATCCGGCGGCTGGAGCGAGAGCTCGGGCACGACCTGCTGGACCGGTCGGGGCGCGGCGTCACGCTGACCGACGTCGGGGCGGCGGTGTTGCCGTTGGCGCGGGCGGCTTTGTCGTCGGTCGAGTCGGCGCGGCGGACCGTGGAGGAGATGGCCGGGCTGGTGCGCGGAGTCGTGCGCGTCGGGATGGTCGTGTCGTGCGGGATCATGGACCTGCCGGAGCTGTTGTCCGCGTTCCACACCGCGCATCCCGACGTGGAGATCACGTTGGTGGAGGCCAACTCCGACTCGCTGATCTCGTCCCTTGTGGACGGTCAGCTGGACTTCGCGCTGATCGGGTACGCGGGTTCGGCGCCGGACGGGTTGTCGGTGCGGGTGCTGGCCGATGAGCCGCTGGTGGCCGCGGTCGCCGCTGGGGATCCTTGGTACGGCAGGGAGTCCGTTGCACTGGACGAGCTGCTCGAACGCGGGTTGATCAGCCTGCCGCCGGGAACGGGGCTGCGCGGGGCGTTGGACGCGGCGTGCGGATCACGCCGGCCGCGGATCGCGTTCGAGGCGTCCGCACCGCCGATGGTGATCACGCTGGCGCAGCGCGGCCTCGGCCCGGCGATCCTGGCGCTGTCGATGGTGTCGGACCTGCATGCCGTGCGGATCACCGACCCGTCGCCGTGCAGCCGACTCGGTTTCGCGTGGCGTTCGGAAGGGCCGCACAGCCCCGCGGCGCGAGCGCTGATCCGGTTGGCGGAAAACCATGTGACAACGAATCCGTAGATCTGTCACGATCATCGCATGTTCCTGACGGCTGAGCTCAACACGTTCGCAGGTGTTCCTGCGGGCGCGCTCGCCGTTGCCTCGGCACAGCTGGCCGGCGCCCGACTCTGACCCTTCTCCAGTCCCTCCTTCAGGACCGCTGGAGGGGGGTGGTGGCGGTCCAACGGTTCTGAACCCTCCAGCTGTCTCTTCGAGGACAAGGGCAATGAAGCAAGAGTTCGTGCGCGCCAAGCCGCACCTCAACATCGGCACCATGGGACACGTCGACCACGGCAAGACCACGCTGACGGCGGCGATCACCAAGGTGCTGTCCGAAATGGACCCGTCGGGCACCACCTTCACCGCGTTCGACCGCATCGACCGCGCCCCGGAGGAGCTCGCCCGCGGCATCACGATCAACATCGCGCACGTCGAGTACGAGACGCCCACGCGGCACTACGCGCACGTCGACATGCCCGGTCACGCCGACTACGTGAAGAACATGATCACGGGCGCGGCGCAGCTGGACGGCGCGATCCTCGTGGTGTCCGCCGAGGACGGCACGATGCCGCAGACGCGCGAACACGTGGTGCTGGCGCACCGCGTGGGCGTGCCGCATGTGGTGGTGGCGCTGAACAAGGCCGACGCGGTGGACGACCCGGAGCTGCTCGACCTGGTGGAGCTGGAGATCCGCGACCTGCTCTCCCAGTACGGCTTCGACGGCGACGCCACGCCGGTGGTGCGGGTTTCCGGCCTGCGCGCGCTGCAGGGCGACCCGCAGTGGACGGCTTCGGTCGTCGCGCTGCTGGACGCCGTGGACACGCACGTACCGGTGCCCACGCGTGATCTCGAAGGTGCGTTCCTGATGCCGATCGAGAACGTCATGACCATCACCGGCCGCGGCACCGTCGTGACCGGCGCGGTGGAGCGTGGCGTGCTCGGCCTCGGCGACGCGGTCGAGGTGATCGGCCTCGGCTCCCCCGTGTCGAGTGTCGCCACCGGCATCGAGACGTTCGGCAAGCCGATGCAGCAGGCCCAGGCGGGGGACAACGCCGCGGTGCTGCTGCGCGGTGTTCGTCGCGGCGAGGTCAGGCGCGGCCAGGTGCTGGCCCTGCCCGGCAGCGTGGCGCCGCACACCAGGTTCCGCGCCTCGGTGTACCTGCTGTCGCACGCGGAGGGCGGCCGGCACACCGGCATCGCCACGAACTACCGGCCGCAGTTCCACTTCCGCACCGGCGACGTCGTCGGGGTGGTCGAGCTCGACAGGACGCTGGCGCTGCCAGGTGACACCGTCGAAGTCACGGTGGAGCTGGGCAAGGCGGTGGCGATGGACATCGGGCTCGGGTTCGCGATTCGCGAGGGCGGCAAGACCGTGGGTGCCGGCACGGTCGGCGAGATCCTCGTGTAGAGACGGTGGCGACGGCCCGAGAAGGTGGTCGCGCTGCCTTGGGAAGCGCGGTGGGACTGCTTGTCCCGCCGCGCTTTCGTCATTCGAGCAGCCCTCGCAGGTGCGCGTGCTCCGGATGGGGAATCGAGCGCGCGAGGTACAGGTCATCGAGCGGCCGGACGAGTGCGCGCAACTCGCGGGCCGCCTTGGCGGGCAAGGCGAGCAGGGCCGCGCGCAGTTCGGCGCGGCAGTCGGCCGGGTCGTGCCGGGGGCAACAGGGATAGTCGAGGTGGTTGTCGCTGTAATCGTCGATGATGCGAGCCGGTCCGTGCACGAACCGCGCCCAGCCGGTGAAGGCTTCGGCGACAGCGCCGGGTCCGAAGTACGTGCGTTCGAAATCAGCGATAGCACGCAACGTGGGTGCGGAAACCCGGGAGACTTGCCTGATCGGCCGCCCGTGCAGCTGACGGGCGCGAACCGGAGCGGGGCGCCTACGCGGCATGGCCCTTTCTGGTGGTCATGCGGCCGATCTTAGCCCGACTCGTCGCTCGTCGAGTGCGCCGCACCCACCGGTTTCGACTCGGGCGAGCCGCGTTGCCGCAGGTAGACGCTGAGAATCGCCATCGACGCGATCGCCAGGAACTCGGACTGCCAGTTCTGCAGCGACCGGTTCCAGAAGTCTGCGGAGAAGAAGTACTCGCCCAGGCCCGTCTTCTCGGCCAGCGGGTCGGAGTTGTTGGCGTACCAGCCCGCGATCCACTGCATCGTCCACGAGAACAGGAACAGCACCAGCATCGCGAGGCCGAGCGACCTCGAGAACACCGCGGTGCGCCAGCCGCCCGCACGTGCCCACTTCGGGGACGACGCCTTGACGTACTGGCCGATCTGCTGTTCCTCATCGCTCTCCGGGCCGGCCTTGCCCGCCGGTTTCGACTCGGGCGAGCCCTTCTGGATCAGCCAGACGGTGGCCGTGACGTACAGGAAGAACTGCAGGTACTCGGACTGCCAGTTCTCCACGACGTCGACCAGGAAGTCGGCGGAGAACAGATACGACCCCAGAGACAGCACAGGCTGGCCCAACGCGGCCTGACGCTCGTTGTAGTCGGCGTGGCCGGCGAAGAACTGGCCGACCAGCGCGGCGAGGAAAAGCCCTCCGAAAACGAGCGTCAGGCTGTGCTCGCGCAGGAATCTCCTCATAGGACCGGGTGCCCCGCGCGTATCTGCTCCTAAACGTCGATCAGCGGCACGACCTCCTTGGCCCAGAAGTCGAAGAACTCGCGCTGGTTCGTCCCGATCTGCTGCACGTAGACCTCGTCGAACCCGGCGTCGGCGAACTCCTTGATCTTCTCCACGTACTGCTCCGGGTCGGGACCGCACGGCATCGACGAACGGATCATCTCCGGCGTCACCAGCTCCGACGCCTGCTCGAAGTGGCGCGGCGTCGGCAGCACCTGGGCCAGCTCGCCGGGCAGGCCGTCGTTGGGCCACAGGCGATGCGCGGTGGCGACAGCGTCCTCTTCGGACTCGGCGTAGCAGACCTTCAAGCCGCTCTGCGCCGGTCCACGGCCGCCTTCCGAACGGTACTGCCGCACCAGGTCACCGGCGGGACCGACGGCCATGTACCCGTCGCCGCAGCGGGCCGCGAGCCGGACGGCCTTGGGGCCGAACGCCGACACGTGGATCGGCACCGGGCGTTCGGGCACGGTGTACACGCGGGCGTTCTCGACGGTGTAGTGCTTGCCGTGGTGGGTGAGCTCGTCGCCCTGGTGCAGCGTGCGGATGATGCCGATCGCTTCCTCCAGCATCTCCAGCCGCACGTCCGCGGACGGCCAGTGCGTGCCCAGCACGTGTTCGTTCAGGGCCTCGCCGCTGCCCACGCCGAGCACGAACCGGCCCTCGCACTGCACGGCCGCGGTCGCCGCCGCCTGGGCGATGACCGCCGGGTGGATGCGGACGGTCGGGCAGGTCACGGCGGTGGTGATCGGCACGGACACCGTCTCGGACAACGCGCCGATGGTGCCCCAGACGAACGGCGACTGGCCCTGTTCGTCGTTCCACGGGTGGTAGTGGTCGGAAATCCACAGCGCCTCGAAACCCTGGTCCTGGGCCATGCGCGCGTTGCGGACCAGCTCGCGCGGGCCGTGTTCTTCCGAGGACAGGAAATAGCCGAGCTTCACGGGAGCAACTCCTGGATCTTGGTGGTCAGGCCGCGGCGCAGCACGTCCCACGCGTCGGGGTCGCCGCGCAGCACCGCTTCGGTCATGTCCTTGAGCTGGTCGAACGTCGCGTGCGGCGGGATCGGCGGCACGTTCGGGTCGCAGCGCACGTCGAGCACGACCGTGCCGTCCGACGCCAGCGCGGTCTCCCACGCCATGCCGAGCTGGTCCGGTGAGTCGACCTCGATGCCCTGCAGGCCGATCGAACGCGCGTAGGCCGCGTACGAGATATCTGGAAGTTCCTGCGACACCTCGAACTTCGGTGCACCGCCCATCGCGCGCAGCTCCCACGTGACCTGGTTGAGGTCGTTGTTGTGGAACACGCACACCACGCAACGGATGTTGTGGTGCTTCAACGTCAGCAGCTCCGCCATGCCGTTCATCTGCATCGCGCCGTCGCCGACGAGAGCGATCAACGGCCGTGAAGGCTGAGCGAACGCGGCGCCCAACGCGTACGGGACCGCGCAGCCCATCGTGGCCAGCGTGCCGGACAACGACGACCGCACGTTGCCGTGAATGCGCAGCAGACGGGCGTACCAGTTCGTCGCGGAACCGGAGTCCGCGGTGACGATCGCGTTGGCGGGCAGGCGTTTCGACAGCTCCGACACGATCAGCATCGGGTTGACCGGATCGGCCGGCGCGTGCGCCTGCCGTTCGACGACCTCCTGCCAGCGCTTCATGTTCTTCTCGATCGTCTGCTGCCACGAGCGATCGTTCTTGCGCTCCAGCAACGGAATCAGCGCGCGCAACGTCTCCCGCGCGTCACCGACGAGGTTGACCTCGGTCGGATAGCGCATGCCGATCGCACGGCCGTCGACGTCAATCTGCACCCCGCGCGCCTTGCCGTACTCCGGCAGGAACTGCGAGTACGGGAAGTTCGACCCGACGATCAGCAACCGGTCGCAGTCGCGCATCATCTCGTACGACGGCCGAGTGCCGAGCAGCCCGATCGAGCCGGTCACGTACGGCAGGTCGTCAGGCAGCACGTCCTTGCCCAGCAACGCCTTCGCGACGCCGGCACCGAGCAGGTCCGCGACCTCGCGCACCTCCGCGGCCGCCCCGCGAGCGCCCTGACCGATCAGGATCGCGACCTTCTCACCCGTGTTCAGCACCTCTGCCGCGCGCCGCACCTCGTCGTCGGCCGGCACGACACGCGACGACGGGCGTGAGGGCGGGCTCGACGGGATGTACTTGAACTCGTGCTTGGGCGGCTCGTAGTCCTGTTCCTGCACGTCGTTCGGGATGATCAGCACGGCCGGCGCGCGGTCGGCCGCGGCCGTGCGCATCGCCCGGTCCAGCGCGTTCGGCAGCTGCTCTGGCACCGTGACGTCGACCAGGAACGAGGCGACGTCGCGGAACAACGAGTGCAGGTCGACTTCCTGCTGGTAGCTGCCGCCCTGCGCGGTGCGGGCGGTCTGGCCGACGATCGCCACGACCGGCACGTGGTCGAGCTTCGCGTCGTACAGGCCGTTGAGCAGGTGGATCGCGCCCGGTCCGGACGTCGCCAGGCAGACGCCGACGTCGTCGCTGAACTTCGCGTAACCGACCGCGGCGAACGCGGCCATCTCCTCGTGCCGCGTCTGGATGAACGCGGGATCGTTGTCCGCCTTGCCGAACGCCGCCACGATCCCGTTGATGCCGTCGCCGGGATACGCGAAGACCTGCTTGACACCCCAGTCGCGCAAACGCCCGACGATGAAGTCTCCAACGGTCATGCGGTAGCACCTTCCATCACGTAGACCGTGTAGGCCGAGCGGATGATGGGCTGCGCGACGTTGCGGACCCGCACCCCGCCCGGGGTCATGCCCTGTTCAGTGCCGAAGTGCGCGTGTCCGTGCACGGCGAGATGCGTGCCGGTGGCGTCGATCGCCTCGCCGAGCAGGTACGAGCCGAGGAACGGGTAGATCTCCGGCGGCTCACCGCGCAACGTGTCCGGCACCGGCGCGTAGTGCGTCAGCGCGACCTTGATGTCGGTGTCCAGTTCGGACAGTGCGCTCTCCAGCGTCTCCGCGATGTCGCAGGTGTGCTGGATGAACGCCTTCATCTCACGCTCGCCGAACGCGCTGCCGCACTTGCCGGCGAACCCGCCGCCGAACCCCTTGACCCCGGCGACGCCGAGCGTGCAGCCGTTGATCCTGGCTTCGAACGTCGTGCCCTCCAGCACGTGGATGCCCTTGTCCTGCAACGTCTTGGTGACTTCGAGCGGCTTGTCGTCCTGGTGGTCGTGGTTGCCGAGCACGGCGACGACGGGCACCGGCAGGTCCGCGAACTCGTCCGCGACGACCTGGGCCTCGCTGACCGTGCCGTGCCGGGTGAGGTCACCGGCCAGCAACAGGACGTCCGCGTGCTCCCCGACCTTCTCCAGCGCGGGCCGCAGCCGCCCGCGCATGTCCTCCCCGAGGTGCACGTCGCCTACCGCGGCGATCCGGATCATCGCAGGTCCTCCTCACCCTCCGGTTCGCCCGCCGGCGTCACGCGCACGTCGTTGAAGATCGTCAGCTGGGGTGCCGCCTCGTGCAGCACCTCCTCCAAAGCCTTCCTGCGTTCTGCGCACGCCACGTCGCCGGAGAGCATCACGTGGTCACCGCGAACGGTGACCCGCACGCCGAGTTCGGCCGTTCTGGGGTCTTCCGCGACCGCCCTACGCAGGTTTGCCGCGAGGTACTGCTCGGATTCCATTGCCCCTCCCGATGATCTCCAGACGTTCGATGAGCACCAGGAACGCTTCGGCGTACGGCGAGTGCTTGGTCTCCTCGCGCACCTGATCCCAGTCGATCTGCTCTCTCAGAGCGCGGGCGAAGGGCAGCAACTCGCTGAAGTCGCACCGGTGCCCGTCCAGCACGAGCAACTTGCTGCTCAGCACGAACGTCGCGGGCATCACCGGCAACATCACCGACCCGACCGGCATCTCCTCGGCCATCGCGAGGATCTCGTCGGTGACCGGGCGCTCGTTGGGCCGGAACAGCAGGTCCACCAACGAGTCCCCGTCGTAGACCTTCAGCAGCCAGTCCTCCGGCGGCTCCGCGGCCCGCAGTCCCCGCTGCACGAGAACCCGCACCGCCTCGTTCGCGTCCTGCTGGCGCACCAGCAGGTCCACGTCGTGCTCACTCGCCGGTCCGCCCCGCGCGTAGCCGGCGCACCCACCCGTCAACGCGAAGGGGATCTCCGCGCTGCGCAGGGCGTTGGCGACCTTGGTCAACGTCCGCAGCAGCTCGTCCTGCACGTCGCTCATGCACTACCGGCTACCCAGCCGAGCGCAACGAGAACCACAGCCCGCGCGTCAACAGGATGAAACAGACCTACAGGAGCCCACATGGTCATCTTCGGCTGGCGTACGACGATCCAGCAGCTGCGGATGTTGCAGCTGGTGTGCGGGCACTGCCACCACCAGTCCGCGCACAACCTGTTCCGGCGCTACACGAAGCCGACGATCTTCTTCATCCCGCTGTTCACCATCAGCAGCAGGTACGGGTTGCAGTGCACGTTCTGCGGCGTCTCCTACGACATCAGCAAGATGCACGCGCATCAGCTCGTGTGACGACAGGCTTCACATCCGGGCGCGTCCTCGTCGGTGGTGACACGCCCGCACTCGGGGCAGATCAGCTCAAGAAGGCAGGCCGGTTCAGCCTCAGGGACACGAGCGACGTCCAGATCCAGCCGACCGTCGCCACCGCGTAGAGCAGCACCGTCCCGCCGGGGTTGCCGAGGAACGCCATCGGCACCATCAGCAGCACGCCCGTCAGGCCGCTCACCACCGCCAGCCATCCTCCGAGCCTACGCGCGAACACGAAGCACGCGCCGATCCAGCCGATCATGGCGAGACCGAACGCCACCGCGTGCAGCGCGCCGTGCCACGACATCGAGTCGGGCGGTCCGTCCGGTGCGCCCGCGGGGAAGCCGAGGCCTGGATCGGCGACGAACACTCCGCCGAGGATCATCCCCACCCCCATCAGGCCGATCAGCCGCGCACCCCAATTCGTGTGCCTCGCCATCCCGGTCGCGGCGATGACGAACAGCGCGCCGCTCACGATGAAGTTCGCGATCTGGATCCAGCCCAGCGAGCCGAGGCTGAGCATGCTGAACGGGTGCCGCGCCAGGTCGAAGCCCTCGCGGGTGAACGCCTGGGCGTACCCGACGACGAGGTAGAGCGGACCGGCGACGACACCACAGGCGGTGCGGGACATGACTTCCTCCAGGGGTTTCGGTGTTCAGAACGGAATCACCGACAACTTTTTTTGTCAAGACCAGCTCTACTGTCTTGACGAAGAGAATTGTCGGCGGCAGGATGGCACCATTCACGAAGCCAGGAGGAGAGCTGATGGGCCACGCGTTCGAGAGCACCGACGACATCGAGGTGCCGGCGTCCGTCGAGGACGTCTGGACCGCCATCGCGACAGGGCCGGGCATCGACTCGTGGTTCATGGGCCGCAACGAGGTCGCGAACGGCCAGGTCAAGATGACCTTCGGCGGGTACCAGCCGACGAGTGAGATCACCGCGTCGGAGCCGTTGCGCCACTTCGCGTACAACAGCGGCGAGGCGCCGGACGGCCGGTTCATCGCCTACGAGTTCCTGATCGAGGGCCGTGAGCACAGCAGCACCGTGCTGCGGATGGTGACGAGCGGCTTCCTGCCCGGCGACGACTGGGCCGACGAGTTCGAGGCGATGACGCTGGGCGGCGCGCTGTTCCGCAGCACCCTGGCCGAGTACCTGAGCCACTTCGCCGGCCGCACGGCCCGCCCGCTGACGGTCTTCGGGCCGATGGTCACGGACTGGGACGAGGCCTGGAAGAAGCTCGACGCGGCGCTGGCCGAGAAGCTCCCGGACGCCGTCGAGTTCCACCGCAACGCCCACACGCTCGGCCTGCGCACCGACAGGGGCATCTACCGGTTCATGCGCGGGTTCTTCGGCCCGTTCATCGCCGCACACCACGTCTTCGAGGGCGACGAGTCCGAACAGGACTGGCAGCTCTTCCTCGACACCACTCTGGGAGACCGGAAATGACGCGCTTCACGACCTCCGCCGACGGCACGCGGATCGCCTACTCGGTCACCGGCGCCGGATCCGCGCTGATCCTGGTGGACGGCGCGATGTGCCACCGCATGTTCGGCCCGTCCACCGAGCTGGCATCCGTGCTGGACAAGAACTTCACCGTCTACACCTACGACCGGCGCGGCCGCGGCGAGACCGGTGACGGCGCGACGCCGTGGTCGGTCGAGCGCGAGATCGAGGACCTCGACGCAGTGATCAAGGAGGCCGGCGGGTCGGCGTTCGTGTTCGGCGTCTCCTCTGGCGCGGTGCTGGCGCTCGACGCGGCCACGAGGCTGACGTCCATCACCAGGCTCGCGATCTACGAGCTGCCGATGGTCGTGGACGACACGTACACCCCGCGTCCCGCCGACATCGTCGAGCAGATGAACGACATGCTCGCGCGCGGCGACCGTTCCGGGATGATCTCGAAGTTCATGAAGATGGTCGGCGTTCCCGGCATCGGTCTCGCGATCATGAAGCTCACCCCGGTGTGGAAGAAGCTGAAGCTGGTCGCCCACACGCTGGTGTGGGACCTGCGCATCCTCGGCGACGACGGCCGCGGCAGGCCGTTGCCTGCTGTCCGCTGGAAGATCAAGGTGCCGACGCTCGTCGCGAACGGCGGCAAGAGCCCCGAATACCTCCGCAACACCATGAAGAACGTCGCGGAGGTGCTCGGGGACGTGGAGCACCAGGAGCTTGCGGGTCAGACGCACATGCTCAAGTCGTCGGCCGCGGCACCGGTGCTGGTGGAGTTCTTCTCGCGGGCCCAGCGCACCGCGGGTCCCATCGCGTAACCGGCCACGACGAACAGCCCGCCGACCAGCAGCCAGCCGAGCGACCCCCAGCCGAGCACGACGGTGGTGAGCAGGGCGGGGCCGACCATGCGCGCGACCGCGGTGCCGGTCGCGAAGAAGCCCTGGTACTGGCCCTGCCGGTCGGCGGGCGCGAGGGAGAAGCTGATCTCCCACGCCCCGGAGGCGAGCATCATCTCGCCGAGCACCTGCAGCGCGGCGGCGGCGATCAGCACGGCCGCCCCCTGCCACGCGCCGAGGCTGAACGCCGTCACCGCGAAGACCGCGCAGGACGCGAGCATGATCAGCCCGGCGTGGCGGACGAGCTTCGACGCGCTGCCGAGGTCGGTCGCCCGCCGTGCGATCCGGACCTGGAACAGCACGACGGCCGCGGTGTTGAGCACCAGCAACGCGGCCGCGAGCCACGTCGGCGCCTCGGTCCGTTGCACGATCCACAGCGGGATGATCAGGCTCAGCAACGGCATGTAGAGCAGCATCACGGCGTTGATCAGCGTGATCAGCGCGTACGGCCGGTCCTTCAGCACGTCGAACTTGCCCTTGGCCCTGGTCATCACGGTCTCCGGCAGCGTGCTCAGGATCGCGGCGGCGGCGAGGAAGCTGAGCGCGTCGAGCACGAACACGGCCGTGTAGGCGGCTTCGGTGCCGAGGTGCAGGGCCAGCCCGCCCATCGCCGCGCCGATCGCGATGCCCGCGTTGGCCGTGGACTGGATCCGCGCCCGTGCTCGCGTGCGCTCCTCCGGCGTGGTGAGGCCGGCCAGGAGTGCCTGCCGGGACGCCTGCAGTCCGCTCTGGAAGCTCGCGTACAGGCACATGACCACGACGAACGCCGCGAAGTTCCGGGTGAGGAGCAGGATCCCGATGCTCGTCGCCGTCGCTGCCGCGAGCACGACCGCGGTGGTGCGCGGTCCCAGGCGGTCGGCGAGGTGTCCCAGGCCCACCCCCGCGACGGCGCCGACGCCCCACGCGAGGGTCAGGGCGAGCCCGACCCGCGCCGCGCTCAGGCCGACGATCTGGGTGAAGTACAACGCCGAAACGACGAGAAACCCGCCGTCACCGATGGAGTTCGTCAGCTGTGCGTACGCGAGTCGCCTGGTCATGACTATGACCGTAGGGCGGCGATTGGCCCTAGTCGTGGGACAAGGTGGCGCCACTTCCTTGGGCCAATTTCCGCACCGACCCACGTCCCCGCCACGGCGCGTCGCGCCTCGACACGCCGACACCGAAGTACACGCGGGGAGCTTTCGTGCGCTCTGAGCGCACGCGAGGGCCCCGCGTGTCGTCAGCGGCGAGCGAGGAGGCAGGCTGCGAGTTTCGGGCGCGCGGGTCGCACTGTGCCACGATCGGGTCAGAGCGCGGTTTCGAGCGCCGCGCTGGCCGTGGTGATCCGCCGACGGCGCGTCGGAAGCATGACCGTCGGGTGCGAGATGCTCCACGCCGCGGACTTGCAGATGAACTCCTTCACGCGTGCGGCCGTCTTGCCGGTGAGGACGGACGGCTTGGGCTGGTCGTCAGGAGTCACCCACTGCACGAGGGCGTCACCGCGGCCGAGGCTGATGCACTGACCGCTGTAACCGATCTTGTTCTCCGGGAGCGCACGGCCCGTCAGGCGCGCGGCGATGGCGTCGGCCGCCAGGTGACCCGTCGGAACGCCTGAGGCGCACGACATCCGCAACGGCGAACCGCTCCCGCCGACCGCGAAGGCGGCGTCACCCACGGCGTACACGTCCGGGTGCGAGACGGACCGCATCGTCTCGTCCACGACGATCTGGCCCGACGGCGAGACCTCCAGGGTCGTGGCCGCGGCGATGGGGTGGACGGCGAAGCCGGCGGTCCACACCGTCACGTCAGCCGGGATCCCACGACCGTCGACGCCTTCGAGCACGGTGATCCCGAGCCGGTTGAAGGCCTTGCGCAGGTAACCCTGGCCCTTGTCGCTCAGCCACGACCCGAGCTCACCTCGGGTGGCGAGCGAGACGTCGAGGTCCGGCCGGGCCTCGGCGATCTCGGTGGCGGCCTCGATGCCGGTGAGTCCACCACCGACGACGAGCACGGACGCACCCGCGCCGAGCTCCGCCAGCCGAGCCCGCAGGCGCAGTGCGGACTGCTTGCCCGCGACGTTGTGGACGTGCTCGGGAACGTCGGCGGCGGTGCTGCCGAGGGCGTAGACGAGGGTGTCGTAGGCGATGTCGCCACCGTCGGTGGCCACGATCCTGCGTTCGGCGTCGACGGCTTCGACCCGCGCGATGCGCACCTGCACGCCGGTGCCCGCGAAGACGTCGGTCAGCTTGCGGACCTTGAGGTCCTGGCCGGTCGCCAGCTGGTGCATGCGCACGCGCTCGACGAACTCGGGGTCTGCGTTGACCAGAACGATCTCGGTGTCGGCGGGGTGCAGCCTCTTGGCGAGGCGCCCGGCGGCGTTGGCTCCGGCGTATCCGGCTCCGAGAACGACGATGCGGTGAGTCATGGGCTTCACTCCTGTCTGGATGGTGTCGCTCCCTGAACCGGGCAGCGGCGCGAAACCTGACAGGAGTCGACTGTGACCTGGGTCACCACTCTTCGGCGAGGGGTTCTCCGCGTTCGATCGTGGCCCACTGGCGCGTGGCGTGGTCGAGCTTGGCGGGGTTGGCCTGGGTGTGGATGGCCGCGATGCCGTCGGTGGTGACTTCCAGGGAGATGACGACGAAGACCCGGTCGCCCACCACGAGCACCAGCGCGGGCACGCCGTTGACGATCGAGGCGAAGAACTCGAGGCGGCCGCCGACCATCTCCTGCTTGGCGGCGTCGGGGGTGAACAGCGTGCGCAGGAACCTCGCCACCTTCAACGCGCCGGTGATCGGCTTCGGCAGGCTGATGAACACACCGCCGGCGTCGCCCGCGCTGATCACGTCGTCGGAGAGCAGCTGCACGAGCGAGTCGGTGTTGCCGCTGAGCGCCGCGGCGAGGAACTCCTCGACGATCCTGCGCGCGCCCGCCGCGTCGACCTCCATGCGGGTCCGACCGCTGGCGAGGTGCTGCTTGGCGCGCCGGTAGATCTGCTGGCAGTTCACCTCGGTGAGGTCGAGGATCTCGGCGATCTCGCTGTGCGCGTAGCCGAACGCCTCACGCAGCACGTACACGACCCGTTCGTTGGCCGAGAGCCGTTCCATCAGGGTGAGCATCGCGATGGAGACCGATTCGCGCTGCTCGACGGTCTCGGACGGGCCCAGCATCCGGTCACCGGCGAAGACCGGCTCTGGCAGCCACTGGCCCACGTACGTCTCGCGCCTGGCCCGCGCCGAGGTGAGGCGGTTGAGGCAGAGGTTGGTGAGCACCTTCGTCAGCCACGCCTCGGGCGTCTCGATGACCTCGTGCTCGGCGGCCTGCCAGCGCAGGTACGCGTCCTGCACCGCGTCCTCGGCCTCGCTCGCGGACCCCAGGAGGCGGTACGCGATCGCCTCCATCCGCGGCCTGAACTTCTCGAACACCTCGAGCTCTCGCGTCCCCACCAGCATGGTTCGCAGTCAATCATGGATGCATGCGAGCGCCCTTGAAGATTTTGTCGACGGCGTTCTTCTGGCCGTGCACGGCGATCCCGACCAGGTCGAGGTCCTGGGTGTGCACCTTGCGCACGGCAGCGCGGTTGTCCTCGTCGTTGCCCGTCTCGAACAGGTCGGCGGTGAAGACGGTCATGGCCTGGTTGCGGCTGAGGGCGCGCTCGTGGGCCTTCTTGACCAGGTCCCCGTCGCCCTGCAGGACCACCACTGGCTGGCCGAACATCGGCAGGTAGTTGACGTCGTCGGCGTCGATGTAGGGCTCGCCGCGCAGCGTCTCGGGCAACCCGCTGACGAGGAAGGCGGTGACGTTCAGCGCCTGCCAGCCGGCCAGGTCGTCCCGCAGCAACACAGCGATCTTGGTGTCGAACATGGACTCACGATCGCGGCCGACCGGCATCAGCGTCTTGTACGTTTTTGACATGGGCGTCTCGGCTTGGAAGCCAGGCGTGGAAGGCATCAAAGAGGTCTTCCACGCCTCGTTCACCACGCACGTCTACCCAGCGCACACGCACGATGCGTGGACGTTGATGCTGCTGGACACGGGTGCCGTGCGGTACGAACTGGACCGTCACGAGCGCGGCGCTCTCGTGGACGGCGTCACGCTGTTGCCGCCGCACGTGCCGCACGACGGGAGGTCGGCGTACCCGACCGGTTTCCGCAAGCGGGTGTTGTACCTGGACGACACCGCGCTGCCGGGCGAGCTGATCGGCAAGGCCGTCGACACCCCGATGCTCGTCGATCCGCTGCTGCGGCAGCGGGTGCACCAGCTGCACCTGGCGCTGGAGGACCCGTTCGAAGCGTCGAGCCAGCTGGCGTTGATCACCGAACGCCTCACGCACCACTTCGCGGGCACTTCGCCAGTCGTGCACGCGGACCCGACGCTCGCCGACAGGTTGCGGCAGTTGCTCGACGCCTCCCTGCCCGCCGGGATCACGCTCGCCGAGGCCGCCGCCGAGCTGCAGACCAGCCCGACGCACCTGGTGCGGGCGTTCAGCCGGCGGTTCGGGTTGCCGCCGCACCGGTATCTGACCGGACGCCGGGTCGATCTCGCCCGCGGGTTCCTGGTGGACGGACTTCCGGCGGCCGAGGTCGCGGTGCTGGCCGGGTTCCACGACCAGTCGCATCTGACGCGCCATTTTCGCCGTGTCCTGGGTACGAGTCCCGGCCGCTTCGTACGCTGACACCGTGCACGTCGGCATTCTCGGCCCAGTTGAGGCGCACTCCCCGGACGGCAGGATCCCGGTGGGTGGCCCACGGCCGCGCACCCTGCTGGCGTTGCTGGCCATCAGGGCAGGCGAAATCGTCCCGCTCGACCGGTTGATCGACGAGCTCTACGGCTCCGAGCCGCCGTCCGATGCCGCGAACGCCCTGCAGGGCCAGGTGTCGCGCCTGCGCCGGGCACTCGGCGACGCCTCGCTGATCGAGTTCCACCCGGCCGGCTACCGGTTGACGCTGGCGGCCGGCCAGGTCGACGCGCACCGGTTCACCGCACTCGCCGCGGATGGCACGCAGGCGTTGGAACGGGGTGATCCGCAGGCGGCGGAATCCCTTTTGTCCGAAGCACTTCAGCTCTGGCGCGGCCCGGCGCTCGCCGACGTCGACGCCGCCGACCACGCGACCCGGCTCGAACAGCAGCGGGCGACCGTGACGAGTTCTCTGATCGCCGCCCGGATCCGGCTCGGCAAGGCCGACGTGCAGGAGATCTCGGACCTGGTCGGGCAGCACCCGCTGGACGAACGCCTGCGCGGCTACCTGATGCAGGCGCTCAACCAGCAGGGCCGCCAGGCCGAGGCGTTGCAGGCGTTCGAGGACGCCAAGGCGCTGCTGGCCGACGAACTCGGCACCGACCCGTCGGCGGAGCTGCGCGCCATCCACCTGCAGATCCTGCGCGGGCAGACCCATCGCGAACTACCGGCGCAGCTCACCAGTTTCGTTGGCAGACAAGAGGAACTGCGGCGGATCGCCGCGCTGACCTCGCGGCTCGTCACGCTGACCGGTCCCGGCGGTGCGGGCAAGACCCGGCTCGCCCTGCAGAGCGCGGGCCCGGACGCGATCTTCGTCGACCTGGCGCCGGTCAAGGATGTCGCGGCGGCCACGCTGCAGGCGTTGGGGCTCAAGGAAACCGTGCTGGCGCCGGAGGATCGGCTGACGCTCGCCCTGCGCGAGCGGGACACGTTGCTGATCCTGGACAACTGCGAGCACGTGATCGTCCAGGCCGCTCACCTGGCCCAGCAGCTGCTCAGCACGTGTCCGTCGTTGCGGATCCTGGCCACGAGCCGGGAAGCGCTGGGCATCACCGGCGAGACGCTGTGCCCGGTGCCGCCGTTGAAGCCGGAGCAGAGCGTGGCGTTGTTCGTCGACCGCGCCCGCCTGGTGAACCCCGGTTTCGTACAGGACCGGCACACCGCCGACATCTGCCGCGAGCTCGACGGACTCCCCCTCGCGATCGAACTCGCCGCAGCCCGCACCCGGACGCTGACCACCCAGGAGATCTCGGCCCGGCTTGGTGACCGATTCCGCTTGCTCACCAAGGGAAACCGCGCCGCCGCACCACGCCACCAGACCCTGCGCGCCGTCGTGGAGTGGAGCTGGGACCTGCTCGGCGCCGACGAACGCGACCTGGCCGCCGCGTTGGCCACGTTCAGCGGCGGGGCGACGCTGGAGGCCGTCGAACAGGTCTGCGGACACGACGTCGAAGTGCTGGAAGCGTTGGTGGACAAGTCTTTGGTGGAGGCCACCGACGGCCGCTACCGCATGCTGGAGACCATCCGCGAGTTCTGCTCGCAGCACAAACGCGTCGACGCCGAGCACGCCGCGTACTTCCACGCGCTCGCCCGGCGCGCGGATCCCGAGCTGCGCCGGCGGGACCAGGTGAAGTGGTTCACCAGGCTGACCGCCGAGCACGCGAACCTCTTGCAGGCCGTCGAGTGGGCCACCGAACACGATCGGGAGCTGGCGCTGCAGCTCGTCAGCGATCTCTCGTGGTACTGGTACGTGAAGGGCAGCCGCACGGAAGTCCAAGGCGTGGCCCAGAAACTCCTCTCCCTGGCCGAGGAGGAGACGACCGAGCGGTACGCGATCCTGCTCGCGCTCGCCGCTCCGGAACGCGTGCCGGACCTGCTCAGGCAGCTGAACGGCCCGATCCGGCAACCGTTCGTGCTCATCGCCTGGGCGATGCTCACCGGGCCGCCGGACCCCGCCGCCCCGCGCACCGCGCTGCAGAGCGAGGTCGAGCGCAGTGACGACCCGTGGATCCAGGGCCTGACCGCCTTCAGCAACTCCTACCTCACCTGGGCCCAGCGCGGTGACCGGGCGCTGGCGATCGAGCAGTCCCGCGCGGCACTGCGGCAGTTCCAGGACCTGGGCGAACGCTGGGGCGCGGCCCAGGTCCTGGACGTGCTGGCCAACCTCACCGAGGATCCGCGCGAAGCCCTCGCACTCACCGACGAGGCACTCCAGGCGGTCGGCGAACTGGGCGCCATGGAGGAACTCGCCGAGCTGCGCGGGCGGCGCGCGGACCGGTTGCTCGACATCGACGAGGACGCGGCCGAACGCGACTACCTGCTGGCGTTGGAGCTGGCGACGCAGGCAGGCCTGGCCGCCACCCGAGCGCTCGCGAACGCCGGCCTCGCCAGGATCGCCCAGCGCCGGGGAGAACCGGCGCGCGCCGAGGAGCTGTTGCGGGAAGCGCAGCGGGAGCTCGGGTTCGGGTGGATGCACGCGGCGGCCAAGCAGCAGGTGGAAGAGGTGCTCAACGAACTGGCCGCCGCATCAATGTCGCCCCCGTTCGAGTGAAGCGACACCCCACCCATCACCCTCCGCAACCCCTCCCTGCCTGCCGGCCGTAACGCGGGGGCCTTTCGTCCGCTTCAGGTGTACGCGGGGTCCCCGCGTGCCGAAAAATGAGGCTGGTGGGGTTCGTGTGAGTGAACGAGCGCCGCTTCGGTAGAGGGCCTATGCGTAGTCGGGGAGCTTGATCGCGGTCGCCGCCCTCATGTCCATGCGTGCGACCATCGGCATCTTCGGCAGCAACCCGAACATCCGGTCCCGCGCCCACATCCCGAGCCTGGTCTCGGGCGCGAGGAACCGCCCAGGACTGCCCTGGCTCCCTCGCGCGTACGGGCCGATCAGCGCCTCGTACCGGGCGAAGGCGCCTTCTCCCGCCGCCATCTCCCCGGCCAGCACGTAGGCCGAGACGATCGCGAGCCCGGTTCCCATGCCGCCCAACGTCGATCCGTATCCGGCGTCGCCGATCAGCGTGACCCGGCCGGAGCTGACCGTCGGCATCCGCACCCGGCTGATCGAGTCGAAGTAGACACCGGGGGCGATGACCTCGTACGGCATGAGCTCGGGCGGGATCGAGGACCTGTACATCAACCATCCCGGCGCGGTCAGCAGTCCGGGTGAGCACGTGAGGTCGCGGTCGTCGCCGTCCGCGTCCCAGATCGCGAAGTAGTAGCCCTGGAACTTCGGGCGGTACTCCGGGAAGACCAGGCGCCGCACCGCGGACCGCATCCCGTCGGCCCCGATGACGAAGTCGAACCTCCTGGACGGCCCGCGCGCGAACGTCACGTCCACCCCCGCGCCGTCGTCGTGCAGCGACGTGATCCAGTCGCCGAACACGTACTCGGCGTCGGCCGCGCTCAGCTCGTACAGCAGGCGCGACAGGTCGCCGCGGAGGATCTCCACCTCCCCCGCGGTGAACGAGGCGGGCAACCGCGACCGTTCGCGACCGTCGAGGCCCCGGAACACCATGTCGCGCGGCGAGGTCCGCGCGGCCCGCACGGCGTCGAGCACGCCCATCCGCCGCAGCACGGACAGGTGCGCCTCGCCGCGGAAGTCCACGGCCTGACCGCCGCTGCGCAACGACAACGCGCGTTCCACGACCGTGACCGAGAAGCCGAAGCGCGACAACCAGTGAGCGAGTGCGGGCCCGGCGATGCCCGCTCCCGAGATCAGTACGTCCATGGCCGGGAAGGGAACGCCGGACCGCTGACCAAACGCTTACTGTTCGCTGATGACCTTCAGCATCTGCGAGATCTGGCCCTGCCGGATGGTGGTCACGCGCTCGGCGTAGGCCACGGTCTCCGGGTTCATGCCGTCCTTCTTCTCCGTGAGCGCCATCTCGATCGCGGCACCCTGGTGCCCGGCCATCAGGTTGAGGAAGGACAGATCGAACTCGGCTCCGCTCTTGTCCCTGGTGTCGTTGATGACCTTGTCGTCGAGCAACGGCTGACCGCCGTGCGCCGCATGCAGGTCCTTGCCGCCGCTCTCGGGCTTGCCCCAGAGCTTCAGCCACGACTTCAGCATCGAGAGCTCCTCCCGCTGGGTCGCGTCGATCGCGCCCGCGAGGTCCTTCGCCTCCTTCTTGGTGGCCTTCGCCAGCGCCACCTGCGAGAGGCTGATGCCGAGCTGCAGGTGGTCCACCATCATCTGGGTGAACATGACGTCCGCGTCGTTGAACCTCGCGCTGGCCGCCGGAACGGGTGGTGCCGCGGAGGACGCGCCGTGACCGTGGGCTCCCTGGCCCTCCGGCACGATCGCCTCTCCGCCGCACCCCGCCAGCGCCAGGACCGCGAGTGCGATCACCAAGCGCTTCATCGGGTCAGATCCGCTCCCACAACGCCGCCACGTTCGGCGGTTCCCAACCGGTCAGTGACGTGTGCGCCTGGCGGCAGCGGTAGGACGCGCCGTCGTAGGTGACCGTCTGGCCGACCGCGTACGGCGTGTTCGGCGCCCACGTGCCACCGGCGGGCGGTTGGGTCGTGGTGGTCGTGGTGTTCGGCGGAGGGGTGGTCGTCGTGGTGGTGGGCGGGTTCGTCGGGCCGCCACCGATGTTGATGTCGATGCACGAGTAGAACGCGTTCACCGTGTCGCCGATGTTCCAGACGGCGTAGAGCTTCTGGCGACCGGTGAACCCGCCCAGGTTGATCGTGTGGGAGGTCGGGTTGTTCGGCTGCTGGTTGTTGCCGGCGACGAAGCCGACGCGCGTGCCGTTGATGAAGTACTCGTAGTCGCGCGTGGCGTGCCGGGCGGTGAAGGTCCAGGTGACCGTCATGGTGCTGCCGACGTCGGTGACCCGCCAGCCCTTGTTGTCGTTGTTGAGCACCTCGAAGTCCTGGCGGGTACCACCGCTGCAGGTCGTTTGGCCTTTGGGACCTTCCGCGCTCTGCGGTTCGTAGCGGGGGCCGGTGCTGCCGCAGTCGACGACACCCGCCGCACATTGGGCGGCACGACTGGCCGGCGAGGACACGTAACCGTGAGCGCTGGCCGAACCGACCGGCGTGATGAAGATGATCGCGGGGACGGCGGCCATCACCAGCGCCGCTTTTCGGGTGAGTTTCATCGTCCGAACTCCTTGGCTTCGTTCCCAGGCGGGGCGGACCCCGATGCAGGGGGTGGGAACCGGCGTCTGAATCGCTCGCCGATCAAGTTTCGGTGTGGTCTAGACCATAAACCTGGGCTCGGAAAGTGGTCAACCAGACCACTCACGCCACTGGTACTGGGTGCAAACGCCGGGCTCGCTGGGTAGCCCCGGTCATGCGTGATTTCACCGAGCCCGCCAGGGCGACCGGACCAGGCGTCGTAGCCGACGGGCCCGCTGGGGCCACGACCCTGCTCGTGATCGATCCAGCCGGCGAGGCCCTGCACGACGAGATCCCCGCGACCTGGCGCACGTTGACGGACAGGCTGCGGATCGTGTGGCTGCGGGTGCCGGCCGCCCCGGAGTGGAAGTCCACTGTGGACAGGGTGCTGACCAGGCACCGCGACGACCCCCGGACCGTGCTCGACGTGGTCACCAGCGGCCCCATCGCGGCCGACGTCGTCGACCTCGTCCGCGGCCACGAGGACCTCGTGCGCTCGGTGCTGCTCGTCGACCCCGAGGTGGACGTCGACGCGCCGTTCGCCCGCGTGGTGGCCCGCAGCCACGATGTCCCGGACGACCGGATCCCGGCACCTCTTCCGCTCGGTCATCCCTACGTGGTCTTCGGCGTGGCGGAAGCCCTGGACAAGCTGGGCTGTTCCGGAACCGCTTAGGTTCCGGAAGTTTCACTGAACCGGACACAACGGCCACCCGTATGCCTCGTCAGGGAACCGTGACGGGAGGCTTCATGCGAGCGCGTCTGCTCATCATCGTGCTGGGACTGCTGGCGCTGACGGGCTGTTCATCGGTCGGAGGTGGTGGCAACTCCAGCGAACCCGCGGCCAACGAAGCGGACGCGACGTTCTCGTTGCAGATGATCCCCCACCACCGCCAGACGATCCAGATCGCCAAGGTCGCGATGGAGAAGTCCAAGGACGAGTTCGTCATCAACGTGGCCGACAAGATCGCCACCGCCGAGGCGGGCGAGATCGAGCAGATGGCGACCTACCTGCGCTCGTGGAACATCCAGGTGCCCGGTGACGACGCCGCCGCCACGCACAAGATGGCCGGCATGATGACCGCCAAGGACGTCGACTCGCTCAAGGCGGCCCAGGGCAAGCAGTTCGACGAGCTGTTCCTCGCGGCGCTGTCGCGGCACCTGCGCAGTGGTGTGGACATGGCGAAGGGCGCGCAGGCGAAGGGCGTGCACGTCGGGTCCAAGGCGCTGGCCGGGAAGATCGTGGTGTCGCAGACCGAGGTCATCGACCAGATCGCGGCCAAGAAGAAGTCCTGACACCCGCCCGCCCATGAGCTGGCCATGAACGGCGCTTTCGTGGACCTGAGGTCCACGAAAGCGCCGTTCATGGCCATACGCTTCCCGGCATGTATCCACAGGTGGAGCCCTACGACCAGGGCATGCTCGACGTCGGTGACGGCCAGCTCATCCACTGGGAGGTGAGCGGAAACCCCGACGGCAAGCCCGCGTGCGTGTTCCACGGCGGTCCGGGATCCGGCTCCAACCCGCGATGGCGCGAGGACTTCGACCCCGGCCACTGGAAACTGGTCCTCTGGGACCAACGAGGCACCGGCCGCAGCACTCCACCCGTCAGCGACCCCGCCACCAGCATGGAGCACAACACCACCCAGCACCTGATCGACGACGCGGAGAAGCTGCGCGAGCACCTCGGTATCGAGAAGTGGCTGCTCATCGGCGGGTCCTGGGGTTCGACGCTGATCCTCGCCTACGCCATCCAGCACCCGGACCGGGTCAGCGAGATCATCATCCCCGCCGTCACCACGTCCCGCCCGGAAGAGCACGCGTGGATCACGCGCGGCCTGGGCATCTTCTACCCGGACTACTTCGACGCGTTTCGCGACGGCGTGCCCGAAGAGGATCGCGACGGCAACCTGGCCGCGGCCTACAACAAGCTGCTCAACTCACCGGACGCGGCCACTCGCGAGAAGGCCGCCTGGGACTGGAGCAAGTGGGATCTGTCCACGATCACCGGTGGCGACAACGAGTTCGAGGGAACGCGGTACGCGGACCCGGTGATGCGCTACCAGTTGGCGCGCACGGTCACCCACTACTGGGGCAACGAGGGGTTCCTTGAGCCCAACTACGTCATGGACAACCTGGACAGGCTCAAGGGCATCCCCGGTGTGCTCATCCACGGCCGCAACGACTTCGGCGGGCCGCTGCACACGGCCTGGGAGGTCGCGAAGAGGTGGCCCGACGCCGAACTGATCATTCTGAACGACGCCGGGCACGTCATCATGGAGGGCAACAGCATGGACCGTGCCATCACCGCTGCCATCGACAAATTCCGTTAGGGGGCAACGGGTCCGGGCCGGTGGTAGAGATCCTCACCGGCCCACCGGATCCGGTCGGAGAAGCCGAAGCCCGGTGCCGCGACGAAGTTCGCCGCGTCGTCGATCGAACCGGAGCCGTCGTACTTGGCGCGCAACGGATACGGGAACACCGGGCGCGTGCGCACCACGTTGCCCGCGTCGTCACGGCCGGTGGCGATGATCCGGTTGGGCTCCTGTCCGCCCTCGACCCACGACGCGAGCGCCTGGAACGGGTCGAAGTTGGTCAGGGTGTCGCCGCCCTCGCAGTGCCACATCGACGGCACGACGAAAAGCCGCGCCCAGTCCTGGGGCTTGCCGCCGGTCAGCCGCTGCCAGTAGTCGAGCGTGCCCTCGAACGGAATGCCCTGGTCACCGGCGCCGTGCCAGATGATCAGTTTGCCGCCGGCTCGCCGGAACTCCCGCAGGTCGAGCGACAACGAGTTCGCCTTCACCGTCTCCGGCACGACCCGCCGGAACTCGCGGACCGTGAACTCGAAGTCCGCGAGCGACGAGTGCGGCTTGCCGATCGGGTAGACCAGGTTCTTCAACGCGTTGTCGGCCAGCTCCGCGGCCACGCCCCGGCCGAGGCCCGGACTCGGGTTCAGCCAGAACGTCCAAGAGATCTCCGAGCCGTAGGGCTGGCCGCCGGGGTAGAGCCGCGCGCCGTGATCGGACGGTCCGGCGTAGAGGTTCCGAACCCGCGCGATCTCGTCGTCGGTCAGCTGACCTGCCAGCGCGCCGGGATCGAACTCGCACAGCCGCGGGTCCTCGATCTGGCCGTCCACCAACCCGTCGAGGCCGTCGCACGCCGTCATCACCGCGCTGTGCAACAGGAAGATCTTGTCGTTCGGGATGGTGTTGCGCGCGATCCACGCCTGGTAGCCGATCAGCGCGGTGTAGTAGGCGGCCGGTGCCGCCGCGATGATGCCGTCGAAGTCGTGCGGGTAGCGCTGGGCCAGCAGCAGTGCTTCGCGGCCGCCGTTCGAGCACCCGCTGAAGTACGACTGCGCGGGCGCCTTGCCGTAGAAGGTCTTGATGATGGTCTTCGACACCTTCGAGAGCGCGTGTGGTGCGCGGTAGAAGTAGTCGTCGCGGGCCTTCTGGTTGTTCGCCGCCCAGGCCGTGTCGAACGGGTTCTCCAGCGTCACCTGGTGGCCGTCGTCGGTCGCCGCCACCGCCGCGTCACCGAATGCCGGCCCGCAGCCCTGCGGAAAGGCCGGATCGGCGATGATTCCGCAGAATCCGCCACAGCCGTACTGGAGGTAGCGGCCCCGGAACGTGCGGGTCGGCAGCTTCAGCTGGAAACCGATGTTCGGCTCGATCGTGCCGCGCACGTCGCAGAACTCCGGTGTCCCGGCTACGACCGCGGCCGTTGTGACGCGAGTACGAGCGTCCGGAACGTCGAACGAGCGCACCAGATCGGCGCACGAACGCACTGGCCGAGTACCGGAATCGCTTGCGGCAGCAGGAGCAATCCCTGCCGCCACAAGCACAAACGAGATACAGGCGACCAAAACCTTGCGCAACATGAATAGCGTCCTTCCCCCTGTAGTCGGACGTACAGGGGGAAGTCTTGCAGCTATCCGACGTGTACGCGTGGCCGT
The DNA here is from genome assembly GCF_002150765.1 of Lentzea kentuckyensis. Taxonomy (GTDB): domain Bacteria; phylum Actinomycetota; class Actinomycetes; order Mycobacteriales; family Pseudonocardiaceae; genus Lentzea; species Lentzea kentuckyensis. Next base: position 65,546 of record NZ_MUYM01000128.1, read on the forward strand.
CGGGAGGGATCCTTCTCCGCCGAGCGGATGATCTCGCGTACGACCGGAGGAGTGTCCCCGCGGCCGAGGATCAGGTAGCGGAACAGGTGCCCGAGCGGATTGCCTTCCGACCACTCGAAGTGCGCGTGCGGGATCACGCCGGTGGAGTCGCGCAACGCCAGCAGGATCGCCGCGATCGCGTTCGGCGCGGCGGGCGCGGAAGCGCGCAGGATCCGGTGGCCGTCGACCTCGACGCCCTGCAGGCACAGCACGTGGCTGAACGACGACGGGTCGACGATGTCGATCTCCAGGAAGATGACGTCCGCGCTGCCCGGCACCGGGTTGATGCCGCGCTGCTCGCTCTCCTTCTCGTCGTACTCCGCCTTGTCACCCTCCTGGCGGCGGTTCGCGATCAACGTGATCCGGCCGTCGTTCTCGATCGTGTCGGTGATGAACTGGCGCGCCTTCTCGTCGAACTTGATCTTGTCGACACGCAGCTCGGTGGTGCGGGAGATGCGCGACACCAACGAGATCACCACGATGCCGAGGATGAAGCCGAACGAGATCGTGATGCCGTCCGGCTTCTCGATCACGTTCTCCACCAACGCGTACAGCAGCACCAGCGTCAGCACGGTGAAGCCGATCGTCGCGCCGCGCTGCTTCTTGCGCCACGCGGACACCGTGACCGCGAACGAGCCCGACACCATCATCGCCAGGATGCCGGTGGCGTACGCGCCGGCCTGCGCGTTCACGTCGGCCTTGAAGATGATCGTGATGATGATGCAGATGATCGTGTAGACGATCACGACCGGACGGACCGCGCGGCCCCATTCCGGTGCCATGCCGTAGGAGGGCAGGTAGCGCGGCACGATGTTGATCAGGCCGGCCATCGCGGACGCGCCGGCGAACCACAGGATCAGGATGCTGCTGATGTCGTAGACCGTGCCGAACACCTCGCCGAGCAGTTCATGCGCGAGGTACGCCAGCGCACGGCCGTTCGCGGGGCCACCGACGGCGAACTTGTCCTGCGGCACCAGCACCGTCGTGATGAACGACGTCGCGATCAGGTACACCGACATGATCAACGCGGCGGTGGTCAGCAGCTTGCGGGTGTTGCGCACCCGGCTCTCCAGCCGCTCCTCGGGCGTCTTCCCGTCCGCCGAGATCAGCGGCATCATCGAAACACCGGTCTCGAAACCGGACAGACCCAGCACGAGCAGCGGGAACGCCAGAATCGCCGGGCCGATCACGCCGAACACGCCGTTGCCGTGCGCTCCCAGGGCGTCGATCCACCGCTGCAGCGCGTCCGGCGTCGCGAAGACGTCCACGAGCCCGACGACGGCCACGACCGCGTTCAGCGTCAGGAACACCGCGACCAGCGGGATCGCGACGCCCACGGCCTCGCTGAAGCCCATCAGGAACACGCCGCCGAGGATCAGCAGCAGCACGATGGTCAGCGCCATCTCGTAGCCGTGCAACGACTGGGGGACGTACGGGTTCTCCAGCGCGTGCACCGACGCGTCGGCGGCGGACAGGGTGATCGTGATGATCCACGACGTCGCCACGAACCCGAGCAGCACCAGCACGAAGACCTTGCCGCGCCAGAACGGCAGCAGGTCCTCCAGCATCGCCACCGAGCCTTGGCCGTTCGGGCTCTCCTTCGCCACCCGCCGGTACATCGGCAGCATGCCCAGCAGTGTCAGGGCCACGATGAGCAACGTGGCCAGCGGCGACAGCGCGCCGGCGGCCAGCGCGGCGATGCCCGGCAGGTACGACAGCGTGGAGAAGTAGTCGACGCCGGTCAGCGTCATGACCTTCCACCACGCGTGCGGCTTGGCGTGCGACTCCTGGCTCTCCGGGCCGGTGGGCGCCACGCGGTCGGCGAGCAGCCACCTTCCGACGGGCCCACCCGGCGGTTCCGGACGTTCCGGACTCGGCACCTCTGCGGGGATGGCGTACTCCGTGCTCATGGGCAGAGCATGCCATCACCCGACGATCAAGGACGGAAGTCCGCCGGGAATCCAGCCTCCTGAACAGACAATCCGGACGGACGCAACATTCCGATGCTGCCCTGGGTGTGCAGGTCGAGGAACATGTCGACCACGTCCGGATCGAACTGTTCGCCGCGGCCTGCCCACAACTCGCGCCGAGCGCGGTTCTCGTCCAGCGCGGTCTGATGTGGACGGTTTGACCGCATCGCGGCCCAGGCCACGCATACGGACAGGATCCTGGCCTCCGCCCGGATGTCCGCGCCGCGCAGCTTGTCCGGGTAGCCTTCGCCGTCGTACCGCTCGTGCTGCTGCCTGATCACGTGCGCCACGCCCGCGAAGCCCGGCACCATCCGCGCGAGCCGGTAGCCGAAGTCGGGGTGCTGGCGCAGCAACCGCCACTCCTCTTCGGACAACGCGCCGGGCTTGGTCAGCACGACCTCGGGAATGATGATCTTGCCGATGTCGTGCAGGCGCCCGGCGAGTTGCGCGACCCTGATCGTCGGCGCGTCGAGCCCGAACTCCCCCGCGGCCACGCCGGCCCAGCGCGACACCGAACGGCTGTGGTCG
>NZ_MUYM01000129.1 GCF_002150765.1 Lentzea kentuckyensis
CCCAAGGTGCTGGCGCACGAGGGTGAGGCCTACCGCAGGAACCTGCGCAACCGCGCCGCCGCGTTCGGCGTCGCGGATCTGGTCGAGTTCGATCCGACCTACCTCGAGGTCGACGCGCTGGCGGAGCTGGTCGGCCGAGCCGACGTCGTCCTGCTGCCCTACGACTCGTCCGAGCAGGTCACGTCCGGCGTGCTCGTCGAGGCACTGGCCGCGCGCAAACCGGTGGTCGCGACCGAGTTCCCGCACGCCGTCGAACTGCTGGCGGACGGGGCCGGGCTGGTGGTGCCGCACCGCGATCCGGCCGCCATCACCGCGGCGCTGCGGAGGGTGCTGACCGAACCGGGACTCGCGGCCGGGATGAGCGACCGTTCGGCGAGTCTCGCCCCGGCGCTGAACTGGTCGGCGGTCGCGAGCCGGTATCGAGACCTGGCGGAGCACCTGCTCGCCGCCCGCGTCGCCGTGACGACGTGACCGGCCCGAGTTTCACCCACCTGGCCCGGCTCAGCGACGACACGGGCCTGTACGAGCACGCCGACGGGCCGTTGCCTCGCCGTGAGCACGGCTACTGCCTGGACGACGTCGCCCGAGGTCTGGTCGTCCTGAGCCGCGAGCCGGAGCTGTCCGCCGATCTGGTCGTCCTGCTGGAGCGCTATCTCGCCTTCACCGCTTACGCGCAGGCCGACGACGGGCGGTTCCACAACCGGCTCGGACCTGACCACAGCTGGCGGGACGAGCCGGGGCTGGGTGACTGGTGGGGACGCGCGTTGTGGGGACTGGGCACCGCGGCTGCCCGCTGCCCGGTGCCCTGGATGCGCACGGCTGCTCTGGACCGCTTCGAGGCAAGCGCCCACCACCGACCTCCGTCGGTGCGGTCGATGGCCTTCGCCGCGCTCGGCGCCGCCGAGGTGCTCAGCGCCGACTCCGAGCACGCCCTCGCGGCCAAGCTGCTCGGTGACATCGCCTCGTACGTCGGCGAACCCGGCGACGTACCGACCTGGCCGTGGCCGGAGAAACGACTCTTCTACGCCAACGCGGTGCTGCCCGAGGCGCTGATCGCCGCAGGTCATCTCCTCTCGGAACGCAAGATCCGCGACGACGGGCTGCGGCTGCTGGACTGGCTGCTGACCGTCGAGTCCGCCGAGATCCATCTCTCGCCGACCCCGGCCGGCGGCTGGCACCTCGGCGAGCCTCGCCCGGCGTTCGACCAGCAACCCATCGAGGTGGCGGCGCTGGCCGACGCCTGCGCCCGCGCCTACCAGGTCACCGGCGACCCGATGTGGCTCACCGGTGTCCGCCGCGCGGTCGCGTGGTTCGACGGCGACAACGACCTGGGTCTGCCCATGCACGACAGGGAGACCGGGGGCGGCTACGACGGACTCACGCACGGAGGACCCAACCGCAACCAGGGCGCCGAGTCGACCCTGGCGCTGATCTCCACTCTGCAACACGGCCGCACTCTGCTGGGGAGCACCGGATGAACGCCCGTGTCACTCGCGCCTCGCTGCGGCTGCGGCCGGATCCGCGCCGGGTCATCACCAAACTGTTCGTGCCGGGAGAGGAACGGCCCGAACACGAGTCGCGGTCCGCGGCCGTGATCCGGCGAGTGATGGCGCTGGACGAGGAAACCGCGTGCGCCACGCTCGACCGCACCATCGGCCTGTTCGCGGGACGCCACAGGGACGTCCGCGTGACTTTCGCCGACCACTTCGCGAGCGTCAGCCACCGCTTCCCCGAGGGCGTCGAGCTGTCCGAGTCCCGCCGGCTGCTCATCGGCGCGTACTTCACGCATGAGTACGCCATCGAAGGCGCCGCGCTGTGCAACCCGTCCATGGTCGCGCACCCCGATCAGAGCGGGCTGGCACCGGGACATCTGCGGTTCGTGCTGAGTGTCCGCGGCATCGGTGAGGGCCATCTGTCGTCGATCGGTTTCCGGACCGGGGTGGTCGGTCCTGACGGTGTGCTCACCGTCGACGCGCCCCCGAACGTCATCACCACCGGCCTCCATCGGGAGGCGGTGTACGAGAAGAGCCTCTTCCTGGGCAAACTCGCCGAGCTCGGCCACGACGACGAGGTCTCCGCCGTGCTGAACCGTTGGCTGCACGCGCGGTTCACCGACGCCGACCTGAACCTGGTGCTGGCCGACCTGCACCCGAGTCTGGTCGCCCGCCAGGAGGCACACCGGACCGTGGAGCTGATCCGGTGGATCGCCGCGTGCAACTACACCTCGGAATTCCCCGACGACACCGTCATCAGCGGCCGGGTGGTCTGGCCGACCGGCCCGTCCGAACGCCAGGGCATGGAAGACGCCAGATTCGTGCGCTTCACCGACGATGACGGTGACCAGACCTACTACGCCACCTACACCGCGTACGACGGTGTGGACGTCGCACCACAGTTGTTGCAGACCAAGGACTTCCGCACCTTCCACGTCACACAGACGACGGGGTCGGCCGCTCGTAACAAGGGCATGGCCCTGTTCCCCAGGAAGATCGGCGGCCGGTACGCGGCGTTGTCGCGCGGCGACGGGGAGAGCACGGCCGTGGCGACCTCCGACGACATCAGGACCTGGAACGAGCCACGACCGGTGGAGGTGCCCGGCCGGGACTGGGACCTCGTCCAGGTCGGCAACTGCGGCTCGCCGATCGAGACTTCCGAGGGCTGGCTCGTGCTGACCCACGGAGTCGGCCCGATGCGCGTCTACTCGATGGGCGCGCTCCTGCTCGACCTCGACCACCCCGAACGGGTGCTCGCGACCCTGCCCGAACCGCTGCTGCTGCCCACCGCCGCCGAACGCGACGGCTACGTACCCAACGTCGTCTACTCCTGCGGCCCCCTGTTGCACGACGACACGCTGGTGATCCCCTATGGTGCGAGCGACGCGACCATCGGGCTGGCGACCACGTCACTACGTGGCCTGCTGGCCGCCCTGACCGGCGAAAGCGAGCCTCAGCACGCGTTTCCACACGCCGGCGGTCTGTTGTAGCAACGGCCCGGTGGTGTAGGGCAGGCCGAATCGTTCGCAGAGCGCACGTACGCGCGGCGCGATCTCGGCGTACCGGTTGCTCGGCAGGTCCGGGAACAGGTGATGCTCGATCTGGTGGCTGAGGTTGCCGGTCATGAGGTGGAACAGCGTGCCGCCGTCGATGTTCGCCGAACCGGCCAGTTGACGCAGGCACCACTCGCCGCGGGTCTCGCCGTCGAGCTGGTCCTCGGTGAAGACCACTGTGCCGTCAGGAAAGTGGCCGCAGAAGATGATCGTGTGCGTCCACACGTTGCGGATCGTGTTCGCCGTCAGGTTCGCGAGCAACGTCGGCAGGAACGACGGGCCCGACAGCAGCGGGAACGCGACGTAGTCCTTGATCACCTGACGGCCGGCCTTGCCGAGGACACCGCGCAGCTGCGTCAGCGCCTCGCGCCAGCTCTTCTCACCACGCCAAGCACGTTCCAGCTCGACGTCGTAGATCGTGATGCCCCACTCGAAGAACATCGCGAGCGCCATGTTGTAGAACGGCTGCGCCAGATAGATCGGGGGACCGAGACGGCAGCGCCCCGTTCAGTCGACGGCGAGCGATGCCGCAGGCGGCAACAGCCCGCCCGCCGCGATCACGTACGTGCCGGGCACGAATGCACGGTGCCCGCCTGTAGCGGGCGCGGCACGGGCGTCATGCCAGACGGCATCACCGACGCGTCAGCGGACAAGCAAAAGGTTTGTGGACAATCCACCCGACCGGGTGGCCGGACCTGGAGCAAACCCGTGACCCTATTTCGCCCAGGGCGGGGCCGTGCTCCAGTTTTGCTCCAGTTGGAGATACCACCGTCCACTCGGGACAGAAAAGTAAGATCGCCCGCCGAGCCTGTTTGCGCAGGTCGGTGGGCGATTCGCATGCTGTATCAAATTGTGGAGCTGAGGGGACTCGAACCCCTGACCCTCACACCGCCAGTTTGGTCCACAAAGGACTTCTACCGGCACAAACACTAGAACGCCAACATCTCCAGCGCAAGTATCCACCGTTCAGCGCGGTTGAGTGCCGTTCGAGGATGTTCAACTACCAGCACTGCTCCAGTTTCGCTCCAGCACGATCAGCGTGAGACTCGCGGGTCGATCAAGGCTGGATCACCGTCACCGCGGCGAGGTCATCGAGAACGACATCACCGCCGACACCGGCCTACCGCGTCGCGGACATCTCCTACAAGGATCGTGCCTCCACCGTCCTCAAGCCCGACCTCTGCGAGGTGTTTGACGTCATCGTTGCCGAGAGTTGCGGCAACCTCCCGCGCCCGATCGCCCAAATCCGGGTAACCCCGACGCTTGGACACACCATCACTCGGCCAGGAAAACGCTTCGTCAATCGTGAATGAGACCATTTTGACCCGCAGAAGCCCTTGCCCTAAAGAGCGACGTGAGCCTACCGATCTCCACCAAAAATTTCCGCATGCTTCGCGAAGATCTCAGCAAGGCCAATTTCCTGCCTCACGTTCCAGAACTCGACGAGCAGGTCGAACAAAACTTCCACCGCAGCAGAATTCTCCTCATTACCACTAATGTCACCAGGCGACTTTACTCGCTCTCCGAGCGCGGCATGCCTGACGACAAGGGCCTGCCAACTCAGGTTGACACCGTCACCCAGATTCATTGCCAACCACTCGCTGAAGCCGTCCAAAAGCCTCCACGAATTACCGGCATCACAACCAGCCACGAACGCCGAGGCAGCCGCGAAAGAGCCGTCCAGCCCCAGCATCCTGGGGCGCTCACGAGCCATCTTGAAGATGTCCAGATAGTCCATAGCCCCTCAGAAGCCGAAGTTGATCACATCATGATAGTCGAACAGCTTCTTGTACTCGTTTACCGGAACACCTGTTCGAGGACTGAACCCATCATAAACCCTGCCGTCTCGCACGACGACCGTGTGCGAGTACCAGCCACTGTCCTGCCCCCGGTAGGGCCCAAGCTGGAATCGCTTTTGCGGATCCACTTGAATGGTCTTGATCTCCCCTCCAATCTTCGCCTGGATCTTTGCGGCGACCTTCTCGCAGCCTGTGCTGCACGGAATGCTCGACGCGGAAGCAGGCTTCCAGCCGGGGCCCAGATCCCCGCACGGACCGGTGTTGTGGACGAGTACAGCCTCGTCGCCCGCCAGCACGTGGTAGGTATGGAGGCCATCGATGGTCAGGTTGTGCACACGTTTGATCGCGAACCGCTTCTTGATCGCGGTGACTTGCACCCGTGCACCAGCCGAGGTCTGAAGCACCGAACTCACGCGCAGCTCGTGAGCGCCCGCCCAGCGCTGTTCCTCGGGCAGCCAGACCGGGTGCTGTTCGGTCGCGGTGAACCTGCCGTCTGCAGTCTCGATCTCGACGAGGTGCTTGATGCCCTCGTTCACGATGGTCGCGACCACCTCTCGCCCGCCTGACTCACCGGATTCAGGATCTGCGGCGAACACCTGATCGCCGACTTTGACCTCGTCAATGCGCTTGGTCGATCCGTCCGCCATCAACACCTGCGTCTCGCCGGCAAAGCTGTTGCAATTTCGCCAGGCGGACCTGGTAGAGCCCCAAGATGACTCGATCCGCGTCGACGGTGCGGCTACTGCGCGTAAGGCCGCACCAGCAGAGGCGCCCGCACCGAGCATGGTCGAGCTGAACTCGGGGCTCGTCGAGCCCATCGCACCGGTTTCCGCGCCCTTGGCAGTCGACACTGCCAGCGTGAACTCTCCACTGCACAACACGTGCCTATAGGTACAAACTTCCTCCGCCAATGCGAGAAGCTGATATGTGCTGAACTCGCCCCATTCCCCCTCAGGGTTCTGGTAGTCCCGAGATGTCTTTTGGTATGCCCGCATCGCATCCGCAAGCGCGAACACATCCGGACCGCCGGGAGGCAGTTCCCTACCGCCCAGAAAGGTCGTTCCGCTGGGCTTGTGCCGCCCTGCGGTGATACCGCCTTCTGAGGTCATGTCGAACTCTGAGGCGACTTCGTGGTCGTTGGTGTGGTGAGTGCTGCAGTTGCTGCCGTCGTCCATGCAACTGGTCGGCAGCAGACCGGTCGGGTCGCTGTAGGTCACTGGCGAGTTGTTGGCGTAGGCGTAGCCGTTCCACTGCTGCGGATCAGCCGTGTCCATCACCGGATCCACCGACACGAACCGGCCGATCGCCGGGTCGTACTCACGGGCGCCGATGTGCGTCAGCCCGGTGTTGTCCACGGTTCCGCCGACGAAACCCTTGTCCAACCGCGCCGGCCAGGTCCCAGCACCACCGCGAACCTCATCGGCGGCGACACCGCCAAGCTGCTGATCATCACCGCCGCCTGGACCGGCTGCCGACGGGGCGAACTCACCGGACTGCACCGCAACAACCTCGACCGCGGCATCCTCATCACCGACCCCCGCACCGGCGCCGTACACGAAAGCACGACAACGAGTTCGTGTTCACATCGGACGGGGAAACTGGTTGTGGCGCAGCACCTTCACTCAACGGATCCTCAAACCAGCCGTCAACGGCAACGAGGACGAGCCGCGCAATCGGCCCCGCACCGTGGCTATCCGACCCGGCCTTACGTTCCACGGACTGCGGCACAGTCACAAGACATGGCTGATCGCCGACGGTGCACCCGAGATCGCCCAAGCACGACGCCTCGGACACCACCTACCCAACCGCGTCACCGAGGTCTACTCCCACGTCGCACCCGAAGTCGAACAACGACTCCTCACCAACCTGCAACGCCGCTGGCACAGCGCCAAAGCAGCCGTCAAAGCACACCCCAGAGCGCCAGAACCGGCCACACGACGCCTCTCCGGGCCCGTTGCTGCATAACCGACACAGCGACCCTCACCCCGTTAGCAAGAGGGACACCACATCCCCGCAGACCAACGCCCCAGGAACCGATCATCCTGGAGAAAGCCGCTCCAGAACCTCTCCACCAGAGCAGCACAAGACGATCAAGAGGTGATCAACGATGAAACACAAAAAAACCCGCCTGACCAGCGATAACCGCTAGATCAGACGGGTTCTACAACTTGTGGAGCTGAGGGGACTCGAACCCCTGACCCTCACACTGCCAGTGTGAGGGGCAAAACGCTCCGACCTGCGACAATGCGGAACCTGCTGGTCATCGTGTTCCGTTCGGTGCCGTTGAACGCAGTCCAGGACCGTTCGGACGACATCGACTCTCCAGTTTTCTCCGGCTTCCCCGAGTGTGAGAGTCCCGCTACAGCCATCTTCGTGCCACACCTGGGAGGCGTGGCACTGGGGTTGCCCCGTTTTGACG
>NZ_MUYM01000013.1 GCF_002150765.1 Lentzea kentuckyensis
TCCTCCGCAGTGCGGGAGCGGTCGCCGGTGCGGCCGCTCCCCGCGCCGGACACGCCGCGCCGCAACACCGTCAAGCGGCAGACGCACCCGATGTGGTTCCTGGCACCGGCCTTCGCGATCCTGCTCGTGTTCTTCTTCCTGCCGACGGTGTTCAACTTCGTCTACGCGTTCACCGACTGGTCCGGGTTCAAGAGCACGATCAACCCGACGGGCTTCGACAACTTCACCCAGCTCGCGTCGGACGGCACGCTGCTGCGCGCGGTGCGGATCACGCTCGTCTACGCGGTGCTGGTGGCGTTGTTCCAGAACGTCTTCGGCTTCGGGCTGGCGGTCCTGCTCGAACGCGACACCACGCTGAACCGGGTGGCGCGGATCTTCTTCCTGGTGCCCGTGCTGATGTCCGCGCTCGCCGTCGGCTACATCTTCCAGGCACTGCTGAAACCGCAGGGCAGCCTGAACCACCTGCTGGGCATCGACTACGCGTGGCTCGGTGACACGACGTGGACGATCGTCGTGGTCGCGGTGATCCACGCGTGGAAGTGGATGGGTCTGTCGATGCTCATCTACCTGGCGGGCCTCAAAACGATTCCCGAGGACCTGATCGAGGCGGCACGCATCGACGGCGCGTCCCGCGTCCGGGCGTTCTGGACGATCAGGTTCCCGCTGCTGGCGCCCGCGGTCACGTTCAACGTGGCGACGGCGTTGCTGGGGTCGATGAACGGGTTCGACATCGTCCAGGCCACCACCGGCGGCGGACCCGCGCGCACCACCGAGATCCTCAACATCTTCATCTACCGCACGTTCGGGCAGGGCCTGTTCGCCCAGGCCACCGCGATGAGCCTGGTGCTGTTCCTGCTCGTCGCGCTGCTGGCGTTCCCGGTGATCCGGACGCTGCGCGGGCGGGAGGCGGTGCTGTGAACCGGTTCTGGACCAGGGCGCAGCCCGTCGCGGCGATCGCGCTCGTGCTGGGCGTCATCGGGATCCCGCTGTGGCTCGTCGTGGTGACCGCCGCGAAGTCGCAGGGCGAGGCGCTCAACCCGGATCTGTCGCTGCCGCAACACTGGCAGCTGCTGGAGAACATCCGGCAGGTGTGGGTCGACGGCGAGGTGCCGGCCGCGTTCTTCGGCAGCCTGCTGATCGTCGTGCCGACGGTCGCGTTGCTGCTGACCTTCGGGTCGATGGCGGCGTGGGTGCTGGCCCGGCGCGCGACCCGGCTGAACGCTGTCCTGTACGCGCTGGGCATCAGCGGCATCGTGCTGCCACCGGCGGTCGTCACGGTGGTGCTGTTGTTGCGCCAGCTCGGGCTCGCGGGCACCGCGATCGGCATGATCGGTGTGTACACGGGCATCTACCTGTCCACGGTGATCTTCTTCGTGACCGGCTTCGTGCGGACCATCCCGCCGGCCTTGGAGGAGGCCGCGCAGATCGACGGCGCGGGCCCGTTCATGGTGTTCTGGCGGATCGTGCTGCCGCTGCTGCGACCGGTGCTCGCCACCGCCACGATCCTGATCTGCCTGTACGTGTGGAACGACGTGTTCTACGCGTTCTTCGTCGTCGGCGGCCGGCTCGACACCCTGCCGCTGAACCTGTTCCGCGTGGCGAGTGCCGGGCTGTACCTGAACAACTGGCACCTGATCTTCGCCTACGTCGTGCTGATGAGCCTGCCGCTCGTCGTCGTGCTCGCCGTCGCCCAACGAAAGATCATCTCTGGCATCACTGGCGGTGCCGTCAAGTGATCCGAAATGGAGCTCCGATGCGTATCCCTGCCTGCGCGGTCGTTGCCGCGTTAGCGCTCACCTCCCTGTCCCCGTCGGTCGCCGTCGCCGCGACCGAGACCCTGCGCGTGGACCTCGCCTCCTCGACGGGCGCGTTCCGCGGCGGTGCGACGGGCATGCTCTACGGCCTCGGCGACGCCGGTGTCCCGTCCCAGGACCTGATCGCGGGAATGCGGCTGCGCAGCATCTCGCAGAAGGCGCCGGACGGGGACCAGCACCCGAACGGCGACGCGCTGAAGCTCGCGGACGAGTTCTTCGCGACGGGCGGCAGCGAGATGCACATCTACGCGCAGGACGCCTACAGCAAGTGGCCCTACGAGGACCTGGGCATCGACGACTACGCCGCCAGGTTGCGGCCGCAGCTGGAGAAGGTCGCCCAGCGACCCGACCGCGACAAGTTCGTGTGGACGATCTTCAACGAGCCCGACGGCATCTGGTACTCGGACTGGGCGAACAAGAAGCAGAAGTTCTTCGCCGACTGGACCAGGATCTACCGCCTGGTGAAGTCCGTGCTGCCCACCGCCCGCATCGCCGGTATCGGTGAGACCCGGTACCGCGCGGACCACCTGCGCGAGTTCCTCACCTACGCCAAGGCCAACAACGTGCTGCCGGAGCTGACCAGCTGGCACGAGCTCGGCCCGGACTCGCTCGCGAACTACCGCAAGAACTACGCGGACTACCGCGAGATGGAGAAGCAGCTCGGCATCTCGCCGCGAGAGATCGTCATCAACGAGTACACCAACAAGCGCGACACCTCGGTGCCCGGCCAGATGGTCCAGTGGATCACCATGCTGGAAGACACCAAAGTGGACGGTCACATGGCGTTCTGGTCCATGGCCGGCAACCTCAGCGACCACGCCGTGCGCGCAGGTCGCGCCAACGGCGGCTGGTGGCTCACGAAGTGGTACGGCGACCTTTCCGGCAACACGGTCAAGGTGACGCCGCCGCAGCCGAACGTCAGGGACACCCTGCAGGGCATGGCGACGCTGAACCGCGGTGCCGCCAAGGCGACGGTCCTGCTCGGTGGCACGGCGAACGACGTGAACGTCGCGGTCACCGGCATCGACCGGCAGGTGTTCGGCGACCAGGTCGACGTGCGGGTCTCCAAGACCAGCTGGACCGGTTACGAGGGTGACGCGGGCCAGCCGCCGGTGGTGGCGGCGTCGCGGATCCGGGTCGCGAACGGTGCGGCGACGGTGAAGGTGCCCGGTGGCGACCAGCTGGCCGCGTACCAGGTGATCATCACGCCGGCCTCGGGTACGGCGCCGGTCGCGAACGCGCCGTGGCAGGCGACCTACGAGGCCGAGAACGGCACGGTGGAGAACGCCCAGGTGTACGTCCAGGACGACGGGTCGGGCTCCTGGGACATGGCCATGCGCTACACCACGTCCGGGCGCAAGGACGTCGGCTCGATGAACAAGCCGAACTCCCGCGTGACGGTCAACGTGACCGTGCCCCGCACCGGCACCTACAAGCTCGGTGTCTTCTACGGCACCAACGCGTTCGTCGGCCAGCAGGCCCTCTACGTGGACGACGCCCACGTGCGGAACCTGACCCTGCCCGCGACGCTGGGCTGGACCTACCGCGGCCGGTACGACACGCCCGTGCAGCTCACCGCCGGCACGCACCGGATCTCGTTGCGCACCAGCGGTCCCGGTGGCTACCTCGGTGGCTCGTCGGACATCACGCTCGACCGCGTCGACCTGACCGAGGTCACCGGTCCGGAAAGGACGGTGTACCCGCTGTCCGAGGCACGCGGTAGCGGCGTGCTGCGGTCGGGTCAGTCCATCACCACCTACGTGTCCGCGGCCGAGGACGGCTACTACCGGCTCGACACCACGCTGACCGCCACCGGCAAGAGCGCGCTCGGCCTGTCGCTCTCCGGCCGCGGCGTCACCGGCGCGACCCTGACCACCACCTGCGCCGGTGCGTGGAACGGCAGCACCACGGTGCACCTCAAGGCGGGCATCACCGAGGTCAAGCTGTCCAACGAGGGCCGCACCCCGCTCGTCGCCGGCACGCTCACGCTGACCCGTGACGCGGCGGCCGACCGCAACGCGGTGCGCGTCGAAGCCGAGGCAGGCCAGCTCACGGGCGGCGCGGTGACCGCGTCGAGCCCCTGGGCGTCCGGTGGCACCTACGTCGGTTACCTCGGCAACAACGGCACGCTGACGGTTCCCCGCATCGGCGTGGGCGCCGGCCAGTACAACCTGACCGTCAGCTATGCCCAGGCGGACAAGAACACCGGCCACCCGTACAACACCGACATCATCAACCGGGTGCTCGTCGCCACCGAGGCGGGCGGCAAGGCGACCTCCGCGCGGTACCGCCACAACTACACGTGGGACGGTTTCTGGCTGGAGACCTCGCCTCTCGACCTGGTCACCCCGGCCGGCGCGGTCACCTTCGGCAACCCCTCCGCCTGGGGACCGAACGTCGACTGGGTCCAGTTCGCCCCGCTCGTCGTGGCGAACAAGGTGACCCGGCGGTCCTGATCACCGCGCGGGGCCGCCTCCGGACGGTGTTCCGGAGGCGGCCCCGCCCGGCTGCCCGTCGAGGCCGGCGATGATCGCGTCGACGATCTGCGCCGGCGTGACCCGGGAAGCGTGCCAGTACTGGATCATCTCCAGTTCGGGCACTCGCGTTCCGTCGAGCCGGATCGGAAAGACCCGTATCTTGCGGCGCAGGTGCAGGTCGGCCATCCGCTGCGCCTCGTCCAGGCAGTAGTTGCTGCCGACGTAGCTGGCCGACAGCAACGGCACGCCGACCGCAGACTGGGACAGGTTCTCCAGCAGGGCCGGCAGCCAGTCCGCGCCGAGAGGAATGTTCCCGGCCACCCGGTAGTCGAACACTCGCTGGAAACGCTGCCGCAGCGCGTCACCGATCTGCTTCGCGTAGTCGGAGTCCTCGGCCGCGTAGCTGAGGAACACCGCCTCCTTCCGGCCGGACGCCCGCCGGAAGTAGTCGCGGGCGTCCTCCTGGCTGCTGATCAGCCTCGGCTGGTTCTCGATCAGCTCGGTCACCGTCTCCAGCTGTTCGACCAGATTGTCCACATCGGACCAGCGCAGGAGGTTCTTGGCGTAGTGGCGTTGGAACGTCCCGAAAAGCGCCTTGTCCGCCTCATGCTCCGCCTCGCCCTGCCTGAGGCGCACGAACGGAATGGCCTGCCCGCGCAGATAGGCGACCAGCGCCGCGGACTCCGGTGCCGTGGTGTCCACGACCACCCACTCGCACTGGCGCAGTGCGATGGCGGTTTCCAGATCCAGCGTGACCGGCCAGTCGAGCTGCGACACCTGGTGAACGGGCTTGAGCGCCTCGGCCACGGCCGCGCGTGCCTCGCCAGGCGGCATCACCAGTCCGACAGTGCCCTGACGCCACTCGGAGGGGCTGGTCATCCGCGCGTCGCGCTCGAACGCCCGAACGACCCGGCGCAACTCGTTGAGCCGGAACGTCTCCTTGCCGCTCAGCAGTTCCTGGACCTCGTACTGGTGGCTGTAGGTGGCATCGGGGACAGGGAGCACCCCGCGCAGACGCCGGTCCATGATGACGAGGTACGGCTTGCGGGCGCGGACGGCCATGTCCAGTTCGAGCCGGAAGTACCGCGTGATCTTTTGCAGCTCTTCGGGTGACGGCTTCCTCAGGGGATCGCCGAGCACCGGATAAACCCCGACGAACGCGTCGGCCGCGCGCACCATGCGCTCCAACCGGGTGGTGCTCGTCGACGTCGTCCCCTCGTCCACCTCGAACTGGAGCGACAGGGACTCGGACAGCAGGTCGAACACGCGCAGGTTGACCTCGGCGGCGCGGTAGCTGTGGCTGAGAAAGACGATGAGGTCAGGCACGTTCGCACAATAGGCCGCCGCTCGGCGCTTCTCGGCGCGGCGGTCCGGCCCTGGCCCGCGGGTCACTCGTTCGGCTCAGCGCGGCCAGTTGCTGAAGACCGGACCGCCCTGACGGGAACAGGCAAAACCAGACCATCATCCGCGCCTGCGCCCTGAAATATCCGTTTCGTTGCTCGTGAAGAATTTTCCATTGACAAATATAGCGAGTGAATGTTCACCTGATTTTAACATGCCAAGATTGTGTGAAATCGTATTCGTGTGCAGGTGTGACGTCCGGCGCGAACGTCCATTGAGGACATTGCTGGTCGAGAGTCTTTGTGTGGTCAAGCACGTTCTGGGTTGATCTTTGACCGGGATCACATCAGGGCGTTTTCGCATCGGCGGTCCATCTCGTTTGATACTATAAGGGCCGGGGGGTGTGACATGGGCTTGAGAGGAAAGGGCGACGCCTTCAAGGTTCTCGGCCCATTGGAAGTAACCGTTTCCGGCAAGGTCGTGGCCATTCCCGCACCCAAACACCGGTCGCTGCTGGCCGGTTTGTTGGTCAGCGCGGACCACTCGGCCGGTTTCGACCAGCTGGCCAGGTGGATCTGGGACGAGGAACTGCCGGCGAACCCGCGGGCCGCGCTGCACACCTACGTGCGCCGGGTCCGTCAGCAGCTGGGCGACCCGGCGTTGCTGACGACCACTCCCTTCGGCTACCGGCTCGACATCTCTCCCGACCAGGTCGACCTGTTCCGGTTCCGCCGGCTCGTCTCCGCCGCCGCGACCGCCGACCAGGGCGACCAGGTCGGGTTGTTGCGCGCGGCACTCGGCGAGTGGAGCGGCGACCCGCTGGCGGACGTGCCGTCCGAACGGCTCCGGGAGGAGTTCCTCTTCGCGTTGCTGGAGGAGAAGCAGGACCTGCTGGAGCGGCTGTACGCGGCCGAGCTGGCCGGTGGCGGCGGTGCCGCGCTGATCCCCGAACTCCGTGCCGCGACCGCGGCGAACCCGTTGCGCGAGAAGCTCTGGGAGCTGCTCATGCTCGCCCTGTACCGGGCGGGCCGGCAGGCCGAGGCGCTGGACGCCTACCAGACCGTGCGCGACCTGCTCATCGACGGGCTCGGGGTGGAACCTGGTCCCGGCCTCCGTCAGCTGCACGGCCGCGTGCTGGCCGCCGATCCTGGCCTGGTCGACGCGGAGACCCCGGTCGTCGCCGTCCCCGCCCAGCTCCCGCCGGAGCCGCCCTCGCTGGTCGGCCGCACGCGGCTCATCGAGCAGATCCGCTGCCACCTCGGCCCGTCCGGCGCGTTGCGCGTCGTGGTGCTCACCGGCACGGCGGGCATCGGCAAGACCGCGCTGGCACTGCACGTCGGCCACCGGGTGCGGGAGAACTACCCGGACGGGCAGCTGTACGTGAACCTCGGCGGCTACGACAAGGACGAGCCGCTGACGCCCGAGCGCGCGATGCACCACCTGCTGACCGGGCTCGGCGTCCCCGCCGGGCAGATCCCGTTCGACCTGCGCGACCAGGTCGGCATGTACCGGTCCTCGCTCGCGGACAAGCGCGTGCTCGTGGTGCTGGACAACGCGTCGGAGAAGTACGAGATCGACCACTTCCTGCCGGGTGCCTCCGGCTGCGCGCTGCTCGTCACCAGTCGCGACCGGTTCCACCGGCTCATCGTGTCCAACGGCGCGCAGATCATCCCGCTGGACACCCTGGACGCCGACGAGTCCGCCGGCCTGGTGACGGAGATGCTGTCCGTCAGGGCGGCCGAGGTGGACCGGCGGATCGTCGCGGAGGTCGCCGAGCTGTGCGGTCATCTGCCGCTGGCCCTGCGGATCGCCGCCGCCAACCTGCTGATCCGGGAGGCGTCGGACCACGCGGCGTACGTGGACGAGCTGCGGCAGGGCAACCGGCTGGCCGCGCTGTCGCTCGGCGACGGCGGGGACACCGGCGTGACCGCGGCGTTCTCCTTGTCCTACCGCGCTTTGAGCCCCGTCGACCAACGGGTCTTCCGGTACATCGGGTTGCTGCCCGGCCGCGACTTCTCGGCGTCGGCGCTGGCCGTGCTGACGGGCGTCGACCAGCGCTCGATCAGCGCCGCGCTGAACCGACTCACCTCGGCGAGCCTGGTGCAACGCTCGGCGGGGGACCGGTACGAGGTGCACGACCTGCTCCGGCAGTACGCCGCCGAGTTGTTCGCCGCCGACGGCGCGGACCACGAGCGGCAGGCGATCGAGCGCCTGGGCACGTGGTACATGCACGTGGCGGACCGCGCCGCGGGGTTGCTGCACGCGGAGTTCCTGCGCATGCCGCTCCCGCCGGCGGGCACGGTCCAGGTGACCGGTTTCCAGGACGCGCAGGCCGCTTTCGGCTGGCTGAACGCCGAGCGGCAGAACCTGATCGCCACGGCGTTGCGGTCCGTCCACTCAGGACCGGGCATGGTCGCCTGGCACCTGGCCGACATCCTGCGCGGCTACTTCTGGACCGGCAAGTACCGCGCGGAGTGGCGGGAGATCACCGAGGCCGCGCTGCAGGCGGCCGAGGAGGCGGGCGACAAGCTCGCCACCGCCGCCATGCACCGCAGCCTGGGCAACCTGTACAACCTGAGCGGCGCCTACCAGATCTCCCTGGAGCACCAGGGCCACTGCCTCCGTCTGCACCGCGAGCTCGGCATGGCGGAGGAGGAGCTGGCGACGCTGATCAACATCGGGCACACGAACCTCAACCTCGCCCGGCCGGACGAGGTGCGCCGGTACTCGCGGGAGGCGCTGATCATCGCCGACCGCGTCGGTTCCGACCGCGGCAAGGCCACCGCGCTCGTGCTGCTCGGGTCCGCCTCGCGGCTGGACGGCGCGATGACCGACGCGATGGACTACTTCGAGCGGTCGCTGGCGCTCGCCACGTCGCTGGGTCTGAGGCACGTCGAGGCCAGCTCGATCCGCGGACTCGGCCTGGTGTACCAGGAGATCGGCGACGCGCGGACCGCGCGGCAGTACTTCGAACGAGCCCTGCGCGAGTCGGAGTGGCTGGGATCGTCGTACGACCAGAGCAACGCGTTGTACGGCCTGGCGCTGACGCACAGCGAGCTCGGCGACCCGGTCGCCGCACTGGAGTTCGCCGGCCTGGCCAGGGACTCGTTCCGCAAGGCCGGGGAGCGCACGCACGAGGTGGACACGTTGTGCCTCATGGCTTCCGTCCTCAACGACGACGGACGGCGCGAGGAGGCGCTGGCGTGTGCGCAGGAGGCACACGCGGTGGCCGTGGAGATCGACTACCAGCCCGGCCGGAGTTTCGCGCTGCTGCGGCTGGCGTGGGTGAACCTCTGCCGTGGTGACGTGCACAGCGCACGTGACCAGGCGAAGGCGGCGCTCGAACTCGTCGAGCTGTTCCGCTGGCAGGGGCCCGCGGGCACGCAGCTGTCGGAGCTGGCCGAGATCCACGCGCGGCTCGGCGACGAGCCGACCGCGATCCGGTGCGCCGAGCGGGCGATCGAGATGTGCGACGAGACCGGGCAGAACCGCCCGCGAGCGCGGGCGATGGCGGTGCTCGAAGCATTGGCGCCGGTCCTCACTAGGCACGCGACCAGAAATCGGTTCCAACGGTGCCTGGGGGTGTCAGGCACGCCTTTTAGGGGGATTTTCCATGTCGGTGAACACCGCACGGCCGGCGTCGCGTTCCAGAGGACGCAACCTGGTCGGCGCTGCGATCGGCAACCTGTTCGAGTCCTACGACTGGCAGTGCTACCTGGTGCTGTCGGCCGTCATCGCGCCGCAGTTCTTCCCGAAGGACGACCCCGTGTCGAACCTGCTGGGGGTGCTCGCGATCTTCGCGGTCGGGTTCGTGTTCCGACCGGTCGGCGGCGCGTTGTTCGGCGTGCTGGCGGACCGGTACGGACGGCGCTGGGCGCTGTCGGCGTCCATGGTGCTCATGGGTACCGGCAGTCTGATCATCGGGGTGGCTCCCACCCACACGAAGGTGGGGGCGCTGGCCCCGGCGCTGCTGTTGCTCGCACGGGCGTTGCAGGGCATGTCCGCCGGCGGTGAGTTCGCCGCGGCCAGCTCGTACGTGGTGGAGCTGGCGCCGGAGGGCAGGCGCAGCAGGTTCTCGAGCTCCATCTACGTCACCGCGACGGCGGGTGTGGTGCTCGCGGCGCTGACGTTCATGGCGCTGCGGACCTTCCTCACACCGCAGCAGATCGGCGACTGGGGCTGGCGGATCCCGTTCCTGGTCGGTGCTCTGCTCGCGTTCTACGGCCTCTACCTGCGCAGCGGACTCGCCGAGACCGAGGCGTTCCTGGAGCAGAAGCCGGGCAGGCGCGCCTCGATGATCGAGGTCCTGCGCGCGCACCCGCGGGCCTGCCTGCGGGTCGCCGGTCTCACCGCCGGCGCGACGGTGGTCTTCTACACGTTCGTCGTCTACCTGCCGTCGTACGCGACCCGCGTGCACAAGGTGCCGCAGACCCAGGCGACCTGGGTGATGGTGGCCGCGCTGGCGATCTTCTCGCTCAGCCTTCCGCTGTGGGGGGTTTTCGCGGACCGGTTCGGAGCGCGCCTTTCCGCCCTGATCTTCGCGGGTGGCACGGCACTGGTCTCGCCCGTGCTGTTCGGTTTGCTCGACTCGTCCTGGACGTCGCTTTTCGCGGTGATGACCGTGGCATTGTTGTTGTTCGCCGGATGCGCCGCTGTGTTGCCACAGCTGCTCGCCGAGCAATTCCCCGTGCACATCCGCTCGGTCGGTGTCGGGCTGCCCTACTCGGTCAGCGTCGCGTTGTTCGGCGGCACCGCGCCGTACGTGGTGGAGAGCTTGACCGCGGCGCAGCGAGGTGGGTGGTTTCCCTGGTACGTCTCGGCGTTGTGCCTGGTCAGCTTGGTGAGTCTGAGCCTGTGGGGCCGTCAAGCGCGCGACAGCGTCGCGTAAGGCCGTCTCGCTAGGCTCGGATTCGACAGTTGATGACACGTCGAATCTGCTCTGTGGGGGGCCAGATGGGGAAGTCGGCAGTTCTGCGCGGACTGGGTGCCGCATTACCGCCGAACCGTGTGACGAACGAAGATCTGGCAGCGCAGCTGGACACGTCGGACGAGTGGATTCAGGCCCGTACGGGCATCAGGCAGCGTTTCGTGATCTCGCCGGGAATGGCGACATCGGACCTGGCCGTCGAGGCGGGCAGGCGGGCACTCGCCTCGGCGGACGCGGTCGAGGTGGGTGCCGTCGTGCTCGCGACGAGCACGCCGGACCACCCGTGCCCGGCCACGGCCCCGGAGGTCGCGGCGCGACTGGGGCTCACCCACGCCGCGGCGTTCGACGTCGCGGCGGTGTGCACCGGGTTCGTCTACGCCCTCGCGACCGCGAGCGGCCTCATCAGCGCCGGGATCGTGGACAGCGTTCTCGTCATCGGCGCCGACACGTTCTCCACCATCCTCGACCCGACCGACCGCACCACGCGGGCGATCTTCGGGGACGGGGCGGGCGCGGTCGTGCTGAGCGCCGGTGAGGCCGACGAGGACGGCGCGCTGCTGGGGTTCGACCTCGGCAGCGACGGCGCCAACCGGGAACTGATCATGGTGCCCGCCGGCGGTTCGCGCGAACGGGCGTCCGGCGTCCTGCCCGCCGACACGGACCGGTACTTCACGATGCAGGGCAAGCAGGTGTTCACCAACGCCGTGCTGCGCATGAGCGAGTCGGTCTCGACGCTCGCCAAGCGGATCGGCTGGGACGACGGCGAGATCGACCGGGTGGTCGCCCACCAGGCGAACATCAGGATCCTGCGCGCCGTCGGCGACCAGCTCGGTCTCGAGCCGGAGCAGGTGGTGGCGAACCTGGACCGGGTGGGCAACACGGTCGCCGCCTCGATCCCGCTGGCACTGGCCGACGCCGTCGCGTCCGGGAACGTCGAGCCGGGGCACCGGGTCGCGCTCGCCGGGTTCGGGGGCGGGCTCACGTGGGGTGCGACGGCGCTGCGTTGGCCCGAGATCACCGTCGAGGAAATCTGAGCTTCTTGCGTGAGCAAGAAACACATAGGGGGAGAAGCGAATGGATCTGCAGGAAAAGTTGATCACACTGCTCAGTTCGAAGTTCGACATGTCGGAGGCGGAACTGCGCGCCGGTGACACGTTCGAGAACGTCGGGCTGGACTCACTGGTGCTGCTGGAGGCCGCGCTGGTGATCAACAAGGAGGTGGGCGTGTTCCTCAGCGAGGAGGAATTGGTGCCCGAACTCACCGTGGCCGAACTCACCACGCTCATCGAGTCGAAGCTCGTGGCGGCCTGAGAAGGCACTGACCAGGTTCGGATGACAAATCCGGCATTGACCGGTGTGACCGCCACGACCAGGCGGCCACACCGGTCACAATGCTGCACACGACAATTTCCGATTCCAGCGAACGGACTTCGGTGATGGTTGCCGATCGTGCATACTCTGAGATTGTGCGGAGACCAGCTGTGGAAAACGAAGTGCCGACTCCTCTCGCCGAGCTGGGCAAGTTCCTGGTCGCCCGGCGCGGGGAGACGTCGCCCAGCGAGGTCGGCCTGCCCACCGCCGGCCGGCGCCGCACGCCGGGGCTGCGCCGCGAGGAGGTGGCGCTGCTCGCCGGGGTCGGCGTGTCCTGGTACACGTGGATCGAGCAGGGCCGGGCGACGAACGTCTCCGGTGAGGTGCTGGACTCGATCGCCCGCGTGCTCGGGCTGGACGACACCCAGCGGCTGTACATGCGCAGGCTCGCCGGGCTGAGCGCCGAGCACACCGACCCGGTGTACCGGCCGGACGCGCGCACGCTGAGCCCGTTCGTCGACAACTGGCTGCCGAACCCCGCCTACATCGTCGACCGGCACTGGAACGTGGTCACGGCGAACAGTCCGTTCCGGACGTTGCTGGGGCTGGAGACCGGCCAGCAGATCAACTTCGTCGAGTACCTCTTCACGCACCCGCACGCCAGGACGCTCTACCCGCACTGGGACGAGGAGGCGCGCACCGTCGTGGCCCGGTTCCGGTCCCAGGTGTCGCGCTACCCGGAGGACGGCCAGCTGGCCGCGCTGATCACCCGGCTCACCGCGCGCAGCGAGGAATTCGCGGACCTGTGGTCGCGCCAGACCGTCGCCGAGGACGCGTGCGGCCCTGAGCTGCTGTTCCACCCCGTGGCGGGCAAGCTCGCCTTCAACCGCACGTCGTTGCGGTTCACCGATCGGATCGGGCTGACCATGGTCGTGTTCCTCCCCATCCCGGGGACGGGCACGGAGACCGCGGTGTCCGTTCTGGAGCGGGTCGCCTCCGCCGCAGGAGCGCCCGCACTTCGTTCCAGTGCCTGATGTTCCTTCTTCTGGGGGTTTTGTCTTGACCTCGTCCATCAACTCCGATCGCCTGCGGCGGACGGCACCGATGCGCTCGTTCAGCTTCGGCGACCACAAGGTGACGCACGTGCCCGACGGGCTCGTGCAGATGCACCCGCGAACGTGGTTCGCCGAGTCGTCGGACGCCGACTGGGAGAACCGGGCGGACCACCTCGACGACGGTGGCTACCTGGTCGGTTCCATCGGCAGCCTGCTGGTGGAGCACGACGGCCGCACCCTGCTGATCGACGCCGGCTACGGGCCGCACAAGGTGCCGGCCGAGCTGTCGCATCCCGCTCTGGGCGCGCTCGAGGGCGGCGACCTGATGGACGGTCTGACCCAGCTCGGCAAGGACCCCGCTGACGTCGACGTGCTCGCGCTCACCCACTTCCACGACGACCACATCGGGTGGGCGTACCGGGAGGGGCTGGTGTTCACCAACGCGGCGTTCGTCGCGTCCGCTGTGGAGTGGGCGAGCCCCAGCCGCATCCCGGTCGCGGCGCTCGGGCCGGAGAAGCTGGTGCGGGCCGCGGACGGGCAGGAGATCTTCCCCGGGGTGACGGCGTGGCTGTGTCCCGGGCACACCGCGGGCCACACCGCGTACGTGATCTCGTCGGGTGGCCGGCGACTGATCGCTTTCGGCGACGCCATGCACACGCCGGTGCAGATCTCACGGCCGGAATGGCGGTCGGTGTTCGACTACGACCACAACGCGGCCGTGCGGACGCGGCAGGCGATCATTGACGAACTCGCGAAGCCGGGTACCTTCGGTTACGGCGTGCATTTCGCCGACGCCCTGTTCGGCCGTGTGGTGGAGGACGGCGGCACCCGTGTCTGGGAGCCGGTCGACGACCTGTAGCCGCTTAGGGTGTTGGTGGCGGTAATAGGTTGACTGCGCACTGTTTGCCGCCATCCACCCGGACGATCATCATATTCATGTCAACTACCTCATCGCCTGAAGCGGAAAAGCTTCAGATGACGGGCAAGCAGAAGGCGATTCTCGTCGTTCTGCTCGGTGCCCAGTTCATGTTCGCAGTGGACTTCTCCATTCTCACCGTCGCACTGCCGAAGATGCAGACGGACCTCGGTTTCGGAATCGACAGCCTGCAGTGGGTCGTCACCGCGTTCGCCCTGACCGCGGCCGGGTTCATGCTGCTGTTCGGCCGGATCGGCGACCTGATCGGCCGCAAGAAGCTGTTCCTGTTCGGCATGGTGCTGCTGACCGTGTCCTCGCTCGTCGGTGGTCTGGCCACGACGCCCGAGATCATGATCATCGCGCGGGTCGCGCAGGGTCTGGCGACGGCCATCGTGACGCCCGCCGGCATGGCGCTGCTCACCACCAGCTTCCCGGAGGGGCCGCTGCGCAACCGCGCGCTGGGTCTCAACGGCGCGCTGCTGTCGCTCGGCTTCGCGTCGGGCGCGGTGCTCGGTGGTGTGCTCACCGACGTGCTCTCGTGGCGCTGGAACTTCTTCATCAACGTCCCGGTCGGCGTGGCGCTCTTCGTGGCCGCGGCGATGCTGATCAACGAGTCCCGCAGCGACGACCGGCCCAAGCTGGACGTGCCCGGCGCCGTGACGGTGACGCTCGGCATGCTGGCGCTCGTGTTCGGCCTGACCGGTGCCGAGCGCAACGGCTGGGCGTCCGCGGAGACCCTCATCGCGCTGGCGGCGGGCGCGCTGCTGCTGGTGGCGTTCTACTTCATCGAGCTCAAGGCGAAGGCTCCGCTGGCTCCGGTGCAGGTGCTGCGCAGCAACACGGTGAAGTGGGGCAACCTCGGTGGTCTGCTCACCTTCTCGATGGAGTCGGGCATGGCGTTCCTGCTCACGCTGTACATGCAGCAGGTGCTGGACCTGACCCCGATGCAGGCGGGCCTGATGTTCGGCTTCCTGGGCACCGGTGCCTTCCTCGGCGGTACGTTCGCTTCGAAGATCATCGGCCGCATCGGCGCGAAGAACACGCTGGTCTGGGGCCTGGTCGTGCAGGCGGTCAACACCGGTGTGATGTTCTGGCTCGGTGAGGCGAAGGCCGTCTCCGTGGTCGTCGTCCTGGTCACCACGTTCGTCGGCGGTTTCGGCCACGTGCTCGCGATCGTCGCGTACACGGTCGTCGCGACGTCCGGTATCGCGGACAGCGAGCAGGGTCTGGCCACCGGCCTCGCGACCATGACCCAGCAGGTGGCGTTCACGCTCGGCATCCCGGTGATGTCGACCATCGCGGCCACCCAGTACGGCGAGCTCTCCGGCGGCGTGGCGTCGCGGTCGGACGTGCTGTCCGGCACGACGTTCGGCTTCCTGGTGGACGGTCTGATCGTCCTGGCCGGCGCACTGGCGATCGGTGCCTTCCTCCGGACCGCCAAGCAGGCTCCCGCTCCGGCCGCGGCCACGACCAAGCCGGAGCCCGTCACCACCTGACCGATCCGACAACTTGGGGGATGCAATGCAGTCCTTTGTGGACGACGCGGTGCTGCGCTTCGCCACCGTCGAGGAGTACCTGGGCGACCGGGAGACCCGGTTCTTCGGTGAGGGCTACAAGCGCGCCACCTACCGGCTCTCCGGCATCGAGTCGGCCGACGGCGAGGGTGGGCCGGTCGTCTCGGCGACGGCGGCGGTCGGCTACCCGGCCGACTGGTCCCGCAAGGGCACCATCGACCAGCTGCCGCACCTGTCGACCATCGACGTGCTGCTGCTCGGTGTGCAGCTGGCGGAGATCTGGCTGGCCCGGCACGCGGGCCTCGGCGAGCAGGCACGCCGGTCGGCGTGGATCCGCGAGGCCCACATCAAGGCCGGATCCTCTCCGGTCGAGGAGGAGCTGACCGGTTTCGCCGTCACGGCGGCGCGTTCCCGGGTCGCCGAACAGGCCGAGCCGGGCCGGGTGGTCAGCACGCTGGACTGCCAGGTCGGCTCGCTGCGGCTGCGGGTGGACGTCGACCACGTCGCCGCCGGGCCGGACGGCTCCGACGAGCTCGGTGACCAGGACCGGCGGCCGTACGGCGACGGGCACAAGGCGCGCTTGCAGCGGCTGCGCGACGTCGTGGTCGCCGCGGACCGGCTGAGTGCGACGGCGCGGGTCGAGCTGCCCGCCACGCCCGCTCTGCCGGGAGTGGGCGTCGAAGGTGACTTCCAGCCGTCGGTCAGCCTGGTCGACGCGTTCGTCGTGGCGCTGCAGCTGGGCCAGGTCCTGCTGTACGAGCTGGACGGCGTGACCAGGGCCGACTCCAACACGCTGTGGATGCGCTCGACCAGGTGGCAGGCGGAGTCGCCGGTCCGGCCGGACGCCGGGACGCACCCGGTCGTCGTCGAGCTGCGCGACGCCGCGTTGCTGCACAACCGCAAGGGCGAGACCTGGCGGCGGGCGGACATCGTGTCCGAGCTGGGCGGCGTGACCGTCGTCTGCTCCGTGGCCCACCAGCTGCCCATCGAAGACTGAACCACACAGGGGGAACAGGAACATGAAACTGGCAATCGCGGGTACCTACTCCGTCGGCAAGACGCTGACCACCATGGCCGTCGCGCACCTGACCGGCCTGCCGCGTTCGTCGGCCAAGACGATGCGCGAGCTGCTGCCGATCTCCATCCCGGGCAAGACCCTGGAGGAGTGCACTCCGGCCGAGCTGATCATGCTGATCATGCGCCGCAACCAGGAGCGCGCCGTCAACGAGTCGCACCTGCCGCACGGTTTCGTGTCGGACGGATCCTCGTTGCACGAGTGGGCTTACGGCACCGTGCGGGTGCTCGTCGGCATCAACCCGAACCTGTCCGTCGACCTGGACACGATCGAGCTCACCGACGAGGTGCGGTTCTACGGCCAGGTGCTGCAGCAGATGGCGGTGCCGGCCAAGCAGCACGCCAAGGCGAACTACGACTCGTTCGTGCACCTGCCGATCGAGTTCCCGCTGGTCGCCGACGGGCACCGGCCGGTGAACGAGAAGTTCCGCTCGCTGGCCGACGAGCTGATGCTGAAGACGTTGCGCGAGCTGGAGATCCCGTACCACAGCGTCGGCGGCACGGTGGCCGAGCGGCTGCAGAAGATCCTGGACATCTACCAGATCACGCCGAAGCTGAGCATCGACGAGGCGATCGCGCGGGCCGAGGAGGAGTACGCGCTGATTGACACCACGCCGGAGGCGCAGCGGTTCGCGCCGGCACCGGCGTGAGCGAGCGGGTGCTCTGGACCGCCGAGGAGCGGACGTCGGGCAGGGCGGCGTTCTTCGACGTCGACGGGACGGTGACGACCCGGACCACGATGTTCCGCTTCCTCGAGTTCCTGTGCGCCCGCCGGGGCAGGCCCGAGGTGTATCGCGAGGCGCGGCAACGGTTGCGGGACATGACCGCCGCCGGCCTGCCGCGCGAGCGGACCAACCGGGCCTACTTCACGAACCTCCAGGACCTGGTCGCCGGTCACGTCGACCAGGTCGCGGCCGAGTGGTTCGCCGCGGAGCTGGCCGAGGACGGGTTGTTCCGCCCGCCGGTGCTCGACGTGATCGCCGAGCACCGGCGGGCCGGGGACCTGGTGGTCCTCGTGTCGGGGTCGTTCCCGGCGTGCCTGCTGCCGGTGGCCAGGCACGTGGGCGCGGACGTGGTGCTGTGCTCCATGCCGGAGATCAGCGCGGGGCGCTACACCGGCCGGGTCGGGCAGCCGATGATCGGCGCCGAGAAAGCCTTGGCGGTACAGGAGTTCGCGGCCTTGTACGGCGTCTCACTGGCCGCCAGCGCCGCCTACGGCGACCACCTGTCGGACAGCGATCTGCTGGCCGCGGTGGGACGCCCGGTGGTGGTCGGTGACGATCAGGCACTGGTGTCGCACGCGCGGGAGCACGGCTGGGAGCTGTTCGAGGAGAAGGAGCGGGTGCGGTGAAGGTCGCTGTGGTGGGGGCCTACGGCAACGGCAAGACCACCGTGGTGTCGAGGCTCGCCGGGCTCACCAGGTTGCCGATGGCGCACGGGACGCCGATGCGCAACCCGGCGGGCGGGGCGCCGAAGTCGTTGGAGGACACCGAACCGGCCGAGCTGATCCAGCTCGTGGTCCGGCGGTACGCCGAGCGGGTACAGGCGGAGACCGCGGCCACGCGAGGGTTCATCTCCGACGGATCCCTGTTGCACGAATGGGTTTACGCCACCGTGCGGCTCGCGGTGGGGATGCATCCACCGGCCGGTGCGGCGCTGGAGCCGGGCGGTGACGACCCGTACGCGAAGGTGGTCGCCGCGCTCGGGCCGGAGATCGCCCGGCGGGCCGCGCAGGCCTACGACCTCGTCGTGCACCTGCCGGTGGAGTTCCCGTTGCACGACGAGGTAAAGCCGATCAGCGAACGGTTCCGCGTGCTCTCGGACGAGCTGTTGCTGGCCACGTTCGCCGCCGAGTCCGTGCCGGTGCACACGATCACCGGGACGGTCGACGCGCGCCTGGCCGCGTTCGCGGAGCTGTGCAGGACAAGCGTTGGAGGGGGAACGTGATGCGTGCGGTCGTGGTGGAGAACTTCGGGGGACCGGAAGCGCTCGAGGTCCGCGAGTTGCCGGTGCCGGAGCCCGGTCCTGGCCAGGTGCGGATTCGCGTCGCGGCGGCCGCGGTGAATCCGACGGACCTGTTGCTGCGCTCCGGTGCGCTGGCCGACTACGTGCGGCACCTGCGTCCGCCGCACGTGCCGGGCATGGACGCGGCCGGCACGATCGACGCGGTGGGCGAGGGCGTCACCTTGCCGGTGGGCACGCCGGTGATGGCGTTCGCCAACCCGTTCACCGCCACCGGTGGCGCCCAGGCCGAGTTCGTCGTGGTGCCACAGAGGCAGGTGGCGGAACTGCCCGCCTCGGTCGACCTGGTGGACGCCGCGGGCCTGCCGATGAACGCGTTGACCGCGGACATGGCGCTGCGCATGCTGGACCTGCCGGAGGGAGCGACCATCGGCGTGACCGGCGGTGCGGGCGCGCTGGGCGGGTACGCCGTCCAGTTGGCGAAACACCGCGGGCTCTGGGTGATCGCCGAGGCGGCACCGTCCGATGTGGAGCTTCTGCTGGAGCTCGGCGCGGACGAGGTGGTGCCGCGCTCGGCCAGTCTCGCGACGCAGTACCGCTCGGTCGTGCCGGCCGGGGTGGACGCCCTGATCGACGCCGCGGTGATCGGCGAGCCGATGCTCGCGGCGGTGCGCACCGGCGGCCAGGTCGTCAAATGCCGCCCGTACGACCTGCCGTCCGAGCGCGACATCACGGTGCACCAGGTGTACGTGATCGAGCACCCGGACATGGCCGGCGCGATGCGGGAGCTCAGCGGGTTGGCGGACAAGGGAGTGCTGACCCTGCGCACGGCGGACAGGCTGGCCCCGCACGAGGCGGGCCTGGCCCACCAGCGCTTGGAGGACGGGGGAGTCCGGGGCCGTCAGCTGATCGTTTTCTGACCTGTGGGGACGCCGCCGACGAGGACGCGGAGCCTTGCCCGCAGGTCGGCGGCGTCGGGGTGGTGGAGCGCTTCGAGAATGCCGACCGCCCGCCGCAGTGCGTCGCCCGCGGCCGCGGGATCGTGTTCCGTCTCGTAGACGTCGGCCAACCGGCCGAGGGTGGCTGCTTCCTCGAACTGGTCCCCGAGCTTGCGGTACAGGTCGAGAGCGTGGCCGTAGCCCTCCACGGCCTGGGACCGGTGGCCCATGTGGTGGTGCACGTAGCCCAGGCTGTCCCAGGTGACGGCTTCCGCCGTCCAGTCGCCGAGTTCGCGGTGCAGGTCGAGCGCCTCCTCGCACAGGTGCAGGGCGCGCTGGTGATGGCCGAGCCGGCAGTGGTACCAGCCGATCTGGTTCAGCGCGGCGGCTTCACCGGCTCGGTCACCACACGAACGAGAGAGCGCCAACGCCTGCTCGCCATGCTCAAGTGCTTCCTCGAAGCGCCCTCGTGTGTCGGACAGGAGCGCGAGACCGCGGAACACGCCGGCCTGCGCGACGGGATCCGGGTCCAGCTGGAGCGCCGCGTTCAGGTGCGACTGCGACTCCTCGAAGGACCGCAACAGGATCAGCGCGTGCCCGAGACCGCGGTGCGCGCTCGCCAGGGCGCGCTGATCGCGGAGCCGGCGGCCCGCCGCGAGCGCGACGTGCCCGATCTCCGTCCAGTCGTGCCACCGCCCCCTGCGATCGAGGTGGTCGGCCATGGTCCACGCCAGCTGCCACACCTGCTCGTCGAACCCCGTGTCGACGGCGAGCCGCAGCACCGCGAACAGCACCGCGGTTTCGGCCTCGAACCAGCGCCACGCCTCGGCGTAGCCGCCGAGCAGTTCGGGGGCGGCTCCGAGCGCGGGTCCCCGCAACTTGATCGGGGTCCGCATCGGCCGGAGGCTCAACGCGGCGCGCCAGGCGGTGTGCAGGTAGTGGTCCATCAAGCGGCGCAACGCTTCCGTCCGGACAGTTTCGTCGTCCTCGGCGTGCGACTGTTCGGCGGCGTAGGCCCGGACGAGGTCGTGCAGGGCGAATCGGCCGGGTTGCCGCTCCTCGACGAGATGCACTCCCAGCAGCTCGTCGACTGCCTGTGCCGCGGTGCCGAGAGCCACCCCGGCCAGGCTCGCGGCCGCCGGCGTGGTGAAGTCCGGACCGGGATGAGCGCTCAGCAGCCGGAACATCCGTGCCGCCGCCGGCCGCAGATGCTGGTACGACCATGAGATCGCCGCACGGACGTTGGTCTCCTGATCAGCTCCCTCGAAGGCGTCGAGCCCCGCGCGTTCGGCGGTCAGCTCCTCGGCCAGGGCGCGCAGGGGAAAGGCCGGGGTGAGCGCAGCCCGCGCGGCGAGCACGGCCAGTGCGAGCGGCAGCGATCCCGATCGTGCGATGAGCTCGTCGACCACGCCGGGTTCGGCGTCGACGCGGTCGCGTCCGAGATGACGGCTGAGCAGTTCGCGGGCGTCCTGCCCGGGGAGAGGCCGCACGGTCACCGTGTGCGCGCCTTCCGCCACCACCAGGCCGGACAACCGGGTCCTGCTGGTGACGAGCACCGTGGAATTGCCCGGCCCCGGCAACAACGACCGGACCTGTCCGGCGTCCCGCGCGTTGTCCAGCACGATGAGCATTCGCCGCTCACCGACGAAACCGCGGTACATCGCGATCTGCGTGTCGAGGTCGCTGGGTATTCGACGGGGCGATATCCCGAGTGCGAAGAGGAAACCCCTCAACGCGCCCGACGGCGGTACCGCGGTTCCGGTGCGGTCGAATCCGCGGAGGTTCACGTAGAGCTGGCCGTCGGGAAACTCGTCCTGAACGCGTTGGGCCCAGTGCACCGCGAGCGTCGTCTTCCCGACCCCGGCCGGACCGCTGATGGCGACGACAACGGCCTGTCCCGGTTGTGTGCGCTGGAAACGCAATGCGTCGTCCAGTGCGACCAGTTCACTTTCGCGTCCCACGAAGTGCGCCGTGTGCGCGGGCAGTTGCCTCGGCACCGGCGTCGTTTCGGCGGCGGGAGTGCCGGGTACGTCGATTCGCTCGTCCGGCCCGCGCTCGTGAATCTCCCGCAACCGCGGACTCGGATCGACACCGAGTTCCTCCGCGAGACGACGCTGGATCCGCCGGTAGTGCTGATCGGCGTCCGCTGACCGTCCACAGCGGCGCAACGCGACCATCACCTGGCCGGTCAGGCGCTCGTCCAGCGGATGAGCGCCTGATTCAGCCAGCATTTCCGGCAACAGGTCACGGTGGTGACCAAGCCTCAGTTCGACGTCGTTGCGGTCCAGCATCGCGGCGAATCGCTCGGCTTCCAGCGACGCGCGCACGCTTTCGATCCACGCTGTCGACAGTGTGCCGAACGGTTTTCCCCGCCACAGCGAAAAAGCCCGTCCGAACAGCTCCGCCGCCGGTTCGTCCCGCGCCGTTCGTGCTTCCGCGAGCAAACGGCGAAAGCGATGGAGGTCGACCATCCCTCCATCGCCGGTGAGCACGTAGCCCACGCCCTCGCGGTCGATCGTGATTCCTCCCGCTGCCCCGAGTTTTCGGCGCAGGCGGGTGAGATGGCCGTGGAGCACGCCACGACTGCCCTTCGGCTGATTCTCACCCCAAACACGGCTCAGCAACTCGTCGACGGAGACAGCTGTGCCGATGTCGTGGACCAGCGCCGCGAGAACGCAGAGCTGGCGCGCATGCCCCATCGAGACGCTTTCACCGTCGACCCTGACACCGATGTCGCCGAGCACCTGGAATTCAACGGCCATACCACCGTACTAGCGCTCACCATCAACCGATTCAAGCAATTCCGGCGAATTACGCACATTCGGCGGTGAACCGGCTCGGGTCAGCTCAGCGTGCGGGCCAGAGCGCGGCCCGCGGTGAGCCCGGAGAAGATGCAGCCGCCCAGGAACGTTCCTTCGAGCGCGTTGTAGCCGTGCACACCGCCCCCGCCGAATCCGGCGACCTCTCCCGCGGCGTACAGGCCGGGGAACGGCGTGCCGTCGGCGTGCAGCGCCTGGGAGTCGAGGTTGGTCTGGATTCCGCCCAGCGTCTTGCGGGTGAGGATGTTCAGCCGCACGGCGATCAGCGGACCGTGCGCGGGGTCCAGGAGCCGATGGGGCTTCGTGGTGCGCACGAGGCGGTCGCCCCAGCTGCGGCGGGCGTTGGCGATGGCCATGAGCTGGAGGTCCTTGGAGAACCCGTTGGTCACCTCGCGGTCGCGGGCGACGATCTGCCGCTCGATCCCCGCGGCGTCGAGCTGCGGGCCGCGGGCGATCTTGTTCATGCCGGCGACGAGCTCGTCGACGGTGCGGGCGACGACGAAGTCGACACCGTGGTTCTTGAACGCCTCGATCGGGGCGGGAGCACCCTTGCCACCGCGGCTCGCCAGCACCTTGCGGATGTCCTTGCCGGTGATGTCGGGGTTCTGCTCGGATCCCGACAGCACGAACTCGCGGTTGATGATCGTCTGGTTGAGGACGAACCAGGAGTAGTCGTAGCCGGTCGAGAGGATGGCCTTCATCGAGGTGTTGGTGTCGAAGCCGGGGAAGTTCGGCGCGGGCAAGCGCTTGCCGTCGGCGTCGAACCACATCGAGGAGGGGCCGGGGATGATCCTGATCGCGTGGTTCGGCCAGATCGGGTCCCAGTTGTGCAGGCCCTCGGTGTAGTGCCACATGCGGTCGCGGTTGACCAGGGTGGCGCCCGCCGTCTCGCTGATCGCGAGCATCCGCCCGTCGACGTGCGCCGGCACCCCGGCGATCATCGTCTCCGGGCACGGGCCGAGGCGGTCGACCGGCCAGTTGGCGCGGATGAGGTCGTGGTTGTGGCCGATCCCGCCCGACGTGACGATCACGGCCTTGGCCCGCGACTCGAAGCTGTCCACGGCGACGCGCGACGACGCCTTGCCGCGGTCCAGATCGGACGGTTCGAGCACGGTGCCCCGCACCCCCACCACGGCGTCGTTCTCGACGATCAGCTCGTCGACCCGGTGGCGGAAGGCGAACCGGACCAGGCCGCGGCGTTCGGCGTCGAGCACCGGCTCGGCGAACACCCGCACCACCTCCGGGCCCGTGCCCCAGGTCAGGTGGAAGCGGGGCACCGAGTTGCCGTGACCGTCCGCGACCCCGCCGCCGCGCTCGGCCCAGCCGACCAGGGGGGTGAACCGCAGGCCGAGGTCGTGCAGGTACTGCCGCTTGCGCGTGGCGGCGAACCGGACGTAGGCCTGCGCCCACTGCCGGGCCCAGTGGTCCTCGTCGTCGCGGTCGAACCCGGCGGAGCCCATCCAGTCCTGCAGCGCCAGGTCGTAGGAGTCCTTGATGCCGTTGCGGCGCTGTTCGGGGCTGTCGACGAGGAAGAGGCCGCCGAGCGACCAGAACGCCTGACCGCCCAGGTTGGCGCGGTTCTCCTGGTCGACCACCAGCACCCGGCGTCCTGCCCTGGTGAGTTCGTAGGTCGCCACGAGGCCGGCAAGCCCGGCTCCGACCACGATCACGTCTGCTTCGTCGCTCATGACTGCCTGCTTTCGATGCTGTACGCGGTGATGACGTGGGCGAACAGAGCGGCACGGCGCTGCTGCACGGTGACGTTGCCCGGTTCGCTGAAACATTGCAGGGCGGTGCCGTCGTGCACCGCGACCAGTGCCTGGCCGAGCGCGCCGGGATCCGGCACCGTGCGCCCGATGTCGGCCAGTGCCGCCAGCAGGAACGGTCGCGCGGACGCCGCGATGGCCTGCTCGCGCTCGACGATCACCCGCCGCAGCTGTGGATTGCGCAGCGCGTGGGCGGTGAACTCGGCGCTCACGCGGTACCAGTCCTCGTCCATCGGCACCGCCCGCAGCAGGTGCGCGACGACGCCCTCGACGTCCTTGACCGCGGCCTGCTCGAAGTCTTCGAACGCCTCGCGCGTGCGGGCGATCAGTTCGGTCGACCGGTGCTCCCAGACGGCGAGGAACAGCTCGTCCAGGGTCTCGAAGTTCGAGTAGAACGCGCCGCGCGAGTAGCCGGCGCGCGTGCACACCTGGTCGACGGTGGAGCGGCCGAAACCTTCCTCGGCGAACACTTCCAGTGCTGCCTGCAGTAATCGCTGCCGCGTCTCGGCCCGTCGCCTGGTCACCCGCCGTGCGGGTTCGGGTGCCGCGTCCGCCATCGTCCCACCTCCGTTCGATACAT
Organism: Lentzea kentuckyensis; assembly: GCF_002150765.1. Classification (GTDB taxonomy): domain Bacteria; phylum Actinomycetota; class Actinomycetes; order Mycobacteriales; family Pseudonocardiaceae; genus Lentzea; species Lentzea kentuckyensis. The sequence goes on from NZ_MUYM01000013.1 coordinate 24,495, forward strand.
CAATGTATCCGATACGTTGGTGTATCCAAAGAGGTCGGACGGCGAAAGTGTCCGATCGCACGGTGTCGCTGGTCCCCGTCGATGAAGGGACCCTTCATCGACCTGAGGTGGATGAAGGGTCCCTTCATCCACAACCGGGAGCACAACTAAGCCGCGGCACGCCACTAGGCCGGGCGGGTGAATTCCGGCTGTGCGGGCCGGTAGGACTGAAACGCTCGATTCCGCTGCCGCGAACCCGATCCAGGGGAGGTGCTCCAGGTGGCGACATCGGAACCTGGGCAGCCGCGGGATCCTGAGGGCACCGGTCAGAGCGGGCACGACGGCCTGCGGGTGCGCAACACGATGGACGGGTCCGCCGCTGTCGTGTTGCAGGCGGGCGTGGTGTACGGCGATGTGCACATCCATCCGGCTCCTGGACGCCTGCCCGCGGCGGTGCTGGCGGCGTACCGCGCCCAAGTGCGTGACACCGCGCCGGACCAGTTGCTGGACCGGGATGCCGAACTCGGCGAACTGGTGCAGTTCTGCGTCGGCGACGCTCCGTACGCCTGGTGGCAGGCCGGGCCGTGGGCGGGAAAATCGGCGCTGATGGCCTGGTTCGTGCTGCATCCCCCAGCCGGAGTGGACGTCGTCGCGTTCTTCGTGACGGGCCGGCTCGCCGGTCAGTCGGACAGCGGCACGTTCGTGGCAGCCGTGACCGAACAGCTGGCCGCCTTGCTGCACCGGCCGACTGGTGCGGCGACCGCCGGCGCCCATGTCGGTGACATGCTGCACATGCTGGAGGACGCGGCTGCTCGCGCCGAGGAGGCGGGGCGGCGCCTGCTCCTGATGATCGACGGGTTGGACGAGGACAGGCGACCGGCCGGACTGTCCAGCATCGCCGCGTTGTTGCCGCGCCGGCCGCCCCCGGCCGTGCGGGTGCTGGTCACCAGCCGGCCTGGGCTGCAACTGCCAGACGACACCCGTCACGACCATCCACTTCGGACGGTACGGGTGCGCGAGCTTTCGGTGTCACCGCACGCCAGCGCCATCGAACGGCTCGCCGGCCTGGAACTGGACACGCTGCTGACAGGTCCGCTGCTGCAGCGCGATCTGCTCGGCCTGATCACCGCGGCGGGCGGCGGCCTCACCGTCGACGACCTCGCCGAGCTCACCGACCACCCCGAGCACGAGATCCGCCGCCGGCTCGAGGGAGGGTTCGGGCGCAGCGTGTCCGGCTGGATCGGCCCGCCGGTGGCCGGATACCCGGGCGCACCGGTGTACCTGTTCTCCCACGAGACCCTCCGAGAGGTGGCTACGCAGCACATCGGACGGCGCGCTCTGGGCGTGTACCACCAACGGCTGGCCGCATGGGCGGACTCGTACCAGGTGTCGGGCTGGCCGGCCCACACGCCTCACTACCTGCTCCGCGGCTATCCGCAAGCGCTCGGTGGATCGAATGACCTGGAGCGCCTGGCCCGGTACGCGACCGATCGAGCCAGGCACCGTCGCATGCGGATGCTCACCGGGGGTGATCTGCTCGGGCTGACCGAGATCCGGGTCGCCCAACAGGTTTTGGCCACGCAGCACATGCCCGACCTGGTCAGCCTGGCCGCACTCGCCGCCGAACGCGACAGCCTCGTCCAGCGCGGCACGGACGTTCCGGCGGAGTTGGCGGCCGTGTGGGCGTTGATCGGCGAGCCGGTGCGGGCCGAGGGCTTCGCCGCCGGAGTTCAGGACTGGGGCGGCCGTCGCGACGCGCTGCTCGCACTGGTCGAGGCCCAGGTGAGTCAAGGCAACGACGATGAGGCCATCCGGTTCGCCGCCGACCTCGCGGCTCACGTCGCCGACGTGGATCCCATGCCGAAGGTGAGTGCTTTCAACAGTTTGGCGCTGGCGATGGCCGCGAGTGACACCACCCGCGCCACTGCCGCCGGACTGATCGACGAACTGGTCACGTTGGCCGGCGACGTCCCCGAGCGGTACAGGGACGACACGCTCGCCGAAGTGACGGAGGCGATCGCTCTCGCCGGTGACCCGGTTCGGGCCGAACTGATCGCGGGCCGCGTCCGGAACCCCAAGGACAGCGCCAACGCGTTCATCGGCATTGTTCGCGCAACTGTCGCAGTCGGCGATGTGGAGCGCATGGCTCAGGTGGCGCGCGAAGCGAATGCGCGCATCGGGCAGCTGGTGGACCCGAGAGATCGCGCCTGGCCGAGGTTGCGGCTCGTGACCGCGATGGCCGGACACGGCGACGCCGAGGCGATCGCGTCGGAGATCGACGGCGTCTACGACCGGGCCCGCGCGCTGGCCCGCACGGCGACCGCCATCGCTGCCACGGATCCGGAACGGGCGCGTCGGCTGGTCGCGACGGCCCAGCGCCTCGTCCCGCTCGCCGACCTGCCCGGTTGGCAGGTGACCGTGCTCGTCGAGTTGGTCGATGCCCAGATGGCCGGTGGAGACCACGACGGCGCCTCCACCACCTCCCGCGAAACGGAGCTGCTCATCGGCCAGATCGCCGCCGCCGATCAATCCCGCGCGGACGACCTCCTGCGTGATCTGGCGCGGGTGTGGGCGGCGCGCGGTCATCACGACAGAGCCGAAACGCTGCTCCGCCAGATCTCCGACGACTACGACCGCCAGCGCGAGCTGGTGAGTCTCGCCCGCACGGCAGCGACCGCGGGCGACCACGCGCGTGCATCCAGATTGGCGAACGAGGTCGACTCCGGCCTTGAGCAGATCGAGGTGGGCCACCGACACGTCCTCGTACTCGTCGATGCCCTCGCCACAGCCGGCTACCACCAGCACGCGGCGCGGGCCTTCTCCTACGCGGAGATGCTGGTGTGGCGGAAAGAGAACGAGTCTGGCCAGCTGATCGCGATCGGCGAACTCATGGCCGCTGCCAACACCTGCCGTGCGCCCGACCAGGTTCATCGGCTCGCCGCCCAAGCAGAATTGATCATGGACCGCAGCAGAGCCGACGCCGACCTGGTCGCTGCCCTGGCCGCAACCGTCGCGATCGCCGGCGACCGCAATCGGGCTGTTCGCCTCATCGCGGCCGGGGAACGTTCGGCATACGACAACCACTACTTCGCCGCCGACCGCGCGCAGGCGTTGGCCGAGCTGGCCGATGTGGCGACGACGGCGGGAGACGCGGCGCTGGCGACACGGCTCGCCGACGACGCCGCGTCCTTTGTGGACCAGATCAGTGTCTCCCGTGATCGCGAGGAGGCGTTGGCGACGATCAGCTCCGTCGTGGCGGCCGGCGCGGACCTCGGTCGCGCCGAAACCCTTGCCCGGCGGATTCTGGACCGTGAGCTGCAGTTGACGCAGCTCACGAAGCTCGTCGGCCAGGCCGCGCACCATGGCGACCGGCCACTTGCGGTGCGACTCGCCCGCGAACTTGAGAACTCGATTCACCAATCGGCCGCTCCGCAACTTCGGGCGCGAGCTTTGGCCGCGCTGGCCAACGAGGTCGCCGCCATCGGAGACAGCGCCTGGACGACATGGATCGCCGACAGCGCCGCGTCCTGCGCCACGCAGATCGACGACGTCCAGCGGCGCGCCGCGACGCTGGGCGACCTCGCCCGGTCAGCGGCGGTCAGCGGTGATCAGCTCCGCGCCCTCCAGTTGGCACACCAGGCGGAATCACTGAACGCACAGCACTCGAGCAGGACCGATTCGGCCGCGCTGGTGGAGACGTATGCGCTCGCTGGGAACTTCGACCGCGCCGAAGCCCTGGCCCGCCGGCTCACGAACCCGTTGAGCGGCACGCTGCTCAAGGCCCACACGCTCCTCCAGATTGCCAAGATCGCAGCCAGGACCCACAACGACTACGCCCGCGTCCGCGCGCTCGCCGACGAGGTGATGTCCCTGGCCCACCACAGCGCCATCGTCTGGCCCTACGGCGTCGTGTTCGCCGACCTGATCACGTTGCTGGCCGCGGTCGGCGACCAGAACATGGCCACGCGGATCACCGACGAGGCCGAACTGCTGCTGCGACGAGACGCCAACGCCGGCGACCAGATGCGCTCCCTCGCCAAGCTGGCCAAGCCCATCGCGTTGACAGGCGACGCCGAACGCTGCGTGCGCCTGGCCGATCTCGTCGAGGAGTTGTCCCGGCAGAACGACATGCTGATCTACCAGGCCGAGGCGATGGCCGACCTCATCGAGGCGTTGACGGTCATCCACCAGCACGACCGCGTCACGCGCCTCATCGACGAGACCGTCCACGCGGTCGAGCACGCCGACCACCCGGAATTCCAGGTAGCGGCCTATGCCTCACTGGCACGCGCGGTAAGTGCGATCAACCGGCCGGCCACCGCTTCAGACCTCATCACACGCGCACTGAACTTCATCGACCAGATGAGCTATCCCGAGGAACGCGACCACGCGCTGACGAAACTCGCCAGCGCCAACGCGACCCTCGGCCGGTTCGACCTGGCCGCCCACCAAGCCGAGCTGATCACGGAACTGCCGGCCCGCGCGCAGGCGCTGGCCCTGGTCGCCCGTCACCAGCACGCGGCCGGCGACCCCCGTGCCGCGCGGATCTCGGACCACTGCGAAGCCGTCCTGGCTCGAATCGACGCCCCGGCCGAACGCGCACGTGCGCTCCTGACCGTCGCCGGCACGCTCGAGCCTCATGATCCGAGGCGAGCGGCAGAGATGGTGGCCACGGCCGAAACACTGGTTGCGAGCACCACCGCCGACGTGAACCTGGTGAACGCGCTCGCGAACACCCTGGCCGCCCTCGCCACCTCGACCCACGCGCCACCAGGCTTGCCGACCAACCGCGCCCAGCTCATCCCGCGCGCACGCCGTCACCTGGCCACCGCGCTGACCACCACAGCGTGGTGGGAGTCCCTGAAAGGCCTGGCCCAGGTCGATCCGCTGGCGATCGCGACAATCGCCGACGAGCAACTGGCCCGATGGCCCGCCGCCGAGTCCTGATCGCGATCCAGTGCCCGGCTTCTTCACGTGTTGATTTGGGGAAGAAGACACGAGTCGCCGGTGCGGTGGTCCTGGCCGTCGCCGGTCTGACACTGGCACCGAGTGTCGCCCAGGCGGCGCCGAGTGTGAACTGCGTGGACGGCTACGGCCCCAACTTCCAGGTGCGCGTGCAGCACTGCGGCGGCCCTCGGTCAGCGGCACCGGATCCGGCCGCGGTGACCTCTGTGCCCAGGGCTGGCGGCGCAACGACAACGGGACGTGGTCCTCGGTCGGACTGCCGTGTGTGACGATCGGGTGAGCCGCTGAACCCGCGACACCGTGACGGAGGTCGTCGGGCGGCAAGGAGATCGCGAGTGGAAGCTCCACTCGCGATCTTCGTCTGCCGGGTCTGGCGCAGGTCTAGCCGAGCAACCCCTCACAGGCGGCCAGCACCATGGCCTCGGTGCTGTCGGGTGCCGCGGGATCGGTTCCCGGTGGCGACGCCCGGAACGGGGACGGCCACCCGTAGGCGAGCTGGCTGCTGCCGTAACCCGTGATGGTGTTGTCGTCCTGGTTCCACCCGGACTCGTACACCTGTGTCCAGCTGATCTCGTCGGACGGCACGTAGCACTGCGTCTCGTTGGCGTAGGCCATGATCCACAGGTTGCCGGTGCCCAGCCGCTCCGCGATGTCCTTGATCAGCAGGTGGTAGATGCCGACGACCTCGTGCGCGAGCCCGAGGATCGTGAGGCCGCCTAGCTTCCAGCACTGGATCGGCATCGGCACGTTCGACTCCAGCGTGCCGTCGTCGATCTTGCGGATCATCACGTCGGCGTGTCGTTTCTCGGCCCAGCCGAGCCAGCCGGGAGTGCCGGGACCTTGTCGCCGAGCCTCGTACTTGTCGCGCAGCATCTCGACGACCTCGGGATCGTCGTTGTCGACGGAGAACTCGAGTTCGATCTCGGTGAGCTCCGTCGTGATCGGACCGGTCACCGGGGTGAACTCGCCGTTCCACACCTCGTCCACGACCGCGTCGGCGAGTCTCGCTCCCAGGAAGGCCGGCTGGTCCGGGTTGTACGGCTCGTACGCGTTGTGGTCGCCTGCCGTGCCCAGGAAGAAGAACGCCATCGCGCCGAGTCGTTCCTCGATCAGTTCCGCGGCCGCGCCGCAGTAGTCGGCGTCGAACACCTCGTCGTTGCCCCGGCACACGGGATGCGCGGTGGCGCCGAACAGCACGGCGAGCAGGGTGTCGTCGGACGACGCCCGGACCGTGAGCACCGGCACGTCGTCGATCACGTAGGACAGGCCGCGGCGGTTGTACCCGATGTCCGCGACGGTCTCGGAGTAGCCCAGTTCCGCCGGGATGGGCGTCTCGTTGACGGTCCGCTCCACCAGTTCGGTGAGCAGGTCCATGAACAGGAACGTGGTCCCGTTGACGGCGTCGATGTCCGCCTGGGTCAGCCCCATCAGCACGTACGGGTCCGGGTGCGTGTCGCCGATGAACGGTGTGGAGTGCGAATGGCTGGCCGCCATCATGAAGTCGCTGCTGCCGACGCCGAGGTCCTCGACGACCCTGCGGCGGATCTCCTGGTGCACGTCGCGCGGGATGCTGATCGCGTCGATGCGCAGCAGCACGTTGACGGAACCGTTGTCGTGGATGGCGATGCAGTGCGCGGTGAGCGGGCGGGACTCCTCGATCACGCCGTGGTTGCCGCGCGGACCCCAGCCGTAGCCCGCCATCCACAGACTGGGCCACGGCGGGGCCGTCGGCGTGATGTCCAGCGCGTTGCACGCGACGGCGAACCCGTCCGCGGGCGCGGCGGCGGCCATCGGGCCGTCGCCGAAGACCTTGCTGGTGAACGCGACGGTCGCGACGAGCACGCCACCGCGCAGGATGTCGCGTCGACTGATTTCGGGCATGGTTGTTCCCCCAGATAGGTGTCAGAATTGCGTCCTGAATGGACGATTTCGAAATTCCCGTGATTCCATCAGGCCGCGCAAGTGGCATGGTCCGACAATCGTCACAGGGATATCTTCCGGCGCATTGCCTGGCGCGAACAGTGGCGATGTCGCCACATTCCCGGGTAATCTCGCCAACATGATCGCGCCGCTTCGCGTCGGAGTGCTTGCGTATCCGGGATGTTTCGCGTCAGAGGTCTTCGGGGTTCCCGATCTCCTCACCATGGCCTCGCACATCGCCGCGGCCGACGCGAACAGGGGGCCGTCGTACGAGGTGTCGATCCTGTCGCCACGGCGGCATGTGGTCGCCTCCGGTGGCGTGACCATCGCGGTCTCACCGGTGCGAGACGTCGATGTGCTCGTCGTGCCAGGGTTCGAACTGGCCTCCGGCCACCGCCTCGCCGCGAGGCTCGAGTCGTTGAGGCCGGAGATCGACACCATCAGGTCCAGCTCCCGGTCAGGAGTCGCTCTGGTGTCGATCTGTGTCGGCGCGTTCCTGCTGGCGGAGGCCGGCCTGCTCGACGGACGGCAGTCGACGACCTCGTGGCTGTTCGCCGGCGAACTGGCCGGCCGTTGCCCTGGGACGGACGTTCGGGCGGACGAACTCGTGATCACCGACAGCGGGGTGACCACGACGGGCGCGTTCAGCGCGATGTACGACTTCGCGCTCGGTCTCATCCGTGAACACCATGGTGGCCGCGTCGCGCGAGCTACCGCGCGCATCGCACTCGTCGACGAGTTGCGGTCGAGTCAGGCGCCGTACGTCGACGCGGAACTGCTGCCGGCCACCGGCTCGCAGTTCTCGGACAGCGTCAAACGCTGGTTGGAGCAGAACATGCACGAACGCTATGACCTCAGGCTGCTCTCTACGGCGTTGCACACCAGCACACGAACGCTATTGCGTCGTTTTCGCGGCGAAACCGGAGAAACTCCACTCGGATATCTGCAGAAGGCGCGGGTGCGCAGGGCGAAACACCTGCTCGAGACCACGGACAGGACGATCGCCGACATCGCCGCCGACGTCGGCTACCGCGATCCCGGAACGTTGAACACGATCTTCACCCGGCTGATCGGACACGGGCCACGCGACCACCGTGACCGGGGCCGCCGCCACACCGGCTGAGGTGCGGCGGCGCCTCCCGGTGTCCACAGTGGACGGGCGCGTCAGGCGAGCGTGCAGGGGTGCTCGTTGAGGCTGAAGGCGCGGGGATCGTGGTTGACGCCACCGCTGCCGGCGGTGAACCCCATCAGCAGCGTGCCGCCGGGAGGGATCGTCTGGTTGTAGTGCACGGCGGTCGCGAAGACGTCCGGACCGGACTGTTTCGCGGTCGCGTTCCACATTTCCGACACCGACTGGCCGTCACTGAACTTCCATCGCAGGGTCCAGCCGGTGATCTCGGTGTTCCCGGTGTTGGCTATGGTCACGTCGGTGCGGAAGCCGCCGGGCCAGGTGTGCGTGACGCGGTAGGCGACCGAGCAGCCGGTGACCGGTTCGGGTGCCGGCGGGGTGGTCCTGGTGGTCGTGGTGGGTGCCGGTGCTTCGCCGGTGGGCGGGCTGACGCACGGTGGTCCCCACCGGCCGAGCTGCTTGGCTGAAGCGGTCGTCTCCGCTTCCTGAAGCATCCGGTCGTCGGTCGACTCGTTGCGCACCATGCCGAGCTCGACCGCCAGCACCGCGTAGTCGGTTCCGTCCGCCAGGTGCAGCGAGCCTGAGGCTGTCGTGTCCACGGGCTTGTCCAGCAGCATGGTTTTCGCGAACGAGGTGGCCGCCGCCGCCCAGCACTCGTCAGGTGCCGCGAGTCCCTTGACCTTGACCTGCTCGCCGTCCGACAGCTCGACCGTGCGCACGTCGACGACTTTCCGCACGGTCACGGTCAGGGCCGCCTTCTTGGGCGGTTCGATGATCGTCGGGAGGTCGTGCGTCGCCGCCGGCGGTGTCTGCTCCTCGCCGCCTCCGCAGGCGCCGGCCGCACTGATCGCCAGGATCAGGACGACGAGAAGCCAGCTGATGGATCTGGCTCTGACGGCGTGGTGCAGGTATCTCATTGGTCCTCTGTGCTCAGACATCGTTCGGCGAACGACCCACAATCGATTGGGCCGAACGGCTCATCTCGTCTCAGCAGGCTACGACGCTTCCGCCAAACGCGGAAGAAATTTCGCACGATCGGACGCAGGCGGCGTGCTGCCGTTCGAATCGAATATCGTCGAAAGAGCAGAGAAAACGATTTCCGAAGAGGTGTCGGGACGTGTGGGGTCCCGTTGGACTCAGCGAACGGTGACCGCGCGCCACTGCGTTGTGTCGTTCGCCGAACCGCTTCCGGGACCGGCTGTGCGGTACCAGTCGACGATTCGACGCCGGCCGGCGTCGGTGATGTGGTATCCGATGTGCTCGCCCTCGGGCGGCAGGATGAGGCTCGCGTGGAGAGCCTGGTCGATCGCCTCCCGGTGGCAGAGGTTTTCCAGCAGCCAGGGCCACACCATGCCCTGGGTGATCATCCAGAGCACTCGGAGAAGGGCTGTTTCCGATACTCCGGAGGAATTGCTCACGGAATGTCTGCCGACGCCGTTTTGCTGCACCTCGGTACCGCCCTCTCTCCTTGTCTGTCGGGTAGTACGGGCTGCTCAGGCGCCTGGTTCATGTCAATTGACATTGGTGTTGTCGAATTTTTCGCGTCGAATTCGATGGTGTGCGGTGGCTGGGAGCGCGGCCGGCAGCTCCGGTCGCGTTTGGACGGAATCCTTTCCGAAACGCGCGGATGGTGCCCTGCGATGCGGAGTTCTACAGTTCGGTTCAGGCCGAGGTGCCTCGCACGCCTCACCTCCTCGGTCCTCTCCCCGGTGCGGTTCGCGGAATGTCGTGTCACGAACCTCCCTCCGCGGACCGCACCGTCCCTTGTCAGAACCGGGCATGAGCAGACTCACCCGCCGATGATCTCCCGTGCGCCCGGCATGGTCAGCTCCAGCGTGGCGTCCAATGTGGACCTGAGTGCGGTGCGCGCCGCTCCGGCCGGGTGCAGGTCGTCGAGACGCGCACTTGCCCTTCTGTGCAGCCGGCGCAGGTCCCGTGCGTAGGCGGCGACGGTGCGCGGTGACCGCAGGAGGTCGCGCAGCATGGTGTGCTGTCCGGGGTCCCTGGCCGGCGCGTTCGGCGGCAGCCGGACGAGTTCCCGCCGCATTCCGCTGTTGCCCAGTTCGAAGGCATGAGCCAGCAGTAGCGGTGGCACGATGAGTGTCGCGTTGCCGTCGTCGTCCACTGTGGACCGAACGTGGTCGGTGTGCAGCTGCCGGATCAGGCCGTAGAGCGCGCCGAACTCGCGCCAGCCGTCCACCGCGTGCTCCTCGGCGAGGTGGGCCGCCATGGCCGCGTCACGGGCGTGGGCCGCTCCGGTGATCCCCAGGTGGTGTGCCAGCACGCTCTTGCGGCTGATGTCGCCGGCGCGCCGGCCGCGAGCCGCCAGTCTGGTCTCGATCACGGCGGTGGACGACCGGGCGAACTCGTCGAACCAGGCGAGCTTGCAGCCGTCCGGTCCGCGCGCCGTCCCGAGGTGCCGCATCGCGAGCATCGCGCCGCACTGCGCGCCTACCGCCTCCGAGTCGACGGAGATCCACCACAGCGCGGAAGCGGTGCACAGTGGCAGCGCGGGCTTCGGGTCCACGTCCAGCGCGGCGGCGACGATCGCGGGAAACACCGAGTTCGCCTCCTCGGCGCGCGTGCGCGTCGAATGGCGTTGTGCGGTGAGCTTGGCGGCGAGATGGGGAAGTTCCGTGCGGGTCGAACGGATGGCCGCCGTCAACGCGTCGCGCAGTGCGCGGGCCTGCTCGTCGATCAGTCGCGTTGCTGGAGTGATCATTCGGTAGAGGGTGACACGGTCGGGAGCGGGAACTCTTGCTGTCACAAGGATTCCGAAGGTCGCGGAGCACTCTCCGGCGTCCGCGTGGAGGTGGGAGCGGGTCTGGTGCCTGGTTTGCCGGGCTTTGCGCACAATACGGAACGAAGTCGGGAGACTGCGGATTGTGTTCGAAAGAGTGGTCGGACTTCTATGGGACGGAGAGTTGAGCGGTGGGCGCGCCGCGGCTCGTCCTGGGTGCGTGCCGAGTCTGCCGACGGCCCCAACGCCCGACCGCCAGGAGGTGGCGTGACAGGTTCGGACGAAAGATCCGCGATCGAGCGCGGCGGGTCAGGTGGTGTCGTCCTCGCCTCCGACAACGCCATGTGGTTTACCGATCAAGGTCGCGCCCGACGTCGTCCATGGCGAACGCACTTGGCGTGCGTCTTGATACGGAATCGCTATAGAACAATATCTGACCTGCAGTGATGCGTCTCGCACCTCAAGAAACCGTCAAGTTGTCGAAGCGCTACGACACCTCTTGAGTAACCTGTCGCTGGTCTGAAAGTTGTACCAATGCACTGGGCCAAAACGCTCACCACATGCCGGTACGGCAAGGCGCACGGGGAGTCTGGATGACGCTGTCGAAACATGACGGGCACCTCTCGACCGGGCAACCTGTCGGCCGCAGGCGTGAGTTGCGGCAGGTGCTGGCCGGGGTGAAGGACGCGGGCTGCGGCCGGCCGGGACTGCTCCATCTGCGGGGCCCACGCGGCATCGGGAAGTCCGCGACGATCGAGTTGCTGCGCCACGAACTGCGCGACATCGCCGACGTGCTCGTGACCACCTGCGAGGGGCAGACGGACTTCGCCGTCGCGAGCGACCTGCTCGGCGCGGCGGTGGTGGACGCGGTCGCGGCGGGACGTGACGAGTACGCCCGGCTGTACGCGATGAACGATCTGATCGTCGGGCTCACCACCGACCGGCCGCTGGTGCTCGTCCTCGACGACGCCCACCGCTGTGATCGTGCGACCGCGCGCTGGCTGGGCGTACTCGCACGCCGCCTGCCCCGGCCGCGGGTGTACGTCGTCCTGGCCTACCCCTGCGCCGAGCGCGTCGCCGCGGAGGAGAGGTTCACCGAGCTCACCGGTGCGCTGGACACGACCACGATCGACCTGGGGCCACTCGCCGAGGCCGACGTGACGGAGCTGATCACGCGCGAATGCGGGTTCATCCCCGACCGCGAGATCGTCCTCGCCTGCCTCGAGTCCGCCGCGGGACTTCCCGGTGTCACGTTGTCCTGGGTCGAGACGCTGAAGGCGCTGGGCAGTGTTCCCGACATCGAGTCCGAGTCCGTCACCTGGCATCTCACCTGGATCGAGGGCGAGCAGGAGACGACGCGCAGGTACGTCGTCGCCGTCGCGGTGCTCGGCAGCGCCGAGCCCTCCAGCGCGGCCGTTCTCGCTGAGCTCCCGGCGGCCGCGGCCGAGGCGAAACGGGTGGAGCTCCAGCTTCTCGGCATCCTCGACGACAGCGGCCGCTTCAGGTCCGCCGTCCTGCGTGAGCGGCTGCTGGCCACGCTCGACCCGGACGAGCTGACCGCGCTGCGCACGAAGGCCGCACGGCTCCTGACGGACGAAGGCCGTCCGCAGGAGGAGGTCGCCGAACTGGTCATGATGCTGCCCGCCCTGACCGAGGTGTGGATGTTCTGTGCGCTGCGCGGCGCGGCACGGGACGGCGCGCTCGGTCCGGATCGCGCGATCAGCTGCCTCCGACGAGTGCTGGAGGCGGTTCCCGGTCACGTCGACACCCGGCTGGAACTGGCGACGCATCTGACCGAGGTCGACCCTTCGGCGGCGATGGACGTCTACGCCGAGCTGCTCGACGACGTCACGGATCCAGAGGTCCGCGCCTCGGTCGCGATCCACTGCGGCGACGTGGCGTTGCGGGCAGGGCGCGGGCCGGAGGCGTTCCGGCTGCTCGCCGGTCGGCTCGACGGCCGGCCCTGGGAGATCGATCCCGAGCTGCGTGCCCAGACCGAGGCGGTGACGCTGATCAACGGGTTCAGCGCGCCCGCCACGGTCGGCGCCGCGATGGCCCTGGCGCGCACGATCAGCCCGCCGCAGGACCGGGCGGTCGGCTACCGCAGGCTGGTGCTGCAGCTCGCCCGCGCCGAGGTGCTGCGCGGCGACTCGCTGCCCACCGCGCTGAGCCACGTCCGCTCCGCGCTGCCCGCACCGGGTGGTTGCCGTGATCTCTGGGACGTGCACACGGTCGTGTCGCTGCACTTCTGCGGCGAGCGGGCCGACGCGATGGCGCTCGCGAGCGAGATCATCGACGCGGCGGCGGCACGGGACGACGTCCGCACCCTCAAGATCGCGCTCGCGACCCGCGCGGGACTGGCGTACGAGGCGGGCGACCTGGTGGGGGCCGAGCGGGATGCCCACGCCGCGCTGGCCCTGCCGAGCCCGGAACACGAGTCGCCCGCGTTGACCGTGCTCGCGTTGGCGCTGGTGCGGCGCGGCGACAACGACCAGGTCGAGCAGCTCTTCCACCGGATGCACACGCCGGGTGACCCGATCGAGTACGGCTGGGCGTTGAACGCCAAGGCGCACTGGTTGTGGAACTGCGGTGACGGCGACGCCGCACTGGACGTGCTCCAGCGCTGTGGCCGCGAGTTCGAGGCGATGGGTGTGCACAATCCGGTGCTTGTCCCGTGGTGGGTCCACGCGGTCTCGATCTCGGTGCAACTGGGCCGCACGGCCGAGGCGGCGGCGTTCGCCGAGCAGGGTGCCGAGACCGCGCTGAGGTGGGACACACCTGTCGCACGGGGTTACGCACTGCTCGCCCAGGGGCTGAGCAAGGCCCACGCCGAGACGCTGGAGCAGGCGGTGGCGGAACTCGGCGAGGCGGGTTCGCAACTGCACCAGGCGCAGGCGTTGCGCGCCTTGGGACAGGTGCTGATGCGCGCGGAGCACGACAAGGAGGCCCGCAAGCACCTGCGTGCGGCGGTCGACATCGCGGTGCGCTGCGGTGCGAGCGTGGCGGCGGACCAGGCGCACGAGCTGCTGGTGGCCGCTGGCGGGCGGATGAGCGCCGTGTCCGCCTCGCCCCAGGACGCTCTGACCACCGGCGAGCGCCGGGTCGCCCTCCTCGCCGCGAACGGGCTCACCAACCGGGAGATCGCGGAGAAGCTGCACGTCACCGTGCGCACGGTCGAGAACCACCTGTCGAACGCCTACCGCAAGCTGGGGGCGCACACCCGTGCCGAACTCGCGGTGCAGCTGCGGTGAGCCACGGGACAACGGCGCCGGACCTGGTCGAACGGGACTGCGAACTGGCCACGCTGGAATCGACCGTGCGCCTGCTGGCGTCCGGGCGGTCGTCGTCGCTCGAGATCTGCGGGCAGCGCGGGACCGGCCGGACCGCGTTGCTCGACCACGCCATCACTCTCGCGAAGCGCAGTGGCGCCACCGTGCTGACCGCTGCCGGCGGCTCCGAGGCCCTGGCCGGCCACGGCGGTGTGGTGGCCGAACTGATGTCCCAACTGGACGGCGCGCAACCTGGCCCGGCGGCCATCGGCAGGCTCGTGGAGCTGGCCCGTACCGGACCGGTGCTGGTCGCCGTCGACGACGCGGACCGTCTCGACGAACAGTCCAGGGTCTGGCTCGGAAGCCTGGCCGCGCAGGCCGTCCGCGTGCCGCTGGCGGTCGTGGCCGTGACGGACACCTGCCTGTCCGTGCTGCCAGGGTCCGTCACCGTCGCCGTGCGGCCGTTGGGGAACGACGGCATCTCGGCGTTGGTGACCAGGGATCTCGGCGTCTGGGGCGACGAGGAGTTCGTCTGCGCGCTGCGCCGCCACACCGGCGGCCGGCTGCCGGCCCTGCGACTCGTGCTCGACCGGTGTGCCGAGCAGGAGCTGCGGCCCGGCCGGGCGAACGCCGACGCGGTAGCCCTCATCGCCACCGACGTGCTCGCCGATGTCACCACGGCGATCGTTCGCTCGTTGCCCGCCGAGGTCGCCCATCTGCTGCGTGTGATCGCGGTCTGCGGCTCCTCGTTCCCGGTGGACCTGTTCGGAGCGTTGGCCCGGCTGCGGACGTTCTCCCTCGCCCGCTCACTCGAACTGCTCGTCTGCGCCGGTCTCGTCACGGACGTCGCCAGGCCCGAGCTCACCACGGGTACCACCGTGTCGCGCGTCCTGGAGGAAATGCCCGCGGAGGAGCGCGAGGACCTCTACACGCGGGCGGCACGACTGGGGCACCAATGCGCTCTCGCTCCGGCCGAAGTGGCGTCACTGCTGACCGGAGCCCCGCCGCTCGGCGAGTCGTGGGTGGTGCCGCTGCTGCGGGCGGTGGCCCGTGAGGAGATGGACGCGGGCCGTCCGCTCGAGGCGGTCAGGTTTCTGCGTCGCGCGCTGACCGAGTCGGGCACGCCGGTCGTGCGGGCCGAACTCATGCTCGAACTGGCGGTGGCGGAGTGCGCGGTCGCGCCGGTCGCCGCCGACCGAAGGCTCGCCAGGATGCTGATGGAGGTCCAGCCGCCGGAGTGCACCGTCGTCCGGCTCGCGGCGACGGACCAGCTGTGGGGGCGTGGTGACGCCGCTCTGCTCCGGCGCACACTCGGTGCCGTGCGCTCCGCCGGAGGTGATCTGGACGCCGTCACGGCGCTGTACTGGATCGCCGACGACGCCCCGGTCGAGACACCGGAGCTGAGCATCCTGGACAGCGCGGAACTCCAGAGCTCCGCCGATGATCCCGACCGGGCAGGGGTCGCGGCGTGGATGTGCGTGGCGGAAGGCGTCGATCCCGCGCGCGCCCGGCTGCTCGCGCGCGCCACCGTGACGGCGCCGGCCAGACTGCTCACATCCCGTTTGTTCGCCTGTCTCGCCCTGGCAGCGTGCGACGACGTGTCCGAGGCCGTCGCCGGGCTGGACCTCGTCGTCGCCGAGTCCCGCAGGAGACGTCTCACAGCGGTCGTGCCCCAGGCGTTGCTGATGCGGGCGAAGGTGCGCGCCATGGCGGGAGACCTGGACGATGCCGCGGCCGACCTGGCGCAGGCGAGGGCGGAGTACCCGCTGGAGAACATGCATCCGGACGCGCGGCCGATCCTCGTCGGAGGCGAGATGCTGGTGTGCGTCGAACGCGGAGAGATCGAACGGGCGATCGAACTGGCGGCGAGCCAGCAGGACGAGTGGATCGGGTTCGGGTACGCGCGGACGTTCTTCAACTTCGCCAGAGCCGTGCTCGCGCTCGTCACGGGGAATCCCGCGGAGGCGGTCGCGAAGGCGGACGAGTGCGGGCGGTGGATGCTGTCGAGACAGTGGGTGAACCCCGCCGTGCTGCCCTGGAGATCGATCGCCGCGGCCGCACTGAGCGCGACCGGCGATCACGAGCGCGCGAGCCTGATGTGCCGCAAGGAACTGGAACTCGCGCAGCGCTGGGGAGTACCCAGCACGGTGGCCAGAGCTCATCTGAGCTGCGGCGCGGTGCTCGGCGACGAGGAACATCTGCGGGAGGCGGTCCGGCTGCTCACCGGTTCTCCGTTCCAGCTGCTGCGGGCGAACGCGCTGCTCGACCTCGCGCACGTCGTCGGCCCCGGACGGGCGGGGCCGATGTTGAAGGAGGCGGCGGGGATCGCCGTGCTGTGCAGATCGACTTCCGTGCTCCACCGGGCCCGCGGGCTCGGCTGGGAACCTGGCGCGTGACGAGGGGAGACGCGACAGGATGCTGCTGGAACGCGATGACGAGATGGGACTGGTGGGCACCGCGCTCGACCGGGCCCGTGACGCCATCGGCAGCATCCTCGTGCTGGCCGGTCCCCTCGGCAACGGCAAGACCGCGTTGTTGCGCACGCTGCCGGAGCATCCCGGCGCCGAGTCCTTCTCCGTGCTGCACGCGTCAGCGACACCGACGGAGCGCGGTCACGCTTTCGGTGTGGCTCGTCAGCTCCTCGAACCAGGGGCGGCAGGCACGCCGCCGGGGGAGTGGACCGGCCCGGTGTCCGGCCGCGACGGTCTCGCTCCGCACCCCCGCAACGACGAGCAGTCCGTTCAGCTCGGTCTGCTGAGTCTCGCCCGCGAGCTCAGCCGCAACCGGCCGCTGCTCCTGCTCGTGGACGACCTGCAGTGGGTCGACGACCAGTCGCTGCTCATGCTCGAGGTGCTGGCCCGCCGGATCCGGCACCTGCGCGCCGTGCTGGTCGTGACCGTGCGCGAGGGGGATCCGCTCGCGCACAGCCCGGCGGTCGCGGCGGTCCTCGCACTGGCGTCCCGCTGGGTGCGTCCCCGCCCGCTGAGCCCCGTCGGCGCCACCGAGCTCGTCCGCACGAGGCTGGGCCAGGACTGCGCGCCGGAGTTCGGCCTGGCCTGCCACGCGGCGACCGGAGGCAACCCGCTGGCCCTCACCGCGCTCGCGCTGGCGTGGGCGGTCAGCGGACGGTCCCCGACCGAGGCGAACGCGGCTCTCGTGCCCGCGATGCGCCCAGCCCAGGTGCGGGAACGGCTGGTCGCGTGCATGCGTGCGCAACCCGAGGCGGCGCAGCGGCTGTTGAAGGCGGCGGCGGTGCTCGGGGAGTCCGCGGAACCGGACGTGGTGCGAGTGCTCGCCGGCCTGGACGAGGGCGTGGTCGACGAGATCATGCGCGGGCTCACCAAGCTCGGTGTCTTCGGGGAAAGAGGGTTCACCCGCCGTGGCGCCCGGGACGCGGTCCACGACCTGATGACGACCGCCGAACGAGAACAGCTCCACCTGCGGGCCGTCCGCCTGCTGCACGACCTCGGCAAACCCGCGGAGTCGGTGGCCCGCCAGCTGCTCGCCATCTCGGTGCGGCAGGGCGGGTGGGCCGTCGAGGCGCTCAGGGAGGCGGCGCAGGTCGCGGTGCGCCGCGGCGCACCGGAAACCGCGGTGTCCTACCTGCGCCGCGCACTGCTCGACACCTCCGCCGACGGTCAGGACCGCGCCACCGTTCTGGTCGACCTGGCGAGCGCGGAGCGGCTGTTCGACGTGCACGCCGCGGTGCGCACGGTGTCCTACGCCATCGCGTTGCTGCCAGGTCCGAGGGAACGGGCGGCGGCGCTGATCAGGCTCACTCCGGCGGTGATGGGCAACGCGCCGGAGGCCGTCGTGTCCATCCTGCGCCAGGTCTTCCACGAGTTCGGGCCCACTGAGGGGCTCAGCGGCGTGGACCGCGATCTCGCGTTGCGGCTCGAGGCCAGGTTGCGTTTCATCGCGCGGGGAGAGGCGGGCGAGCTCTCCGCCGTGCCGGCCCGGCTCGACGAACTCGACGCCGCCGAGCGGACCGGCAGTGGAGCGGAACGTGAGCTGCTCTCCGTGCTGGTGAACGCGGCGACGCTGGCCGCGGCGACCCCGGCCGGCCGGGTGGCGGCGATCGCGGAACAGCTCCTGGCGCGCGAGCCGGCGGCATCACCGCATTCGCCCAGCGCGGCGCCGTTGCTGGTGACGGCGCTCGCCGCGGCCGACACACCCGATGTCGCGAGCGGCTGGCTGTGCCGTGCGCTCGAAGCCGCGCGGCAGCGGGGTGACGTCGTCGAGCAGGCGATGGTCCGCACCGAGCAGTCGTTGGTGCACCTCATGTCCGGCGAGGTCGCGGACGCGACCCGCGCCACCGTGGACGCGTTCGACCTCGGCGCGTGGAACTGGAGCGCCGTCGGCACTTCCGCCGCCGTCGTGTCCGGTGCGGTGGTGCTCCAGCTCGACGATCCGGTGCTCATCGACAGGGCACTCGAGTCGGCGGGTGCGGAGCCCGCGGACCCCGGCCTGTCCACGGTGGCCGCGCTGCTGCGCGGACAGGCCGCCGTCCTGCGCGGCGAGTTCGCCGCGGCGGCGCTGACCCTGAGTGACTGCGGCGCGCGCCTGGACCGGTCCGGCTGGCGCAATCCCGTGCTGTTCCCGTGGCGGTCGTCCCTCGCGCTCGTGAAGCTCGAACTCGGTGACACCACCGGCGCGATCAGGCTGGCCGAGGAGGAGCGCCTGATCGCGGAGGAATGGGGAGCGCCGTCGGGCATCGGCAGGACGCTGCGGGTGCTGGGGCGAGCTGTCGGCGGTGAGCGTGGCAGGGAACTGACCGGGCGCTCGGTCGAGGTGCTGCGGACGTCCGCGCATCAGCTGGAACTCGTCCAGGCCCTGCGGCAGTGGGCCGAACTGACCGGCGAACAGGCCGACTGGCGTACCTGTCTCGATCTCGCACAGGAAATCGGAGCCCAGCGCGTTGCGCAACGCGCTCGCACCGCACTCGGTGTCGTGAAACCCGCCGCGACCGGGGGAAAGCTCACCCGGTCGGAACGGAAGGTCGCAATACTGGCTATGGGGGGACACTCCAACCAGGAAATCGCCGACCAGCTGTCCGTCACTTCACGCGCGGTGGAGAAACACCTCACGAACACCTATCGCAAACTCGGGGTTCGGCGCCGGGCGGAGCTGGCAGACGCGCTGCGGGCGCTGGGACCGATGTCACCGGTCGACTGACGCCCCGTCACCGCAACGGAGTAGTGCCTTCGAGCCAAGACGGCTAATGCAGCCCGCTGATCAGTCTACTTGTGGGTGATATCGTAGCTGTCCTCGACCGTACCATCACTCTCTGTGGTCGCCATACCGAACCGTAGGCGGAACGGCACCACAGTATTTGGTACGCGGCGTTGACTTCGCCTCCCGCTCCTCCCTAATCTTTTCGTTATTCGGTGGAACTTCCCGGGGAGCTCCCTGCGATCGGGAGATCGGCTCCCGGAAAAGTCGCACCGTCTCAACTGGTGCCGTCGCACGCGTGACGGAACTTGTTCGGGAATTGTGTTCAGTCGGCACGACCGTGTCCTTCGGGAAGGTGGATCGACAATGACGGAAACCGCGGTTGAATGGGGATCCCCGGTGGATGTCAGCACCCAGCGCCCAGGCCTGCGGCCGGTGAGTGGCGCCTCGCCCAGTCCGGCGGACTTCCTGGCCAGAGTGCGTGCCGTCGGCGAACGGTGGAGCGGCGACCGTCAGGGCGACCTGGTCGACATCCTGCTCCGCGCCGCCGGTGACAACACCGAGCTCGCCGACCTCGTGCGCAACAGCGGGTCGATCATCGAGGAGTTCCTCGAAGGCCTGCGGCGCGGGACGACCGGTGCCGGTGCGCCGCGCGACCTGGCGGCGGACCTGATCACCGGCCGCGAGGTGTCGCAGGACGTGCTCGACAGTCTGGCGGCCAAGTACCTGGTCGTCCGCGCCCGCACCGCCGCGGGTGGCCGCGCCCAGACCTTTCCCGCCGACGTCGTCGGTCCTGGCACGCTCAGCACCCGTCATGAGGGTGACCTGATCCTGCTGATCCCCGACACCGACGCCAACCGCACGGCGCGCATCACCGAGCACCTGACGCAGTGGTTGAACGGCAGCGGCTGGCTCGCCGTGGCGAAGAGGAATCGCTGCGGGCTCGCGGACGGCTTCCGGGAGGCGACCGACGTCCTGCGGCTCGCCTCCGCCGGCCGGCGCCCCAGTGGCGCGTACACGATCTCGGACGTTCTGGTCGAGTACGCGGTCATCAGGCACGCCGAGGTCAGCGAGAACCTCGCCGCCGTGATCAAGCCGCTGCGTGCCCACGCGGTGCTCTGGGAGACCCTGACCGCCCTGATCGACGCCGACTACAACCGCAACCAGGCGGCGAAGAAGCTCTTCATCCACCGCAGCACGCTCGACTACCGGCTCCAGCGGATCGCGAGCGTGACCGGGTGCGACCCCACGAGTGGTCGCGGCCTGCAGCTGCTGACCGCGGCGTTGATCGCCGATTCGGTGCGCTGAAAGCCTTCTGGGAAGTTGGCTAGAGTATTTTGCGTTGACGTTCCGTCCTGATCCCCGAGCGGGTGTAATCGTTGCCAGCACTGGTTATGTGACCGATGTGGTGGGTGAACGATGACGGAAACCGAGGCTGTGGCGTCCCCTGAAACGCTTGCCGCGCGCATCCTGCCGGTGTACGCGGCGGCATTGGCCGGTGACGACTTCTGGGAACCGGAGATCGCGGTCAGGGTCCGCCACGCGGGTGCGCTCTGGGCGCGCGCGGGAGGCCGTCTCGACGCTCTGCTGGAGACCGTCAACCACCTGGCCGGTGACCTCCTGGACGAGGCTCTGCACGATCACCGTGGTCCGCGGAGGCGTTGTTCGGCGCTGCGCCGGTTCAGCGATGCCTGCGGGCGCGTCGCCATGGAGCTGCTCAGGGGGTTCAACCAGGCACCGCCGGGTGGCTCGACCAGCCGCCCGCCGGTGACCCACCGGGATCTCGCGCTCGCGTTGCTCGCCGGTGACACCCAGCGGACGGATCTGGCGGACGTTGAGTTCGCGCCGGCGTACGCCATCGTCGCGGTGCGCGCGAACGGCAGCGTGGCCGCCGAAGCGGTGGAGGGTGCCTTCCACCGCTTCGGCGGCGACGGGACCTTGTCGCTGCTGCAGGGAAACCGCGGTTACGTGCTGCTGCCCGTGCAGACCGAGGAGGGCGCCCTGAAGATGTGCGCACGGGTCGCGGGAGTGCTGCAGGCCGACGAGATGTGGGCCGCGCTGACCTGGGGGCCGAGCGCCGTCGTGCCGGACGCGAGGCAGGTCGTGTCGGACGTGCTCGCGCTCGTGACCGCCCTGCGCCTGCCACCGGGTGTCTACCGGCGCCAGGACGTTCTGGTCGAGTACGCGGCGATCCGCTCGCCGTCCACCGCCCGGCTCTTCCAGCGGCTCATCGAAGGGGTCATGAACAGCAGCACGCTGCGGGAGACGCTGGAGGCGCTGATCGCGGCGGACGGCAACCGCACCCGTGCGGCGGAGCGGCTCGTCATCCACCGCAGCACCATCGACTACCGGCTGGACCGCATCGAGCAGCTCACCGGCCAGTCGCCGTCGAGTGTCCGGGGCCTGCGCGCCCTCACCGCCGCCTACGCGTTGTACGTATTGGCCGAGGAGGACCGCGGAGCGGACTACGACCTGGGGCTGACCGGCCTCAGGAGCGCCTGACCGCGGCGTCGGAGGTGTGCAGCGAACCTGTTGTCCCGCAGCGCATCCCGGTCAGCAGGCCTGCTCGGCGTCCCTCTGGAACGTCTCGTAGGTCGCCAGCGCGGTGGCGAGCAGCTGCAACCCGCGGGCACTGGTCGGCTGGTATCCGGTCAGCTGTTCGACGCGGCTGAGGCGATAGTCCAGCGTGCTCCGATGGATCCTGAGCGCGGCGGCCGCCCTGCTGCGGTTGCCGTTCGCGGCGATGAAGGCCTCCAGCGTGGTGCGCAGCACCTCCTGGCGCAGGATCGGGGTGATCACCGTGATCAGGTGGCCCATCGCGAGCGGATCCTGCATCACCGCGTACTCCACGAGGACGTCGAGCAACTGGTGGACACCCGGTTCCTCGCCGCCGCCGCGGACCAGGGCGAGCACGGCGTGTGCCTCCTGCCTGCCCGCACCGACGTCGTGGCGGGGGCGCCACGACACCGCGAACCACGTCTGACCCTCCAGCCGCCGATGCGCGCGAGCGCACAGGTGCAGGGCGTGGTGCTCGTCATGCGCCGGCACCAGCGCGTAACCCTCGTTGCCCGTGATCATGAACAGCGGGTCGCGCGCACCGCAGTGCGTGAACGCCCTGTCCAGCGAGGTGACCAGATCGTCGCCAGCCGGGCCGTGCCGACGCACGGCCACGATCGCGTAGGCGGGTGCGGCCTTGGCACGTAACGACTCGGGGATCTCGACACTCCACAGCAGACTCGACGCGAGCAGTTGCCGGTCCAGCGGAGCCGGGTCGCCGAGGCCAGGGTCGTACGCCTGCTGGAAGCCCGTCAGCAGCTCCCGTACGAACGACGCACCGGTGGCGCGGATGCGGCCGACCAGTTCGACTGTGTCGCCGAGCTCGCGCAGTTCCGCCACCGCGGTTCGTTCGACGCTTTCGGTCACCTTCCGCAGGGCGGTCAGCAGCGGGTCCAGCGGCCCTCGTGCCCTCGCCCAGCGGGCACCGAGCTCGCACAGGCGGCCGAGCTCGCGCTCGGGCGGTGCGCCGGTCTCGATCGCCGCGCTGTGCGCGGAGACCGCGAGCACCAGTACGGCGCGCAGGTCCGCCAGATGCGGTGTGGCCGCTACGTCTACCTCGGTGATCTGTTCGGCGAGCACGCGGTCGCGGAACGACGGCTCGACCGACGTGGTCGACTCGGTTCCGCCGTTCGCGACCGCCTCCCGGACCCTGGCCATGCGCGCTCCTCGGTCAGCTCCTGTGACCTGTCATGACGACGATATGGCCGGATCCGGGTCGTGCCACGTGCCCGCGGCGAGCTTCCTCGGTTCGAGGGAACTGTCCACGAAAGTGCTGACCGGCGTTACGCGATTCGCGCGAGGCTGTCGGCCAGCAGACCTTGGCGGTACGCGGAGAGCCGGGCCCGGTTCCACATGAACACCGCGTAGTGCGCGATCAGCTGGCGAGGCCCGACCGTCACCAGCGGGGTGTCGAAGTACTCCGTCCGCCAGCGGGGAACCTCGGTGCGTGCGAGTGCCCGGAACGAGGTCACCGCCTCTCTCTCCGCATCGTTCAGCTCCGGCAGCAACGCGTCCGGGTCACGCCAGAGCCTGCTGACGCGGGTCACGACGTCGTTGCTCGTGGCGGTCGTGCCGTACAACGTCCGTCCCGTGCGCTGGATGAGATGACCGACGTCGCTGTCTTCCCACGGCGTGATGCGGAACGCGTCGAGCAGGCTCCTGGTCAGCAGCAGCGCGACGAGCCAGGCCGGTGTCCGGCTTCCCGTGTGGTGGCGCAGCCACGCCGACGAGTCGGCGCTGAACATCCGGTGGACGAACCGCATCGACACCTCTCCTCCGAACAATGCGGTCTCCGGCTCGTAGCAGCCGTGGCTCCAGCCGCTGACCAACCCGGACGCCGCCCATTGCGCCGCGGCCAGATGCACCGCGGTGACGACCTCGGAACGTCGGCGTGGCCGTGCCTCGAAACGCAACCTGAGGCCGGGCGGCCGGTGCATGAAGAAGTGGTTTTCGATGCGGTTCGACTCTGTCAGGCCGCTCGTCAGATCCGAGATCTGTTCGTACAAGTTCGCACGGTTGTCCGCGGCGGGCGGAGTGATTCCGATCTGGATCCATCGTCTTGCTTTTCGCGCGGCGTCGGGCGGCAACAGGTCGTCGGACATGTCCCTGATCTTGGCAGTCCGATGTCTCCGCGTTTTGAGGAATGATTTGGGCCCACGTCGCCGGGGCATCTGCATTGAGAGGTAAATCACTTCCGAACTTCGACAAGCACCTGTCGCGTCAGTTCCGGGTGGACCGCGGTCTGCCGCGGGTGATCGCGTAGATCAGCTGGCCGACCAGCACGGGTGCCGTCAGCACGGTCACGATGAATCCGGCAGTCGTCATACCGGTGACGTTAGGGCGGATCGTCCGCGGCGGTTATCCGCAGAAAATGGAAAACCGCCCGGCTTGGTCGCCGGGGTCGGCGAGCCGGCGTTCGCGCAACGCGCGGTGACGGGCCGCCACACGCCGGGTGCCGGGGTGGACTGGGGAGCGGGCTGGGCGATTTTCCCGTGGCCAGCGGGCATGATCGACCATCCGCACCCATTGTGGAAAAGTGCGGTGAATTATTTCGATAACTGCGGGTGTGGGTGCTGGTGGATCTCGTTAAAACTCTAAGTGTGAGGCGTGATTCCGGCGACTAGTCTCGAAGATTGGGAAGGCTTTCGGATATCCCGATCCGGCGTCGGAGAATGGTGATCGAATGGTCATCGGTGTGGATGGCGAAGGTCGCGGAAAAGCGGTTGTCCGGCTGCTCTCACTGGCGGCCGGTTTCGCGCTCGCCATGCTCGACAGTGCCGCGGTGAACGTGGCCGGGGTGACCGTGATGAACGGCCTCGGTCTCGGCTTCACGGGTCTGACCTGGTTGCTCAACGGCTACCTGCTGGCGTTCGCCGCCCTGCTGCTCTGCGCGGGCGCGCTGGCCGCGCGGATCGGGCAGCGGCGGGCCTACCTCGGCGGTCTGATGATCTTCGTCGTGGGCTCTGCCGTGGCGGCCCTCGCCCCGGTGGCCGGCGTGCTGCTCGTCGCCAGGGTGGTGCAGGGCGTGGGTGCGGCCGTCCTGCTGCCCAGCTCGCTCGCGCTGCTGGCGTCGTCGTTCCCGGAACCTGCCAGGAGAGCCAGGGCCGTCGCGCTGTGGACAGCGGTGGTCTCGGTCGCCACCGCGGCCGGTCCGCTCATCGGTGGCGCGGTCGCCGAACTGGCCGGTTGGCGCGGTGTGTTCCTCATTCCCGTACCGCTCGGCATCGCGGCCATGGTCGCGACGCGCGCCGTGATCGCCCCGCCGCCCCGGCGGCCGGCTCCGATCGGCTGGGCCGGTCACGTCCTGGCCGTGGTCGCCCTGACCGCGCTGTGCTTCGCGCTCGTCGAGGGGCCACGCAGGGGCTGGACCAACCCACTGGTCGCCGGTGCGGTGGTGGGAGCGGTGCTCGGGTGTGCGGGGTTCCTCCGCTGGGAACGCACCTCCGCGCGGCCGGTCCTGCCCGCCACCCTGTTCGCCGACCGGCGGGTCTCGGGTGCCGCGGTGGCGGGGTTCCTCGCCAACTGCGCGTTGTTCGGGCGGCTGTACGCGGTGTCGGTCCAGTTGCAGGCACACGCCGGGCACAGTCCTCTGTGGACTGGGCTGTGGCTGGTGCCGGTCACGGGCGCCGTCGTGCTCGGCAACCTCCTCTTCGCCCGCGCCGCGGCCAGGTTCGGCACCTGCCCGGCGATGGTGGCCGGGTTCGCGGTCGCGGGCACGGCCTCACTGGCGCTGGTCCCGATCACGGCGAACGCGCCGACGTGGCTGCTCGTCGCTCTGCTGACGGTCGGCAACCTGGGTGTGGGGCTCGCTCTTCCCGGTCTTTCCACCATCTTCCTCGACGCGTCCGGCCCAGGACAGGCCGGCGTGGCGGCAGGCGCCCTGCAGGCGGTGCGCCAGGTCGGCGCACTGGCCGGGGTCGCGGCGACCGGCGCGGTGATCGTGGCGGTGCCAGGGGACGCGGCCGCCGTCGTCGTCTTCGCCGGCGCCGGTGTGTGCCTGCTCGTCGCAGCCCTGATGACCGCCGGCCGCACGCGCGTGCCCGTGGCGCTCCCCGTCTGATCCAGCGAACCTTCGAAAGGAACGTCGGCATGTCTCTCGACGCAGGCACGGACGTCTCCCCGGCGGAAACCAGGTCCGCCGACGAGCCGGTCGCCGTCATCGGCCTGGCCTGCCGGCTGCCCGGCGCGGACGGGCCGGACTCGTTCTGGCGACTGCTCCTCGCCGGGACGGACGCGACCACCGACGTACCTCCCGGCCGGTGGGAACCGGCTGGGCCGGCGCTGCCCGCCGCCGCGCGGCGGGGCGGATTCCTGGACGACATCGACTCCTTCGATCCCGCCTTCTTCGGCCTGTCACCGGCGGAGGCGGCCGTGATGGACCCGAGACAGCGCCTGATGCTGGAGCTCGCCTGGGAGGCGTTCGAGGACGCCGGCGTCGTCCCGGCGTCGTGCGCGGGAACGGACGTCGGCGTGTTCGTCGGTGCCATGGGCAACGAGCACGCGGTGCTGACCGGGCAGGCCGGGCTCGACGCGGTCGGCAGGCACACCATGGCCGGCGAGCAGAACGCGATCATCGCCAACCGCGTGTCGTACCTGCTCGGCCTCACCGGTCCCAGCCTCACCGTGGACACCGGTCAGTCCTCCTCGCTGGCCGCTGTGCACCTGGCCTGCGAGAGCGTGCGCCGGGGCGAGTCGGTGCTGGCGGTCGCCGGTGGCGTCTCCGTGGCGTTGCTGCTGTCCGGCACCGTGGCCGCGGCACGGTTCGGCGGGCTGTCCCCGACCGGCCGATGTCGCACGTTCGACGCCGATGCCGACGGGTTCGCCCGAGGTGAGGGCGGCGGCGCGGTGTTGCTGAAACCGCTCTCGCGTGCGATCGCCGACGGCGACCACGTCTACTGCGTGATCCGTGGCACCGCGATGAACAACAACGGGGCGAGCACGGGTCTCACCAGGCCGGACGAGATCGCCCAGCGCGGTCTGCTCGGCGCGGCGCTGCGCCGGTCCGGCGTCACCGCGCGCGAGGTCGGGTACGTCGAACTGCACGGCACCGGCACCCCGCTCGGTGACCGGGTGGAGGCCGCCGCGCTGGGGTCCGTGTTCGGTGCGGCACGACCCGCGGGCTCCCCGCTGCTCGTCGGCTCGGTGAAGACGAACCTGGGCCATCTCGAAGGTGCGGCCGGGATCGCCGGCCTGATCAAGACCGCGCTCGTGCTGGCGAACCGGACACTGCCGCCCAGCCTGCACTTCCGCACGCCGCCACCGGAGATTCCACTGGCGGAGCTGAACCTGCGCGTGCAGGCGGACGTGATCCCCTGGCCGTCCACTGAGGACACCGCGATCGCCGGTGTGTCGTCCTTCGGCATGGGAGGAACCAACGTGCATGTGGTGCTCGGATCCGGTCCGTCCGAAGAGGACGGACAGCAGGACGTCCGCGCGGCGGCTCCGGCGGTGACGATCTGGCCGGTGTCGGCCCGCACGCCGGCAGGGCTGCGGGCACAGGCGCAGCGCCTGCACACCTTCGTCCACGAGCACCCCGGTCTCGATCCGGTGAGCACGGGACACGCGCTCGCGACGACGCGGACCGCGTTCGAGCACCGGGCGGCCGTGGTCGGCGCAGACCGGGCGGCACTGGTCGACGGACTCGCGCGGCTCGCCGCGGGACAACCCGCGCCGGCGGTGCCGCGTGGTGAGGTGACCGGCGAGGCCGGCCGGCTGGCGTACCTGTTCCCCGGCCAGGGCAGCCAGCGGTGCGGAATGGGCCAGGCGCTCGCGGCGACCGACCCGGTGTTCGCGGCGGCGCTGGACGAGGTGTGCGACGAACTGGACCGGCACACGGCACTTCCGGTGCGACAGGTGATGTGGGCCGAACCCGACTCCGCGGAGGCCGCTCTCCTCGACACCACCGAGTACGCGCAGCCCGCGCTGTTCGCGCTCGGTGTCGCGCTGTTCCGCGTCCTTGAGCACGTGGGCGTCCGTCCGGACGTGGTGTCCGGCTACTCGCTCGGCGAGCTGACGGCCGCGCACGTCGCCGGTGTGCTGTCGCTGCCGGACGCGGCCAGGCTCGTCGCCCTGCGCGGACGTCTGATGCAGAACCTGCGGGTGGACGGCGCCATGGTCGCGGTCCGCGCGGGCGAGGACGAGGTGCTGCCGTTGCTCGCCGGCACCGCGGTGGAGGTGGGTGCGGTGAACGGCCCGCGCACCGTGGTGCTGACCGGCCCCCGGCACGACGTGGAGGCGGTCGCCGCCACCCTGGCCGGACGGGGACACAAGATCACCCGGCTCTCCGTGAGCCATCCGTTCCACTCCGCCGCGCTCGACCCGATGCTGCGGCAGTTCGGCGAGGCCGTCGCCACCGCCACGTTCGGCGTGCCCCGGTTCGAGATGGTCTCGACGCTCACCGGTGGCACCGCTGAACACGGCGAGTTCCGCACGCCGGAGTACTGGATGCGGCAGGCGAGGGAGACGGTGAGGTTCGCCGACGCGGTGCGCGCCACCGGAGCGACCACGTTCGTCGAACTCGGCCCGAGTGGCGCACTGACCGCCATGGCGGCCGACTGCGTGAGCGGCGCCGTGTTCGTTCCCCTGCTGCGCCGCAGCGAGCCGGTCGAGGCCGTCGCGCTGGGCACGGCGCTGGGATCGCTGTACACCGCGGGTGTCCCGCTCGACTGGGACGCGCTGGCCGGTGGTTCCCCGCGGCACCGGGTCAAGCTGCCCACGTACGCCTTCGCGCGTCGTTCGCTCCGGCAGGCCGCGGACAGCCCCGTGGCGCCGGAGCCACCGGCCACCGGGACCGATCTCGACGACCTCGTGCGCACGCACGCCGCGGCCGCACTCGGGTTCGCGGACCCCGCCGATCTCGATCCCCGCCGCACGTTCCAGGCACTCGGGTTCGACTCGCTGACCCTGGTCGAGTTCGTCGCCGGTCTCGCGGCGGCGGCAGGTGTTCCGCTGCAGGCGGAGGCCGCGTACGACCACCCGACGCTGGCGGCACTCGCGGCGCACCTGCGTGGCGAGACCAGCGACGTCCCGCCGCCCGCACCGGAACGGGCCACGGCCGACGATGATCCGGTGGTCGTCGTCGGCATGGGCTGCCGCCTGCCCGGCGGCGTGTCCACCCCGGAGCAGCTGTGGGAGCTCCTCGCCGAGGGCAGGGAGGCGATCACCGGGTTCCCCGCGGACCGGGGCTGGGACGTCGAAGCCCTGTACTCGCCGACACCGGGACTTCCCGGGCACACCTGCACCCGTCACGGTGGCTTCCTGCACGAGGCCCCGCTGTTCGACCACGAGTTCTTCGGCATCTCGCCCCGCGAGGCCGCCGCGATGGACCCGCAGCAACGGCTGCTGCTGGAGACGACCTGGGAGGCGGTGGAACGCGCGGGGATCGACCCTGCCCGCCTGCGCGGCTCGGACACCGGCGTCTTCATCGGCGTGACCGCGCCGGAGTACGGGTCACGGCTGACGGAGTCGGACGAGGACGGCGGCTACGCGCTCACCGGAACGACGCCGAGCGTCGCCTCCGGCCGGCTGGCCTACGTCCTCGGGTTGCACGGTCCGGCGATCACCGTCGACACCGCGTGCTCCTCGTCGCTGGTCGCGATCCACCAGGCGGTGCGATCGCTGCGGTCGGGCGAGTGCGACCTCGCGCTGGCGGGTGGCGCGACGGTGATGTCCTCACCGGGCATGTTCGTCGAGTTCTCCCGGCAACGCGGTCTCGCGCCGGACGGCCGGTGCAAGGCGTTCGCCGAGGGGGCCGACGGCACGGGCTGGGCGGAAGGCATCGGTGTGCTTGTGCTGCAACGGCACAGCGACGCCGTGCGCGCGGGGCATCGGGTTCTCGCCGTGATTCGCGGCAGTGCGGTCAACTCGGATGGCGCGAGCAACGGTCTGGCCGCGCCCAGTGGCCCGGCGCAGCGCCGGGTCATCGGCCGCGCGCTGGCCGACGCGGGCCTGACCCCCGACCAGGTGGACGCGGTCGAGGCACACGGCACCGGCACGCTGCTCGGCGACCCGATCGAGGCCCGCGCGATTCTCGCCACCTACGGCGCGGGTCGCGCGGAGGACCGCCCGCTCTGGCTGGGCTCGCTGAAGTCCAACATCGGCCACACCCAGGCCGCCGCCGGCGTCGCCGGTGTGATCAAGATGGTCCTCGCGCTGAACCGCGGCGTGCTGCCCCGCACGTTGCACGCGGACCAGCCGACCACCAGGGTGGACTGGGCGTCGGCTCCGGTTCGGCTGCTGACCGGCGAACAGCCGTGGCCGGACCGCGATCACCCGCGCCGTGCCGCCGTGTCGTCGTTCGGCATCAGCGGCACCAACGCACACCTCGTGCTGGAGCAGGCACCCGACTGCGCCGAGCCGCGACGTGAGGCCGAGGACGGCCGCACCGTGCCGCTGGTGCTCTCGGCTCGCACACCGGCCGCGCTGCGCACCCAAGCCGCCCTCCTGCGCGACCGGATCGGCGAGTCGCGAGCGCGGCTCGCCGACGTGGCGTTCTCACTGCTCACGACACGCTCCAGGTTCGAACACCGGGCGGTCGTCCTGGCCTCGGGAGCGGCGGAGGCGTCGGACCGCCTGCTGGAGGTGGCCGGTGAGGAACCCTCCGAGGCCGTCGTGCGGGGCGTGGCCGGCACCGGGCTTCCGGTGGTGTTCGTGTTCCCCGGCCAGGGGTCGCAGTGGCAGGGCATGGCGGTCGAGCTGCTCGACTCGTCGCCGGTCTTCCTGGACGCGATCACCGGGTGCGAGCGGGCACTGAGCCCCTGGGTGGACTGGTCGCTGGTCGCGGTGCTCCGCGGTGAACCCGGCGCCCCTGGGCTCGATCGCGTCGACGTCGTGCAACCGGTCCTGTTCGCCGTGATGGTGTCGCTCGCCGCGCTGTGGCGTGCCGCCGGAGTCGGGCCGGCCGCCGTCATCGGGCACTCGCAGGGGGAGATCGCCGCGGCGCACGTCGCCGGAGCACTGTCCCTCGAGGACGCCGCGCGGATCATCGCGTTGCGCAGCAAGGCGTTGCTCGTGCTGGCCGGTCAGGGCGGCATGATGTTCGTCCGCCTGCCGGAGCGGGAGGCCGCCGCGATCCTGCCGGGCGAGCTCGCCGTGGCCACGGTGAACGGCCCGACCGGCGTCGTGGTGGCCGGTGCTCCCGAGGCACTCGACCGGTTCGCGTCGACCTGTGCGGCGCTGGGCGTGGACACCCACCGGCTCCCGGTCGACTACGCCTCCCACTCCTCCCACGTGGAGTCCATCGAACACCGGCTGCGTGAGCTCGCCGCCCCGATCACGCCGGGAGACGGCAGGGTCCCGTTCTACTCGGCCGTGGACGGCGCACGGGTGGACGGCACGGAACTGGACGCGGACTACTGGTATCGCAACCTGCGCCTGCCCGTGCGGTTCGACCTCGCCACCGCGGCGGCGCTGGCCGACGGTCACCGGATCTTCGTGGAGGTGAGCCCGCATCCCGTGCTCACCTGGGGCATCGCCGAGATCGCCGAAGTGTCCGATGTGGACGCTGAGGAGGTCGTCGTCACCGGCACGCTGCGGCGGGACGAGGGCGGGCTGCGCCGGTTCGGCACCGCACTCGCGCAGGCCGAGGTGGCCGGTGTCGCCGTGGACTGGTCCATGTTCCTCGACGGCACCACTCCGGTGGTCGTCGACCTGCCCACCTACCCGTTCCAGCGGCAGCGGCACTGGCCGCCGGCCCCGCGACCCCGGCTTTCACCGGAGGGCTCGGCATTCTGGAAGACCGTGGCGTCCGGCGACACCGCCGCGTTCGCCCGCCTGATCGGGGTCGCGGACGGCGACGTCCCCGACGGCCTGGTCGCGGCCCTCGCGAAGTGGCGTCGGGCCGAGCCGGGGGACGTGGACGACCGCTGGTACCGGATCGACTGGCGTGCGGTGGCGGAGGCGGCGGCTCGTCCGCTCACCGGCACCTGGGCCCTGCTCGCGGAGGAGGACGACGTCCTGGCCACCGTGCTCGCCATCCGGATGCGGCACGCGGGCGCGGTGGTCGAGGTCCACAGCGAGCCGGATCCCGCGCGACTGGGCGGCTTCGACGGGGTCGTGTCCCTGCTCGCCGGGGAGGAAGGGCTCGGCGCGCTCGCCGCCGTGCTGCCCGCGCTCGCCCGCGGCCGGCTCTGGTGTGTCACCCGCGGCGGCGTGAACACCGGCGGCGAACGGCCTGATCCCGCGCAGGCGATGGTCTGGGGCTTCGGCCGCGTCGCCGCACTGGAACACCCTGGCCGGTGGGGTGGTCTCGCCGACCTGCCCGCCGATCCGGACGCACGGGCGCTCGACCGGCTGTGCGCGCTGCTCGCGGCCGGCGGCGACGAGGACCAGATCGCGATCCGGCCGGTCGCGACGTTCGGACGACGGCTCGCCCGCCGGACGCCCGCCGCCGGCCGGTGGCGCCCGCACGGCACCGTCCTGATCGTCGGTGGCACCGGTGCGGTCGGCCGCGCCCTCGCCCGGTTCCTGGCCGCCGAAGGCGCACAGCACCTGCTGCTCGTGAGCCGCAGTGGCCCTGGGGCCGAGGGCGCGGACGAGTTGCGGGCCGAACTCACCGGGCTCGGTGCCGAGGTGAGCATCGTCGCGTGCGACGCCGCCGACCGGCAGGCACTGGCGGACGTGCTGTACTCGATCCCCGAGCGGTACCCGCTCACCGCCGTCGTCCACGCGGCGATGGTGCTGCACGACCGGACGATCGAAGGGCTCACAGCCGAACGGATCGCGGAGGTGCTGCGGCCGAAGATCGACGTGGCGACGAACCTCCACGAGCTCACGAACGCACGAGAGCTGGACGCGTTCGTGTTGTTCTCCTCGGTCGCGAGCATCACGGGCACGGCGGGATCGGCCGCCTACGCGGCCGCCAACGCGTTCCTCGACGCACTGGCCGAACAGCGCGTGGCCGACGGGCTCCCGGCTCTGTCGATCGCGTGGGGCCTGTGGGAGGACACGGCCGGCTTCGCGGGCGAGACGATGCGGCGGCGAGGCCTGCGCGGCATGGACTTCGGCACCGCGCTGGCGGCTCTGCGCGCCGCGGTGGGCGGTACGGCGGCTTCCGTGTTCGTCGCCGACATCGATTGGCCCCGGTTCGCCGCGCGGTTCACCGGCACTCGCCCGAGCCCGTTGCTCGCCGACTTCGCGACGGCCGTGGAGGTCCGGGCGGAACAGTGTTCTCTCGCCACGACACCGGTGTCGCAGCGGCGGCGCGTCGCCCTGGAAATGGTGCGTGCGCACACCGCCGCGGTACTCGGTGGCACCGCGCCGGACGCGATCGCCGCGGACAGGCCGTTCCGGGAACTGGGCTTCGACTCGCTGATGGCGGTGGAGCTGCGCAACCGCCTCGGCGGCGCGGTCGGTCGGACGCTGCCGGCGACGCTCGTCTTCAACCACCCGACGCCCATCGCGGTGGCGGAGCTGCTGTTGTCGCTCGTGCCCGCCGTGAGCCAGGTCGAGCGGGAGGACGCACCGGTGCTCGTGTCCGCTGTG
>NZ_MUYM01000130.1 GCF_002150765.1 Lentzea kentuckyensis
CCCTGGGCGAACACCAGGACTCGGTAGTAGCCCGCCCCGTCCTGCTGGACCTGGGCCGAGGCGACGAGAACGGCTTCACCTTCGGCCTGCTCTACGGCAAAGAGGTGGAGCTAGCACACAAAACCGAGGCAGAACTCCCAGCCCTGTGGCGGAAACTGACCAAGGAACACCTCTAGCCGCCAGCGCGGCTTTGGCTTGGGCGACGCCCTCAATTGGTCTAAACCTTGACATCCCAACCCGCCCCCTGAAACCGTAACCCCTTCGCCGCCACCACAAGGTCCCCCCTTGCCCTGGAGGATGGCGTGAAACCTCAAAGACTGCGCTCCGCACTAACAGCCCTGCTGCTAGCCGGATCAGGAGTACTGGTGACCGGACCCGCCGCAGAAGCCGCAACCCCGCTGCAGGAACTGGTCCCCCAACCAGTCCAGGTCCAGCCCCGCCCGGACATCACCTTCACGCTGACAGCATCAGCCAAGATCCAGCTGGGCCAGGACACCGCCCGCAAGCCAGCAGAACTCCTAGCAGGCATCCTCCGCCCCTCAACGGGTTTCGCACTCCCGATCACAGACGGAGTGTCCGGCGAAGGCATCGTCCTGCTGACCAACGCCGACCCGAAAACCGGTCCAGAGGGCTACCAACTCGACGTGACCCCAAAGCAGGTGGTCATCCGAGCAAACACCCCACAGGGCCACTTCAACGGCATCGCCACCCTGAGGCAACTCCTGCCCACCAAAGCGGAAGCCAAAACCAAACAGCCGGGCCCGTGGACCGTCCCCGGCGCCAGCATCCTCGACCACCCGAGGTACCAGCACCGCGGCGCCATGCTCGACGTGTCCCGGCACTTCTTCACCCCGGACCAGGTGAAGCGCTACATCGACCAGATCGCCACCTTCAAAATCAACTACTTCCACTTCCACCTGTCAGACGACCAGGGCTGGCGACTGGAGATCAAGAGCTGGCCCGAGCTGACCAGGATCGGCGGCAGCACCGAGGTAGGCGGCCGCAAGGGCAACCTGTTCTACACCCAGGACCAGTACAGGGACCTGGTCCAGTACGCGCAGAACCGCGGCATCACCGTGATCCCCGAGTTCGACATGCCCGGCCACACCAACGCGGCACTGGCGAGCTACGCCGAACTGAACTGCGACGGCAAGAAGCGCCCGCTCTACACCGGCACCGACGTGGGCTTCTCCTCCCTGTGCATCAGCAAGGAGATCACCTACAGGTTCGTCGAGGACGTGGTCAGGGAGGTCTCGGCGATCACCCCCGGCCCGTACTTCCACATCGGCGGCGACGAGGCCCTCAGCACCCCCGACGCGGACTTCGTCAAGTTCATGAACCGGGTGCTGCCGATCGTCAAGAAGTACAACAAGACCACGGTCGGCTGGCACGAGTTCATCAAGACCACCAAGGACACCGCGCCGATCCCGCAGTTCTGGGGCACCGAGAGGACCGATGCGAACGTCGCCGCGGCGGCCCAGCGCGGCAACAAGGTGCTGATGTCGCCGGCGAACCGCATCTACCTCGACATGAAGTACAACAAGAACACCAAGCTCGGCCAGGACTGGGCCGGTCTCGTCGAGATCAAGGACGCCTACGGCTGGAACCCCGGCGCGTACCTCGACGGCGTGACCGAAGGCAGCGTCCGGGGCGTTGAGGCTCCACTGTGGACGGAGACCATCAGGACCTCCGCCGACATCGAGTACATGGCGTTCCCGCGCCTCGCCGTGGCCGCCGAGCTCGGCTGGGCACCGGCCGGCGTCCACAACTGGGGCACCTTCGCACCGCGCCTGGGCACGCAGGGACCCCGCTGGAAGGTCCAGGGCATCAACTTCTACGCGAGCACCCAGGTGCCCTGGAAGAAGTAGGCCCCGGAAGAAGTTAAGCCCTAGAAGAAGTAAGCCCTAGAAGTAGCCCTGCGCGCGGTCGGAGTAGCTGACCAGCAGGTGCTTCACGCGGCGGTACTCGGCGAGCACGGCGGTGTTCGCCGGGTACGCGAAGTAGTTGTTGACCCACACCCGCTCGGCGCGCAGTTCTTGGCCGACGTTGTGCGCTCGCGCGACGTCGCGGCTCCAGACGCCGGCGCCGAGCTGGGCGGTGGCCTCGTTCGCGATCTTCAGCGCGTCGTCGCGGTCGTCGAACCTGGTCACCGAGACGATCGGGCCGAGCACGGCGTCGGCGAACACGGCGGAGCGGTGATCACCCTCGAAGATCGTGGGCTGGACGTAGTGGCCGGAGGCCTCGCCGCCGGTCACCAGGCGCGCGCCCTCGGCCTTGCCGCGTTCGACGTACGCCAGCACGCGATCGCGCTGCGCAAGACTGACGACGGCGCCGACCATCGTGTCGGTGTCGAGCGGGTCGCCCATCCGCAGCTGCTCGGTGCGAGCGGTCGCCAGGTTCAGCAGTTCCTCGTAGCCGGCGGTCTGGATCAGGGCGCGCGACGGCGCCGTGGAGATCTCGCCCTGGTTGGCCGCGAACATCGCGAAGCCCTCCAGCGCCTTGTCCAGGAAGCCGTCGCGGTGCGCGACCACGTCGGAGAAGAAGATGTTCGGGCAGCGGCCGGACACGACCGGGTGGTCGTCGGAGCCGGTGATCACGTTCACCACGCCGGGCGGCAGCAGGTCCGCGATCACGCCGAGCAGCACGTGGATCGACGCGGGCGTCTGCAGGGCGGGCTCCAGCACCACGGCGTTGCCGGCGGCCAGCGCGGGAGCCAGCACCCGGCCGGCGTTCATCAGCGGGAACGTCCACGACAGGCGTTCGTGCACCACGCCGAGCGGCTGGAACGAGCGGTAGTCGCAGGTGTCGCGGCCGATCTGCTCGACCTCGCCCACCTCGGTGCGGATGATGGCGGCGACCTGGCGGAACTGCTCGATCAGCATCGGCACGTCGGCCACCAGGGCCTCACGCAACGGCTTGCCGTTGTCCCACGTCTCGGCGACCGCGAGCTCGGTCGCGTGCTCCTCCACCCGGTCCGCGATCTCGCCCAGGACGGTGGCGCGCTCTCGTGCCGTGGTGTTCCCCCACGCTCGTGCGGCGCCGCTGGCCGCATGCAGGGCACGGGCCCGGTCGGCGTCGGTACCGCGCGCGACCTCCGTGAAGACCTCACCGGTCACCGGCGTGACGTTCTCGACGTACTCACCGGACACGGGCGGCACGTAGTCGCCGCCGATGAAGTGGTCGTACCTCGGCCGGTACGCGACCACGCTGCCGGGCTGACCCGGTGCCGCGTACTGCGTCATGCTCGACTCCTGTGGATGAACGGCCCGCTGCCTGGCTGGAGTAGGGGAAATGAGAAAATAGGCAGCAGAACGTTGCATGCTCGTTGCAAGCCGTGGATGGATCAGTGACCCACGAACCCGGGCAACACGCACTGTTGCTGAGTCGAGTCAGAGATGCCGTGTTGAGTGGTACTCGCACGGTGGATTCGCCACGCTCGGTAATTTCTGCGTCGTGGCAACGGTCACTTGCCGCCAACGTGGATCCCGACCTGCACACCGCGCCCACGGTCTTCGCCGCCGACGAGCTTCCCGACCTGCGCGAACGGCATCCGCTGCATCCCTGCCTGCCGTTGCTGCGCGAGACCCTGCTCGGCTTCGCGGAAGAGGCCAGGCACATCATGATCGTCGCGGACGCGCAGGGCCACATCCTGTGGTGCGAGGGCTCGCGCGACACCCGCGGCAGCGCCGAGGACGTCGGCCTCGCGGAGGGAACGCTCTGGTCGGAGGACGCGGCGGGCACGAACGGGATGGGCACCGCGCTGGCGGTGAACTCCGCCGTCACGGTGCACTCGGCCGAGCACCTCGTGCGGACCTACCACCGCTGGACGTGCGCGGCGAGCCCGATCCGCGACCCCGACAGTGGCTCCACGATCGGGGTCGTCGACCTGAGCGGCCCGCTCGAGACCGTCCATCCCTCGATGGTGGCCCTGGTGTCGGCGTCGGCCCGGCTCGCCGAGTCGGAGATGCTCGCGCGGATGCACGCGCAGGACGAAGAGCTGCGCGCACGCAACATGCGGCACCTGATGGCGTTGCGCGGCGAGCCCGGTGCCCTGCTCAGCCCGACCGGCCGGGTCGTCGCGGTCGAGCCGTACGGCCTGCTGCCGTCCCGCGTCGACGTCTCCGGCGACCGCGTCCAGCTGCCGGACGGCCGCGAGGCGGTGCTGGAACCGCTCGCCCAGGGCTACCTGCTGCGCGTGCCACGGCAACGCCACGTCAGACGCAGCGTTCTCTCGCTGTCGTTCCTGCTCCCTGAACCCAAGGTCGTGCTGGACGGCCGCGAGGTGCCGATCTCGTTGCGGCACGCGGAGATCCTGGGCGCGCTGGCGCTGGACGGCAGGCTGTCCGCCGACCAGCTCGCGCTGCGGCTCTACGGCGAGCGCGGCAACCCGACGACCGTGCGCGCCGAACTGCACCGGCTGCGCGCCCAGCTCGGCACCGACGTGTTGTCGACCAGGCCGTACCGGCTCACCGCCGACGTCGAGGCGGACTTCCTGGCCGTGCGGGCCGCGCTCCAGGCCGGCGACGTGCCGCTGGCGGCCTCCCGGTATCGCGGTTCCCTGCTGCGCCGCTCCGAGGCTCCGGTCGTCCGGGACGAACGGGACAACCTCGCGACCGGTGTGCGGAAGGCCGTCCTGGCCCGCGGAGACGCGAACGCGCTGTGGACGTTCACCCAGACCGACTCCGGCGAACACGACGTCGAAGCACTGGAACAGCTGGTCAGGCTGCTTCCGGCGAACGACGTGCGGCTCGCCATCGCGACCGCCCGGCTGAGACGGCTCAGTCAGGACGATTGACAAGAGTCTCAACAACTGAATATCTTCCCAACTAAGAGATTCAGTTGGGGAGGCTGTCATGCGTGTATTGATCATTGGAGCGGGGACCGGGGGCCTGTGCCTTGCGCACGGGCTGCAGAAGGCCGGCGTGGACGTGGCGTTGTTCGAACGCGACCGCACGCCGCGCAGCATGCTGATCGGCTACCGGGTGGGGATCAGCCCGGACGGCAGCAGGGCGCTGCACAACTGCTTACCGCCCGACGTGTTCGCCGAGTTCGTCCGCACCACCGCACGGCCTGCCGTGCGGATCAACATGCGGACCGAGAAGTACAAGGAACTGCTGGTCGCCGAGCTCCCCCGGAGCGCGGATCCGGCCCACAACGAGAACTCGGTCAGCCGCATCGCGATGCGCACGGCCCTGCTCAACGGCCTGGAGGACGTCGTCCGGTTCGACAAGACGTTCACGCACTTCAGCCGCAACGACGACGGCTCGGTCACCGCGTTCTTCGACGACGGCACGTCCGAGACCGGTGACGTGCTGGTCGGCGCGGACGGCGCGCAGTCCAAGGTTCGCAAGCAGTACCTGCCACACGCGAAGATCGTGGACACCGGCATCACCACGATCGCGGCCAAGCTGCCGATCACGCCGGAGACCGAGGCACTGCTGCCACCGCAGGCCGACGGCGCCGTCACGCTGCTCTACGGCCCGAAGGGCATGTTCGTGATCATCCACGTGATGCGCTTCGACGGAACGAGTGCCGAGGACGACTACATCATGTGGGGTTACGCGGCCTCGCACGACAAGTTCCCGGACCTCAAGGGCAAGACCCAGGAACAGCTCAGGCAGGTCGTGCTGGACATGACGCCGAAGGTGCACCCGAACCTGCGGGAGCTCTTCCGCCGCGGCGACCCCGAGACGCTGTTCCAGATCAAGGTCCGTACGTCCGAGCCGCTGCCGCCGTGGAAGGCGAGCAACATCACGATGATCGGCGACTCGGTGCACCTCATGACGCCCGGCCGCGGCATCGGCGCGAACACCGCGCTGCGGGACGCCGAACTGCTCACCCGCAAGCTGACCGAAGCCCACCACGGCAAGGAGGTCGTGCAGGCGATCGCCGAGTACGAACGGGAGATGGTCGAGTACGGGTTCGAGGCCGTGCTGGCGTCGCGCGAGCAGATGGACGGCAACGGCGCGATCCACAAGCCCGTGATCGGCCGGATCGTGCTGGCGTTCATGCGGACGTTCCTGCGCGTCACCAACTCCGTGCCCGCGCTCAAGCGCCGGATGATGGCCCAGGACGCGGCCCGCCGTGATCACGTAAATTCAGCGCATGAGGTCGTTCACGCCGGGTGAGGTGGTCGTGCGGCGTGAGGTGCTGCACGGCAAGGTCTGGTCGGAGATGCCGACCAGGGTGATCGTCGACGAGCCGGGGCTGCTCGCGGTGTTCGTGGAACCGGGCACCCGGCTCACCTATCCCGACCATCACCACCCGCACCCGTGGGACAAGCCCGAACGCGGCTTCTGGCGCGGTCACGGCAAGCTCATGCTGCACCGCCCGCAGGACGCCTACTCCGTCGACCTGTTCTGGAAGGGCGACGACCGGGTGTTCGGCAACTACTACCTGAACCTGCAGGCGCCCTACCGCCGCGTCGAGGACGGCTTCGAGACCCTCGACCACGCGCTGGACTACACGCTGGCACCGGACGGCACCTGGGCACAGCGCGACCTCGACGAGTTCGAGGAGCAGGTCGCTTCCGGCAAGTACTCGGCGGAGGAGGCCGAGGCGATCAGGGCGGAGGGCCTCAAGATCGAGAAGATGCTGGCGTCCGGCGAGATCTGGTGGGACACGGCCTGGGCGGACTGGAAGCCTTGAAAGTACGTCCGCTCACGTTCGACACGCTCGTCGCCGAGATCGTCGGCCGCATCAGCGCGCTGGACGGCCGGGTGCGGGTGCTGATCGACGGCGCGCCCGCGTCCGAGCCGGGCAAACTCGCGGACGCTGTTGTAGAACCGTTGCGCGCCTTGGGCCGTGCGGTGCAGCGGGTGTCCACTGAGGACTTCTTGCGACCGGCGTCGGTGCGGCTGGAACACGGCCGCACCGACCCGTACTCGTACCGGCACGACTGGTTCGACCTGGGCGGTCTGCAACGCGAGGTCCTCGACCCGGCGCTGGACGGCAAGGTGCTGCCGTCGCTGTGGAACGCGGCCACCGACCGGGCCAGCCGCGCCGAGTACGTCGACCTGCCGGAGAACGGCGTCGTGATCGTCGACGGCACCCTGTTGCTCGACCGCTGGCTGCCGGCCGAACTCACCGTGCACCTGTGGCTCTCCCCTGGCGCGTTGAAGCGCAAAACCACCGAACAGTGGACGCTGCCCGCCTTCGAGGACTACGAACCGGTGGCGGACCTCTTCGTCCGCTACGACCACCCCGAACGGCCAGGCGTCGTCGAGTCGTGAACCGGTCTTCCCGCTGCGGACATGAACGGGGCAGAGGGGAGGAACCGTGACCGACGAAGAACTCTGGGACCGGGTCCGCAGCGGGGACGAGCACGCTTTCGGCGAGCTGTTCGAACAACACTCGCAGGCCGTCTTCGCGTACTGCCTGCGCCGCACCGGCAGCTGGGCCGTCGCCGAGGACCTGATGTCCGTGGTGTTCCTGGAAACCTGGCGCAAACGCACAACAGTGACGGTTGAGGGGTCGTTGTTGCCGTGGCTGTACGGCGTCGCACTCGGCGTCACCCGCAACCACCGAAGATCCCGCACGCGGTACCGAGCCGCCTTGAATCGGGTGCCTCCGGCCGAAGCGCACGGCGATCACGCGGACGACGTGGCGCGGAAGGTGGACGCCGAGACGCGGACCAGGGCGGTGATCGAGGAGCTGTCACGGTTGCCGCGCAGGGACCGCGAGGTGCTGGAGATGGCCGCGTGGTCGGACCTGACCCAGACGCAGATCGCCCAGGTGCTCGGCATTCCCGTCGGCACCGTGAAGTCCCGGCTGGCCCGCGCCCAGCGCATCGTGCGCGGCGCACTCGTGGAGGAGGTCCGGTGAACATCACGCCCGAGATCCCGCAGCTCGACCCGATCCGCGTGCAGGCCCGCAAGCACGCGCTGCTGAACGAGATCGGTCAGCAGCCCGCACGCCGCGGGTGGCGCCACGCCATGCCCGCGACGGCGTTGGCGGCAGTGGTGGTGATCGGTGCGGTGTGGTGGATGTCGCCCGCGCCGATCACGCTCACCGACGGCGCGGCCGTCGACCGGTGTCAGGACGCCCTCGGCAGAATGAGAATGCCCGTGCCCGGCCCCGGCGAGGTGAACTCCTCGGTCGCCGACCGGCGCGGCGACGTCGTCCTCGTCATGCTGACCGGCCCGGAGAGCATGTGGTTCTGCATCTTCGAAGGGGAGTCCTGGACCAGCGCCCACAAGTTCCCCCGACTCATCTCGACGAACGTGGAGTTCGTGGCCTACCTGGGCGACGTCATCGAGGGAAAGCGCACAGGCATGGCGTACGGACGGGTTCGTCCCGACGCGCGCACCGCCACCCTGGAGATCGCGGACGGCAGGAAGGTGCCCGTGCTGCTCGACCAGGGCTGGGCGGTCACCTGGTGGCCGTCCAGCGCCGAGGCGAAGCTCCTCACGTTGTACGACGAGGCTGGTCACGTTCTCGAGACCGTCGTGCCCGAGAACAGGTAACCTCCTGAGCATGTGGCGGCCGGAGACCAGGAACCGAGCGATGCTGATGCTCGCGGTCTTCCTGCCTGCCCTCTACGCCTTCACGTTGTTCTCCTCACCGACCGAGGTCGTCGCGGCCGTGACCGCGCTCGCCCTCGCACTGATCGTCGTGGTCGCGCTGCTGCCGCGGACAGCAGCACCAGCGCGGTCGCTGTCGATCCGGGAACGAGCACAACGATCAGCTCAACTGCGGCTGCGCAATCCAGACGCAGCAGGCAGGCCCCGTCCTCGAGCACCGGGATGCCGGACGTTCTGACGTCCGCGAAATCCCCAACTCGATACGGAGAACCAACCCTTGTTCGCTGACCTGGGCGCCGCCCTGGCGAGCTTCGGCATGCCCGCGCTCGCCATCATCGTGTTCACCATGGCGGTGCGGCTGATGCTGCACCCGCTGGCCCGCGCCGCCGTGCGCGGTGAGAAGGCCAAGGCCAAGCTCGCGCCGGAGATCCAGAAGCTGCAGAAGAAGTACGGCAAGGACCTGATGCGGCTCTCGGAGGAGTCGCAGAAGGTCTACAAGAAAAACGGCGTCTCGATGTTCGCGGGCATCCTGCCGATGCTCGCCACCGCACCGTTCTTCATGGTCATGTACCAG
Organism: Lentzea kentuckyensis; assembly: GCF_002150765.1. GTDB lineage: Bacteria > Actinomycetota > Actinomycetes > Mycobacteriales > Pseudonocardiaceae > Lentzea > Lentzea kentuckyensis. The sequence goes on from NZ_MUYM01000130.1 coordinate 9,097, forward strand.
GTCGTCACGACCCCCAACCCCCTGCTGGCGGGGACGATTTTCGGGGTTCCGCTAAGTGCTCATTTCACGAGCACTTTCAGCTGGGCCTTCTTCGTGCTGTTCGGCCTGCTCGCGGTGGTGGCCTATCTGACCGTCAAGTGGCAGCAGTCGCGCATGACGACCACGCCCACGCCGGGGTTCATGACCGGGCTGGTCAAGGTGCTGCCGTTCGGGACGATCCTGGTGGCCGCGTACCTGCCGCTGGCCGCCGGGCTGTACCTGCTCACCACGACGACGTGGACGATCGCGGAACGCGCGCTGCTCTACCGCATCCTGAGCTGAAGCTGCGCGATCAGCCGGACCAGCGGGTCGTCCAGGTCCAGGTCGATCCGCTTCAACCGGTACCGCAACGTGTTCGGGTGGACGTGCAGCCGTTCCGCGGCGGCGCGCACGTCACCCAACGCGTCCAGGTACGCCAGCAACGACTTCGCGAGCTCCGGGTCGAGCGCCTCGATCCGGGGATCGCGGATCCGGGGATTGTCCTGCAGCAGCGCCAGGATCTCGCTCACCAGCACCTGGGAACGAACGTCCGCGAGCGTCGCCACCTCGGCGTCGAGGTCGCGGGCCATCGCGTCCAGCACGCGTTCGGCCTCCTGCCGGGAGATCCGCACCTCGTCCAAAGTGGACACCGTGGAGCCGACCGCCGCCTGCACGGACGTGTGCAGGTGCCGCCGGGCGGTGGTGACGATCTCCCGGGTCAGGTTGAGGAGTTGGGCGTTCGGGGCGAGGTCCGGGAGCAGCACGTAGGTGCGGCCACCGGACTCGCTGACCAGCGCGCTGCGCCGGTACGCGGCGGCGTGCACGGAGATCAGGCCGGTCATCTCGGCGCGGCGCAGCTCGTGTTCGCTGCGGTCGCCCTCGCCGCCGCGCAACGCGAAAACCACCACCGCGGCGGGTTTCCCGGGGTCGGCACCGATCTGGCCGGCGACCGTCGTGGCGTCCATCCGGCCGGTCAGCAGGGCGGCCAGGAGGTTCTCGCGGAACCTCGACGTGGGCTGGTTGCGCTGCTGGATCAGGTGCGGGGCGGTGACGCGGGCCGCGCCGAGCAGCGCACGTTCCGCCTGTTCGGTCAGCGGCTGGTCGCCCTCCTGCACCCAGATCGTGCCGAGCGGCTGGGCGCCCGCGTGGATGCCGACGGCGATGCGGCGGCGGATGCCGAGCTCCGGGCGTTCGTCGATCCGCACCACCTCTTCGGACGAGCGGAGGAGGTTGTAGACGCCCCACTCGCGCAGCATCTTCAGGTACGGCTCGGGGCCCTGGCGGCCGAGGATGGAGAGCCGGCGCAGTTCGTCGACCTCGTCGGACGACCGGGAGTAGGCGAGCACGCGGCTCGCGGTGTCCTCGATGCTGACGATGCCGCCGGTCAGGGTCGCAATCGTTTGCGCGAGCGCGAACAGGTCGCCGAGGACCTCGCCGTCGTCGGTCGTGGTCGTCAGCACGCCCTTGGCCAGCGACTCCAGGTGTCCCCAGCGCACCTCGGGGCGGACTTCCAGCAACGCCACCCCCGCGTCCACGGCCGCCTGCGAGAGCGCCTGGGACGACTCCTTGACCGCGACGGCGGCGGCTTTCGCGCGTCCGGCCGCCCTGATCAGCGGCAGCGCGGCCCGGCCACGTGCCCCGATCAGCAACGCCAGGTCGCCGGCGGCGACGTCCGGCGGGTCGTCCGGATCCATGATCACGACATCGCGCACGTCGACCTCCAGGCCGTTGGGGGCGACCTGCAGTTCGACGAGGGGATCGCCGAGCGCGATCAAGATGTGCCGCAGACTCACCGCCACCCCGCCTTTCGGCACGCGGGGCCCCCGCGTACCCACTTGCGACACGCGGGGGCCCCGCGTGTCCAAAATGTTGGCTGATCGTACATCTGAACCGGTGAATCTTGGCCGGTTGCACAACGGGGGCGGGGTTGGGCGGTCTTACGGTTTAGCCACCGAACAAGCCCAGAAGGAGTTGCGAGTGGACGCGGTCACCCAGGTTCCCGCCCCGGTCAACGAGCCGGTCCTGCAGTACGCCCCCGGTAGCCCGGAGCGTGCTGAGCTGCAGGCCAAGCTGGCCGAGCTGCAGAAGGAGCCGCTCGAGCTGACGTTGACCATCGGTGGCGAACAGCGCATGGGTGGCGGTGAGCGTTTCGACGTCGTCCAGCCGCACAACCACCGCTCGGTCCTCGGCACCCTCGCCGGCGCGACCCAGCAGGACACCACCGACGCGTTGCGGGCCGCCCGCGAGGCCGCCCCTGCGTGGCGCGCGATGTCGTTCGACGACCGCGCGGCGATCATCCTGCGCGCCGCCGACCTGCTCGCCGGCCCGTGGCGCCAGACGCTCAACGCCGCGACGATGCTCGGCCAGTCGAAGACCGCGATCCAGGCCGAGATCGACTCCGCGTGCGAGCTGATCGACTTCTGGCGTTTCAACGTGCAGTTCGCCCGCAACCTGCTGGCCGAGCAGCCGATCTCCTCCCCCGGTGTGTGGAACCGCACGGACCACCGTCCGCTCGAGGGCTTCGTCTACGCGATCACGCCGTTCAACTTCACCGCGATCGCCGGCAACCTGCCGACCGCGCCCGCGCTGATGGGCAACGTGGTGCTGTGGAAGCCGTCGCCGACGCAGTCGTTCGCGGCGCACCTCACCATGCGGCTGCTCGAAGAGGCCGGCATGCCGCCCGGCGTGATCAACCTGCTGCCCGGTGACGGCCTCGCCGTGTCCGAGGTGGCGCTGAACTCCCCCGACCTCGCGGGCATCCACTTCACCGGTTCCACCGCGACGTTCCAGAAGTTGTGGGCGCAGGTCGGCTCGAACATCGCGAACTACCGCTCGTACCCGCGGATCGTCGGCGAGACCGGTGGCAAGGACTTCATCCTGGCGCACCCGTCTGCCGACCCGGACGTGCTGCGCGTCGCCATGATCCGCGGTGCGTTCGAGTACCAGGGCCAGAAGTGCTCCGCCGCGTCGCGCGCCTACGTGCCGCGCTCGGTGTGGAACAAGATCAAGGACCAGTTCCTGGCCGAGGTCGAGGCGCTGACCTACGGCGACGTCACCGACTTCTCGAACTTCGGTGGCGCGGTGATCGACCGCCGTTCGTTCGACAAGCTCTCGGGCGTGCTGCAGGCCGCTCGCGCCGACGCCACGTTGGAGATCGCCGCCGGTGGCACCGCGGACGACTCGGACGGCTTCTTCGTGCGGCCGACCGTGCTCGTCGGCTCGGATCCGACGAACTCCGTGTTCACCACCGAGTTCTTCGGCCCGGTGCTCGCGGTCCACGTGTTCGAGGACGCCGACTACCTGGCCGTGCTCAAGCAGATGGAGAGCGCGGCGCCGTACGGCCTGACCGGCTCGATCATCTCCCGCGACCGCGCCGCCGTGGCGCACGCGCAGGAGGAGTTGCGGTTCGCCGCCGGCAACTTCTACGTCAACGACAAGCCCACCGGTGCCGTCGTGGGCCAGCAGCCGTTCGGCGGCGGCCGCGCGTCCGGCACGAACGACAAGGCGGGGTCGGTCCACAACCTGCTCCGCTGGGTCAGCCCGCGCTCCATCAAGGAGACCTTCGCGGCACCCACCTCCCACCTCCACCCGCACCAGGGCTGACCAAGCCCGAAGTCGATGAAGGGCTCCTTCATCCACCACAAGTGGATGAAGGAGCCCTTCATCCCGCACCCCTAGGACGTGAAATGTTGCGATCCAGTCTTCTTGCCGCGTCCCGGAGTGCGGGGGCGCGGAAGCTCGTCGAGTCGACGCCGCTGACCCGGCCGGTCGTCGAGCGGTTCGTCGCCGGTGACGGGGTCGACGCGGCCATCCGCGTTACCGCCGAGGTGCTCGGCGACGGACGGTTGGTGACTCTCGACCACCTTGGTGAGGACACGTTCGAGGAGTCGCAGGCCAACTACACCGTCGAGGCTTACCTGACGTTGCTGGGGCGGCTGGAGTCGCACGGGCTCACGAACGGCGCCGAGGTGTCGGTCAAGCTGTCCGCGGTCGGCCAGTCGCTGGCCATCGACGGCGAGAAGATCGCGCTGGAGAACGCACGGCGGATCTGTGCGGCGGCCGCGGTCGTCGGCACGACCGTGACGCTCGACATGGAGGACCACACCACCACGGACTCCACGCTGGGCATCCTGCGTGAGCTGCGGGTGGACTTCCCGTGGGTCGGCGCGGTGCTCCAGGCGTACCTCAGGCGCACCGAACAGGACTGCCGCGACCTCGCGCACTCCGGTTCTCGGGTGCGACTGTGCAAGGGCGCGTACCAGGAGCCTGCTTCCGTTGCGTACCAGGACAAGCACGACGTCGACCGGTCGTACGTGCGGTGCCTGAAGGTGCTGATGGAGGGTCAGGGCTACCCGATGGTGGCCTCGCACGACCCGCGCCTGATCGCGATCGCCGCCGACCTGGCGTCCGCGCGTTCGAAGGACTCCTACGAGTTCCAGATGCTGTACGGCATCCGGCCCGAGGAGCAGCGCCGCATCGCCACCGAGGGCAACCGCATGCGCGTGTACGTCCCGTACGGCGACGAGTGGTACGGCTACTTCATGCGTCGTCTCGCCGAGCGTCCGGCCAACGTCGCGTTCTTCGTGCGGTCGCTGCTCACGAAGAGCTGAGCTCCTCGGCCGTTTCGAGGGCGAACTCCAGCTTCACCGGCTCACCCGCCTCGCGGAGGATCTCCACCGCGCGGTGGGTGAGCCGAAGTGCTTTACCCACCTCGTGCTTCGTCTCCCCGCACAGCCGTGCGTAGATCGTGAGCGCGTCGGCGTACCCGGCCTGCCGATCGAGGTCCAGCCCGGTCATGTGCCACAGCACCACGGCCGTGTGCGCGGTGTTCCTCGCCTCGTCCTTCCGTTCCGCGCCACGTAGCCTGCACGCGTGCTGTTGCACGGCCGAGAGATAGGTGGTCGGCGGTGTCCTCGGGATCAGCGCACGGCAGACCTCGACCGTGAACTCGGACATCCGCAGCGCCCGCACGTGATGGTCCGATTCGGACAGTGCCCGAGCCGCGCATTCCAGTGCCGGAGCCAGCTTCGCGCCGAAGAACTCGACGAGCTGGGACGGCAGGCGGTGGCACAGCTCCAGGCACTCGTCGGCGGTGCGCAGCGCCTGCTCGTCCAGGTCGTGGCGAAGTTGCTGCTCGACGAGGGCCGCCAGGGCGATCACGAGGTCGACCTGGTTCCAGACGAGGTCCTGCTCGACCAGTTCCCGGTACACCTCGACGGCTTCCTCGACCGCACCGAGATCGCGGGCGAGCCGGGCGACGTTGAGCAACGCGTTGCCGAGACCCTTCTGGTCCCCCGTTTCCCGCCACGCCATCACGGCTTCCCGCGCGGTGAGCTCCGCGTCCAGGCCTTCGCCCAGCGCCTGGCTGTACCGCATCAACGCGTCGGCGAGCTCGCCGCGGAACGTGTCGGGGTTGACGATCGCGAGCCGGCGGAAGAGGTCGACCGCTTCCTTCAACGTGTCGGCGGCGGCTTCGGCCCTGCCCAGGTCGACGAGCATGGTGCCGGCCACGACGAGGTTGCGGGCGAGCTCGGGTTCGAAGCGCGGGTCCTCACGGGCGAGCACCCGCCAGTTCGCGATGGAGAGCTGCATCGAGTCGGCGGCGTGCTGTTTCTCGCCCTCGACGTGATAGCGGCGGGCCATGGCGGCGGCGACGCGCGCGAAGTCGACGCGGAACAACGCGGGGTGGTTCTTCGAGAGCTCCTGGAAGAGCAGGGTGGCCCGGCTCAGCGCGGTCATCGCCGCCTCGTCCTGGCCGAGCGCCTGGTAGCGGTAGCTGATCTGTTCGAGGGCGGAGGCGAGCTGCGGGGTGGTCTCCGGGTCGTCGAGCGCGATCTCGTGCCACAGCGCGATCGCCTCCTCCGAGACCGCGAGCACCTCGTCGCGCCGCTGGGCGTTGATGAGCCGCAGTCCCAGGTCTCCGAGCGCGTCCGCGAGCAACGGCCGGTTCTCCTGGTCCTGCCGCACGAGCTCGCGGTAGCACTCGACCTCCTGCCGGGAGGCCTCGACGGACTCCTGGCGCAGGCCGCACAACATCGTGCGCGCGCTGAGCATCCCGTACATCTCGGCGCGTTCGAGGACGTCCTGGGCGCGGTCGATCAGGCGCAGGGTAAGCATCGACGGAATCGCGTCCACGGCGAAGCGCTCGTCGCGGAAGATCTGCCGGGCGAGGTGCTCGGCGGTCGCGCACGAGCCGATCTCGGCGGTGATGCGGAGGCTGTCGCGGGCCATGTCGCGCGCGATCCCGGGGTCGTCCGCGATCAGCTGGTCGAGCCCCGACCGCAGGTTCGGCCACCGCAGCGCGGCGCGGGCGAGCAGGTCAGGGTCCGGGTTCTCCGGGGTGGCGACGGCGAGGTAGTCCTCGGCGATGCGGCCGCTGCGGGGACCGTCGTCGCGCTGGAGGAGCTGGCGGACGAGCTGGGTGCGGTTCACGTCGCACGGGTCGCCGTGGACCGTGGTCAGCGCGGCCATGTGCAGGTCGAGCACCGTCTCGCCGGCGATGTTCGGCGGCGGTTCGTCCGGCGCGGTGACGTTGAGCTGCTTGGCGAAGTGCTGGCAGGCGAGGGTGAACGACCCGGCGCGGTCCTGCACCGTCGGGGCGAGCGCCAGGTCGGTGACCTCGTGGTCGAAGTCCGCGATGCGCTGGCGGGTGGAGGACCACCACCAGCCCGTGGTCCGCGCCGCCAGCAGCACCCGCCTGCGCGCCGGTCCGTGCCGGAGCGTGTCCTGCAGCCTCCCGAAGACGTCCGGCCAGTCGAGCCGGTCGGCGTCGTCGATCAGCAGCAGCCCGCCGTGGGCGTCGTCGTCCCACTGGTCCTGGAAGTGCTGGAGCAGCCTGGTCTTGCCCGCGCCCGCCGGAGCGTGCAGCAGCAGAGACGCCCGTGGCGCTGGGCTGTCGCGCCAGAGCGTGAGGGCGTGCAGTTCGGATTCTCTGCCGTGAAAGGGGACCACCTGATGGGTGGGGTCCAGCAATGCGGCGACGCTGAGTGCTCGGTCCACAGCCTCATAGTCGGCGCGTGGTCAGGCCAGGGGTAGGAAGACCACACCATCGTGGTCTTTTCCCGTTTTTCCTTCACTCCATTGCTGTCTGGCTTGGAGAGGCTCCAACCACTAGGCGTGTTCCTGGTCCGAAACCGGCCTCGGTTTCAGCCCACACTGAAACTGTCAGACCCTCGCTGCACAATCTGGGGTGTGCTGGTTGCCCTCGTCCTCGACCCGGACGGCGCTGGGCGGTGGCAGAAGCTGCACGACGACGGGACGCCCGCCGGTCCCGCGATGTCAGCCTCTTCCGTCGCCTCCGCCGTCGCGTCGCTGGAGCGCGCCCACAAACCGCGGTGGGTGTGGGCGGACACCTCGGAGATCTATCCGCTGCTGCTCGCCGCGGGGGTGCGGGTCGACCGGTGCTGGGACCTGTTCCTGACCGAGGCGTTGCTGCTCGGTGCCGAGGGCAGGCACCGGGAGCCGCGCGAACTGCCGGCGGCGCTGGCACGGGCGCTGGGCCTGCCCGCACCGGCCGATCTGGGGCATCGCAAAAAGGACGTCGAGCTGACGTTGTTCGAACCGGAACCGGTGGTGCTGCCGGGCGACACGGACGCGTTGGCCGCGTTGTCGCTGGTTTTCCGGGCGCAGCAACGGAATCCGGCACTGGGGCTGCTGATCGCGGCGGAGTCGGCGTCGGCGTTGGTGGCGGCGGAGATGACGCACCACGGGTTGCCGTGGCGGGCGGACGTGCACAACAGGCTTCTGGAGGAGGTGCTCGGCCCGCGCCCGGCGCCGGGTGCGCGGCCGAAGCAGTTGCAGGCGCTGGCCGATCAGATCCAGGAGGCGTTCGGCGGCAAGGAGATCAACCCGGACGCCCCCGCCAGCATCGTGCGGGCGTTCGCGCGGGCGGGCATCGAGGTGCCGTCGGCGCGCCGGTGGGTGTTGAAGCAGGTCGACCACCCCGCGGTGGAACCGTTGCTGGACTACAAAGAGCGCGCACGGCTGTGGGTGGCGCACGGCTGGACGTGGCTCGACGCGTGGGTGCAGGACGGGCGGTTCCGGCCCGACTACGTGGTCGGCGGGGTGGTGTCGGGGCGGTGGGCGTCGCGGGGTGGTGCGGCACTGCAGATTCCGAAGCTGATGCGGCAGGCCGTGATCGCGGACGACGGCTGGTGCCTCGTCGCGGCCGACGCGTCGCAGCTCGAACCGCGGATTCTGGCCGCGCTGTCCGGCGATCAGCGGCTGATCGAGGTGTGCACGGACGACGACCTGTACTCCGCACTGGCCGAGGACTCGTTCAAGGGCGAGCGGCCGCGCGCGAAGATCGCGATGTTGTCGGCGATGTACGGCGGCACCTCGGGTGAGGCCGGACCGCTGCTCGCCGTGCTGCGCAAGAGGTTTCCCGAAGCCGTCGGCTATGTGGAAGCCGCCGCGCAGGCCGGTGAGCAAGGCCGCATGGTGCGCACCCGGCTCGGGCGCACGTCACCCGAACCGTCGGAGGCGTGGCGCGAACTCACCGGTGGCGCCGACGACTCCGGTGAGGTGTCGCGCTCGTCGCGGCAGGCGGCGCGGAACTGGGGCCGGTTCACCCGCAACTTCGTGGTGCAGGGCAGCGCGGCGGACTGGACGGCGGCGTTGTTGGCCGTGCTGCGCAATCGGTTGCCGGCCGAGGCGCATCTGGTGTTCTTCCAACACGACGAGGTGCTCGTGCACTGCCCACGGGCGGACGCCGACGCGGTGATCGAGGCGATCGCCGAGGCCGGTCGCGAGGCGACGCGGTTGCTGTTCGGCGACACGGCGGTGCGGTTCCCGATGAACGCGGTGCCCGTGACGTGCTACGCGGACGCGAAATAAGTCCAAACGAGACGCTGCGCGACCTGGTGCGTTCGTGGTCGTTGCTCCGATTGGCCGCTTGTTCTTGCGCCGTGAGAGCGCTCTCATAAATGGACTGCACCCGTGACAAGGAGGTCACTCGCGCATGAGGCAACGCCGCCGCATTCTCGCGGCCACGACAGCTCTTATTGCCGCGGTACCCCTGGCGATCGCCGCCATGTCCGCCAACGCTTCGATCCCACCCCCTGCAGCGGGATGGACGCAGGTGTGGGGTGACGACTTCAACGGTCCGAACGGATCCTTGCCGTCCAGCTCCAACTGGATCTTCGACCTCGGTCACGCCTACCCCGGCGGCCCCGCCAACTGGGGCACTGGCGAGATCCAGAACTACACGAACAGCACGCAGAACATCAAACTCGACGGCTCCGGCAACCTGCGGATCACCGCGCTGAAGGACGGCGCGGGCAACTGGACGTCGTCACGTATCGAGACCCAGCGCGCCAACTTCAAGCCGGCGCCCGGCGGCAAGCTCGCCATCGAGGGCCGCATCCAGATGCCGAACGTCACCGGTCAGGCCGCGCTGGGCTACTGGCCCGCGTTCTGGGCGCTGGGCTCGCCGTTCCGCGGCAACTACTGGAACTGGCCGGGCATCGGCGAGTTCGACATCATGGAGAACGTCAACGGCATCAACTCCGTCTGGGGTGTGCTGCACTGCGACGTGGCTCCCGGCGGTGCCTGCGGCGAGTTCACCGGCATCGGCAACTCGCGGACGTGCCCCGGCGCGTCCTGCCAGTCCGCGTTCCACACCTACCGCTTCGAGTGGGACGACGCCGCGAAGACCTTCACCTGGTTCGTCGACGGCCAGTCGTACCACCAGGTCACCCAGGCCCGCGTCGGCGCGACGGTCTGGAACCAGATGACGTCGCACGCGGGGTACTTCATCCTGCTGAACCTCGCGATGGGCGGGGCGTTCCCGAACGCGCTGAACAACAACCAGCCGACCCCTGTCGCGGCCACTCAGTCCGGGCACTCGCTGGTCGTGGACTACGTGGCCGTCTACTCGGCTGGCGGCACTCCTCCGACCACCACGACGACGACCACTCCCCCGCCCGGTGGCGGTGGCTCGGCCTACACCGAGCTGCAGGCGGAGAGCGCGGCCGAGCGTTCGGGCGGTTCGGTGGCACCGGGTGACGGCGGCTCGGGCGTGCACCAGATCGCGAACGGCGGCTACCTGAAGTTCTCGGGCGTCGACTTCGGCGCGGGCCCGGCGCGGCAGTTCTACGCTCGTGTCGCCTCGGGTGCCGGTGGCGGCGTGAGCGGGCTGGTCGAGGTGCGGCTCGGCTCGCGGACGGCGACCCCGGTCGGTTCGTTCGCGGTCGGCAACACCGGGGGCTGGGACGCGTGGAGAACCATTCCCGCCAACATCTCCAACATCAGCGGGGTGCACGACGTGTACGTGACCTTCACGTCCGGTCAGCCCGCGCCGTACGTCAGCGTGAACTGGGTGAAGTTCGGGACCTGACCCCTGGGTGCGCGCCGAGGTGGGTTCGTCCGCTAGAATGTCATCCGCACGACACGGATGATTAGCTCAGCGGGAGAGCACTACCTTGACACGGTAGGGGTCACTGGTTCAATCCCAGTATCGTCCATCTGGCGCCGCGTCCTTCGGGATGCGGCGCCATTTGCTTTGATGGACAGGTGTACGCCGAACGTCCTGCTCCCGCGGGCCTGGCTTGCCTGTGGACGCGCACGGTCTCCGCGTCGACCGTGCAACGCGTGGTGCCGGACGGGTGCACCGATCTGATGTGGACACCGGCGAGTGGTGCGTTGTTCGTGGCCGGTCCGGACACCGCCGCGCAGCTCGCCGTGGTGGCGCCGGGGACGTTGTACGGGGTGCGGTTGCCGCCCGGCGCGTTCCCGTCGGTGTTCGGTGTGCCCGCGCATGCCGTGCGAGACCTGCGGGTGCCGTTGGCGGAGCTGGTGCCTTCGGCCCGGCTGTCGTCGTTCTCGGAGATGGTGGACTTCTGCGCCTCGCGGGTCGTCGTGGATCCGGTTCTGAGCGGCACCGCTTCGTTGCTGCGGACCTGCGACGTGCGCTCGGCCGCGTGGGAGATCGGGCTGAGCTCACGTCAGCTGCGCCGCCGATGCCTCGACGCGTTCGGATATCCGCCCAAGGTGCTGCAGCGGGTGCTGCGGTTCGACGCCGCGCTGCGCCTGGCGTGGGACGGTGTGCCGTTCGCCTCGGTCGCCGCCGAAGCCGGTTACGCGGACCAGGCGCACCTGGCCCGCGAGGTCCGTGCTCTGGCCGGCGTGTCGTTGGGTCAGCTGATCCGGCCGTAGCGTTTCAGGGTCAGCAGCGCGTCGATCGTGGCGATCGAGCGCCATTCGAAGTGGGTTATCGGGGTGAAGGCGGGAAAGCCGAAGTTCCAGCCGCCGTCTTCCTGCTGGCCGTTCTGGAGTTCGTCGAGGTCCTTGCCGAATTCGTCGTCGGTGAACCACCTGCGGGCGACGCTGGTGGGTTTCCGCGCGTACTGGTGCGGTTCCAGTGCCTCGCCGTCCGCATATCCCTCGGTGCTCGGCTTGAGATGCTTGAGCTTTTCGGCGGCCAGTTCGGCGCGGGCGCGGTCGGGGACCTCGTCCAGGAACATCGCCGCGGCGCGCAACTCGTACGGGTGGGTCTCGGCGAGCTTTTCGATCTCCTGCCAGCAGTAGTCGGTCGCCCTCGCGAGCCACGGGCTGGTGATGTTCATCGCGTGCAGTGCGGCGGCGATCTGGGCGGTGAGGAGAAGTCCGCCCTGGTCGTCGGCGGCGACCCAGGGTGCCTTGGGGTGGTCCTTCGAAGTGGACATTCCGAACGGGACACTGCCGTCGGGGCAGGTGCGCTCGAGCCAGGTCAGGACCGATTCGGCCTGCTCCGGGGCGTTGACCTCGCCGAACAGCTGAAGGGCGCGCAGGGCGTGCAGCGGCTGGCTGGTGGGACCGCGGTGGTCGGGTTCGAGGGCATAGCCGTATCCGCCGTCGTCGTTGCGGTAGGCCAGCACGGCCTGGACCACGTGCTCCGCACTGCCGCCGTCGAAGGCGTGCTCGAACCAGCGTTGTTCCAGCGTGCGGGCGTTGTGCCAGATGAAGTTCCTCGCTTGTTCGATCATGTCTCGAACGTAGGCCGCCCGACGCGCCGGGTCTTGCACGAAACGGCCATGTGACCTGGTCGGCGTCGCTCGTTCACCCACGCTTGGAACCGGACCTATGCGAATATCCTCTAACAGGGGTGTGGAGTTCTGAGGGGAGCTGGCTGAGATGCTGATGTTCGACGCGATCGTGCCGGCGGTCAGCGCCGCGGCTGGGGCCGTTGCGGGTGCTGCCGCAGCGGCGGGCGCCACGGCAGCGGGAGCCGGCGGCGCTGGGGTGAAGAGGTTCAGCGTCGAGCCGAGTCAGGCGCAGAAGATGATCGACGGCCTGAAAGCGGCTGTCGAGCATCTGAACGACCTGAGGAACACAGCCACAAACCTCAAGCAGTCAGGCGCCCCTGGCCCCGACCCCTACAGCGGCTGGGCCACGCTCGCGATGCGCCAGGCAGCGGGTGAGGAGCCCGGCGGCTATCTCTGGGCCAATGACTTGGCCCGGAAAGCGCTCGAGAAGACGATCGAGAACATCGAGAAGGCTCTGGCCGAGTACCGGGGCACCGACGACGCGGCGAAGGCCGCGATGAAGGGCTGACACGACCTTGAAGCGAATGACCGCTCTGTTGACCGCCGTCATCGCCATCGGTGTCCTCGCCGGATGCTCGGAGAAGACCGGCGGAAACCCCAACACGACGGCGCCGACCGGCGGGGACCAGACCAGCAGCTCACCCACGAGCAATGGCTCGTCTTCCGGGCTCAGCATCGCCAAGTTCGTGGAGAAGCCGTGCGACGTCGTCCCGGCCGCTCAACTGGCAAAGCTCGGAAGCGTCCGCGCGCCGGAAACCACCTCCACCACGATTGGCCAGCAGTGTGCGTGGAAGGGGCAGGACGTCATCAAGAACTCGACGTACAGGGTCGCCGTCACGCCTGACAAGTCGGTGGACGACATGATCGCCAACGTCAAGAACAGCCCGGTCTTCACCGACCACAAGGTCGACGGCATCCGCTTCGTCACCTACGACGGCACCGACGCGTCCATCGACTGCCGCACGATCATCCAGGTGTCCGACACCGACTCGGTCACCTCTTCGGTGAGCGTCGCTTCCGCCGAACGGGCGACCAAGAAGCCCTGCACCGAGTCCGAGGAATTCGCCAAGCTAGTCGTCCAGACACTGAAGGGGTAGCAGACATGGCTGGGGATGAGCCGAACATCGGCGGGTTCTTGATGCTGCCCCTCGCGGGCGGCGACACGGTCTACAAGTGGTTCGAGAAGGGGAAGGGGCCGAGCCAGAGCACGGCCCCGACCGCGCAGGGCTGGCGTGACCTCTCGTCGGGGCACACCGACGTCGCCGATCTGATCAACAAGGCTGTGAGCGACTCCGGCGCGTCGTGGGAAGGTGCGGCGGCCGACTCCGCCCGCGGCAACACCTCGCCACTCGCCACCTGGGCGGATGTCACGGGAGCATCCGCGACCTCAGCGGCCACGACGTCCGACACGGTCGGCGAGGCGTACGTCAACGCCAAGTACGCGATGCAGAAGCCGCCGTCGGTGCCGGACAAGCCGTTCCTCAACGACCTCGCGTTCTGGGAGACCGACTACGACGAGGCGGTCGAGAAGAACCAGCAGGTCAACGAAGCGAACATGCGGGCGTTCAACCAGTACGGGAGCGCCGTCACCGCGAGCGCGAACAGCATGCCCACGTTCATTGCGCCGACCACGGGTGACGTCAGCATCGAAGAGAACGGCGGGGACCCCAACATCGGGCCCGTGAAGACGACACCGCCCAAGACCGGTCTTCCCCCCGACGGCATCGACCAGCCGACCGGCTCCGGCGACCGGAGCGGCTCCCAGGACCAGACCAACCTGTCCGGGTGGAAGCCGCCCACGGACAGCACGAACCCGGCCTGGCTCGAGCCCGGTGCGCCGCAGACGCAGTTCCCGCCCGGCGACCCGAACGACCCCCGCAACCGGCCTCCCACGGGTGATCCCAACATCCCGCCCGGCGGCCGCTGGGATCCGAACAACCCGAACGACCCGCGCAACCGCGGCCGGTTCGACCCCAACGACCCGCGCAACCGGACCGGCGGTCCCGGTGGACCCGGCGGACGTGGGCTCGGCGGGCCCGGCGGCGGTACCGGTGGTGGTCGCGGTGGCGGCGGCGGTGGGCTTGGTGGCGCCGCGGCGGCTCGCGGGGCCGGGCTCGGTGGGCCCGGCGGCATGGGCAGCGGGTTCGGTGGCGCTGCCGGTGTGGCCGGTGAAGGGCGCGGCGGTGCCGGTGGCTTCGGGCCGGCCGGGTCCGGTGCGGCCGGTGCTGGTGGCCGGGGCGGTGCGGGCATGGGGGCCGGCGGCATGGGTGCCGGTGCCGGTCGCGGTGAGGGCGAGGAGGACAAGGAGCACAAGTCCGCGTCCTACCTGCAGGAGACCGAGGACATCTTCGGTGACGGAACGATGGTGGCTCCGCCGGTCATCGGCGGATAAGGAGAGAACGTGCTGAGAAGCAGGGTCGCCATCCCTGTCACCGCGCTCTACCAGGCGTGGCAGGCCGCGGGTCTGCCGTCGCTGCACCGTGCGCTGCTCACCCAGGTCGACTTCGACGAGGACCTCCTCGAGTCGGGCGACGTGAGTGAGCTCGAACGGCTGCAGCGGTCGGCCTGGGCGCAGCTCGAGCAGTACGGGCTCGCGCGCGGCAGCCAGGTCCACCCGGACCTGGCTGCCGCGCTGCGGCTCGTGGTCGAGGCGGGCGTGGAGTACTGGGCGTTCTTCAGCTTGAAGGACGGCCCGCAACAGAGCGTGCTGGTCGTGACGAACGGCCAGGACGCGCTGCGGATCGTGCTGACGCCGGACCAGCAGTTCGTGCTCGAACCGGTCCGCCCGGACGAGGCACCGCAGGCACTGGTCGGCGCGCTGCCTCCGGTGCCGGCGGGCAAGGGCGGTCCGATCACGCTGCCCGAGGACGCGATGAAGCCGAAGCCGCGGCAGTCGTACGAGGACACCGGCTCGTTCATGCAGCAGAGCCGGCCGACGAGCACGCCGAACGACCACCTGGTCGCGCAGCTCAAGGAGATCATGAGCCAGCCGCGCACCGGCGGCGGTCAGGTCTACTCGGCCAAGCGCGACCACCTGGGACGCAAGCAGCGTTGCATCGCGCCGCTCACGTTCATCGACACGCCGAACGGCCGGTACCTCGCGGCCAAGAGCGAAGGCTGGCTGCGGGTGCAGCCAGCCGACTTCGGCACGTTGGCGCGGATGACCGCGACGATGCCTTAAGGGGTGAACCGCAGCGCGTCCGGGCCCAGCTCGGCCGGGCTGCGGTGACCCGACAGCCCGAGCGTCAGGTCGAAGTCCGCGAGCAGGCTGCGCAACACGTGCCGCACCCCGACCTGACCGCCGTGCGCCAACCCGTACGCGAACGGCCGTCCGACCATCACGGCCTTGGCCCCCAGCGCCAACGCCTTCACGATGTCCGCGCCGGTCCGGATGCCGGAGTCGAACAGCACGTCGACCTGCTCCCCCACCGCCTCGACGATCGACGGCAGCGCGTCCAGCGACCCCACCGCGCCGTCGACCTGACGCCCGCCGTGGTTGGACACGACGACACCGTCCATTCCGAACTCGACGGCCTTGCGCGCGTCGTCCGCGTGCTGGATTCCTTTCAGGACGATCGGCCCGTCCCAGTGCTCGCGCAGGAACGCCAGCTGGTCCCACGACTTGTCGGTGCCGGTGAACAGCTGCACCCAGCGCAGGATCGCCATCGGCAGGTCCTCCTCCGGCGACTTCTGCAGCCCAGCGCGGAAAACCGGGTCGCTGAACGGAATCGCCGTGCCCACTCCGCGCAGGAACGGCAGGTACGCCTGGTCCAGATCGTGCGGCCGCCACGCCAGCGTCCACGTGTCGAGCGTGACGACCAACGCGGTGTACCCGGCCTTGCGAGCCCGCTCCAGCAGCGACGCGCACACGTCCGGGTCGTTCGGCCAGTACAGCTGGTACCAGCGCGGCCCGTCGCCGGAAGCCTCCGCGACCTCCTCGATGGTGTGCGAGGACGCGGTCGACAACACCATCGGCACCCCGAGCTCGGCCGCCGCCCGCGCGGTCGCCAGCTCGCCGTCCGGGTGCAGAATCGACTGCACACCAACGGGTGCGAGCATCACCGGCGCCGGCAGCTCGGTGCCCAGCACGGAAACACCGAGGTGCCGCTCGGTGGCGTTGGTCAGCATCCGCGGCACGATCTGCACGCGTTCGAAAGCGTCCCGGTTCGCCTTCACGGTGGCGCCCGAGCCCGCACCTCCCGCCACGTACCAGAACGGCCCCGGTCCCAGCCGGTCGCGCGCGGACTGCTCCAGCGCGTTCGGATCGGTGGTGAACGGCGGCACCGCGCCGCCGAGCCCCTGCAGGTAAATCTCGTTCTGGTACGCGGCGAATGAGGTCATGCGTCCAGCTTGCTACGAAGCCGGCCGCACCAGGAAGAGCTCGTTGCCGAACGGGTCGCTGAACCAAGCGCGAAGGCGGGGAGGAGCTAGGCGTGCACCCCCACCGGGCGCTTCTTCGAAACTGCTCGGCGCGGCCAGCGGGACTCCAGCCACAGCGCCACCGGGGCCGCGGTGACCACTGTGGACGCCGTGCCGGCGATCAGGCCGATCAGCAACGCCGTCGCGAAGTTGGCCAGCGAGCCGTCGCCCAGCACCAGCAGCGCCGCCAGCACGAACAACACGCCGATTCCGGTGTTCACGGTGCGCGGCACGGTCTGCACGACCGCGTCGGACACCACGTCGGCGTAAGACGCTTTGAAACGAGAGCCGCGCAGTTCGCGTAGACGGTCGAACACGACCACGGAGTCGTTGACCGAGTAGCCGATCACGGTCAGCAGGGCCGCGAGGAACACCCCGTCGGCGGTTTTGCCCATCCAGGCGAACACGCCGACCAGCACCACCACGTCGCTGAGCAGGGCGGCGACCGTCGCGAGGCCGAGGCGCCAGTCGAAGCGCACGGCCAGGTAGCCGAGCTGGGCGATCACGGCGATGGCCAGGCCGATCACGGCGTTGCGGCGCAGTTCGGACGACAGCGACGGGCCGATCAGCTCGTTGCTGGACTGGCGGACGCCGCCGTCGACGGCCGAGGACACGACCTCGCCCAGCCGCGAAGAGGCAGCGTCGTCGATCGGGCCGGTGCGCAGCGAGACCTCGTTGCCGGAGGAGGACACGACCACGTCGGAGAAACCCGCGCCGGACAACGCGCTCCGGACCCGGCCGGCGTCGATCGGGCCGCCCGCGGTGAAGTCGAGCATGCGGCCGCCGGTGAACTCGACGCCCAGGTTCAGGCCGCGCACGAACAGGCCGGCGAACGCCACGAGCACCAGCACGCCGGCGGTGATCAGCCACCGGGAAGGCCGCCGGTACAGCACGACCGACAACCGCTGCCGGACCCAGCCCAGGGTGTGCAGGCCGCTCAGACGTGGGCGCTTCGACACGAACCGCAGGCCGAACACCCACAGCACCAGCACGCGCGACAGCACCAGAGCGCTGAACATCGACGCCAGCACACCGATGGTCAGGGTGACGCCGAAACCCCGGACCGGGCCCGTGGCCAGCCAGAACAGCAACCCGGCCGCCAGCAGCGTCGTCACGTTCGAGTCGGCGATCGCGCTCAACGCCCCGCGGAAGCCACCCTCCGCGGCTCGGCGCAGGTTCGGTTTTCTGGCGTACTCCTCGCGTGCTCGTTCGAAGATCAGGACGTTCGCGTCGACCGCCATGCCGATCGCCAGCACGAAACCGGCGAGGCCCGGCAACGTCAGGGTGGCGCCGATGGCCAGCAGGCCCGCGTAGGCGACGCCCGCGTAACCGACCAGGGCCAGCACGGCGAGGAATCCGGCCAGCCGGTAGGCGAAGATGAGGAACACCGAGGTCAGCGCGATGCCGATGATCGCGGCCCGAGCACTGGCCTCGATCGCCTCCGCGCCCAGGGTCGCCCCGACGGTGCGCTGTTCGATCACCTCGACCGGCACGGGCAGCGCGCCGGAACGGATGACCAGGGCCAGTTCCTTCGCTTCGGCTTGAGCGAACCGGCCGGTGATCGTGGTGGCGCCGCCTGCCTGACCGGCACCGCAAGGCGTGTCGAGGCTTACTTCAGGCGACGAGATGGGCTTGCCGTCCAGCACGAACGCGATCTGCCGACCGGGGGTGCCGGACGGTTCGCAGGCCGCCTCGCCGGTGACCTTCTGCCACTTCGACGGTGCGTCGCCCTGGAACTGGATGTTGACCACGAAGCCCGCACCCTGCGGGTTGCGGGCGGACTGCGCGTCCGAGATGCCTTCGCCGGTCATGACGGTCTGGCCGCCCCGCTGCACGGTCAGCTGCGCGGTGCGGCCGAGGACCTTCACCGCCTCTTCCGGGTCCTGGACGCCGGGCAGTTCGACGACGATGCGGTTCTCGCCGGAGCGGGCGATCACCGGTTCCGCGACGCCGAGTGCGTCGACGCGGCGGCGCAGGACCTCCAGCGATCGGTCGGCGGCGTCGGAGTCGCCCTTGGCCTCCAGGACGATCTGGGTTCCACCGCGCAGGTCGAGGCCGAGGCGGGGATCTGTGGTGAGCAGCAGAAAAGCAGATGCGACAAGGACCCCGAGCGCTATGAGACCGCGCACGAGGAGCCCTCGTCGCGCGTTGTCGCGCGACATGGGTGAGAGAGCCTTCCGGGATGAAAGTGGTTGCTGAGAAACGGGTTTCAGCGACCGGAAGGCGGTGAACGATCCCGCTGCGGGGTCCAGTGGACGCCGTGCGGCAGGTGGTGCGTGTGCCGGGTGTAGGCGACGACGAACCGCCTGGGCACCGCGGGCTTCGCGACCGGCGGCACGTCCATCGGCAGCTGGGCCTGCGGCACCTGGGCTGCCTGGAGGTTGTGCGGTTTCGGTGCGGTGACCGGCAGGTTCGCGAAGTCGTGGCCGTGCCGGATGACCGAACCGTCACCGAGCGCCGGTTCGGCGGGCGCGGCGACGATGAACAGCTGTCCGAGGAACAGCAGGAACGCGAGCGCGACCGCGTTGCGACGCATCACCGCTTCCTGCCTCCCCCGACGTACACGAGCGCGCCACCGACGACAGCGCACAACCAGGAAAGCACAAGCGGCTGCATCGTGGTGGCGCCGATGAACAACGCGACCGTCCAGCCGGTCAGGATCAGTGCTGACGCGGCGAGCAGCCACACCGTCACCGCGAGCTTGCGCAGGCCGAACAGCAGCTTGTACGGGCGCAGCCGCAACGCCACAACGGCGCAGCACAGCACCAGCGCACCGGTGAAGAACCCCAGGTAGGGCGTCGGTCGCGGCATGCCGGCGACCAACGCCAGTAAACCGCCGCCGACGAGCAGCAACGACAGCGTGCGCAGCGAACGCCACACTTGCAGCTTGTTCAACTGCAGCGGTGCCGGCTTGGCGGAACGCCGCCGTTGCACGGTCGCGAGGTTCGCCCTGGAGTCGGCGTCGGACGGGTCGAGCTTGATCGCCGACCGGTACGCGTGCTCCGCGGTGCCCCAGTCGCGCATGCGCAGCGCCGCGTCGCCGAGCACCTGGAACGCCCGCGCCTCGGTGGACGCGAGCTGGGAGGCGTGCAGGGCCGCGTCGAACGCCTCCACGGCGCCGTCCGGGGAGTCCGCGAGGACCTCGGCGAGCACGACGTAGCAACGCCAGTCGCCCGGCTTGCGGCGCACGGACTCCCGCGCGGCGACAGCGGCTTCGGCGTGCCGGCCGAGGTCGCTCAACGCCAGCGCGGCCAACCGCTGCGGCCACGCGGGCTCGCCGTCGAGGATCATCGCGCGCTTGGCCGAGTCGAGCGCCTGGTCCGCCTCACCGAGATCGAGGTGGGCGGCCGCGAGCCGGCACCACGCCTCGGCGTGCCGAGGGTTCGCCGCCACGAGGGGCCGCAGCAGGTCGATGGCCTGCCGCGGTTTCCCCGAGGCGGTGAGCTCGGCTGCACGGAGCAGCACGGCGGTCGTCGGCTCGGACACGCCGCACAGTGTGACAAAGCGTCTCCGAGCCCCGAACGGGTGACCAGGCTCTGGGTGTTGGAGCGTCTGCAAGTACCACCAGCCGGGTGGCTGGTGGTACTTGCAGACGCCATGAAGGCTCAGCGGGCGGTGCCGAACCAGCGGGCCAGCTGGTCGTCGAGACTCTGCTGGTCGTCACCTGCCCACGCCACGTGCCCGTCCGGACGGATCAGCAGGGCGGGCACGTCCAGCTCCTCGCTGACGTCGACGAGGTGGTCGACCCGGTCCGCCCAGCCGCCGGCGGAGAGCGTTCCGGTCTGGTCGAGCAGGATCCCGCGACCGGCGTGCATCTGGTCGTAGAGCCCGCCCCGCTTCAGCGCGAGGTCCCCGATCCGCCGCCCGACCAGGTCGTCCGACGAGCCGAAGTCGTACCGGATCGCGACCGCGATGATCTTCTCCACCAGGTACTTGTTGACCTGCTCGAACGAAACCAGCTCGGTGAGCAGCCGCCGCACCGCCTGCGGGCCGGGCTCGACCTTCATCAGCTCGATCTGCGCACGGGTGTTGTTCAGCACCTCCTCGGCCACCGGGTGCCGTTCGGCCTCGTAGCTGTCCAACAGGTCCGCGGGCGCCCAGCCGTGCACGGCCGCGGCGAGCTTCCAGCCCAGGTTGAACGAGTCCTGCACGCCCAGGTTGAGGCCCTGACCGCCGGTCGGCGGGTGGATGTGCGCGGCGTCGCCCGCGAGGAACACCCGGCCGGACCGGTAGCGCTCGGCCTGCCGGGTGGCGTCACCGAAGCGGGACATCCAGCGCGGGTCGTGCACGCCGAAGTCGGTGCCGGCGATCCGGACCAGCTGCTGCTTGAAGTCGTCCAGCGTCGGCATGATCGCGCGGTCCTCGCTCACGCCCTCGGCCGGCACGATGACCCGGTAGGTCCCCAGGCCCCCGATCGGGCCGATGCCGAACCGCTTGTGCGTCTTGCGGATCTCCAGCATCAACGGCATCGCCTCCTCCCAGGGCATGCCGATCTCCATCTCGCCCAGCAGCGTCTCCACCCGCGTGGGCTCGCCGGGGAAGTCGATGCCGACGAGCTTGCGGACGGTGCTGCGGCCGCCGTCGCACCCGACCAGGTACCGCGACCGCAACGACGTGCCGTCGGCCAGCTCGACGGTCACCCCCTCGTCGTCCTGCGCCAGCCCGGTCACCTCCGCGCCGCGCCGGATCTCGGCACCGATCGCGGTGGCGTGCTCGGCCAGCACGCGTTCGATGATCGGCTGCGGCAGGCCGAGGACGTGCGGGTACTTCGTGTCGAGCCGTTCCGGCGCCGGCTTGTCGATGCCGGCGAAGAACCCGGCGAGCGGGTGCGTCGTGCCGGGCTCCAGGACCAGGTTCGCGAGGCCGCGCTGGTCCAGGATCTCGATGCTGCGCGCGTGCAGGCCGAGCGCCCTGACCACCTTGGTGGGCTCCAGGTCCCGTTCCAGCAGAACCACGTTCACGCCGTGCAGCCGAAGTTCGCCAGCCAGCATCATGCCGGTCGGTCCACCGCCGGCGATGATGACGTCGATCATGGAGTGTTCCCCATTTCCCCAGGTAGATGACGTTGGCCGGGCAATGATGAAGCATGCCCGGGGTCTTGTGGCAAGGCCCCGGGTGCGCTATATGTTGAAGTGGGAGGAGAGCGCCGCTCTTCTCTTTCGTCGTATCTGGGGGTACGACCGTGGTGCGCTGGTACTTCGCCGGCCTCGTGCTGTCGTTCTTCGGGACGAGCGCGATGTTGCTGGTCGCCGGGATCTGGGTGAAGTCGCTCACGGGCAGCGACGCGCTCGCCACGCTGGCGCTCCTGTGCGTCTACGCGCCCGGCGTGCTCTCTCCGTGGATCGGCCGGTTCGCCGACTCCTACCGCCGCAAGCCACTGCTGATCTGGACGGACCTCGCGATCGTCCCGGCACTGGCACTGCTCTTCTTCACCGACGAACCGTGGGTGATCTTCGCGGTCCTGCTGCTCTACGGCACGAAGTCCGTGCTGGTCAGCGCCGCGGAACCCGCCCTCCTCGTGGCGATGCTCCCCCAGGACCAGCTCGCCAGGGTCAACGGCCTGCGCATGTCGTTGCAGGAAGGCATGAAGCTCGTGGCGCCACTCGCCGGTGCCGCACTGTTCGCGGCGCACGGCGCGTGGCCGGTCATCGCCATCGACGCGTTCTCGTTCGTGCTCGCCGCCGCGGCCACCAGCATGATCAGAGTCGACGAACCACCGCCCGCACCCCGCGAGGCACCGAGCTGGCCGCACCTGAGGGCACTGACCTGGCCGATCGCCGGCACGGCCACGGCGTTGTTCGCGAGCTCGCTCAACAGCGCCGCCCAGTTCCAGCTCGTGGAGAAGGGCCTGCACCACGGACCGGAACTGCTCGGCGTGCTGGCCGCCGCCCAGGGTGCCGGTTCGGTCCTCGCCGGTCTGCTGGGCAAACGCGCCGACGTGCGGGCGGGACTCCTGCTCATGGCCGTGGGCGCGCTGGCCAGGACGGTCGCGTGGCTTCCGGCGGTGCTCGTCTCCGGTTTCGTGACCGGCGTCGGGCTCGCGTGGACCGTCATCTCGGTGGCCACGCTGGTGCAGCAACGCACTCCCGCGGCCGTCCTCGGCAGGGTCAGTGCGACCGCGATGAGCATCGTGTTCGGCGCGGTACCGCTGGGACTCGCCGTGGGCGCGGCGCTCGTCGCGCACCTCAGCTTCTCGGCGATCTACGTGATCATCACCGTCGTGACGACGGCCGCCGCCGTCTGGGCACGCGGGGGCCGGGCGCGCCGCTTCACTGCGCACCAGACCCCCGCGTGGCGGGCGACCGACCAGATGGAGTGATCAGCCGCAGGTCGTGGCGGTCGGCGGCGCCTGGCAGAGCCGGGCCGCGTAGCCACCGTCGCGAGCCACGGGCACCGTCAGGGAGTCTCTCGCCGCAACACGTTTGGTGTCGAACGTGATCTTGCCCGCCGGGCCGTCGTGGTACAGCTCGACCAACCAGGAGCCGGCGCCGAGAAATCCCGTTCCGACCGAAAGGTCACGCGGATCACCCGCCACCCCGGCGCCGAGGAACCACGTGGCGTCGGACCGCCGGGCCAGCACCGCGAGCTTGCCCGGATCACCTGCGACCAGCCTGGTCTCGTCCCACGCGGCCGGCACGGTGCGCAGGAACTGCTCGGCCACCGGGTACGCGGCGTAGCTGGAGATCTTGTCCGCGAAGTGCTGGACACCGGATTCGTACAGCACACTCAGCGCGAGCTCGGCCGCGTCCGAGTTGGGGCGGACGCCGGAGAACGTCACCGGCGTGAAGTCCATCGGGCCGGTCAGGTTCCTGGTGAACGGCAATGTCAGGTAGTGCTCGATCGGGAACGGCTCGCGGCCCGGACGCGGTTTGGTGCCCTCCGCGCCCTTCACCGCCTCCACCGACAGCACGTGCGGCCAGGTGCGTTCGACGCCGCGCGGGATCGGGGCGCCGTGGAAGTTCAGCATCAGCTGGTATTTCGCGGCCGCCGCGTAGACGGCGTCGTACCAGCGCATGCGGTCCTGTCCGTCGGACTCCACGAAGTCGATCTTCAGCCCGGCCGCGCCCCACGAGCGGTACTGGGCGAAGAGCCGCTCCCGTTCGCTGTCGGTGTCGATGGTCTGCCACCGCACCCACAGCCAGGTCTCCACACCGCGCGCCTTCGAGTACGCGATCAGCTCGGGGATCCAGTCGGCGCTCCACCCGGAGTCGACGAGGTTGTACCGGTAGCCCTGCTTGGCCGCGTAGTCGGCGTACTGCTTCTGCAGAGCCAGGTTCCCCGTGCCGTCACCCCACCACGACCACACCGCGGTACCGGGTTTGATCCACGAGGTGTCGGCGATCTTCGACGGTGGCGCCAACGACGTGATCAGCGAACTCTCCACGACGTCGGCGAGCGAGCCGACGCCGAGCACGCGCCACGGCGTGGCCAGCGGTCCGGTGGAAGTCTCGGCCGGATCGGGCAGCACGAGCCGATAGCGCGAACCGTCGTAGACGACCCGCGAACCGCCGTAGCGGCCGTCGAGATCGGATTCCGCGAGCAACAGCCATGCGTCACCGACGTGGAACAGCGCCGGATAGCCGTACTCGACGTCCTTCTCGGCAACGCGAACGTGCGCGGACTCGTAGTCGCCACGCCCGTTGTCGTACGGCAGAAGGAACTTGTCAGCCGATGACGGCACCGCGAACTCGGACGCCTCACCGAGCACGGTCGCCCACTTGTCCGACGGCAGCACGTACCGGTACGCAACGCCGTCCGCGGACGTGCGCACCACGACGTCCAACCGCGCGCCCAGCCGTTGGAGGTGGAACGTCGTCTCGGTGCCGACGTAGGTGTGCTGACGCTTCTTGCCGGAAACGGTCGTGTACGAGTCCTGGACGAGCCGCGACGACGACCCGACGAACTTCAGCCCAGAGGTCAGGTCGGCGTCGGCGGTGCGGATGCCCAGCGCGGACGGCTCCAGCACCGTGGAGCCGCCGCGCCGGACCGAAAGGCTCAACCTCCCCTTGTCGAGCCGGACGAATGCTTCTGGTGCAACCGATTGAGAGCTGACCGGCGCAGCGACGCGCCACTCTCCGGATTCCGCGATGGCGGGAGTCGTTCCGGCCAGCGCGCCGGCGGCGGTCGCACACACTGCCGCCAGCACGACCGATCTGTTGCGAGACCCCATGCTTGTCACTCCCTACAGCGTGGCGGCGGTAGGTGGACAGGGTTGGGAAAGCGCTTACCAGCTTAGGCCAGCAACCCGGCTTCGTGCAGGTGAGCGAAGATGATGCGATCGACCGGAGAGATCCGGTCCACATCGGCGGTGGTGAGCCAGGCGAGTTCCTCGATCTCGGCCGACGCCACCGGTTCCCCCGTGAACGACGCGGTGTAACAGGTCATCCGCACCGTCACCCCCGACGAGTGACCGTGCGCCTGCGCCTCGAACGTCCCGATGTGCCGCGCCGACGCCGCGTCGATCTCGACGGACAGCTCCTCGCGGATCTCGCGCACGAGCGTCTCGACGTCGCTCTCCCCCGGCTCCCGCTTGCCACCGGGCAGGTAGTACGTGTCCTTGCCGGCCGATCGGGTGCCGAGCACCCTGCCGCCCTCCAGCTGAATCCAGGCAACCTTGTCGATCATCTGGCCGAGACTAGGCGGACGCGAGTTCCTTCACCACGCGGTGTGCGTCGGCCAGCGACTCGACCGCGAGCTCGCGGAACTGGTGCATCTGCGGCACCACGTCCGCCAGCGTCAGTTCGGCGTGCACGAACTCCAGGTTCTGGTCGAGCCCGACCATCGACAGCACGGCGCGCAGGTAGGGCTCCTGGAAGTCGAAACCCTCGCGCGGCGTGCCCGCTTTGTACGAGCCACCACGAGCCGTGACGACGACAACGCGCTTGCCGCCCCACGCGAACGTGCCGTCCTCGCGGGCGAAGTGCGCGGAGGTCGCGACCTGGTCGATCCAGGCCTTCAGGGTCGACGGGATCGAGAAGTTGTACATCGGCGCGCCGATGAGGATCACGTCCGCGGCGTCGACCTCGGCGATCAGACCGGCCTCGATGCCCTGGTCCGTGCCGTCCTTGTGCGGGATCGGCGACGCGTGCAGGTCGCGGTAGGTGTAGCCACCCTCGGGGTTCACCGACCGCCAGACGTCAGCGAACTGACCAGAGATCTCCCTGGTCACGGATCCCTCGTAGCGAATGCTCGTGTCGATGTGCAGCAGATTGGTCATACCCAGAACATACGAGTGAAGAACTTCCGCGTCAAGATGTTCTTAGTCGAGAACATCTTCGACGGGATGTAGGATGGACCACATGGAGGTGCAGCAACCGATCGCCGCGTGCGTCGAGAAGTGGGACTTCAACTGGCTGCTGCACCGCGCCACCCAGCGGGTCGGGGCCGCCTTCGCCGAAGAGATCACGAAGTTCGGCATCACGCTGCGCGGCCAGCTGGTCCTGCAGGCACTCGCCAGCGACGAGGAGGCCGCGCGCACCCAGCTCAAGCTCGGGGCGATGCTCGGCCTGGACAAGACCACGCTGATGAGCGAGCTCGACAAGCTGGAGCGGGCCGGCCTGATCATGCGGGTGCCCGACCCCAACGACCGCAGGGTGCGCACGCCGGTGATCACCGACAAGGGCCGCGAGCTGCAGAAGCAGGCGGGAGCCGCGCTCGCCGAGGTCGAACGCGGCTTCCGCGCCCGCTTCACCGATCAGGAGATGGCGATCATCCGCAAGGCCTTGGGCGACCTCGCCAACGGCGAAGGCCCGATGCACGGCTCTTGCATCTAGGCCAGCGAGCCGAGATCCTCCTCGCGCAACTGGGCCGGCGTCACGGTCGCCTGCGCGTCCACCAACGCACTCAGCGCCGTGCCGTCGTCCCAGACGTTGACGTTCATGGCCGCCCGCAACCGTCCGTCGCGCAGCCAGAACGCGATGAACTGCCGTGACGCCACATCGCCGCGCACGACCAGTTCATCGGAAGGATCCGCCAGACCCCGGTACTCCATGCCCAGGTCGTACTGGTCGGTGAAGAAGTACGGCGACTTCTGGTACGGCTCGTCCAGCCCGATCAGCGAGCCCGCGACGTGCGTGCCCTGGTCCTTCGCGTTCGCCCAGTGCTCGACCCGGACCCGGTGGCCGTAGCGGGGGTGGTCGTGCGCCGCGATGTCGCCGGCCGCGAACACATCGGGCGCCGACGTGCGCAACGCGGCGTCGACGGCCACACCGCCGTCCGCGAGGTCCAGTCCGGCGGCCTCGGCGAGTTCGAGTCGCGGGGTCGCGCCGACGGCCAGCACCGTGACGTCCGGGATCAGCTCGGTGCCGTCGTCCAGCCGCACGCCCGACGGCGAGAAGCCCGCCACGCCGGTGTTCAGCTTGAACTCGACGCCGTGTTCCTCGTGCAGGCCGCGGAACATCACGCCCATCTCGGCGCCCAGGACGCGGACCAGCGGTTCCGCCAGCGGGTCGACCACGGTGACGCGGCAGCCGTGCGTGCGGGCGGCGGAGGCCACCTCGCAGCCGATCCAGCCGGCGCCGACGATCACGACGTGCCTGCCCTCGCGCAGCTCCGACTTCAACGTCAGCGAGTCGGTCAGCGTGCGCAGCACATGTCCTTGCGCGCCAGGCAGAACGCGCGGGCGCGATCCGGTCGCGAGCAAGAGCCGATCGTAGGAACGCACTGCTCCGTTGGAGTCAACCACCGTGTGATCGCCGGGCCGCACCTCCAGCACCGACACGCCGAGTTCGAGGTCGATCTCGTTGTCCGCGTAGAAACTCGCCTCGTGCACCCACGCGGGTTCGTTGGTCTTGTCCAGCAAGATGTCCTTGGACAGCGCGGGAAGCTCGTACGGGCGACGGTTCTCGGTGCCGAACATGGTGATCCTGCCGCCGTAGCCGCGGTCTCGGAGCGCGCTTGCCGCGGAGGCACCGGCGAGGCCAGTCCCGACGATCACGATGCGTTGCGGTTCCGCCATTTTCACCCCTCCAGGTGACCAAGTCTCGTCCCACGTGCGACGCTATCCGCAGCTCGGCACGGTCGCCCGATGGAGAACGCCAAACCTTCGTCATGACCGCCGGTGACCCACGTCTCTCCGATGTGAGCACCGGGACCACCGGGCCGGTGCGCCGAGCGAGCTGGAGGAAGAAACCCGTGGGAGCCAAAGAGGAGTGGCAGGTGAGCTGCCGCGACATCGCTTCGCGCCGACGGGACTTGACGGTGTTCGTCAGCCAGGGGCACATCGTGATCAACGTGCCGCCGGGCGAAGCCGCTGTGCTGACACCACTGGAGGTCGGCCGTCTGCGGGCCGCGCTGAGGGAAGCCGTCGTCGCCGCATCCGACACGAACATGTGACCGCCGTCACAGCGTTACCTACTCGCAAGTAGGTAGATGGCAGAGTGAGCCGCATGGTGACCCGCGTGCTGCTGACCCTGGTCAAAGCCGGAGTGATCCGGCCGTTGGGCCCGCGAGGGCTCTCCGGGACCGTGCGCGGATATCTGCACTGGAACATCACGCTCGCGTGGGGTTACCAGACCGGAGCCGGACGGCACCCGGACCGCGCGGCGATCATCGACGACGACGGTGTGCTGACCTACGCCGAGGTGAACGAGCGGACCAGCCGGCTCGCGCACGCCTTCCGCGCCAAGGAGCGCGTCGGCCTGCTGTGCCGCAACCACCGCGGCTTCATCGAGACGATGACGGCCTGCACCAAGATCGGCGCCGACGCCGTCCTGCTCAACACCGGTCTGAGCAAAGGACAACTGGCCCAGGTCGCGCAGGACCAGAAGATCGACCGGATCGTCGCCGACCGCGAGTTCGCCGACGTGTTGCCCGACGTCCCCACCTACTTCAGCGACGAGCTCGAGTCGCTGATCGCCAACGGACCGACGACGCCGCTGCCCCGCCGGCCTCCGCGCGGCCGGCTGATCATCCTCACCTCCGGCACCACCGGCGCCCCGAAGGGCGCGCGCAGGCCGGAACCCGCGAGCCTCGCCCCCGCCGCCGCGCTGCTGTCCCGGATCCCGCTCAGGCACGGCGACGTCATCGCGATCACCTCCCCGCTGTTCCACGCCTGGGGCCTCGCCGCGTTCCAGCTCGGGCTCGTGCTCGGCGCCACCCTGGTGCTGCGCCGGAAGTTCGACCCGGCGCAGACGCTGAAGGACGCCGAGAAGTGCACGGCCATGTTCGTGGTTCCCGTGATGCTGCAACGCATGCTGGAGACCCCGCACCGGCCGAAGCTGCGGATCATCGCGTCCAGCGGCTCCTCCCTGCCGCCACGGGTCGCCGCCCGGACTTTGGAGGAGTTCGGCCCGGTGCTCTACAACCTGTACGGCTCAACGGAAGTGAGCTGGGCGAGCATCGCGACGCCCGAGGAGATGCTCAGGGAACCCGGCACGGCGGGACGACCACCGCTCGGCACCCGGCTGGCCATTGTGGACGATCGAGGCGAGCCGGTCGCCCCCGGCGAGATCGGGCGGATCTTCGTCGGCAACGAGATGCTGTTCGACGGCTACACCAACGGCACCAGCAAGGAGTCGTTGAACGGCCTGATGTCCACCGGTGATCTCGGCTACCTGCGCGACGGCCTGCTGTTCGTGGCCGGCCGGGACGACGAAATGATCATCTCCGGCGGCGAGAACGTCTACCCCCGCGAGGTCGAGGACCTCCTCTCGAACCTGGACGGCGTCACCGAGGTCGCGGTGCTCGGCGTGGAGGACGACGAGTTCGGCCAGCGCCTCGTCGCGTTCGTTGTCGGCGCAAAAACCCTGACGGCGGAACACGTACGTGAACACGTGAAGGCGAACCTCGCGCGGTTCTCCGTTCCCCGGGATGTTTTCTTCGTCAACGAGTTGCCGCGCAACGCGGCCGGAAAAGTGTTGAAACGCCAATTGCGCGAACAGCAGTAGGCTCGGCCCTGGAAGAGGGGCTTGAGCACATGACGGTTCCCGGCCGGACCACCGATCCTCGGTCCAACGCCGTGCACAACCTGCGCGAGGCACGTATCGCTCTGGACGAAGGCAGACCAGGCGAAGCTCTGGAGCACGCCGAGAAAGCCGTCGCCGCGTTCGCCTGGCTGGACGACGTCGAGGGCGTGGCGGAAGGCGTGCTGGCGCAGTCCGTGGCGCTCGGCAAGCGCGGACTGTGGCCCAGCGCCCTCGACACCATCGACCGCGTGCAGGAGATCGCGGCGGCGAACCGCCACATCGGACTGCAGGCGCGGTGCAGCTTTTCCCGTGCTGTGGTGGAACTGCGGCTCGACTCGCGGGAACGCAGCTTCAACTCGTTCGCCAGAGCCCTCGGGCTGGCCGAGCTCACCGGGGACAACGAACTGATCGGCTCGGTGCTGTTCGAACAGGCACGAGTGATGCGCATGCAGTACCACGAGCATTGCATGATCCGCACTCAGGAGAGCCGCTGCAGCCTCGACGGCGAACCCTGCGTGCGCAAGCTCCGGCGCGCGGAAGCCTTGTGCGCACAGGTGCGCGACCGGTGGAAGCAGGTCGGCGATCCGGTGCGGATGGCGATGGTCAACGTACTGCTGACACACGTGCGCATCGATCTGGGTGAACTTGACCGTGCGCACCGCAGCTGGCAGCGCGCTGACCAGTTGCTTGCCGGAAGGAACCGCCCGGTGGCGAGGGCGGAGGCGCTGATGGCGCGCGCCAGGCTGAGCGGGGCACGGGGGCGCTACCCGGAGCAGATCGGCCAGCTGACCCAGGCCGCCGAACTCGCCATGAGCTGCCTGGCGCGGGAAGTGGCCGTGGACGCCCACCAACAGCTGAGCGAGGCGTACGAACGATCCGGGGACCTCGAACGGGCGTTGCGGCACGCGCGGCTCCAGTTGGAGCAGTACCGCTTGTGGGAGTTGCAGGAGGGCCGTGATCTCCTGCGCATGCGCGAGCACGACCTGTCGTCGCGGCTCGTGGAACAGTTGGCGCACAGGCGTTTCGAGCCCAAGCGCGAGAACGCCGTGGTGCGTGTCCCGCACCCCGGCGAGTTGCACGACACCGGAACCGCCGAGCACACGAACACCCGGATCGCCCGCGCGTTGCGGGCGGGGCTCACCAAGCGCGGCATCGAGGTGTTGCGGCTCGTGGCCGCCGGAGCGAGCACCGCGATGATCGCGGAGACGCTCGGACTGTCCCCCAAAACCGTGCAGAACCACCTCCAGCGGATCTACACGACCCTTGACGTCAACGGGCGGGCCGGAGCCATCGTGTGGTGGATGAGCTTGACCAACACCGAGTCATCTATTGTCAACTGATTGACAACTGCTCCGACCAGACCGGCTTTCCATCGCCCGTTCGGCCGCTTGCCGCCGACGGGGTACTGCCGGTTCTTGGGTGTTTTACCCACATCGGCGAAGTGGAATTGGGTGATGTGACGGGTAACTGGTCTGTGTCATGCTCCGTTAACAAGGTGTCCAGTTAACGAGCGAGGGGCGGTCATGAGCGGGCAACGTCGCCCAGCGCCTGCTGCCGCGCGCCCAGCGCGAGCACGCTCAGTGCTTGCGCAGCGCGATCCGGGCCACGTCCCGCCACAGGAGCGGATCAACGCCCTCGGGGTTGATGTGCTCCAGCAGCGCGGCCAGCGCGGTGCGCGCGCTGACGCTGCCGTCCGGGTCGGCCTCGTCCGCCGCCCGCACGAGCAGCAGGTGGCACCGCAGCTGCTGCTCGGCGTCCAGCTGCCCGGTCGCGAGCGCGCTCTCCGCGAGTTCCCGTGCCCGGTCGACTTCTCCGTCTCGCAGAGCGAGTTCCGCGCGCAACGCGCGAGCGTGCGCGAGAAGACCGTCCTGCCGGCGCATCGCCGCGACCGTCGTCTCCACCTTGTCCAGCAACGAAACGACGTCGTCGAGGTTCGCGCCGGGCGTGCGCAACGCGATGGACGCACCGGCAAGGCGAACGCGGCAGCGGTACTCGGGATCGCCGTCGAAGTCGTCGAGCATCTCGACGGCTTCCCGGATGCAGTGCGCCGCTTCGGTCCGGTCGCCCAGGCGGTCCGCGACCTTGGCCCGCGCCCACCACGTGGAAATCGCGAGCCGGTCGCGCCCGAGTTCGGGCAGCCGCAGGGAAAGCTGGTCCACGACCTGTTCGGCGTCCGCCAGACGTCCCGCCGCGGTCAGCTCCGCGCACAACGCGATGAGCGCGCGGGTGTTGACGCGGCGCACCCGTTCGCCGTCACCGCTTGCCAGCTCAACGGCTTCACTCGCCGCCCTGACGGATTCGGCCGTCCGGCCGAGGCGCCGCAACGAGGAAGCGCGCAGGATCTCCACGAGCGCGTCCACCGCCGGACCGGGAGACCACGACTTGCGCAGCTTCGCCGCCGCCAGCAGCAGACCCTCGTGGTCTCGGTGCCTCGCGAGCATCACCAGGCGCGTCCAGCGCACGCACCAGCCGAACATCTCCTCGTCCGACCGCTTTCCCAGCGTTTCCAGCAGGTCGACGGCCATCACCAGGTCGCCGTCGTGGTAGGCGAGCAGCGCCTCGCACCACGCCAGCGCCTCGTCCTGCATCGCGGTGCGATCCTCGTCGACCATCAGCTCGGACGGGTCGACGCCGAGCACCTCGGCGAGCCTGCGCACGACGGTGGGCGACGGCACCCGTTCGCCGGATTCGAGCCGCGACACGTAGCTCATGGAGACACCGGGGCACGCCAGGTCCTTTTGCGACAAACCGCGTTGCAGCCGAACCGCCCGCAGGCGCGCACCGAACCTGGTCAACGACTTCCTGCCCTCATCCACGGCCGCCACCTATCGAAGGAGCCCCTTAATGAAGTTGAACACTATCGCTCGAACCGTCGCCGCAGTGATCCTCAGTTTGGCCGCTGTGGCGATCGCGGTGGCACCCGCGTCGGCCGGTGAGCACAACAACAGCGGCCCGATGCCGTTCACACCGCCGTACGTGGCGCCCTGCGCCGGACGCTGATCGTTCTGCCCGGTTGAGGTGGTCCTGCCTCCCTCGCAAGCAGGACCACCTCGCCACCGGCCCACCAATTGGCACACCTGGCCACATCTCCGGTCGCAGGTGAGGCACCCTTGTGGGGTGACTCTGCAACTGCGCACGCCTCGTCACCAGGTGAGTCCGAAGTCGGTCCTGCTGTGGACGATGCAGGCCGCCGTGTTCTGGCTCGTGCTGTTCGTGCCCCAACTCGTCGTGTTCCTGCTGGTGCCCGAGCCGCCCACGTGGGAGCTCGCACTCATGATCGCCACGCTCGTCGTCGGCCTCGTGCACACCGCGGTCGAGCCGAGCTGGCGCTACCGCGTGCACCGCTGGGAGACCACGCCGGACGCCGTCTACACCCTCTCTGGCTGGCTGAACCAGGAGTGGCGGGTCGCCCCGGTGTCGCGGATCCAGACCATCGACACCAAACGCGGGCCGTTCCAGCAGTTGCTCGGCCTCGCGACGGTCACGGTGACGACCGCGTCGGCCGCCGGTCCGGTGGAGATCGAGGGACTGGACCACGAGGTCGCACAACGGCTCGTGGTCGAGCTGACCAACACCACGCAGGCCACGCCGGGTGATGCCACGTGACCGCCGAAGTCCCCGCCGGCCTGCCCGCCGCACCGGAGTTCACCGAGCCGCTGTCGGAGTGGCACCGCCTGCACGTGCGCATGCTGATCGTGCGGCCGCTCAACGAGAGCATCGCGATGCTGGTGCCGATTCTCGTGCTGCTGTTCACCGGCAACGGCGAGAAGTGGCGCCTCATCGCCAGCAGTGTCACGGTCGCGGCGATCCTCGCGTTCAGCTATCTCATCTGGCGCACCACGAAGTACCGCATCACCGACGACCAGGTCGAGCTGCACACCGGCCTGCTGACCCGCAAGCAGCTCGCGGTGCCGCGTGATCGCATCAGGACGGTCGACCTCACCTCGAAGCCGGGCCACCGGATCTTCGGGCTGTCGGCGGTGCGGATCGGCACCGGGCAGCAGGACGTCCCCGGCACCGACGGCCTCACGCTCGACGCGGTGACGTCGGAGGAGGCGGAGCGGCTGCGGTTGTTGTTGCTGCAGAAGACAGTCACGCCGAAGTCGGCCTCGCCCGACGAGCCGCACGCGGAACCGGTGGTCGCGGAGTCCGAGGTCATCTCGCAGCTCGACCTGAAGTGGCTGAAGTTCGCGCCGCTCTCGTTGTCGGGACTGGTCGCGATCGGTGCCGTGTTCGGCGTGCTGTCCAACTACGCGGACGACCTGGGCCTGCACCCGATCCAGGACCTGTCGGAGTGGTTGTTCGAGCACCCGAGCTTCACGCTGATCGGCGCGTTCGTGATCGCCCTGGTGGTGCTCGGGCTGATCCTCTCGATCCCGCTCTACATCCTGCAGTTCTGGAACTACCGGCTGACCCGTGAGCCGGACGGAACCCTGCGCGTGCAACGGGGTCTGCTCACCACCCGGTCGGTCTCGGTGGAGGAGCAACGGCTGCGCGGCGTCGACATCCAGGAACCGCTGCTGGTGCGGGCCGGCAAGGGCGCGAAGCTGGCCGCGGTGACGACGGGCCTGGGTTCGAAGGGCGAGAGCAACCTCCTGCTGCCGCCCGCGCCGTTGTCCGTGGCGCACCAGGTCTCGCAGGACGTGCTGAAGGTGCACGACGACCCGACCCTGCGCAAGCTCCGCAAGCACCCGTTCGCCGCGTTGCGCCGCAGCGTGATCCGGCACGTGGTGCCGTGGGTGGTGATCGCGGTCGGCCTCGCGATCTGGGCACCGTCGTGGGCGTGGCCGATCCCGGTGGTGATCCTGCCGTTCGCCGCGCTGGTCGGCTGGGACAACTACCGCTCGCTCGGCAACGCGCTCGACGACCGCTACCTGGTGACGCGCAACAACTCCCTCGTCCGGTCCACCGTGGCGTTGCAGCGCACCGGCATCATCGGCTGGCGCATCCAGCGGTCGTTCTTCCAGCGCCGCAGCGGGTTGATGACGATCGGCGCGACCACCGCGGCGGGCGCGGGCGTCTACCACGTGACGGACGTCGGCGAGTCCGACGGCCTGGCGCTGGCCGACGAGGCCGTGCCGGACCTGCTGCGGCCGTTCCTGATCGAGTCCCCAGAAAAATCCACTGTGGACGGTCAGGCGGAGCGGAACGTCTGACGGTAGGCGCTCGGCGACACCCCGATCGACGCCGCCAGCTGCTGCCTCAGTGCCGCTCCCGTCCCGAACCCCGCGTGCCGCGCGACCTGGTCGATCGGCAGGTCCGTGGACTCCAGCAGGTGCCGGGCGCGGTCGACGCGCTGCTGCGTCAGCCACTGGCCCGGGGACATGCCGGTTTCCGCGCGGAACCGGCGGGTGAACGTGCGCACGCTCATCCGCACCTGACCGGCCATCGCGGAGAGGTCGAGCGGTTCTTGGAGGCGCTCCAAGGCCCATTCGCGGGCGAGTGCGGTGGAGGTGTCCGGGTAGCTCGGCACCGGGCGGTCGACGAACTGGGACTGGCCGCCCTGCCGCCACGCCGGGACCACGCAGTAGCGGGCGATCCAGTTCGCCACCTCGCTGCCGTGGTCGGACCTGATGACGTGCAGGCACAGGTCGATGCCGGCGGCGACCCCCGCCGAGGTGAGGATGTCGCCGTCGTCGATGAACAGCACGTCCGGGTTGAGCCGCACCTTCGGGTACAGCGCGCGGAACTGGTCGGTGGTGCCCCAGTGCGTGGTCGCCGGCCGGCCGTCGAGCAGCCCGGCCGCGGCGAGCACGAACGCTCCGGTGCAGATCGACATGATCCGCCGGGCGTTCGTCGTCGTCAGCGCCTCCAGGACGGCGGGTTCGAGCCTGCCCTCGCGCGCCGGCCGGTAGTGGGTGCCCGGCACGAGGACCGTGTCCGCGTCTTGGAGCGCCTCCAAGCCGTGCTCGGGCGTGATGGTGAAGCCGCCGGTCGTGGGGATCGGGCGGCGGTCCGGCGAGCAGACGACGACCTCGTAGCGGTCCGCGAGCCGGGCGAACATGTGCGTGGAGCTGCCGATGTCGAACGCGACGGACTGTTCGAGGGCGAGCACGGCGATCCGGTGCATGGCCCGATTCTTTCACATGTTGGCCATCGGGCCACTGGTCGGCGAATGCGACATCACGGAGGCTTGTCGCCGTGAGACTGCATTGGGCCTGGGTTGTCGCTGGGGTGTCCTTCATCGCCTTGGTGGGTGCCGCGTCGTTCCGCGCGGCACCTGGTGCGTTGATCGAGCCGTTGCGGGCGGAGTTCGGCTGGACGACCGGCACGATCTCGCTCGCGATCTCGATCAACCTGTTGCTGTACGGGTTGACCGCGCCGTTCGCGGCCGCGCTGATGGACAAGTTCGGCGTGCGGGTCGTGGTGACCTGCGCGTTGACGATGGTCGCCATCGGCAGCGGGCTCACGGTGTTCATGACGGCCTCGTGGCAGCTGGTGCTGCTGTGGGGTGTCGTGGTCGGTCTCGGCACGGGCTCGATGGCGCTGGCGTTCGTCGCGACGATCACCGGACGGTGGTTCGTGCGGCACCGCGGCCTGGTCACGGGCGTGCTGACGGCGGGTGGCGCGGCGGGCCAGCTGGTGTTCCTGCCGACGGTGGCGTGGCTGTCCGAGAGCTACGGCTGGCGGCCCGCTTCGCTGGTCATCTGCATCGCCGCGCTGGCCGTGGTGCCGTTGGCGGCGTTCTTCCTGCGCGAGTACCCGCGTGACGTGGGGTTGTTGCCGCTCGGCGCGACCGAGGACACTCCCCCGCCGCCGTCCGGTGGTGCGGCCCGTCGCGCTCTGACGGCGTTGGGTTCGGCCGCGCGCACCCGGCCGTTCTGGCTGCTGGCCGGTGGGTTCGCCATCTGCGGTGCGTCCACGAACGGCCTGGTGGGCACGCACTTCATCCCCGCCGCGCACGACCACGGCATGCCGACGACGACCGCGGCCGGGCTGCTGGCGTTGGTGGGCGTGTTCGACATCGTGGGCACGATCGTGTCCGGCTGGCTGACCGACAAAGTCGACTCGCGGCTGCTGCTGGCGGCGTACTACGCGTTGCGCGGCCTCTCGCTGATGCTGCTGCCTCAGCTGTTCGGTGCGTCCGCGCACCCGTCGATGCTGGTGTTCATCATCTTCTACGGCCTGGACTGGGTCGCGACCGTGCCGCCCACGGTGGCGTTGTGCCGGCAGTACTTCGGCATGTCCGGGCCCGTCGTGTTCGGCTGGGTGTTCGCGTCGCACCAGCTCGGGGCGGCCCTGGCGGCGTCCGCGGCCGGGCTCACCCGCGACCACCTGGGCAGCTACGACCTGGCCTGGTACGTCGCGGGCGCCCTCTGCCTCGGCGCGGCCGTGCTGTCAGCGTCGCTTGCGCGACGTCCCGAAGATGCCCCGCGTGATCTCGCGAGCCAGGGCGCTGCCGGCTGACCGCAGGAACGACTTCACGGCGCTGTTGCCGAGCACCTTCTCGACGAGCCCCGGTTCCTCCTTCTCGTGCCTTTGCGGAGGAGCTTCCGGGGCT
Organism: Lentzea kentuckyensis; assembly: GCF_002150765.1. Taxonomy (GTDB): domain Bacteria; phylum Actinomycetota; class Actinomycetes; order Mycobacteriales; family Pseudonocardiaceae; genus Lentzea; species Lentzea kentuckyensis. The sequence continues at coordinate 45,963 of NZ_MUYM01000130.1, forward strand.
TGTTGTTCTTCTTGCGGTGGCGCGACTTTCCGCATCAGCTGCTCGTAGGCCGACTCGCGGTCGACGGTCTCCGCGTACTTGCCGTGGAGATCCGAGCTTTGTGCGGCTTGTTTGATCGCGTCGTTGCCGATCGTGTCCATCAACGACCGCGGCGCCCGGAGCCTGGTCCACGCGACCGGCGTCGGCGCGCCCTTCTCGCTCAGCACGGTGATGATCGCCTCGCCGATGCCGAGTGACGTGAGCGCCTTCTCCAGGTCGTAGTGCGGGGTGTTCGGATACGTCTTCACCGTGCGGGACAACGCCTTCTGGTCGTCCGGGGTGAACGCGCGCAGTGCGTGCTGGACGCGCGCGCCGAGCTGCGACAGCACGTCGTTCGGGATGTCGGTCGGCAGCTGCGTGCAGAAGAAGACGCCGATTCCCTTGGACCGGATGAGCTTCACGGTCTGGGTGATCTGGTCGAGGAACGCCTTGGACGCGTTGGCGAACAGCAAATGCGCCTCGTCGAAGAAGAAGACGAGCTTGGGCTTCTCGACGTCGCCCTCCTCCGGCAGCGTCTCGAACAGTTCGGCCAGCAACCACATCAGGAACGTCGAGAACAGCTGCGGGTTGCCCTGCAGTTCCGCGAGTTCGAGCAGGCTGATGACGCCCTTGCCGTCGCGTTCCCGCATCAGGTCGGCCGGGTCGAGCTCGGGCTCGCCGAAGAACCTGTCGCCGCCCTGCGCCTCCAGGTTCACCAGGGCCCGCAGGATCACGCCCGCCGTCGAGCTGGAGACGCCGCCGATGCCCTTGAGGTCCTCCTTGCCCTCGTCGCTGGTGAGGTGCTGGATGACGCTGCGCAGGTCCTTGGTGTCGAGCAGCGGCAGACCTTTCGAGTCCGCCCAGTGGAAGATCAGGCCGAGGGTCGACTCCTGGGTGTCGTTCAGGCCCAGCACCTTCGACAACAGGATCGGCCCGAAGCTGGTGACCGACGCCCGCAGCGGCACGCCGATGCCGCCGGTGCCGATCGACAGGAACTGCGTCGGGTAGCCCTGCGGCTGCCAGTCGTCGCCGGTGTCCTTCGCGCGGGTGTCCGTGCGGTCGCTGCGCTGGCCCTCGCGTGACAGACCGGACAGGTCGCCCTTGACGTCCGCCATCAGCACCGGCACGCCGTTGTTCGACAGCTGTTCGGCGAGCAGCTGCAGCGTCTTCGTCTTGCCGGTTCCCGTTGCGCCGGCGACAAGTCCGTGCCGGTTGACCATGGACAACGGGATGCGGACGTGCGCGGTCGACTCCACGGTTCCGTCGACCAGGACGGACCCAAGTTCGATGGCCGCGCTCTCGGAGGCGTATCCAGCAGCGATCTCAGCTTGAGCCGTCATGCACGAGGAGCGTAACCAGGTTGCTGCACGCCGCCACTCGAAGTTGAGGCCTCGCGCAGTAATGTTCGGGGCGTGATGGATCGTCTGGTGTGGATCGACTGCGAGATGACCGGACTCGACTTGGGCAAGGACGCTCTGATCGAGATCGCGGCACTGGTCACGGATGCCGAGCTCAACGTGCTCGGCGAGGGCGTGGACATAGTGATCCACGCCTCCGACGACGTGCTCGCCTCGATGCCTGAGGTCGTCATGGAGATGCACGCCAAGTCGGGCCTGACCGAGGAGGTGCGCGCCTCCGCGGTGTCGCTGGAGGAGGCCGAGTCCGCCGTGCTGGCCTACATCAAGGAGTGGGTCCCGGATCCCCGGACCGCGCCCCTGGCCGGCAACTCCATCGCGACCGACCGGGGCTTCATCGCCCGCGACATGCCGGCGTTGGACGCGCACCTGCACTACCGCATGGTCGACGTGTCGTCGATCAAGGAGCTGTGCCGGCGCTGGTACCCGCGCATCTACTACGCGCAGCCGGGCAAGGGACTCGCGCACCGGGCGCTCGCGGACATCATCGAGTCGATCCGGGAGCTCGCGTACTACCGGCGCACGGCGTTCGTGCCGCAGCCAGGTCCGTCGACGGAACAGGCCCAGGCCGTGGCCGCTGAGCTGCTCAAAAAGGCCGACTGAACCCCCGATTTCAATATCGGTAGCTCTCGTTGCTATGCTTTCCTCGCCGGTCACGGACCGGTGATGGTGGGTGTAGCTCAGCTGGCAGAGCACTGGGTTGTGATCCCAGGTGTCGCGGGTTCAAGTCCCGTCACTCACCCTGGACAGCCGGATTATGTCTGCAAAAAGCGCAGACATAATCCGGCTTCGTCTATTTTCTGGGGGCCAAGCCCCCAGACCCCAGCCGGGGGACGCCCCCGGACCCCCGATCTGATCCACCACGGCCCACGCCTGCCTGCCGGAGTGAGTGCTCATGACCACGCTCGTCGCCAAGGATCTCGCCGCAGGTCACGGTGATCGTGTCCTGTTCTCCGGACTCGATCTCGTGGTCGCTCCCGGCGACGTCATCGGGCTCGTGGGAGTGAACGGCGCCGGCAAGTCGACGCTTTTGAAGACGTTGGCCCGCCTGATCCCCGCCGAGTCCGGCCGTGTCTCGTTGTCACCGCCGTCCGCGAACGTGGGCCACCTCGCGCAGGAGCCGGAGCGTCTCGAAGGCGAGACCGTGCGGGACTTCCTGGCTCGCCGCACGGGTGTCGCGGCAGCTCAGACCGCGCTGGACGTCGCTACCGAGGCACTGACCGCCGGCAACGACGAGGGCTACTCGGAAGCGTTGGACCAGTGGCTCGCGCTGGGTGGCGCCGACCTGGAGGAACGGTCGCTGGAGGTCGTCGCCGACCTCGGCCTGACCGTGGGCCTCGACGCGTTGATGACCTCGCTGTCCGGTGGCCAGGCGGCGCGGGCGGGCATGGCGTCGTTGCTGCTCAGCCGCTACGACATCTTCCTGCTCGACGAGCCGACCAACGACCTGGACCTCGACGGCCTGGAGCGGCTGGAGAAGTTCGTCACAGGGCTGCGCGCGGGCACGGTGCTCGTGTCGCACGACCGCGAGTTCCTGGCCCGCACGGTCACCAGTGTGCTGGAGCTCGACCTGCACCAGAACCAGGTGAAGCTGTACGGCGGCGGCTACGAGTCGTACCTCGAAGAGCGCGCGCGGGCCCGTCAGCACGCCCGTGACGACTACGAGGAGTTCGCGGACACCAAGGCCTCGCTGGAGGCCCGTGCGCGCATGCAGCGGTCGTGGATGGAGAAGGGCGTGATGAACGCCCGGCGCAAGGCGGGCGACAACGACAAGAACGCCCGCAAGTTCCGTGCCGACGCGACCGAGAAGCAGGCGTCGAAGGCCCGTCAGACCGACCGCATGATCGAACGCCTCGACGTGGTCGACGAGCCCCGCAAGGAGTGGGAGCTGCGGATGGAGATCGCCGCGGCCCCGCGTTCCGGCGCGGTGGTGGCGTCCCTGCGGGCAGCGGTGGTGTCACGCGGTTCGTTCACGCTCGGCCCGGTCGACCTGCAGATCGACTGGGCGGACCGGGTCGCGATCACCGGCGCGAACGGCGCTGGCAAGTCGACGCTGCTCGCCGCACTGCTCGGAAGGGCGGAGTTGTCCTCCGGCTACGCGACTCTGGGCTCCGGCGTCGTGGTCGGCGAGGTGGACCAGGCCCGCGGCCTGTTCCTGGGCGACCTGCCGCTGGTGGACGCGTTCGAGGAGGCCGTGCCGGAGATGAACCCGGCCGACGTGCGGACGTTGCTGGCCAAGTTCGGGCTGAAGGCCGCGCACGTGATGCGCCCGGCGGCGTCGTTGTCCCCGGGTGAACGGACGCGGGCGGCGTTGGCGTTGCTGCAGGGCCGCGGGGTGAACCTGCTGGTGCTGGACGAGCCGACGAACCACCTCGACCTGCCGGCGATCGAGCAGCTGGAGCAGGCGCTGGAGAACTACCCCGGCACGTTGCTGCTGGTGACGCACGACCGGCGGATGCTGGAGGCCGTGCAGGTGAACCGTCGCCTGACCGTTTCCGGCGGCCAGGTGACGGTGTCCTGAGCTATCTGAGGTCGATCCGGTAGAGCTGGGTCGTGCTGTTGTTGGGGATGGAGTCCTTGTCCCCGTTGGACGTCGTGAGCCAGAGGTCGCCTTGTGGTGTCCTCTCGACCGTTCTCAGGCGTCCGTAGGCGCCCTCGAAGAACACCTGGGGCTCACCGCCGATCGGGATTCGGTACAGCCGCTGGCCGCGCAACGCCGCCAGATACAACACATCGTCCACAATGGCCAGTCCGCTGGGCGAAGCCTGGGACACCGCCCAGGTGTGTTTGGGCGCGATGAACGATGGTTCGCCGCACTCGCCGGACGTGCCTTCACAGGCGGGCCAGCCGTAGTTGCCGCCGGGCTTGATCAGGTTGATCTCGTCCATCACCGAGTTGCCGAGCTCGGCCTCCCACAGGCGGCCCTTCGAGTCGAACGCGAGACCCTGCACGTTGCGGTGACCGTAGCTGTGGACGTACTTGCCGGGGAACGGGTTGTCACGCGGCACGCTGCCGTCCGGGTTGACGCGCAACACCTTGCCGCCCAACGAGTTCAGGTCCTGGGCGTTGGCGCCGACCTGCCCGTCGCCGGTGGCGATGTAGAGCTTGCCGTCCGGGCCGAACCGGAGCCGGCCGCCGTTGTGGAACTTGTTGCGGGGCGCGCCGGTCAGCAGGACCTGATGCGCGTCCAGCTTTCCGTTGACCAGCTTGAACCTCACGAGCCGGTTGTCGGTCGGACTGGTGTGGTAGGCGTAGAGCCAGCCGTCCTTCTGCTCGATGCCGAGCAGGCCGCCCTCACCGTCGGTGCTGACCACGTTGGGGACGCGTCCGGCGACGGATTTGGTGCCGTCCTTGGCGATCTGGATGATGTCGCCGGTGTCGCGCTGGGCGTAGAACGCCGTGCCGTCCCTCAGGAACTCCAGGCCCCACGGGACATCCGTGTCGTCCGCGATCTTGGTGACCTCGCCGACGGTGTCGTGTCCCTTGCGGGTACTGGCTTTGACCGGCGCGGTGAACGGCCCGCTCCGGCCGGAGGTGTCGACCGCCTTCACCGTGAACTCGTAGTCCGTCTGCTGCTTGAGGCCGGCGATCGTGGTCTGCCGGCCGGTCGTGGTGCCGACCTGGACGCCGTTCGAGAAGACCGCGTAGCTCGCGACGCCGACGTTGTCGCTCGCCGCTCCCCAGGCGAGCGAGACGCTGTTGGCGGTGACCTTCTGGACGATCGCGTCGACGGGCGCGGTCGGCGGCTCGGTGTCGACGACGGCGGCCGGCGTGGTGACCGTGATCGAGTTGCTCGCCTGCGAAATGTTGCCCGCGGCGTCCTTCGCGTTGACGTAGAAGGAGTACGTGGTGCTCGGGCTGAGGCGCGTGACGTTGTTGGAGAGCCCGTCGACCGTCTTCACGTACTGGCCGGACTGGTAGATCTCGTAGCTCGTGACGGCCACGTTGTCGCTCGCCGGGCCCCACTGCAGGTTCACCGAGGTGGCGGTGAAGGACTTCACCGAAAGCGTTCCGGGGGCGCTGGGCGGTGCGGTGTCGACGACGCCGGGCGTGCCGTGGACCTCGAACTCCCTGAGCTCGTAGTCCCGGAAGCACGGCTTGGTCAGCGACACCCGGACCCAGCGGCCGAAACCGGTGAACTCAAGGTTGTCGTCGCCGCCGTCGCCCTTCTCGGTGCTGAACACGTCACGCCAGTACACGCCTTCCGGCGACGTCTGGACGGCGTACTTCCGCGCGCAGAGCCAGCCCCAGCGCAACACGACCCGGTTGATCGTGGACATCGAGCCGAGGTCGATCGAGATCCACTGCCGGCCGCCGTTCTCGCTGCGCCAGGTGGTCCTGCGGTCGAGGTCGGTCGCTTTGCCGGCGACGTGCCGGGCGTTGCTCTCGCTCGACGCCGTCGCGGGTCTGGCGAACGACAGCAGCACGTCGTCTGCCTGGGCTGATGGTGCCGCCACCGCCGTCAGCGCCAGGGCGCTGACGACCGCGAGCAGTCTTCGCAGCGTTGCCACGATGCCTCCCGGATGGGTCGGGCGGCGGTGGCGGCATCAGCCTTTCACAAACGTTTTCAGGCCGCCAGAGCCAGGTAGCATGGCCACCGCACGCGTACTGATGGGAAGAAGCGCGATGATCGTGCGGCCATACTCCCCCGGTTCGAACTCGCCTCCGGTTTCCGGCAGCCCTCGAATCGTGGCAACGCCCGAATGAGCACGGACTACGACGCCACCCGCTGGCGGACAACGCGGCCCGACCGCGTGATCCTCGCTGTCTCCCGCACCCTCACGTCGGCGATTCGTCTGCTGGACGCCACAGCCCTCCTCGACGACCGCATCCGGGTGATCTACACGACCGACCCGACCTCCGTCAGCCCCGGGGCGACGTCGCTGCTCGATCGGCTGGGCATCCGCGTGACGCCTTGGCACATCGCGATCCGCGAGGAGTACCACGCGGTCCTCACCGCGAGCGAGAACGTGGACCTCACCCAGTTGCGCGACGTCCCGGTGGTCGTGATTCCTCACGGTATCGGTTTCCACAAACAGGTTCCCGACTCGACGAGTTCAGGCACCCGCCTTTCCGGTCTCGTACCCGCGGCACGCCGCGACCGTCACCGTGTGCTCCACGTCGTCTCGCATCCGGCCCACCACCTCAGCAGCGTTGAAACGTTCCTCGCCGGCGACCCGTGCCACGACGCGATGTCCGCGAGCAGAGAACTCCGGCCTCGCTACCGCGAGGAACTCGGTGTCACCGAACGTCTTGTGCTGGTCACCTCGACCTGGGGGGAGCATTCGCTGTTCGGGGAAGATCCCCACCTGCCGGAGCGTCTCCTCGCCGAACTGCCGTACGACCACTATCGCGTGGCGTGCGCTCTGCATCCGGCGATCTGGGCCGAGGACGGCGCACACGAGGTCCGGCGCAGACTGCGGCGAGCCCTCCACGCGGGCCTGATCCTGCTCGCGCCGGAGAACGGCTGGCAGCAGGCCGTGGTCGCGAGCGACGTGGTGATCGGCGACCACGGTTCGGTGACCCTGTACGCGGCGGCGCACGGTGTGCCGATTCTCCTCGGCGCGTTCGGCACGTCCGAGGTGGCGCCCGGCACGGCACTGGCCGGCTTCGGTGAGGTGGCCCCTCGCCTCGACCACGACCATGACCTCCTGCCACAGCTCGCGAAAGCGGAGACGTTCGACATCACACGCCGTCTCTTCGCGACGACCGGAACCTGGGGAGTTCGGCTGCGAGGCCTGCTGCACAGCCTTCTCGGGCTTCCGGCGACCGGCGAGCAAGCACTTCCGGCGAAAGCGTTGCCCATGCCCGATGCCGAACACGTCGCGGTGCGCAGCCACGTCGTGCACGTGGAGGACGATGAGCTGATCAGGTTTCCCGCGGCGGCTCACACCGGACCGGCGGGCGGATCTGGGAGCACCATCCGGTTCCTCGCCGTGGACGAGGAGGAACTCGACCTCCATCTGCGGCACGGTGCGGCCGTGTTCGTGCGTTCACGCCCCATTGCCTCACCCGAGGCGTGGCTGGAACACGCGTTGCAGACGCACAACGCGGCCGTCATCGCGGTAGCGACGGAGTCCGGCTGCCTGATCGCGCTGCGCGACGGTCGCCGCATCACGTCACGAGACCACGACGTGTCACGTGCGGCGTCAGCCGTCCACGCCTCCCATCTCCGCGAGCAACGCTTCTAGTTCAGCGGCTTTGGGGCTGCCGAACTGCGCGTACAGGCTCTGCGCGAGCCTCAGCTGTGCTGCCGACTCCCGCCCGTCGAGCATCTTCGCGAGATCCACCCTGGCGCCCGCCTCCAGCGACTGCCAGCCGCCCTCCTCGAACGCCGCGATGGCCTCCTTCAACGCAGCGACCGCCTTGGCGCGCAACACCGTGCCGAGCGTTGCCAGTGCGCGCGCATGCAACCGCGGGTCGTCTTGCAGGAGCGCCAACGCTTTTCGCAGGATTTCCGCCGCGCCCGGTTCGCCCGCGGCGGCGAGCGAGGTGCCGAGGAACAGCGTCGCCACCGCATACCCGCGCGAGTTCGGCCCGTTGAGGCGCTGGGCCAACTGGTACTCGGCGATCGCGTCGGAGTACTGCCCGATCTTGTCGAAGTAGCGGCCGCGGAACTCGTGCGCGGACGCCTTCACCTCGTCACCGTTCGCCAGCAGGACCGCCTCGTCCAGTGCCGCCTTGGCCAGCGACAGCTCACCAAGTTCCAGCAACGGCCGGGAGAAGGTGGTCATGAGGCGCGCCGTCGCGTCCACGTGTCCGCATCTGCGTGCGGCGTGGAGGCCGAGCTGGGTGACGGTCGCCCACTCGAGAACGTATCTGCGGTTGTAGTAGAAGGAGGTCATCAGCTCCGCGACCTTCCACACCACCTCGTGGTGGGAGGAGCCGCGCAGGAGCGGGAGCAGGTTCTGACGCTCGGCCTCCACCCACTCGATCGCATCGGCGCTGGAGGTGAAGGGGTTGCTCCCGGTCGCCGGCTGACCGCCGAGCAGAAGTCTCGTTCCCCCGGTGATGGCGAGGTCGGCGAACGCCATCCGTTCGAGGAACCATTGCAGCGCCACATCGGGAGCGTTCGCGTCGCCGGCAGTCGCGGCGTTCTGCGCGTGCTCGGCGATGAGCCGGCCGAACCGGTACCGCGTGCCCTGCTCTGTCAGGAGGTGGGCGCCGACGAGCACGCTCAGAGCCGCTTTCGCGGGCTCTCCGAACAACTTCGACGCCAGATCAAGTTCGAAGTCCTGCAGTCCCGCGGCACCCAGCCGGCGGTAGAGCTGTGCGACAGGATCAGGAAGCTTCGCGTAGGTCTTGTCCAAGAGGTTCACGGGCACCCCCGCCTCCCGGTGGGAGCCCGCAGGCCCGCCGCGCACAGTGACGAGTGGTCAACTGTACGCGGCGGAAGAGATCACCGGTTGCCCTGGACCCACTGCGCCCACGGCACCTGCCAGTCGCCGAAGCCGTCCCACGCCTCCAGGGGCGGGCCACCGGAGTTGGTGACGACGACCACGTCACCCTGCTTGCTGTTGTCGAACACCCACTTGGCGTTCTCCGGCGAGAGGTTGAGGCAGCCGTGGCTCACGTTGCGGCGGCCCTGGTCACCGATGGACCACTCGGCCTGGTGGAAGAAGATGCCGCTGTTCGACATCCGGTACGCCCAGCTGACCGGCGTCTTGTAGCCACCGTTCTCCAGCGCCAGGCCGTACGTGGTCGAGTCCATGATCATGCGGTCGTGCTTCTCCATCAGCACGTACGTGCCGATGGGAGTGGTGTTGGCCGCGTTGCCCATCGAGGTCGGCATGGTCCGCACGACCTGGCCGTTGACCTTGACGCTGACCTGGTGCGTCTGACCGTCCGCCTCGTAGATCACCGAGTCGCCGACCGTGGTCGTGATGGTGCGGTCTTCCTGGCCGTAGATGCCGTCACCGATGTGCTTGCCGTAGACCTTGATGTTCATCGTGATCTTGGTGCCCGGCTTCCAGAACTCCTGCGGCCGCCAGTGCACCTCCTTCTTGTTGAACCAGTAGAAGGCGCCCTCGACCTTGGGCTCGGTGGTGATCTCCAGCATCTTCTCGGCCGCGACCTTGTCGGCCACCGGCTCGTCGAAGTAGAAGGCGAGCGGCTGCCCCACACCGATCGTGCTGCCGTCCATCGGGTTCGTCGACACGTAGGTCAGCGTCCGCGGCTTCACCGTGGTGAAGGTCGACTCCTTGGTCTCCGCCTTGCCGTCCGCACCGGTCGCCGTGGCGCTCAGCTTGTACGTCTTCGCGTACCCGAGCGGCTCGGTGTTGGTCCACTGCGTCGACTCGGCGTTCATCTTGCCCTCGACGACCTTGCCGTCGGGGTTGGTCAGCTTGACCTCGGTCAGCTTCCCGTCCGCCGCCGTCGCGATGACCGGCAACCCCGGCGACACGTCGGCCACGCCGTTGTTCAACGCCAGCGTCAGCGTGACGGGCTTGGGCGGAGGAGGAGCACTGGACGAAGGACCCCCGCTCCCGCCCGCGTTCCCGCCGCCCCCCGAACAGCCTGCGATCAGCATCACAGCGATTCCCGCTGTGACCACCCCACGACCGCGCCTGCCCCACATCCCCATCGACGTACTTCCGATCTGCTTGTCGCCCGTCCCGAGACTGCCTGCACGAAGTCGTTTTGGCGTCCCCCGTCTAGGTGACGACAGGAGGTGCCCCGAAGTTGCTCAAGTGGCCGGATCGTTACG
>NZ_MUYM01000131.1 GCF_002150765.1 Lentzea kentuckyensis
CACCACCGCGGTCAGCGGATGTGCCGCGGGAACACCGTCGAGCAGTTCCGCCACCTGAACGCGATCGGAGACGTCGCACGCCACGACCGACACCTCGGCGCCGTGCGCGGCCAGTTCCGCGGTGAAGGCCGCATCGACCACACCACTCCGGCTCGCCANNACAGTGCCGTCCGGATCCCAGGCGAGCGGCGTGACCTCGGGGCCGCGTTCGGCCAGCCGCGTCACCCGCCCGGCCCGTACGGAACCTTCGCGCAGGGCCAGCTGGGTCTCGCCGGCGGTCAGCAGTCCCGTCGCCAGTGGCACGGCCTCCAGGGATGCCTCTGCACCGTCGAGGTCCACGAGCAGNNGGCGACCGCGCCGCGAGTGACGAACACCAACCGCGACCCGGCGAACCGGTCGTCGGCGAAGAACTCCTGAATGTTGCGCAGCGCCCGCGCGGTCGTGCCGAGGACGTGCTCCGGGCCGACGGCGGAACCCAGCAGCTCGACCACCACGATCTCGGCGGTGGCCACCTCCGCCACGGAGTCCGGGCACAGGAAAACCTCGGCGCCGGTGTTCCGCAGCACGCGGCAGAGTCCGAACGAGTCGTCCCCGACCACGGCCCAGCTGCCGGACGACGGCGGCCCAACAGGTTCGACGCCCACCCAGTCCAGCTTCAGCAACACCCCCGCGTCGCTGCCGGCGGCCACCTGGATCGGGCCGGCGGCGCGCAGCGCCAGGGAGTCGACCGTCACGACCGGCCCACCCTCGACGTCCACCGCGGACAGTGCCACTGAACTCGGTCCGGTCCTGGTCAGCCGTACGCGAAGCGCGGCGGCCCCGGACGCGTGCAACGACACACCGGTCCAGGAGAAGGGCAGTCCGTGCGCGTCCTCCAGGTCCGCGAACAGCAGCGCGTGGAGAACGGAGTCCAGCAGAGCCGGATGCAGGCCGAAGGCGCCGGTGTCCGCGTCTGCGGGTGACTCGACCTCCACGAAGACCTCGTCGCCCCGCCGCCACACCGCGCGCAGACCCTGGAACGCCGGACCGTAGGAGAAGCCCAGTTCGCGCAACGCCTCGTAGGAGTTGGTGACGTCGATCTCGGTCGCACCCGCGGGAGGCCACACCGACGCGAAGTCCGTCTCGGCCGCCCGCGACTGCTCCGCGAGCACACCGACCGCGTGCCGTACCCAACCCTGGCCGACGTCGTCGGCGTGCCGGGAGTGCACGGCCACGGACCTCCGCCCGCTACCGTCCGGTTCCCCCACCCACACCTGCAGCTGGACGGCTCCCCGGTCCGGCAGCACGAGCGGCGTCTCCAGCGTCAGCTCGTCGATGCCATCGCACCCGACCTCGTCGCCGGCCCTGCCCACCAGTTCGAGAAAAGCCGTGCCGGGCAACAGGACCGTG
>NZ_MUYM01000132.1 GCF_002150765.1 Lentzea kentuckyensis
GCGCAGCCGGCCGCCCCCCGTCCCGGGAAGACGTCTCCCCGGTAGCCACCAGCAACCCCTCCACCCCCGTGACCTTCCGATGGAAGTTCCGGGGATCCAACGAAACCCCCCAAACGATCTCGTAAACCCGCCGCAACTCAGCCACCGTGAACTCGGCCGAACAGAACTCGGTCCCCAACGGCGTGTACTCCAACTTCGCCCGAGCCCTCTCCACCCCATCGGCCAGGATCTGCGCGTGGTCGAACGCCAACGCCCCCACCTCGGCAACCGGCACCCACGAGGCCGCAGCGGCATCAGTCCCCGCCACCGGCACCGGCAGATCCGGAGCCAACGCCAGGTAGGCCACCGAAACCACCCTCATCCGAGGATCCCGCCGAGGCTCCCCATAAGTCCCGAGCTGCTCCAGAAACAGCCCGGACACCCCGGTCTCCTCAGCCAACTCCCGAGCAGCGGCAGCGTCCACCGACTCGGCGACCTGGACGAACCCTCCAGGCAACGCCCACCGCCCCCGGAACGGCGCCTCCCCCCGGCGAACCAGCAGCGCGCACAGCGCGTCAGACCGCACGGTCAGCACCACCAGATCGACCGTGACAGCGAAGGGAGGGAAATCACTTGGCGAGTACACGTCACCGAGTATAGGCTTATCGTCAACACGACGATAAGGAGACGAGAAGTGGCCGACATCAGCACCTACCCCGGACTCAGGCACCTCAGAGGAGCCCCCACGGTCCACATCAGACACGTCCGGAAGGGCAAGGTGATCCACGAGGGCACGGGCCTGAGCTTCTGGTTCCGCCCGGCGACCGCGGTCCTGAGCGAGGTTCCGGTGGACGACCGCGAACTGCCCATGCTCTTCCACGCGCGGACCAGCGACTACCAGGACGTGACGGTCCAGCTGACGGTCACCTACCGCTGCACCGACCCGGCGACGGCCACCGCCCGGATCGACTTCTCGATCGACCCCGACACCGGCGTCTGGCGCCAGGACCCGTTGAGCCAGATCGCGAACACCCTGACCGAGAGCACCCAGCAGCACGCCCTCAAGATCCTCGCCACGCTCGACCTCGAACCCGCCATGCGCACCGGCGTGGAACGGGTCAAGGAAGCCGTGACCACCAACCTGACCGCGCAGCACATCGGCCTGGAGATCATCGACGTGCGAGTCGTCGCGATCCGCCCGGACGCCGACATGGAGAAGGCGCTGCAGACCACCGTCCGCGAGAAGGTGCAGCAGGAGGCGGACAAGGCCACCTACCAACGCCGCGCGGTCGCCGTGGAACGAGAACGAGCGATCAGCGAAAACGAGCTCCAGAACCAGATCGAGCTCGCAAAGAGAGAAGAACTCCTTGTCGTACAACGAGGAGCGAACGCGCTCAAGAAGGCGGAGGACCACGCCAGGGCGAGCCGGATCGCGGACGACGCCAAGGCGGAGGGCATCCGCAAGCTCGCGGAAGCCGAAGCGGCCGGCGAAAAGGCACGCCTCGACGCCTACAAGGAGATCCCGCAGGAGACGCTGTACGCGTTGGCGGCCAAGGAACTCGCGGGCAACCTCCCCGAGATCGGCAGCATCACGCTGACTCCGGACCTGATCCAGCCGATCCTGAACCGCCTGGCGCGATGAGTCTCGCCCCGCGAATTGTGCTGGTGCACCGGCGCACCGAGCTGACAGAGTTGTTGGCACGACACGGCACCAGAGGCCAGGTCGAGTTCTTCCTGAAGTCCCGCGACAGAACACTGGACGAGGTGGTGGACCGTGACCAGCAGGCCCGCAAAGCGTTGGGAGACGTCAGCGCCGCCATCCCGCTGGACTGGCGCCGTGGCGTGGTCGAGAGGGAAGACCTGTCGCGGTTCCTGTTCGCGCCCGAGGACGTAGTCGTCATCGTCGGGCAGGACGGGCTGGTCGCGAACGTCGCCAAGTACCTCGACGGCCAGCCCGTGATCGGCATCAACCCCGAGCAGGGCGTGCTCGCGAAACACTCGCCCCAGGACACGAAAGAACTCCTGCACAGCACCAAGAACACCGAAGACCGGACCATGGTCGAGGCCAGGACGGACGACGGCCAGACCCTCCACGCGCTCAACGAGATCTACGTCGGCCACCCGAGCCACCAGACCAGCCGGTACCGCATCCACAGCGAACGCCAGGCGTCGTCCGGCATCCTCGTCGGCAGCGGAACTGGCGCGACCGGCTGGTGTTCGAGTGCCCACCGCGAACGGAAGAGCGCGCTCACCCTTCCGCAACCGACCGAACGCCGGCTCGTCTGGTTCGTGCGAGAGGCGTGGCCGTCGCCGAGCACCGGGATCGCGCACACCGAAGGCGAGATCACGGACCAGCCGCTGGCCGTCGACGTCGAGTCCGACGGGCTGGTGGCGTTCGGCGACGGCATCGAGAGCGACGCGCTACGCCTCGGCTGGGGTCAGCGGCTGAGCGTCGGACTCGCCACCCGCCGGCTCCGCCTCGTGCGCTGAGCCGATCACCAGCAGGCACACGCCGGACATCACGGCACCCGCGATCAGGTAGACCGCGACGGCCCAGGTTCCGTATCCCAGCAACGAGGTCGCGACGAACGGAGCCAAGCCACCGCCGAGCACGGCACCGAGCTGGTAGCTCACCGCCACCCCGCTGTACCGCACGCGAGTGAGGAACAGCTCGGCGAAGTAGGCGGCCATCGGCCCGAACAACGCACCCGAGCCGACGAAGCCGAGCACGATCGCCGCGGTGAACCACTGCGCGTCCATCAACCAGAACATCGGAAACGCGAAGGCCGCCTGGAACACCGCACCACCGAACATCACGGGCAGCCGCCCGACCCGGTCCGACAGCCAGGCGAACACCGGCAGGGAGACCACCTGCGCGAGCCCTCCGAGCACCTGTGCCACCAGGAGATCGTCCGGAGACAGCCGCAGCGCCGTGCGGCCGTAGTTGATGGTGAACACCGACAACACGAAGATGAAGATCTGGAAGCCGAGGTTCACGCCCGCGCCGAGCAGCAGCACCCGCCACCGCGTGCGCACCACCTCGGCGAGCGGCGTCCTGGACTTCTCGGCGCCGGCGAACCGCGGGCTCTCGGTCACCCGCAGCCTGATGTAGAGACCGATGCCGACCAGCACGACCGAGAACAGGAACGGCAACCGCCAGCCCCACGTCAGGAAGCCGGGGCCGGACACCCTCGACGACACGTACATCGCCAGGTTCGCCAGCACCAGGCCGATCGGTGACCCGATGAACACCCAGCTGCCGTACCAGCCCCAGCGCCCCGCTGGCGCGTGCTCGACGGCCATCAGCGACGCGCCGCCCTGTTCGCCGCCCATGAAGAAGCCCTGCACGATCCGCAGCAACACCAGCAGCACCGGTGCCCAGATGCCGATCGAGGCGTAGGAAGGCAGCAAGCCGATCAACGCCGTGGCGAGCCCCGTCACGGAAAGGGTGATCACGAGCATCACCCGGCGGCCGAGCCTGTCCCCGAGGTGGCCGATCACCGCGCCGCCGAGCGGGCGGGCCACGAAACCCGCGCCGAACGTGGCGAACGCCAGCAGCACACCGACGCGCGAGTCGAACTGCGGAAAGAAGATCTTGTTGAACACCAGCGCCGACGCTGTGCCGTAGAGCAGGAAGTCGTAGAGCTCGATCGTGTTACCGACCGCGGATGCCAAAGCTACTTTGCGTACCCCCGTCATCGTTCCAGCCTGGTCGAGGGATTGACACTGCGCAATGGCCCGGTCACCCTTCGACCTACGTTCCTACTCTTCAGTAACGAGGTAGCAATGACGCGCCGAGTGACTGTTGTTTCCCTGCTCACCGCCCTGATCGCGGCCCTTTTCGTGCCCACCGCCACCGCCGCGCCGAAGTACCGGAACTACGTCTCACTCGGAGATTCGTTCGTCTCCGGACCGTTCATCCCGCTGCAGCGGCTCGATCCGCTGAGCTGCTTCAAATCGACGCAGAACTACCCGTCCGTCGTGGCGAAGAGGCTGGGCATCGCCAACTTCACCGACATCTCCTGCGGCGGAGCGCAGACCGGGGACATGTTCGCCGCCCAGAGCGGCATCCCCGGTCAGTCCGTCGCCCAGCTGAGCGCTCTCCAAGCCGACACCGACCTCGTCACGGTGTCCATCGGCGGCAACGACATCGGCTTCATGGACATCATCCTGACCTGCGCCGGCAAGAGCGTGCTCGACCCGAACGGCGCGCCCTGCAAGGCGTACTACGGCGACACCCTCGCCCAACGCGTCAACGCCACCGGCGCGAAGGTCGCGGAGGTCCTCAAGGGGATCAAGCAGCGCTCTCCGAAGGCCGAGGTCGTCGTGGTCGGCTACCTGCGGATCCTGCCGCCGTCCGGCGGGTGCTGGCCGATCGTGCCCATCTCCAGGGGCGACGTCCCGTATCTCGACAACGTGCAGAAGCAGCTCAACGGAATGCTCGGCGCCCAAGCCCAGGCCGCCGGTGCCACTTTCGTGAACCCCTACGACATCAGTCTCGGTCGCGACACGTGTGCGGCGCCGTGGGACAAGTGGGTCGAGGGCATCATTCCGACGAGCCTCGCTTTCCCGGTTCACCCGAATGCCAGTGGGATGGCAGCGGTGGGTAAGCAGGTTGCCGCCGCGCTCGCCGGGACGGAATCAACCGGCGTCTAGTTGCACGCACTTTCGGCGGTTTACACGATCTGGTGTTACCGCTCAGTTGAATGGAATTCCGGGTCCTTGCCGCGCCAGAGTGTTGGCATGGCAAGGACCCGACTTCTGTTTGCCTGCCTCGCGCTCGCCGCGCCGCTCGTCCCCGGAACGGCCACGGCGGCACCCCTGGCAGCACCCCTCCTCCCCGCATCCGGCCTGGTGCTGTCGGTGCAACCGGAGATGGGCACGCTCAGCACCACGCAGCTGAACTGCGAACCCGCAGGCGGACTGCACAAGCACGCCAAGCAGGCGTGCGACCAGCTCATCCCCGTCGAAGGCGACTTCCGCAGACTGGAAGAGACCGGCGCGATGTGCACGATGGAGCTGAACCCGACCAAGGCGACACTGCGCGGCAAGTGGCGCAACAAGCAGGTCAACTTCCAGCAGGTGTACTCGAACCCGTGCGTCGTGCGCGCGTTCACCGGCAAGGTCTTCGACTTCTAGACCGTGTCACCGGTGTTCCAGCGCGCCGCCGTCGCACTGGAACACCGGTGATGCCCTTATCCGGGCAGTCCCCAGGAAGGTGCCGGAGCACCGATCACCGGGCCGACCTTCAGGTCCGGCCTGTCACCGTTGCGGTGGATGACAGCTTCCTCACCGCGCCGCAGCTCGATGCGCAGATCTCCGTTGGGCAGCACCGAAAAGCGCTTCGGGCGACCCCACCTGTCCCGCACGACCGGATCCTTGATGTCCGTGCGCACGACGCAGGGCGCGCCGGCCTCGGACCGCAGCCTGATCCACCGCGTGGCGCCCTTCTGCCGGGAAGCCGACAGCAGGAACGCGCCCTGCGTGCGGAAGTTGTCCAGCGAGATCTCGGGCCACGGCACCGCGGGGAAGACGCGGATCACGCCACCCCAGCTCTGGCACAGCATGTCGTACATCGACTGCACCGCCGACAACGGCGTCTCGATGACCGGGCCGGACTCCTGGTACATCGTGTTCGGCTTGATGTACCGGCGCATCAGCTCGCCGAGGTAGAAGTCCGCCTTGTCGCCGCGCAACATCTGCGCGCTGATCGACGCCGCACCCGTGAACGTGTAGCCCTGCAACGCACCTTCGAAGCTGATCCAGTGGTTCAGCGACGTCTCGATGACCTGGCGCTGCGCCGGATCCTCCCAGGTCACCTCGTACAACGGGTAGACCTGCAGCAGGTGCGAGTAGTGCCGGTGCGACTTGGCGAACGGCACACCCGCGCCGATCATGTACCCGTTCTGGTCGACGGGATAGGGCGTGAGGTTCGCGAGCGTGTCCTGCCACTTCGGGATCAGCGGATCGTTGACGCGCAACGACTTCGCGGACTCCACCAACGTCTTGCAGCCCCACCGGATCAGCGCGAGGTCGTAGTTGGTGTCCGGCGAGTTCACGCCGTACTCGGGTGAGAACGTGATCGGCAGGTGCCACTTCCCGTCCGATCCCTTGGTCAGGAAGTGGAAGTAGTAGTTGATGGCCCTGCGCAGCAACGGGAACAGCACTCCCCGCAGAATCCGGTCGTCCATCGTGTGCCGGTAGGTGAGCCACACGTTGTGCAGCGTCCAGGTCAGGTTGCCGACCTCGGGCGTCGGCACGTCCTTGCCGGGAATGCCCACGCCGTAACCGGAGTTGCCGATCCCGGCACCGTTGTTCAGCACGGTGTCGGTGGTGCGCGGGATGCCCGCCGAGTCGTGCCGGTACTCCGCCGGCACCTGCTCGACGAGCACGTCGCGGTAGCGGTCGACCGAGTACGTGACGGCGTCGAAGTCGACGTGGTTGGAGCCGTGGATCAGCCAGTACTCCAGCTGCACGTTGAGGTTCCACCAGGTGTTCGGCCAGGGCGTGTTCTCGAGCCACGGCCCGCAGGTCGCGATCGCGGGCGCCTCTTTCCGTGCCGCTGAAGCGAACTTGTAGAGCTGGATCCAGTAGAACGCCTGCAACCGCTTGTCCGGAATGGACAGGAAGCTCTTGCGGTAGAAGTCGTGCCACCACAACCGGTGGTCGACCGCTAGACCTTCGATCGAACCGCACCGGACGTTGCCGATCGCCTTGCGCACAGCGGTTTTCGTCGGGTGCGACCACGCGACGCTGGTGAAGAGCGTGCGCCGGGTGCCACGCGTGACCTCGCGCCACGCCGTGACGTGCTCACCACCGGCGTTCAACGGCTGCACGGCCAGTTGCACGTCACCGGCGCTGGTCAGCTGCACCGGCGGGTTGTCGGTGAACCCGGCGGGCGCGGGCCGGTTCCACTTCGGGTCGGTGCGCGGGCTGATCGCCTTGAGCGGGTGGAAAACCCACCTGAACGCGCGCTCACCCTCGCTGGCCTGGACGTCGATCGCGTAGAGGTCGCGCTTGGTGTGGATGAACGCCCTGATCCGCAGGCTGCCGGCCGCCGTCGTGATCGTGCCGGTGAGCTCGGCGTTCCACAGGCCCAGGCGCAGGTCGACGCCGGTGATCGCGCCGACGGGTTCGAGCGTGAAGTAGCCGATGGGCAGCCGGGCGAGGCCGAACAGCGCCCCGAACTCCGGCCGGTGGTCCTGCACCTGGGAGTGCTGGACGTTGAATCTGATGGCGTTGGCGTTCGGTTCGGCGTAGATGCCGGAGCCCAGGTACCCGTTGCCGAGGTAGGGCCCCTCGAACCAGGTGGCGGGCATCTTCTTCCAGATGAGATCCGATGACCCGATGAAGTCGCGCCAGTTGAAACCATCAGCGGCGGACGCGCCGTCAGGGAGCAGTGCACCACCTGCCACCCCAGCTAACGCTCCTCCGATCAACGTGCGCCGGTTGAGTTCGACCACTTTCGGGCACCTCACTTCGATGTGCGGTCTAGTCCTCGCGGCGGCGATTCATCGGATCTTTCGTGAGAGCCCAGCCAGAGTCAAGAGGCCTGCGCGTCGTCGTGACGGTGTTCCGCCCCCGCGCTTGACGAGTTTGGTTTGTAATGCAAACCTGATTGCATCAGAGTGCAATTGGGGGTTGTGCCATGACTGAGAATCCGCAGGGCCTGCTGAACGAGCTCGGTGCGATGCGCAAGCGCGCCCGCGCCGACCGGCACGGCTACTGGCTGCCGTTCCTCCTGTTCGGATTGATCACGTTGGTGTCGACGCCGTTCTACGCGCGCAGGATGTGCGTGGAGAGCGGCGTGGACCCGGCGCTCGTGGAGCCGAAGCCGTGCGCGTGGAGTTCGTCGGGCATGCCGTGGCTCTACCACTGGCTGCACCCCACCGGCCAGGTGATGACCAGCCCGGTGTTCATGCCCGCGTCGCCGAGCCTCGCCGTGGACGTCTACTGGACCGTCGCGTTGCTGTGCGGCCTGCTCGCGGTCGTCTGGTGGTACCGGTGGCGCGCGGCGCAGGTCGGTGTGGAGACGCCGACCAGGATCTACACCCAGGTCACGATCTTCCTGCTGGCACTGCAGGTGGCCGGCGTGCCGGTGCTGACCGAGCTGTTCTTCGGTCGCGTGGGCTGGCAGATCGCGCTGCCGGTCACGGTGGCGGTGATCGTGGCGGCGACGTGGTGGAGGCGCAGCGTCGGCTTCACCGTCGCGGTCCTCGCGCTGTTCTTCCTGGTGCACGCCGTCACGTTCTACCCGTACGGCCCGCTGCTCGTGCTCGCCGCGGGCCTGGCCGGACTCGCCTACCTGGAGCGCAGCGCGGTGTGCACGATCACCATGGCGATCTTCGCGGCTACCGTGCTGTTCGTGAACGAGGCAGGACGATTCAGCTTCTACTGGCCTCTGGCGGTGGAGCAGTACGCGAGCACGGCGTTGCCCGCGTTGGTGTTGCTCGCCGGTGGGATCATCGGGTTCGTGCGGCGAGAGTCGGCTCGATGAGCGAGAACCCCACCTCCGGCCTGGACGACACGGTCCACCAACGACATCGGCTCGGCGTGCTGACCATCGCGGCCGAGACGAAACGGGTGGAGTTCTCGTACCTGAAGTCGGCGCTGGAACTGACCGCGGGCAACCTGTCGCGGCACATCACCGTGCTGGAACAGGCGGGGCTGGTCGAGGTGGAGAAGGGTTACGAGGGCAGGCGCCCCAAGACGTGGCTGCACATCACCGAGGCCGGCCGCACCGCCCTCGCCGCGGAGATGGCCGCGCTGCGGGCGCTGCTGGACCGGCACGACAATCGCTAGCAGTGCTTTGTCGGGTCCGGAGGGACGGACTTCCGCGACAGCGGGCACAGGCAACCCCGGTGGTCGCGCTCTCACGATGCTGCACCTGTAAGTTGGTTGTAGTTACGAGCCGATGTAATCGATTGCAGATCACCTCAACTACCACCAACTGCGCTGGTAGCGACAGCCGCTAGAACTGCCTGCGGTACACGGACACGTCGTCCCGCCACACCCCGAACTGGTCAGGTGCCGATTGGACGATCGTCATCTCGTTGAAGTTGCCGAGAATCCGCCACGCCCGCGCAACCGCTTGCGCGCCCGCGAAGGCGATCGTGCAGAACCGGCGCGGCTCGACGACCGTGCGCACGCGGTCGACCTTGCCGACGGCCATCGGCGTGTCCTGCCACAGGTCCAATGTGTACCCGGTGCGGATGGGATCACCGGATCCCAGCACGCCTTCGATGCTGACGACGAGCCGGTCACCGTCGAGGCGCAGGTCGTAGTGACCGCTGCGGGGAGGGGTGCCGCCGGAGTACGCGGAGCGCGCCGGATCGAGCACCCAGTGCCCGAGAAACGGCACGAGGTCGTCACTCATGTGTGTCTCCTTCGCGGAACCTGCGCCACTGGCGGATTGTCCGGCGCATCGCGGTGGGCGACCATCACCCGATGAGTTATGAGACGGGCGTTCGGTGGAAGTGGATACCGTTCGTCGTGCTCGCGTTCGTCCTGCTGAGCTGGCTCGTGTTCGAGGCGCTCGACCTCATCGACTTCGAGGGAGTGGTGACGTGGGTGCGGGGCATCGATCCGTGGTGGGCGGCAGTGGCGATCTTCGCCCTGCTCGTCGTGGACGTGCTGCTGCCCGTGCCGTCCACCCCGCTCATCGTGCTGGCGGGGACGGCACTCGGTCTGCCCTTCGGGCTGGCACTCGCGATCGTCGGATCCCTGGGTTCCTCTGCCGCAGGGTACGCCCTCGGACGGTATGCGGGGCCGTGGTTGGTGCGACGCGTGGTGACCATCGAGGAACTGACTGAAATGCGGCGCTGGGGCCGTCAGTTCGGGCCCTGGTTCTTCGGGGTGGCGCGCGGAATTCCGATGATGGCGGAGACGGTGTCGGTGTCCGCGGGCGTGTCCAGGGTGTCGTTCCGGACCTTCATGTTGTTCACGCTCATCGGTACCGTGCCGATTTGTGCCGCCTACGTGTTCGCGGGTTCACAGGCGGAGACCGTCGAGCAGATCGTGATGATCAGCGCGGTCGGTTTCCTGCTGACCGTCGGACTGTTCTACCTGCTGCGCCGGCTCGTGAAGGCGGCGCCGTAGAAAAATCGCTGTCTGTGACGATCGGGGAAGTCACGGCTGAACGAACACTGCCGGAGTACCCGCATTCCTCGCACTGCTGTCCGCGAAGGAACACGAGGGCTTGCCGCACTCGGTCGTCAGGCTTCCCGTTCTCGGTCGTCCCTGAGACCTGACCCGAGGTCCACGCTGCGATCCACCTCCACGACGGCGCATCGCGTCTGAACACGATCGGCTACACGTTTTCGCACCGCGCATGACGGCGCCGACACCACACTGAGGGCACGTTGACGATCGCCGCGACCTTCAAGCTGATCCCGCTGCTCGAAGCAGGTCAGAACGCCGACTGGCCGTTCTGAGGCGAAGGGAGCTTTCCACTGCGGAAAGCTCCCTTCATCCAGCACTAACCATCAGTTAGCATGCTGGTATGGAGTTCAACGTGTTCGCCAAGGCGTGTCCGTCACGCCCGACGCTGGAGCACGTCACCGGCAGGTGGGGCAGCCTGACGATGAGCGCGCTCCTCAACGGCCCCCTGCGCTTCAACGAACTGCGCCGCCGGGTCGACGGGATCAGCGAGAAGATGCTGTCCCAGACCCTGCACGCGCTGGAGCGGGACGGACTCGTGCACCGCGACGCGCAGCCGACGAACCCGCCGCGCGTCGACTACAGCCTCACACCGCTCGGCCGGGAGACGGCCGAGCGGTTGCTCTCGCTGATCCTGTTCCTGGAAGAACGGATGCCCGAGGTGCTGGAGGCACAGCAGCTGTACGACGCACGCTGAGCCGGCACTCGACTCAGCACTCGATGACGTTCACGGCGAGCCCGCCGCGAGCTGTCTCCTTGTACTTCACCGACATGTCCTTGCCGGTGTCCCGCATGGTCTTGATGACCTTGTCGAGCGAGACGAAGTGCGAGCCGTCGCCGCGCAACGCCATGCGCACCGCGGTGATCGCCTTGATCGACGCGACGGCGTTGCGTTCGATGCACGGGATCTGCACCAGGCCGCCGATCGGGTCGCACGTCAGGCCCAGGTTGTGCTCCATGGCGATCTCGGCCGCGTTCTCGACCTGTTCCGGGGTGCCGCCGAGGACCTCGGCGAGACCGCCGGCCGCCATCGAGCAGGCCGAGCCGACCTCGCCCTGACACCCGACCTCGGCGCCGGAGATCGAGGCGTTCTCCTTGAACAGCACGCCGATCGCGCCCGCCGTCAACAGAAAGCGGACCACGCCGTCGTCGTTCGCTCCAGGCACGAACTTCGTGTAGTAGTGCAGAACCGCGGGCACGATGCCGGCGGCACCGTTGGTCGGCGCGGTGACGACCCGGCCGCCAGCCGCGTTCTCCTCGTTGACCGCCAACGCGAAGAGCGTCACCCAGTCCATGACCCGCAGCGGGTCGGTGACGAAGTGCTCGCTCTCCAGCCGCTTGCGCATCTCGGCGGCGCGGCGGCGGACCTTGAGGCCGCCGGGCAGGATGCCGTGTTCGTTGCAGCCACGTTCGACGCACTCCTGCATGACGTGCCAGATGTGCAGAAGTCCTTGGCGCACCTCGTCTTCCGACCGCCACGACAGCTCGTTGGCCATCATGATCTCGCTGATCGACATGCCGGTCTCCCGGCAGCGCGCGAGAAGCTGGTCGCCGGTCAGGAACGGATGCGGCAGCGGTGTGCTGTCCGGCTTGATCCGGTCCGTCCCGCTCGCGTTCTCGTCGACGACGAAACCGCCGCCGATCGAGTAGTAGACGGCCTGCTCGACCGACTCGTCACCCCGGAAGGCCTCGAAGCTCATTCCGTTGGGGTGCAACGGAAGCGACTTGCGTCGGTGCATGACGAGGTCGCGGTCGTGCACGAAACCGATCTCGTGCGCGCCGCCGAGCTTGAGCCGCCCGCTGGTGACGATCTCCTCGACGCGGTGCGCCGCGATCGCGGGATCGACTTCCTCGGGGAGGTTGCCTTCGAGGCCCAGGAACACGGCTTTCGGGCTGCCGTGGCCGTGACCGGTCGCGCCGAGCGAGCCGAACAGCTCGACGTGCACGCGGTCCACTTCGGACACCCGCGCACCGAGCTTCTCGACGAACATCGCCGCGGCGCGCATCGGGCCGACCGTGTGGGAGCTGGACGGTCCGATGCCGACGGAGAAAAGGTCGAAAACGCTGATCGCCACTGATCAGTCCTTCGTGGTGGAGGGAGCGGTCAGTCGGACTTGGTGAGCTCGGCGTACTTGGCCGCCGTGAGCAGGTTCTCCGCCGCCTCGACGCGAACCTTGAACAGCCAGCCGGCGCCGTACGGGTCGTTGTTCACGATCGCCGGGTCGTCGACGACAGCGCCGTTGACCTCGATCACCTCACCGGTGACGGGCGAGAACAGGTCGCTGACGGACTTGGTGGACTCCAGCTCGCCGCAGACGGAGTTGGTGACGACCTTGGCACCGACCTCTGGCAGCTGGACGAAGACGATGTCGCCGAGCGCGTCCGCGGCGTACTCGGTGATTCCGCAGGTCAGCGGGTCCTGGGTGCCCGGCGTCCAGTCGACCCACTCGTGCTCGACGGTGTAGAGCAGGTTCTCGGGGAACTCCACGGCGACTCCTCTGGCTGTGACGGGTCAGGACAACTAGCGCCCCCTCCGCCGTGCAGAGTTGCCTACCCCGAGTGGTCTTGCTGCCTGAGAGTGTGCGGGAGCTTGCCCCTTCGGCGCCCCGACCAGTTCGTCGAGGTCTCTCCCACTCGGGTTCTGGCGCTGACGCGCCGCGGCCGGTCTTCAGTTCTCGACCGGGAACGCTATGTGCGGCCACCGCCAAGTGTCAACGCGAGAAGGTTGACATCGGGGAGAGCGCTGCCATGGTGAGTTCAGGCAGACATCGGAGGTCTCATGAGGAAACCGTTCATCGTCGCCTTGCTCGCCTCGTTGGTGCTCACCCCTGTTCCCGCCGCGTCCGCGGCGGAGGCACCAGCGCCGGTCACCGTTCCCCTCACCCACCTCTTCGACAACGACGGCATCGACACCGCGGCCGACAGGAGCGGAAACTTCGACGGTTCCGGCTACGCGTTCCCGGCGGAAGCACTACCGTCCGGGCAGGTCACAGCTGATGGCGTGCCGTACCTGTTCCCGGGAAACTCACAGGCCAAGAACAACAACGCGGTCGCTCTCGGACAGCGGATCGAGCTGCCCCGCGGCCGCTACCTGACCGCGCACTTCCTCGTGGCGTCCTCGTACGGTGCGGCCGGCGGGACCGCGACCGTGCACTACGCGGACGGATCGACGACGACCGGGTCGATCAGCGGTCCTGACTGGTACGCGGGCAGTGGTCCGATCTCCGCGCCGTTCCGGTACTCCCCCGGCGGCACCGACCAGCACCCCGTGTCGATCGGCACGGCCCAAGTCTGGGCAGATCCCTCGAAGGACGCCGTCGGCATCACGCTGCCGGTGACGAACCCGGCGGTGGAGGGCAAGTCCTCGCTGCACGTGTTCGCGCTGTCGTTGCAACCGGCCGGCAAGGGCGCGGTGCTCGCCGTGCGGTCCGCGCGCAGCACGGCCAAGCTGCCGCGGCTGGGCGGGCAGACGATCGAGGCCACCGTGGTGAACCTCGGTGACCAGTGGGTCTCGAACATCTCGGTGCGCGCCGAGGGGCTCGGCGTGGTGACGCTGCAGCCCGCTCTCGTGCGCCGGCTCGCGCCCGGTGAGGAGGCACGGGTGCGGATCGGCATCCACGCCTCCCGGACGGGCACGTTCGACGGGAAGGTCATCGCGACGTCCGGACGCGTCTCCGCCGCGCAGGCCGCCAAGTTCACGCTGGGCGTGGCGGACTACCAGGCGACGGACGCGTCGTTGGGCACGCACGAGTCGCCGTACTGGTTCGACGACGCCAAGTTCGGCATCTTCATCCACTGGGGCCTCTACTCGGTGCCCGCGTGGTCGCCGCCGGGTGAGCAGTACGCGGAGTGGTACTGGCAGTGGATGCAGGACCCGAACAACGCGGTGCACCCGTACCACGCGGCGACGTTCGGACAGGACTTCTCCTACGACCAGTTCATCCCGCAGTTCACCGCGGCCAAGTTCAACCCGAAGGACTGGGTGAAGCTCTTCGAGGCGGCGGGCGCGAAGTACTACGTGCTGACCTCGAAGCACCACGAGGGCTTCGCGCTGTGGGACTCGAAGGTGTCCGGCCGCGACTCCGTCGATCTCGGACCTCGCCGCGACCTGGTCAAGGAGCTGTTCGACGCGTCGCGGAAGTACACGCCGGGGCTGAAGAACGGGCTCTACTTCTCGATGCCCGAGTGGTTCAACCCGGACAACCCGTGGTCGGGCCACGGACCGCGCAACCCGTACACCGGTGCCGCCGAGCCCTACACCGGCTACCAGGCCGGCCGTGACTTCGTGCGCGACTACCAGGCGCCGCAGATGACCGAGCTCGTCGACGGTTACGACCCGGACGTCATCTGGTGCGACATCGGCGGGGCGAACGACTCACGGCGGGTGCTGGCCGACTACTTCAACAAGGCCAAGAACCGGGCCGTGCCCAAGGACGTGACCGTCGACGACAGGTGCGGCGTCCCGACCCACGACTACACGACACCGGAGTACGCGACGTACCCGAACACCGTGGTGAAGAAGTGGGAGGCCTCGCGCGGCCTCGACCCGCGCTCGTACGGGTGGAACCGGGCGACGCCGGACTCGATGTACATGACCGCCGACGAGGTGATCGACACGTTGGTCGACACGACGTCCAAGAACGGCAACTTCCTGCTCGACATCGGCCCGCGGGCGGACGGCTCGATCCCGGAGATCATGCAGCAGCGTCTGCGCGAGACGGGTGACTGGCTGCGGACGAACGGCGAGTCGATCTACGGCACGACCTACTGGTCGCGGATGGCCCAGCTGGGTTCGCTGCGGTTCACGGTCAAGCAGAACGAGGCGTTCTACATCACCTCGTTGGTCCAACCGGGGTCACAGCTCGTGGTCGACGCTCCGGTGCCGTTGCGGGATGGTGACCGCATCACGCTGCTGGGGCATGACAGGCCCCTGAAATGGACCCGATCGGGTGGAAAACTGGTGGTCGACGTGCCATCCGACGTCGGTCAGCACGCATGGGTGTTCAAGGTGGCTTTGTCCTGACAGCACAACCAGCCAGGAGTCGGATAGTGCGATCCGCACGGTGACATGACCTTCCGGGTGCCCCACATTATGAGATGCAGGCCACCGAACGGAGGAGTCATCGTGCGGATCGCAGTTCCCCGCGAGATCAAGAACCACGAGTACCGCGTCGCCCTCACCCCGGCCGGTGCCCACGAACTGACCAGCCGCGGCCACGACGTGTTCGTCGAGCAGGGCGCCGGTCTCGGTTCCGCCATCACCGACGAGGAGTACCTCGCCGCGGGCGCCAAGATCCTCGCGACCGCCGACGACGTCTGGGCCGAAGGCGACCTGGTCCTCAAGGTCAAGGAGCCCATCGCGGAGGAGTACCCGCGACTGCGCGCCGGCCAGACCCTCTTCACCTACCTGCACCTCGCCGCCGACAAGCCGCTGACCGAGGCCCTGCTGGCCTCCGGCACCACGGCCATCGCCTACGAGACCGTGCAGCTGCCGAACCGCTCGCTGCCGCTGCTCGCCCCGATGTCCGAGGTCGCGGGCCGCCTGGCCCCCCAGGTCGGCGCGTTCGCCCTGATGAAGCCCTCCGGCGGCCGCGGCGTGCTGCCCGGCGGCGTCCCCGGCGTCGCCCCGGCCCGCGTGGTCGTGATCGGCGGCGGCGTGGCCGGCGTCAACGCCGCCACCATCGCCGTCGGCATGGGCGCGGACGTCCAGATCCTCGACACCAACGTCGACCGCCTGCGCCAGATCGACGCCCAGTTCCAGGGCCGCCTGCGCACGCTGGCCTCGAACGCCTTCTCCGTCGAGCAGGCCGTCCGCGAGGCCGACCTGGTCATCGGCGCGGTCCTCGTGCCGGGCGCCGCGGCCCCGAAGCTGGTCTCGAACGCACTCGTCGCCGACATGAAGCCCGGTTCGGTGCTCGTCGACATCGCCATCGACCAGGGCGGCTGCTTCGACGACTCCCGCCCCACCACGCACGCCGAGCCGACCTACGAGGTCCACAACTCGGTCTTCTACTGCGTGGCGAACATGCCGGGCGCCGTCCCCCGCACCTCGACCTACGCGCTCACCAACGTGACGCTGCCCTACGCCGTCGCGCTGGCCGACAAGGGCTGGACGCAGGCGCTGAAGGACGACCGTTCGCTCGCCCTGGGCCTCAACGTCCACGCGGGCCAGCTGACCAACGGCCCGGTGGCCGAGGCGACCGGCCTCGTGCACACGCCGCTGGAGTCCGTGATCTGAAGACCAACTGAATGAATGAGGCCCCCGCACGCGTGAATCGCTGCGGGGGTTTCGCTTATCTGAGGGCCGCGACGCGCGCCTTGATGCCGTCGATCACGCAGTCCAGCCCGAACTCGAACTGCCGCTCCAGCGACCAGATCTCCTGCTCGTCCAGCATCGCCACGTAGTTCGGGTGCTTCTCCCGGTACATCTCGGCGATCTTGCCCAGGTCCGGCGGCGGGGAGTCCATCCCGCCGCGGCTGATGAAGTTCACCTCGGCGATCGCGTACCCGACGACGAAACTCGAGATCGTCGAGATCGACTGCGCCGCCACGGCCATCGACAGGCCGGCCCGCAACATGGGTCCGAACATCGAGTCCGCCATCGCCACCGCGTTCGGGCCGATCGAGTTGAACTCGCCGATGCCGCGCACCCACCACGGGTGCTTGAGCGCGAGATGACGCAACGAGTGCATCATCCCGCGCACCGCGTTCTCCCAGTCGTCGTCGGGGCCCGGCAGGTCGAACTCGCCGTAGACCTCGTCGAGGCAGAGCTCGATCAACGCGTCCTTCGTCGGCACGTGCCAGTACAGCGACATCGGTGCCGCGCCCAGTTCCGCGGCGAGCTTGCGCATGGAGAGCTTCTGCAGACCGTGCGCGTCCAGCACTTCCATCGCCTTGCGGACGATCGCCTCCCGGCTCAGGCCGAGGGGCTGGCCGCTGCTGGGCCTGGGTTTGCCGAACCACACGCTGTCCACAGAGCGATCCTAAGCACGCCGCAGCAGCACGCTGGCCACAACACCTCCCAGGAAGACGGCCAGAGCACCGATCAACAGGCTGACGCTCATGCCGTTCGAGAACGCCTCACGCACGACCGTGATGTCCGCACCGCTGTGCAGCGCCTCGCTCAAAGATCGCCCCGGAACGCCGTCCGGCAACGAAGCCACGAATCGCGCCGACAGCAGTGCGCCGAGCACGGCGATGCCGAACGAGGAACCCAGTTCGGTGAGCGTGCCGGACAGCCCGGACGCGATGCCGGCGCGTTCCGGCGGGATGGAGCCCATCAGCGCGTTGACCGCAACCGGTTGCGACACACCGACACCCACGCCGATCAAGATCAGACCGGCCAGCGTCGGCGGGTAGGTGGTGCCGATCGACAGCAACGCGACGCCGCCCGCGACGATCGTCATGCCGAGCAGCATCGCCCGGCCCGCGCCCAGTTTGATCACGAGCTGTCCCAGGGTGTTGCTGGTGACGAGCAACGCGATCGCCATCGGCGCCACGCGCACGCCCGCCTCCAACGGGCTGTAGCCGAGCACGCCCTGAAGGTGCTGCGTCAGCAGGAACAGCGAGCCCGCCATGCCGAACGCCGCCAGCACGCCGGACGCCACCGCACCGGTGAAGCGGCGGTCGGCGAAGAACCCGAGATCGAGCATCGGCTCCGCGGTGTGCCTTTCCCACAACGCGAACCCCGTCATGGTCACCAGGCCGATCGCGACCGGCACGCCGAACTCCGCCGAGCCGAACCCGTGCTCCGGCACCTCGATCACCGCGTAGACGATCGACACCATGCCGATGATCGACAGGATCGAGCCGATCACGTCCGGCCTGCGCACGGCCGGGTCCCTGGACTCCGGCACCAGCAGCGCGACGGCCGCGACCGCGAGGACCGCCACCGGCACGTTGATCAGGAACACCGAGCCCCACCAGAAGTGCTTGATCAGCGCGCCACCGATCACCGGCCCCGCCGCGAAGCCGAGGCTCGTGACGGCCGCCCAGACGCCGATGGCCTTCGGGCGTTCCTTGTCGTCGAACAACTGCATCAGCACGGCGAGCGTGCCGGGCATCAGCACCGCGGCACCGATGCCCATGAAGCCGCGAGCAGCGATCAACGCCTCGGCCGAACCCGCGTAGGCCGCCACGGCACTCCCCGCACCGAACAGCACGAGGCCCGCGAGCAACGCACGCTTGCGGCCGAACCTGTCGCTCAACGAACCGGTCGTGAGCAGCAGGCCCGCCAACGCCAGCGAATACGCGTTGATCATCCACTGGATGTCCGCGGTGCTGGCGCCGAGACCGGTGGAGATCGACGGGATCGCCACGTTCAGCACGGTGTTGTCGAGCACCACGACCATCACGGACAGGCACAGCACGCCGAGCACGGCCCAGCGCTGGGGGTGCGGGTGCACCCCGACCCTCTCGGTCGTCGAAGTCATCGTTCCTCCCCCTTACGGTGTACGAGGAACTTACAGCGTACGAGACCGCAGAGCGCAAGAGGATTTCGCACATGGCGAAGGGACGCAGGGGATGCGAACTGTGAGGGCGCACAGCGCCCGAACACGCGGGGGGCTCGGGGGGGGTCGTCCCCCCGACAAATACTGCGGGCTCTGGCGAAATCGACCGAAGGACGATGAGCACCAGAGCCCGCCACGTAAAGGGCGGCCGCGCTCAACCAGCCTGGGGGTCACTGGGAGCGGGGCCGCCGTGACCAAATATAGCGGGCCTGACGCAGCCGCGCCCAGCACCCCCACCGAAACGCGACCTAAAAGTTTCACCGACTGGACCATTGCCCGCCCTGGGCCAGTCCAGCAAACGAGTGAATTCCCCCGCCTGCGGTGCGGCGAGCAGGGACTACGGCCGATGAAGACGGAGTCGGGTGTCCCTCGAAGGGAGATTCCATGGCTGAACCACAGGGCTGGATCCACTGCCACGACCCGTTCGGTCGAGACAGATCGATGACCGTTCTGGTCGAAAACGACCGAGTTCTCCTGGTCACGCCACCGGGCGAGACCGCTGTGATGTCTGCCACTCAGACGCGTCGGCTGGGCTCTTTGCTCGACCAGGCGACGGCGAAGATGTGATGGACGAGACCCTGCGCGACGCGGTGCTGCAGAGGCTGGCGCTGCTGGACAAGGTGGCCGAGCACGGCGAGGCCGAGGCGCTGGTGCCGTTGGCACGCGCGGAGATCCACCGCCTCGCGGACGGCTGGCGGCTGCTCCTGACGGTGCACCAGCCCGACGAGGACGGCCGGTGCAAGGCGTGTGCCGGCTGGCTGTGGCGCCGCCGATGGCCCTGCCAGGTGTGGAACATGGCGCACCAGCACCTGATCGGCGAGGGGCTGCCGCATCGCGAGCGGCGCAGGCCGTTGCGCAACCCTTTCACCCGATCGGGCACGATCGAGATTCCCGCCGAGACACCGGCGGAGCTGACCACCGAGCTGCCCGTGCTGGTCGCGGAGCCGGCGATCCTGACCGACGAACCCGTGGTGGTGCACCGCGCGCCGGTCGTGTCTCGGCCCAAGCACGCCTTGCCGGACTGACGTTTCGGGCAGGATGGGCCGCATGCATGACGGCAGCGGCCTCATCGCGGTCCAGAACCTGACCAAGCAGTTCGGTTCTGTCACGGCCGTGCACAACCTGAGCTTCACCGTGTCACCCGGCAGTGTGACGGGCTTCCTCGGCCCGAACGGCGCCGGCAAGACCACGACCCTGCGCATGTTGCTGGGACTCGTGAAGCCGACGAGCGGCACGGCGACGATCAACGGACGACCGTTCCACCAGCTCGGCCAGCCCGGCCGCGTGGTGGGCGCGGTGCTGGAGGCGCAGGGGTTCCACCCCGCCCGCTCCGCCCGCAACCACCTGCGCGTGTACGCGGCGGCCATCGGCGTGCCCGACGCGCAGGCCGACCAGGTCCTCGGCCTGGTCGGCCTGGCCTCGGCGGCCGATCGCAAGGTGGGCGGGTTCTCGCTCGGCATGAAGCAGAGACTGGCGCTGGCGACCGCGCTGCTCGGTGATCCGCAGGTGCTCGTGCTGGACGAACCGGCGAACGGCCTCGACCCCGAGGGCATCGCGTGGCTGCGCACGTTCCTGCAGTCGTACGCGCGTATGGGACGCACGGTGCTGATCTCCAGCCACCTGTTGGCCGAGGTCGAGCAGACCGTCGACCAGGTCGTGATCATCTCGCGCGGGCAGACGATGTTCTACGGGCCGTTGGACCAGTTGCGGCAACAGCAGAACAGGCGCGTTCTCGTGCAGCCGTCGGACATCAACGCGTTGGCGACCGCGCTGCGGGCCGACGGCGTGCAGACGATCGAGCAGCTGCCCGACGGCAGGCTCGCGGTGTCCGGTGTGGACTCGAAGCACGTCGCGGACACCGCGTTGAAGGCGGGCGTGTCGATCTACGGCATCCAGGAGGAGCAGGTCGACCTCGAGCGGCTGTTCTTCCAGCTCACCAGTGGCCAGTACGCCGGGTACGCGCCGGCGCCGTATCAGCAGCAACAGCAGGGTGGTTGGGCCTGATGGGCAACCTCGTACAGGCGGAGCTCCGCAAGACGACGACCACCGGCCTGTGGTGGGGTCTGCTGATCCCGACCGCGGTGCTGGCGCTCGGCTGGGGGCTCGCGACCGGCCTGCTGGGGCAGTTCTTCGTGGACTTCGCGTCGTCCAGCGACGTCGACGAGGTGTCGGACTTCCTCGGGGTCTCGCCGGACCAGTGGAAGGTGTCGCTGTTCGGCATGGCGCGGGCGATCAACATCTCGACGATCTTCCCGATGGTCTTCGGCGCGATGGCGATCTCCGGTGAGATCAACCGGCGGACGATCACGACGACGTTCCTGACCGCACCGTCGCGGATGCAGTCGATGCTGGCGAAGATGCTGGTCTACGTCCTGTGGGGCGCGATCTTCGGCCTCGCGATCATGCTGTTCCTCGGCATCGGAGTGGTGATCACCAGCGACGCCGGGCAGCTGCCGGACGCCGGTGGCTGGGCGATGCTGACGCTGGTGTGCGTGCTGTCGTCGATCCTGATGACGATGTTCGGCGTCGGCGTGGGCGCGCTGATCCCGAACATGGCAGGGGCGATCGTGCTTCTGCTGCTGTACTTCCTGGTGATCGAGAACGTGCTGCACCTCGTGCTCGCGTACCTCGAGGTGCCGGCGGTGATCGGCTTCCTGCCGAACGGGTCGATCAACGGGCTCACCGGGTCGGTCTCGGTCGACCTGTTCCTGTCGACGGCGGGTGTGGTGCCGAAGGAGATCGAGGACGTGCTGCGGGCGATCGCCGGTGCCGGCGGGTCGCTCGACTGGTGGTGGTCGGGCCTGGTGTTCCTCGCCTGGTCCGGGATCGTGTTCGCAGGCGGCTGGGCGGCCACGCAGTCCAAGGACATCACCTGACCTGCGGTTTCTGAAGTCACAATTTTCTGTCGGACCCCGACCGTACTGTGGGTCCCGTGACAAAAGGCTGGATCCGCCGACTGACCGCAGCGTGCTGGCAGCACCCCCGCCTGGTGGTGCTGTCGGTGGTCGCCGCGGTCGTCGGCGTGGGTCTGCAGGCGGCGGGGCCGTTGCTGCTCAAGACGGCGATCGACGACTCGACGGTGGGCCGCACGGATCGGTTGTGGCCGTTGATGGTCGCGCTGGTCGTGCTGGAGCTGCTCACGTTCGGGTCCGCGTTCCTGCGCCGCTATCTGGGCGGGCGGCTGGCTCTGGGCGTGCAGCACGATCTGCGGCTCGGCGTGTTCTCCGCGGTGCAACGGCTCGACGGCGCGAAGCAGGACGAGCTGCGGACCGGTCAGATCGTGTCGCGCTCGATCACCGACCTGCAGCTGGTGCAGTCACTGCTGATGATGGCGCCGCTGGCGGTCGGCACCGTGGTGTTCGCGGTGGCCGCCCTGGCCGCGATGATCTACCTGTCGGTGCCGCTGACGATCATCGCGGTGATCGTGCTGCCGCTGGTGGCGTGGCTGGCCGGCCGCACCCGGCTGACGTTGTTCCCCGCCACGTGGTCCGCGCAGCAGCGGGCCGCCGATCTGGCGCAGCACGTCGAGGAGACCGTCACCGGTGTCCGCGTGGTGAAGGGCTTCGGCCAGGAGGCGCGCGAGGTCGCGCGGCTGGAGAAGCACGCGAAGTCGTTGTTCGCGGAACGGATGCGGGCCGCTCAGCTGTCGTCGAAGCCGCTGGCCACCGTGACGGCGCTGCCGTTGCTCGGGCAGGTCGCGGTGCTGGGGCTGGGTGGCTGGCTGGCGTTGCACGGGCAGGTCACGCTGGGCACGTTCCTGGCGTTCACGACGTACGTGGCGAACCTGGTGGGCCCGACCCGGTTGTTGTCCAGCCTGATGGTGTCCGCGCAGCTGGCCCGCGCCGGGGTGGAACGGGTGTACGAGCTGATCGACTCGCAGCCTGACGTGACGGACGGCCCCGGTGAGGTGCCGTCCGGGCCGCTGGGGATCTCGTTCTCCGGTGTGACGTTCGGGTACGCCCGCAGCGAACCCGTGTTGCAGGACTTCTCGATCTCCGTGGAGCCGGGCGAGACGCTGGCGCTGGTCGGCACCGCCGGTTCCGGCAAGTCGACGGTTTCCCTGCTGCTGCCCCGTTTCTACGACGTGCACTCCGGTGCCGTGCGGGTCGGCGGCGTGGACGTGCGCACGTTGCGGCTGGAGTCGTTGCGCGGTGCGGTGGGCGTGGTGTTCGAGGAGGCGTTCCTCTTCTCCGACACGGTGTTCTCGAACATCGCGTACGGCATGCCGGACGCGTCGCGGGCGGAGGTCGAGCGCGCGGCGAAGGCCGCAGAGGCGCACGACTTCATCGAGGCCCTGCCGCTCGGCTACGACACGGTGGTCGGCGAACGCGGCCTCACTCTGTCCGGCGGGCAACGCCAACGCGTCGCGTTGGCCCGTGCGCTGCTGTCCGACCCGCGGGTGCTGGTGCTGGACGACGCGACCTCCGCGGTGGACAACGCGACCGAGGCCGCG
Source organism: Lentzea kentuckyensis (assembly GCF_002150765.1). Taxonomy (GTDB): domain Bacteria; phylum Actinomycetota; class Actinomycetes; order Mycobacteriales; family Pseudonocardiaceae; genus Lentzea; species Lentzea kentuckyensis. The sequence continues at coordinate 23,101 of NZ_MUYM01000132.1, forward strand.
ATCCACGCGACCCTCGCCACGGTGACGGCGAACCGCACGACTTTGCTGGTGGCCCACCGGCGTTCCACGTTGTCCCTGGCCGACCGGATCGCGGTCCTGGACGCGGGCCGCGTGATCGACATCGGCACCCACGACGAACTCACCGCGCGCTGCGCCCTCTACCGCGACCTGCTGGCGGGTCCCGGCGAGGCGATCGAGTCGACCGCGCCGACTGTCTCCGGTGAGCTGTGGCCGGAGTTGTCGCAGGACGACCTCGACCAGCGCCTGATCGACGACGCCAAGACCACCGCGCCCGCCTCGGCCGGCCGGCGGGGAGCAGGCGGCGGCGGAGGGGGCATGGCCGCGCTGGCCGGTGGTCCACCGACCCCGGAACTGCTGGCCCAGGTGCGGAAGTTGCCACCCGCCACCGAGATCCCGGTGCTGCACGGCGAAGACCCGCGCGCGCCCGATCCCGGCTTTCGGCTGGCCCGCCTCCTGCGGCCGGTCCGCTGGGGCCTCGCCGCCGTGGCCGTGCTGGTCGTGCTGGACGCGCTGGTCGGCATGGGCATGCCCGCCCTGGTGCGCCTGGGCGTCGACGGCGGCGTGACGCAGGGCGCCGAGTCGGCGTTGTGGCGGGCCGTCGTGCTCGGTGTCGGCCTGGTGGTGATCGGCTGGCTGACAACAGCGGGCAGCACCGTGTTCGCCGCCCGCCTGGGCGAACGCCTGCTCTACCTGCTCCGCGTCCGCAGCTACGCGCACCTGCAGCGCCTCGGCCTCGACTACTACGAGCGCGAGATGGCCGGCCGCATCATGACGAGGATGACGACCGACGTCGACGCCCTCTCGACGTTCCTGCAGACCGGCCTCGTCACCGCCGTGATCAGCCTGATCACCGTCGTCGGCATCACCGCCGCCCTGCTGTTCACCGACGCCTCGCTGGCCCTGATCGCCCTGGCCGTGGTGCCGATCCTGCTGGTCGCGACGGTGATCTTCCAGCGCCTCTCCTCCGCCGCGTACGCCGAAGCCCGCGAACGCGTGAGCGCCGTGAACGCCGACCTCCAGGAGAACGTCTCCGGCCTGCGCGTCTCCCAGGCCTACACCCGCGAACGCCACTCCGCCGAGGCCTTCGCCGAACGCAGCGACGCCTACCGCCGCACCCGCCTGCGCGCCCAGCGCTACATCGCCACCTACTTCCCGTTCGTGGCAATGCTGTCCGGTGTGGCCCAGGCCGTGGTCCTGGCCGTAGGTGCCCACCGAGTAGCCGAAGGCTCGCTGACCCCGGGCATCCTGCTCGCCTTCCTGCTGTACCTGGGCCTGTTCTTCAGCCCGATCCAGCAGCTGTCCGGCGTGTTCGACGGCTACCAGCAGGCCCGTGTGGGCCTGCGTCGCATCGGCGACCTGCTGCGCACCCCCAGCTCGGTGGAGCCACCGGTCTCCCCCGTCCCGGTGCCTCCCCGCCTCCGCGGCGAGGTCCTGCTGCAGAACGTCTCCTTCACCTACGCGGGCGCCGACCAGCCCGCCCTGGCCGACGTGACCCTGCACGTCTCCCCCGGCGAGACCGTGGCGCTGGTGGGCGAGACGGGCGCGGGCAAGTCGACCCTCGTCAAGCTGATCGCCCGCTTCTACGACGCCACCTCGGGCGCCGTCCTGGTCGACGGCGTGGACGTCCGCACCTACGACCTGTCCGGCTACCGCCAACGCCTGGGCGTGGTCCCCCAGGAAGCGCACCTCTTCGGCGGCGACCTGGCCGACAACGTCGCCTACGGCCGCCCCGACGCCTCGCACGCCCAGATCCAGCACGCCGTGGAAGCCGTGGGCGCGCTGCAGATGGTGGCCTCGCTGCCCAACGGGTTCCGGCAGGTTGTCGGGGAGCGCGGCAACCACCTGTCGGCGGGGCAACGCCAGTTGGTGGCGCTGGCTCGGGCCGAGCTGGTCGAGCCGGACGTTTTGCTGCTGGACGAGGCGACCGCGGCGCTGGATCCGGCCACCGAGTCCGCGGTGCTGGCCGCCAGTGACCGGTTAACGGGCGCTCGTACGACCTTCGTGGTGGCTCACCGGTTGGCGACCGCGGCTCGGGCTGACCGGATCGTGGTGCTGGCCGGGGGACGGGTTGTCGAGCAGGGCACCCATTCCGACCTCTTGTCGGCCAACGGCGCCTACGCCCGCCTCTGGCGCCAGGGCACGCCCGAAGCCGCCTGACCTGGCTGTTGTACCTATCGTCAACTTCTTGGCTCCGAAGGGGCGAGCGCGCGC
>NZ_MUYM01000133.1:0-2451 GCF_002150765.1 Lentzea kentuckyensis
ATCGGTGCCGGGCACGCGTTCCTCGGAGCCGTCCTCGGTCAGCCTGCGGGCGACCGCGTCCTTCTTGGTCTTGCGCAGGGAGTCCGCCTGCGCCTTGCCACGACCTTCCGCCACCGCCTCCGCCAGGTTCGCGAAGAGCACGGTGAACCACAGCCACACCCCCACCGCGACGGTGAACACGCTCGGGTCGGTGACCGCGAAGACCGTGACGAGCAGCGAACCGACCCAGACCACGAACATGACCGGGTTGCGCAGCTGGTAGCGCGGGTCGAACTTGCGCAGCGCGTCCGGGAGGGACGTGAGCAGCTGCCGGGGGTTGAAGATGCCGCTGCCGACCTTGTGCCCGAGGTTCTCGGCGTGCCGGTCGCGGATCTCTTCCGGAGTCCGCTGAAGTGTGCTGGTCACAGCAAAGCCTCCGCGATGGGACCAAGAGCAAGGGCGGGAACGAAGGTGAGCGCGGCGACCAGCACGATGCTGCCGCCGAGCAACGTCGCGAACAGCGGACCGGTCGTGGGCAGCGTGCCCGCGGTGACCGGCACCTTCTTCTGTGCCGCGAGGGAACCGGCCAGCGCGAGCACCGCGACGATCGGGATGAACCGGCCGAACGCCATGCAGACGCCCAGCGAGGCCTGGAACCAGTCGTTGGTCACCGTGATGCCGGCGAACGCTGATCCGTTGTTGTTCGACGCCGACGCATAGGCGTACAGGATCTCCGACAGGCCGTGCGATCCCGGATTGTTCAACGCACCGCTCGTGCTGGGCAGAATCGCCGCGATGCCCGCGCCGATCAACATGACCGTCGGCATCGCCAGGATGGACACCGCCGCGGCCGTGACCTCCTTGCGCCCCAGCTTCTTGCCCAGGTACTCGGGCGTACGGCCGACCATCAGGCCCGCCAGGAACATCGCGATGATCGCCATCACCAGAATGCTGTAGAGCCCGGTGCCGACACCGCCCGGCGTCATCTCCCCGAACAACATGTTCAGCATCGCACCGCCACCACCGAGGCCGGTGAAGCTGTCGTGCAACGAGTTGACCGCGCCGGTCGACGTGCCCGTGGTGGAGTTGGCGAACAACGCGCTGGCCGGGATGCCGAACCGGAGTTCCTTGCCCTCCAAGGGCCGCAGGCCGTTCGCCTCGGCCACCCAGATGACGGTGAGCATCGCGGCCCAGATCAGGCCCATCACGCTGAGCAGGACGTACCCCTGCTTCTTGTTGCCGACGAGCCGGCCGAACGTGCGCGTCAGCGCGACCGGGACCACCAGCAGCAGGAAGATCTCGAACAGGTTCGACCACTCGTTCGGATTCTCGAACGGGTGCGCCGAGTTCGCGTTCAGGACACCGCCACCGTTGGTGCCGAGCTCCTTGATCGCCTCCTGCGACGCGACCGGCGCGTTGGCGACGACCTGGCCGTCAACGTCCACACCGGACTTGAGGCTCATCGTCACGCCCATGACGATCAGCACGAGCGCCGCCACGAAAGCGATCGGCAACAGGATCCGGATCGTCCCGCGCACCAGGTCGACCCAGAAGTTGCCGAGCCGGTCGGTCTGGTGCCGCACGAACCCGCGCACCAGCGCGACCGCGACGGCCAGGCCGACCGCGGCCGACACGAAGTTCTGCACGGTCAGGCCGACCATCTGGACCGTGTGGCCCATGACCGTCTCCGGCACGTACGACTGCCAGTTCGTGTTCGTCACGAAGCTGACCGCCGTGTTGAACGCCATCCCCGGAGAGACGTTGCCGCGGCCGAAGCCGAGCGGCAGCCAGGCCTGGATCCGTTGCAACACATAGAGCAGCACGACGCTGACGAACGAGAAGCCGAGCACACCGTAGGCGTAGGTGCTCCACTTCTGCTCGCTGTCCGGGTTGATCCGGCCGACCCGGTAGATCACCAGCTCCAGCTTGGAATGCTTGGTGGCGCTGAAAACCCGCGCCATGTAGTCGCCGAGCGGCCGGTAGGCCGCCGCCAAGGCAGCGACGAGGATGCCGACCTGGAGCAGGCCGGCCACAGTGGGTGACATCAGAACTTCTCCGGCCTGATCAGAGCGATGAACAGGTAGACGATCAGGGCGAGCGCGATCACGCCCGCGATGACGTTCGCGACCGATCCGGTGCCGCTCACAACTTCTCCAGTCCGCGCACGGTGAGACCAAGCACGAGGAAACTTCCGATCAACAGCAACGCGTAGGCCAGATCGGCCATGACGCGCTCCCTTCCCAACAACGACGTGACCTTGACGCAGGTCAGCGTGCATGGCGAAAACACGCACGTCAGGGGTGTCTGACGACAATTTGACACCCCAGCCGGGTTCCTTTACGCGTTCTTGATGCGCTGCGATCTGGGTCTCACCCGAAGAGGCCACGAGGGGGTAACTCGCTGTGATTCGGGCGCTCTGGCTGGTGCGCCACCTAGATGAGTAAGTCCAAGGGGTAAGCACCTAGTAGTGCT
>NZ_MUYM01000133.1:2471-31509 GCF_002150765.1 Lentzea kentuckyensis
AACTGCGCTGGTAGTGGCCATACCTCCGAAGCCTGCTGGCTGCGCTACGCCCACGCCCACCTGGGGCATCTGTTCCGGTACCTGCCTCAGCAATCGGGTTTCCTCACCCCGCACGCGAAGTGGTCGATTCACTCGATGTACCACGACAACGAGCTGATGCTCGCGCTTTCGCGCGGCGGCCCGGTGATCTGGATGAGTGTCCAGGACGCGGCCAAGATCGGCGTCGCGGACAACGACTGGGTCGAGGCGGTCAACCGCAACGGCGTCGTCGTGGCCCGCGCCGTGGTCAGCCACCGGATGCCCGAGGGCACGGTGTTCCAGTACCACTCCCCCGAACGCACGGTGAACGTGCCCAAGACCGAGAAGTCCGGACGCGGCAAGGGAAAGCGCGGCGGCTACCACAACTCGATGACCAGGTTGCTGATCAAGCCGACGCACCTGGCCGGTGGGCACGCCCAGATGACCTACGCCTTCAACTACTACGGCCCGATCGGCAGCCAGCGTGACGAGATCACCGTGATCCGGCGCCGTAGCCAGGAAGTGGAGTACTGACATGCGCATCCGCGCCCAGGTCGCGATGGTCATGAACCTCGACAAGTGCATCGGCTGCCACACCTGTTCGGTCACCTGCAAGCAGACCTGGACCAACCGCGAGGGCACCGAGTACGTCTGGTTCAACAACGTCGAGACGAAACCCGGCATCGGCTACCCCAAGCACTACGAGGACCAGGAACGCTGGAAGGGCGGCTGGAAGCTCGACGCCAAGGGCAGGCTCGTCCTGCGTTCCGGCGGCCGCGCGGCACGCCTCGCACGGATCTTCGCCAACCCCGACCTGCCCAGCATCGACGACTACTACGAGCCCGCCACCTTCGACACCGACGCGCTGGTCACGGCACCCGCCGGACTCACCGACACCCCTGTCAAGCAGCCCCGCTCCGCGCTCACCGGCGAACCGATGAGCTTGTCCTGGGGCGCCAACTGGGAGGACAGCCTCGGTGGCGCACATGAGCGCGCCGGCACCGACCCGAACATCCTCGCCATGAGCGCAGATGCCGCGGACCGGGTGAAGTTCGAGTTCGAGAAGACGTTCATGTTCCATCTGCCGCGCATCTGCGAGCACTGCCTCAACCCCGCCTGCGTCTCGGCCTGCCCGTCTGGCGCGATGTACAAGCGCGAGGAGGACGGCATCGTCCTGGTCGATCAGGACCGCTGCCGCGGCTGGCGGATGTGCGTGACCGCCTGCCCGTACAAGAAGGTCTACGTCAACCACGCCACCGGCAAAGCCGAGAAGTGCACCTTCTGCTTCCCGCGCATCGAGGCTGGCCAGCCCACCATCTGCTCGGAGACGTGCGTCGGCAGGCTGCGCTACCTCGGCATCGTGTTCTACGACGAGGACGCGGTGCTCGCGGCCGCGTCGGTCGCCGACGAACGGGAACTGCTCGACGCACAACGCGATGTGTTCCTGGACCCACACGACCCCGAGACCGTGCGGCTGGCCACCGAGGCCGGCATGCCGGAGGAGTGGGTGCTCGCCGCGCAGGCCTCACCGGTGTGGCAGCTGATCAGCGAGTACCGGATCGCGCTGCCGTTGCACCCGGAGTACCGCACGCTGCCGATGGTCTGGTACGTCCCGCCGCTGTCGCCCGTGCTGGACGCGGTCGGCGCTGCCGGCCGCGACGACACCGACGCCGACGACGTGTTCCACACGATCCGCGACCTGCGGATCCCGGTCGAGTACCTGGCGGAACTGTTCACCGCGGGCGACGCCGACGCGATCGCCGGGGTGCTGATGAAGCTCGCCGCGATGCGCTCCTACATGCGGGCCCGCACCCTGGACGGCACGATCGCCGCCGAACTCTGCGAGGCGGTCGGCATGACCGGACCGCAGATCGAGGCGATGTACCGGCTGCTCGCGATCGCCAAGTACGACCAGCGCTACGTCATCCCCACCGCCTACCACAAGGACGCCGCCGCACTGGAGGCCCAAGCGGCATCCACATCGGACTGTTCGCTCAACGGCGCAGGCGGTCCCGGCATGGCCGAGCCGGTCGGACTGTTCGCCCGCCGTGGCGACGGACGACTCGGCCTGAACATCAACCCGACCGGGAACCGGCCATGAAGTCCACAGTGGATGGATCCGATCGAACCCGGTTGTTCGAACTTGCTTCGCTACTGCTCAACTACCCCGACGATCGGCTCCTCGAAGCGAGCCGGCAGCTGCGTGCCGCCGTTGCCGAGATCACCCATGACGAGGTGCGCGGACGACTGGACGCGTTCCTGGACTGGTTGCTGGCCAACGACATGCTGCAGGTCCAGACACACTACGTCCGCACCTTCGACCTGCGCCGCCGCAGCGGGCTCTATCTGACGTATTACCTCCATGGCGACACGCGCAAGCGCGGCATCGCCCTGCTCACCCTCAAGCAGCGTTACCGCGTCCAGGGGCTGCGGCTGGCCGAGGGTGAGCTGCCCGACCTGCTTCCGGTGGTGCTGGAGTTCGCCGCGATCGCGGGCCCGGGCGACGGCGAAGCGCCGCTTCGTCAGCACCGCAGCGGCCTAGAACTGCTGCGCGCCGCCTTGGAAGACGCGGCGTCGCCCTATCGGCACCTGCTCGACGCCGTGGTCGCCGCGCTGTCTCCGATCACCGAGGCCGACCGCGACGCGATCCGCGCGCTGGCCCAGGACGGCCCACCGGTCGAGTCGGTCGGACTCGCGCCCTACGGCACCGACCTCGACACGATCGGTCTCGGCCCCGATCTGGACGACCACCCCGGCGCCGAACCGTGCCCCCACCTGTCGATGGAGAGTGCCCCATGAGCACGTTCGTCTGGATCGTCGCCCCTTACGCCTGCCTCGCGGTGTTCGTGGCCGGCCACGTCTGGCGATGGCGCCACGACCAGTTCGGCTGGACCACGCACACCAGCCAGCTGCTGGAAAGCCGCCTCCTGCGCCTTGGCTCGCCGCTGTTCCACCTCGGCGCGTTCGGCGTGATCGCCGGTCATGCGATGGGCCTGCTGATCCCGGCCTCACTGACGCAGACGATCGGCATCCCCGAGCACCTCTACCACGCCACGGCGGTCTGGGGCGGCACCATCACCGGCGTCATGCTCGTCGTCGGCCTCGTGCTGCTCATCGCCCGTCGCTTCGTCAACGGTCGTGTCCGCCGGGTCACCACCACCATGGACAAGGTGCTCTACGTGGCACTGGCCGCGATGGTCGTGCTCGGCATGACCGCCACCATCGGCACCAACCTGCTCGGCGACGGTTACGACTACCGCGAGACGATCGCCGTGTGGTTCCGCGGCATCTTCTGGTTCAGCCCGCAGACCCACCTGATGACCCACGCCCCGCTGGTCTACCAGCTGCACGCGATCGGCGGCTTCGTCTTCCTCGCGCTGTGGCCCTTCACCCGGCTGGTGCACGTGTGGTCCGCGCCGATCGCCTACCTGTGGCGCCCCTACGTCGTCTACCGCGGCCGCCGGCACGCGCCCGTCACGCCCGTCCCGTCCCCCGCCGCGGTGCGCGACCGCGCCGTCCACGACGCCCACCCATGACCGGCAAGACAGTCGCCGACGTCATCGTCCGGCTGCCCAAGACGCTGTCGCCCGACACCTCCGTCGCACAGGCCCGCGCCGCCTTCGCCGACGACCACGTCCACATGCTCCTGCTCACCGAGAACGGACGGTTGAAAGGCACCCTGGTACGCACCGACCTGGCCGACCACCTCGACGGCATCGAGGCCGCGCTACCCCACTCCCGCATCGTCGGGCGCACGATCCCTGCCGACACACCCGCCGAACTCGCCCGCGCGATCCTGCTCGCCTGCGGGCAGCGTCGCTTCGCGGTGGTCGACGCGAACGACCTCCTGCTCGGACTGCTCTGTCTCAAACGACGGCTCAACGGGTTCTGCAGTGACGCGGACGTCGCCGCCAGAGCCGCCGACGACGGCCACCTCGACCGGCCGTCGTGCTAGCGGCGGCAGCGCTCGGTGCGGACCACTCGGCGCCAGGTGCGCGATCTCGCCGCGCGCGCCGGAACCGAGCAACCCGTCACGTTCGGCGGCAGGCTCACCCCTGAGACCGCGGTCGGACTCTTCGCCAAGATGGCGCAGGGGCCCATGGCGGGCGACGATCGCGCGGCGGATGGTCGCGGCGCGGTGACCTCAGTTGTGCATCTTCACCAGCTGGCGGTGCAGGTGGTCCCGGACCGCGTCGATCGCCTCGGTGACCGTGTCCGCCTCTGCCTGCGCCACCACCGGTGTGCCGTTGACGTCGAGGTTCGCGTGCACCTTCACGGTGCGCGCACCGGCGTTGACGATGCGGACGTGTGCGTAGGTCGTCGGCTCGGGCGCGAACCTGGCGAGCGGGGCGATCCGGTCGTGCGCGTACTGCCTGGCGTCCGGCGACACCTGCTCGCCGGCCTCGACCACGACGTTGGTGATCTCCTGCTGTCCTGCGTGCTTCATCAGTTCTCCTGTTCAGCCGATGCCCCTGCGCCGCAACGTGGTCAAACCGGCAGCGGTGAGAACAACGGTCGTGACGATCAGCCACAGCAACGGCGTTGCCGTGATCGCACCACCGGGCATGTGCGGCACGTGCGCGAACGGTGAAACGTCCAGCAGTCACTGGGTCCGCGAAGGCCGCCAGCGCGGCTCACGGTCGTCGCGAGCACGGCATCCGCGCGGTGCTCCGTCTCCTCGCCGTGCAGTCGCAGTGCCGCCTGCACACCGTAGCCCGAAGCCACCACACCGAGCAGTGCGAACATCGCCGAGAGCACGGCGTCGGACAGCAGGTCCCGGCCGCCGAGCTGCTGGAACATCTGCTGGGCCCACGGGCTACCGCCCTGGGGAGAACGGTCCGCTCAGCCACCTGCGGGCGAAGTCGCGAGGCCCGACCGCGACGAGCGGACGGGCCAGCGCCCCCTCGATCTTCATCGCGTGGTCTCGACGAGCTCGCGGTCGCTCACGGGGATCACGACGATGGGCGCGTGTGCATGCCGAACGACGTGCATGCTCGTGGAGCCGAGAACGATCTGGCGGATGCGGTGGCCGGTGTGCGAGGCGACGACCAGCATCGCGGCGCCCTCCGAGGCCCGTTCGAGCGTCTCGGCGGCGGCACCACGCAGGCTCTGACGGACGATCTCCGGCACCTCCTCGCGCTTCCCGGCGGCCTTCTGCACCGCCTTCTCCACCACCGCCTCCGACTCGGCGCGGACGCGTTGCTCGGTGGTCTCCGTCCAGTCGACCAGCGCCTCGAAGTTCCACACGTTGACGACGTGCAACGGGCAGTGGCGCACGATCGCCTCGTCCAGGGCCCACTCGAGGGCCTGGTCCGACGCCGACGTTCCGTCGACGCCCACCACGATCGGCTTGGTGCTCATGGCTTTCCTCCTCGGTCTTCGCTGTTGTCAGCCGGTGGTCCGCAAGCGGCGCAGGAACGGGTCGGTGTGCTGGGCCGGCGCAACGCGCACCCGCACGTCCACGACCACACATCCCTTGTCCGACAGGACAAGCGGGTTGATGTCGAGCTCCACGACCTCGGGCAGTGCGCTGGCCAGTTCCGCCACGCGCAGCAGTACCTCTCGCACGGCTTCCTCGTCCGCGTCCGCGAGCACGTGGCCGGCCGTGCGGAAGCCGTGCAGCAGATCGTCTGCGTCCGCTGTGGACAGTGGGGCCAGCGCAGCGGCGCGGTCGTCGAGCAGGTCGGTGTCGACGCCGCCGAGACCGGTGACCACGAGCGGCCCGAACTTGGCGTCGGTGACCACGCCGACCAGCAGTTCCCGGCCGCCGGACGCCATCGGTTGCACGAACACGCCGCGCAGCCGGTCCCCGAAGCGTTCCTGGAACGCGCGGAACGCTTCCGCCACACCGGCCGCGTCCGCGACACCGAGTTCCACGCCGCCTCCCTTGCTCTTGTGCAGCAGGTCGTCGGCCACGGCCTTGAGCGCGACCGGAGCGTCGTAGGCCTGTCGTGCCGCCACCGCGTGCTCCACGGTCGTCGTGAGGGTTCCGCCCAGCACCGGCAATCCGAACGCGGTCAGCAGAGCGACGACCTCGTCCGGCGGCAGCCATCCCGCTTTGCCCGCCACGATCGCCTTCGCGGCGTCGCGGTCGATCCGGTTCAGGCGGACGAACTCCGTTGGGCGACGCAGCCATTCCGCGCGGTCTGCGAGCCGTGCCAACGCCGCGGCGGCGCGGGCGGGTTCGGGATAGCAGGGGACCTCACCCGCGAGCCGTTCGGTCTGGCCGGTGCGCACCGCCAGGACCGGCTTGCCCTCGATGTTGTGCACACCGCCGGTGGGGTCGCCGAGTGCGGTCGGCACCGTCACCGTGATCACCGAGTCGACCGCCGGGTCCGCGCCGATGATGCGGAGACAACGTGCGAAGGTCTCCCCATCGACAACCGCGGTCGTGTCGACCGGGTTGTGCAGGCTCGCCGTCGCCGGGACCAGGTCCGCCAGGGCGTTGCGGGTCTTGTCGCCGAGCGTGGCCATCCGGAGGCCTTGGCGAACGCAGGCGTCCGCGGCCAGCACACCGAGTCCGCCGGCGTTGCTCAGCACGGCGACCGACCGTCCACTCGGGAGCGGCTGCCAGCTCAGCGCCATGACGGCGTCGGTCAGTTCGGGCACGCTGTCGACCGCGATCACGCCTGCCTGCCGGAACAACGCGTCCCTGGTGACCGCGGGCGTCGCGGTCGAGGCGGTGTGCGAGGCGGCAGCGCGTTGGCCCGCCTCACTGGTCGCCGCGCGGATGGCCAGCACCGGTTTGCTCGCGGCGACCCGGCGGGCGATGCGCGCGAACTTGCGCGGGTTGCCGAAGGACTCCAGGTACAGCGCGATGATCCGGGTTTCGTGGTCGTGCTCCCACCACATCAGCAGGTCGTTGCTGCTGATGTCGAGCTTGTCCCCGGTCGACACGAGGTTCGACAGACCGAGTCCCAGACGCCGCAACTCCTCCTGGACGCCGATCGCGATCCCGCCGGACTGAGTGACCAGGCCGATCCCGCCCGCCAGCGTGCTGTGCGCCGAGAACGTGGCGTTCATCCGCACACCGGGCGAACTCGTCGACACCCCAAGGCAGTTCGGCCCGACCAGCCGCATCCCGTGCGTGCGGACCGCCTTCAGAAGTTCCTCGGCGTCCACACCGGACGAGATGACGACCAGCGCTCGCACGCCGCGGCGACCGCACTCCTCGGCGACGGCGGGGACGGCCTTCGCCGGCACGCACAACACCGCCAGCTCCGGCGCTTCCGGCAGCTCGCTCACCGAGGCGTAGCAGTCGACCCCGGCCACGGACTTGGCGTGGGGGTTGACCGCGTACAGGTCGCTGGTGAACGCGCCCTCGGCCAGGTTCCGCAGCACGGCATGCCCGACGGAACTCGGCGACCGGCCTGCGCCGACCACGGCGATCGAGGTGGGGCGCAGCACGTGCGTGAGGCTCGCGACGTCCGCGACCGACTCCCGTTCGCTGACCGCGTCGAGGTAGCGATCGCCGGGTTCCAGCACCAGCTCGATGTAGATGACCTCGCCGTCGGGCACGATCGACGTCACGAGGCCCATGTCGGTGAACACGCGCAACATCCGGCCGTTGATGGTCAGCACGTCGGCGGTGAACCGGCGCACTCCCCGGCTGCGAGCCAGCGAAGCGAGGTGCTCCAACAGCAGGGTGCCGACGCCATGGGTCTGCTCGGCGTGTGAGACGACCAGTGCGACCTCCGCGAACTCCGTCTCGCGGACCACCGCGTAGCTCGCGGCGCCGAGCAGCCGGTCCTCTCGGAACGCGCCGAGCACCACGTGGTGCGGCGCGTCCGGCGAGACCATCCGTTCGACGAAGTCCTCCAGCTGACGCGGCGACGTGCTGAAGAACCGGAGGTACTGGTCCTCCACGGGCAGCCCGCGGTGCAGCGCCAACAGGGCCGACACATCGGACGGCCCGAGCTCGCGCACCGTGACGACCGAACCGTCCGTCAACAGCGCCGCCGCGTTCACAGCAGCGGCCCAGGCGTCATGGGGAGGGCAGCGGCAACGGGCACGTGCTCCTGCTCGACCTTCGGCTCACGTACGACGACGACCGGGCACGATGCGTGGTGCACGCAGTAGGCGCTGACCGAGCCGATGATCGCCTCGACCATCCGGCTGTGGCCGCGGTTGCCGACGACGAGCAGTGCCGCGTCCCCCGACGCCTTGAACAGCGCGTCGCGCGCGTCGCCCTCGACCAGGATCCGGCGGATCTCCACATCCTCGAACCCCTCCACCGACCGGTCGAGGACACGTCGCGCAGCTGCCTTCATCGCCTCGGGCGACACCTCGGCGAAGACCTCGGCGGGCAGCGGGCCGATCATCACGCCGTAGTCCGCGTGCCACGCCGTCACCGCGTCGACCGCGCACCCGCGCCTGCGGGCGTCTTCGACCGCCCACCGCAGCGCGGCCAGTGAGGCGGGTGATCCGTCAACTCCGACCACCACGGGCCGGGACTCGTTCTCGCTCATGTACTTCAGCCTCGCGGTCGGCGCCGCGGCCGTTGAGTGCCCGCGGTCCCCCGCCGTCCGGGACCTTGGTCCCCGGCCTACCAGGCCACGCCCAGCGCCACCAGATCGTCAGCCAGGCGCGCAGCCGGGGCATGTCGATCCGCGGCCACACCTTCGTCTGGTCTCACAGCGCGGCCTATTCCGGTCGCACGATCGCCAACGGGCACGGCGCGTTGTAGACGAGTGCCTGACTCGTCGAGCCGAGCAACATGCCGGCGAACCCGCCGTGCCCGTGGCTCCCCACCACCACAAGTTGAGCCTCGGCCCCGTACCGGATCAACGCCCGCACGGGCCGGTCCCGCGTGACGACCGGGTGCACCTGCACGTCCGGGTGCTTCTCCTGCCACCCCGCGAGCCGCTGCGCCAGCAGCCGCCGCTCGCCGTCCTCCGCCTTGCCCCAGTCCACAGTGAACCGCGGCTCGCTGTAGGAGCTCTCCACCATGAAGTCCTGCCAGCACATCACCGCGGTGAGCTGCGCACCCCGCATCGACCCGATCTCGGCGAGCCGGTCCCGCATCTCGTCGAGCAGGTCGTCCAGGCGCAACCCGCCCAGCAGGGTGCGGGGCGTTCTCTCATCCGGTCCGGCCACCGATCAAGCTTTTCACGTCTCCGTAACGCCGCCAACCGGTCCCGGTCAGGTCAGGACCTTTGATGGTGGGTCCGGCTCGTGGCCTCGCGGACAGTGTGAGCACCACACGAATTACCAGGCAACACGATGGGGTGAAGGACATGGCTCAGGTGACCGCGGCATTGGGACTGGGGCCTGAACAGATCGAAAGCGCGCTCGCAACGGCCTCACTCGCTCCGTCCGTGCACAACACACAGCCGTGGCGGTTCCGCGTCCGACGCGACCGCATCGAACTGCACGCGGACCCGTGCCGCAAGCTGGCGGCGACGGACCCGGAAGATCGAGAACTGCGCCTCTCGTGCGGTGCGGCGCTGTTCAACCTGCGGTTGGCCCTGCAGAGCATGGGCGTGCGCCCGCTGGTGACGATGATGCCCGGCCAGGACGCGCCCGGCGCGCTCGCCGTGGTGCGCCGCGGCGGCACGATCAAGATCGACGACGAGAGCCGCGCGCTGCTCGACGCGGTGCCGCGCCGCCGTACGAACCGCCGGCCGTTCCTCGAAGCACGGCTCGACCCCCGCCAGCGCCACGCGCTGGTGCGTGCCGCCGAGCTGGAGCGCTCGTGGCTGCACGTGGTGACGACGCCGGAGGAACGTGCTCAGCTCAAGCGGTTCGTCCAGCAGGCGCACCAGATCCAGCTCGGCGACAAGGGCGTGCAGGCCGAACTCGCGGCGTTCACCGGCCATCGCCCTGGCGCGCCCGACGGTGTGCCGCTCGCGTCTGCCGGCGTCCGCCCGGAGATGCAGGACGAGTGGGTGTTCCGCGACTTCCAAGGCCCGGAACGCCACCCCGGCAAGGACTACGAGTCCGACCCGCTCATCGTGATCCTCTGCTCGTTCTACGACGGCCCGCTCGGCGACCTGACTGCCGGACAAGCGATGCAGCGCGTGCTGCTCACCGCCACCACGCAGGGACTCTCCGCGTCGTTCATGTCCCAGCCGGTCGAGGTCAAGCGCGTTCGCGAGGACCTGCGCCGTGCGCTCGGCGGCCTGCTCGTGCCGCAGACCGTGCTGCGCGTGGGGTTCAGCACGCCCGTTCCGGCCACACCGCGGCGCTCCGTGTCCGAACTGCTGCTGGAATCCAACGAACACGCCGGGTGCTAGCGCGGACTCGTGCACTTCTCCACAGCACCAACGGGAGGACGCAATGACAGTCGGACCGGCGGTCGAACTGTCTTCGCACGTCAACGAGCACAGTCGTCAGGCCCGGAGCCATCGGGGTTCCGGGCCTGCGACCAGGTTTTCCGGTTACGGGCAACGCTTCCAGGAGAAGAAGTAGTCCGTCTTGGCGTAGCCGTCGAGCGAGTCCATCGCCATGAAGCTCGCCTTCTTCGGATCCGACGTGCCCACGTTGACCCGCAGCTCGGTGTTGATGTTGAGGTTCCTGTTCACGCCGCAGGGCGGGTAGATGATCGGCGAGCCCAGGTCCGTGGCCCGCCATTCGTCATCCACCGGGCCCTGCCAGTTGTGACTGCGGTAGCCCGTGTCCGCCATGCCCTGGAAGTAGTAGTTGGACTTCAGGAGGCTGGTGGCACCGCGTTCGAGGTGGAGGTAGCCGGCGTAGTCGACCTCGGAGATGCCGTAGACGAAGCCCTCCGGCGCGTTCACCCTGATGCTCAACTGGCAGTTCTTCCGGAAGTCCGTCGGCGCGGCACCGGGGCCGACCTTGGCCGCATAGCTGCTGAAGACCACGTGGAAGGCGGAGTTGTCCGGTGACACCGTCACCGAGGTCGTGCCCTTGGGGCAGCCGCTTCCGTTGATCATGTCGATGGTGACCGCGCCAGGTGGCGGGATGTCGGCCTGTGGGAGGACGACGGTGGACATCGCCATGGCCGCGGCGACAATCGCGTGGATCATTGGACACCTTCCGGCTCGTTCGCTGGGCAGCGGCGGAGAAGAAGTACCCAACCCGATGACGGCGGCTTGGTGGGTTTACTGCCACCTTACGATTACCTGACGATCGGCGTTCCTGGATGGCTCCGGGTAGTAGTCGCGACATCGAATCGGTGGTTCGCAGACCACCGCACCGACGCCGTCGACCATTTCATCCGAGATCGAACGACGTTTGCGACCTGTCAACGCTGCCACGAGTTCCGCGGTCGTCAGCGTGACCATCACCGGCCGGCCCACGCGGCCATCATCTCCCGGGAACGGTAGAAGTCCTTGCGCCCCAGCGAATCTGGCTCACGATCTGGTCGCGTAGATCCGCATCTCACCGCACCACGGTCAGGACGTGCGCCACCGACCGCAGCCTCCACATAGGACTTGAAGTCCGTCGAGGTGCCGAGCTCGGGATGGATCGCGTCGTGTCCGCCCGCCGCGGAGCCGATCGCCCACGGCGACCCGACGTCGTCCGGCCCGTGTTCCAGCGAGTTGTTGCGGCCCTTGCGGTTCACCTCGCCGATGGGATGAATGGGCGTGAGGTACACGACGTCGAAGCCCATCTCGGCGATCCGTGGCAGATCCCGTGCCGCGGTCCGGCAACGAACGTTCGGCGTCGCGCAGACCGGTCGCGGCGAGCAGGAGCAGTTGCCGCGCCTCGGCACCGCGCCCGGTCGCGTAGTGCGGACGTGCGGCGACCTGGTCCAGCAACCGCGCCGATCTCCAGGTCGTTCGCCATCTCGGTCGCGCTCTGACCGGCGCCCGCCTTGGCTTCCACGGCGTGCCGCCAGGTCCCCCACGGGTCGCTCGGGTGCGGCACCATCCGGACCTCGCGAGTGCCACCGGCGCCTTGCCACACCACGGTGGCCGCCACCGCGTCGTGTCCCTCGCGCCACACCGTGGCTTCGACGGGAACACATTCCCCCCACCACGGCTTTGGCCGGACAACGCCCGCAGTTCACCCGCGGCGTCACGTCGTCGATGCCGAGCCGTCCGCTCACCGGTCCTCCCGCTCTGCTCGGTTCGGCTGCCTCCAGGCCTCGTGGTCGAGGTGCGCGGAAAGAACGATTCTGGTCACCCTGTCCCCCAACCGGCTTGATCCGGGACAGGCCTACCCCAGCGAACCGGCGAGCAAACTACGCCCGCCGGTTCGCTGGCAACGACCAGGAGAGTCACCCCAGAACCTGTACCCCCAGTGTTGATTGGCAACAGGTTCTGGTTCGACTCCGTTCAGGCCGCGGTCAGTGCGGCAGGACGAGCCGGTTCGCGATGTCGTACAGGTCGGACTTCGGTACCCGGCCGGCGATGACGACCGGGGCTCCCTCGAGCGCGCCGAGGACCCACAACTGGTGGTAGCCGTTCTCGTCGACGTAGCGCGTCTCGTGGCCCTGCACCGGTTCTCCCGGTGTGCCGGTCGGTTCGCCGCCGACAGCGCTGTTGACGAAGATCGACGGCTGGACTGTGCACGTGCCCAGCCGGTAGCTCGTGTTGGTCCCAGTCCCGGCCGGGGACCGGTCCATGGCCTGTTCGACGTCGAAGGCGCAGATCCGCATCCCGCCGGGCAGGTCGCGCAGGCCGTACGCCGGAGTGACGGTCGTCGTGCCGGGGAACTGGATGTTCTCCGCGATCTTGCGGCCGGCGTCGATGAGTTGCTGCGCGGGCGCGTTGCTGCCGGGCGCGGAGGACACGTTCACGTACATCGAACCGCCCTCGGGGTGTGCGACGTACAGCTCGTAACCACCTGGCCCGGTGGACACCGAACTCTCGACCCCGTGCTGCCCGTTGATCGTCACGGACTGGCCCGGACCCGACTTGAACGTCGCCTGGTCCACCTGCACCATCCGGAACTGCTGGACGTCGACCTCCAGGACCTGACCGCCGGCCGTGACGGTCAGCATGTACTCACCGCCGTACAGGGGTGCGTCCGGGTTGGCCGCGCTGGACCCGACGTTGATTCGTTGCGCCCGGTAGGCGACCGCGCCCGGCGGGAGCCAGCCCAGGGAGTAGGGCATCCGCAGACCCGCCGCGGCCGGTTCGGTGGCGGCCGCGGTCTGACTGCCCTGAGACCCGTTGCCGGTGGCGATGATCTGGGACTGGTCCGCGGGACCGGGCCGGTTCAGCACCACGGCGGTGACCGCGCCGAGGGTCAGCACGGTCGCCCCGGCGGCGACCGCGAGCGGCCGGCTCAACCCGGAGCGCCTGCTGTCGATGCGTTGGCGCGCCGCGGCGAGCACCGCGTCGCTGTCGGGCGCGTCATGTTCGCGCGCCGTGAAGGTGTCCTTGATCAGGTTCTCGATGTTCATCACGTCTCCCTGGCCTCCGCCATCTGCTCGATGGCCAAGCCGTTTCGCAGTGCCGCCAATGCCTTGTGGGCGTGTGCCCGGACGGTGGCCTGGGCGCAGCCGAGCAGCCCGGCGATCTCGGAATCGGGCAGCTGCTCGTAGTACCGCAGCACCACCACAGCCCGCTGGCGCTTGGGCAACCGCGCCAGGCGCTGCCACATGTCCTCGCGCGCGGCGTGGTCCGACGCGAAATCGTCTGCCCGTGCCTCGTCGGGGACGTCACCCGACGCGAACACACGCGCATACCAGCTATGTCGCCAGGACAGGTAGCCATTGGTCACCATCCGCAGCACATACCGGTCGGGGTGATCGGTGCCGCTGATCCGGGACCAGTGCCGGTACACCTTGACCAGCACGTCCTGCACCAGATCAGCCGCCTGCTCCCGCTCGCCGGTGAGCATCGTCGCGTACCGCAGCAACCGCGGTAGTTGCGCTCGGGCGAAGTCGTCGTAGTCAGCCATCACCCTTGAAGACTCACCTCGACGGCGATCCGTTTACCGACTTCCACATTGGATCTGGAGTACACAGGTTGATCCACTCGACGAGTCACAGAGGTACAAGGGGATACCAGACGACGTCACAAGGGGCGATCTGTGCACAAACGCGGTTTCATCCACGCGGCGGTCTTCGCCGTGGTGGCCACCGGTGTCGCCGTCTTACCGGCAGCCGCGCAACAACCCACGTCCGCGCCGGCCGAAGCGCCCAGGACGGTCACGCTGATCACCGGCGACAAGGTGACCGTGACCAGGAAGGACGGCTCCTGGGACGCGAAGATCCAGCCGGCCGCCCGGCTCGGGCCGGTGCGGTTCGTCAAGTCGGTCAGCGCCAAGGGCGTCACGGTGATCCCATCGGTCGCCGAGCCGCTGATCCGGGCGGGCAAACTGGATCGCAAGCTGTTCGACGTGACCGGCCTGATCGACCTGGGCTGCGACGACGCCCACACGCCGGAGATCCCGCTGCTGGTCGAGTCCAGCGGTGCCAGGAAGCTCGGCAAGATCACCCGTGAACTGCCGTCGGTCCAGCTCTCCGCGGTGGCCACGCCGAAGAACAAGGCCGCGGAACTGTTCGACAAGGCCGGCGCGGACAAGATCTGGCTCAACGGCAAGGTTCAGCCATCACTGGACGTGAGCGTGCCGCAGGTCGGCGCGCCCGCCGCCTGGCAGGCCGGGTACACCGGCGCGGGCGCGACCGTCGCGGTCCTCGACACCGGCTACGACCCGAAACACGCTGAGCTGGCCGGGATCGTGAAGGGCGAGAAGGACTTCACCGGCGAAGGCATCGTCGACAAGGTGGGGCACGGCACGCACGTGGCCTCGACCGTCGCCGGCCGTGGCGCCAAGTACACCGGCGTAGCCAAGGGCGCGGACCTGCTGATCGGCAAGGTCTGCCAGACCGGCGGCTGCCCGTACGACGCGATCCTCGCGGGCATGCAGTGGGCCGCGGACAGCGGCGCCAAGGTCGTGAACATGAGTCTGGGTGGCGAGCCTGGCGACGGCGTCAGCGACCCGCTGGAGATCGCGGTCAACCGGCTGTCGGCGGAGAAGGGCACGTTGTTCGTGGTCGCGGCCGGCAACGCCGGCCAGCGCAGACCGGTCTCGAGCCCGGCGTCCGCGGACGCCGCGCTGGCCGTGGCCAGCGTGAGCAAACAGGACAACTACAGCCGGTTCTCGCAGCCCGGACCGCGGCTCAAGGACAACGCCGTCAAACCGGACATCGCCGCGCCCGGTGAGGACATCGTGGCCGCACGGGCCGAGGGCACGCTCGCCGACCGCGCTGTCGACGAGCACCACGCACGGCTGAGCGGCACGTCCATGGCGACACCGCACGTGGCAGGGGCCGCGGCGATCCTGGCCGCGCAGCATCCGGACTGGACCGGCCCGCAGATCAAGGCCGCGCTGATGGGCAGCGCGACCCCGATCGACGCCACGATCTACCAGCAGGGCGCCGGCCGGCTCGATGTGGGCCGGGCGTCCAGGCAGACGATCGTCCCCAGCACGGGGAGCCTGAGCCTCGGTTTCGTGCGGTGGCCGCACAACCAGCCCGCGTCGACCAAGCAGATCACGTACCGGAACACCGGCAGCGCACCGGTTTCGCTGCGGCTGAGCACGGACGTCCCGGCGTTCCGCACGAACGCCGACGAGGTCACGGTGCCAGCCAACGGTGAGGCCACGGTGTCGGTCACCTTCGACCACGCCGCCGCGCCGATCGGTGTCTACGGCGGCAGGCTCGTTGCCAAGAGCGGCGCAGGCGACACGGTGATCCAGACACCGGTCGGCGCGTACAAGGAACCGGAAAGCTACGACCTGACGACGAAGCTGATCGACCAGAACGGCGCCGCGCCGGCCGACACCCTGCGGTCGGCCGTGATGTGGGTTGCGCTGGGCACCGGCCAGGATGACTTCGACCTGATGGGGAACAACAGCACCGTGCGGTTGCCCGCGGGCCGGTACGCCGTGCT
The DNA here is from genome assembly GCF_002150765.1 of Lentzea kentuckyensis. Classification (GTDB taxonomy): domain Bacteria; phylum Actinomycetota; class Actinomycetes; order Mycobacteriales; family Pseudonocardiaceae; genus Lentzea; species Lentzea kentuckyensis. The sequence goes on from NZ_MUYM01000133.1 coordinate 18,302, forward strand.
GGGCACGATCCAGACAGCGATTCCTGGTGTGCCCCTGCCGGCCAGCACCAGGGTGGCCGACCCCGAGGTCGATCTGCACAAGGACACCGTGGTCACGCTGGACGCGAGGAACAGCAAGAAGATCACCGTGCAGGCCGACGAGAAGGAGGCCCGCCCGATCTCGTGGACGAACGGGATGGTCATCGACACCGGTGCGCGTGGCGTGGGCTACTACAGCATGTCGGACAACAACGACTACACGGCGCCTACCACCAAGCACACCAAGGAATTCCGGTACTTCGACCGGATGAAGCTCGAACGGCCCCAGGTCCGGCTGACGGTCGACAAGCCCGATTCGTTCGAGGTCCCCGTGCAGTGGGTGTGGGGCTCGCCGCAGCCGGCTGGCTCTCGCACCCTGTCCACTGTGGACGTCGGACATGCCACCGCCGGCGAGATCGCCGCGGCCGATCTCAAGGGCAAACTGGCGGTGTTCACCCTGGGCAACGGTGAGGGCCTCGAGTTCAGCCCACGGGTGCGGGCACTCGCCGAGGCGGGCGCGAACTCCGCGCTGTTCCACTTCTCCGGCAGCGCCGTGCGGGTGACCCAGGCGCCGCCACTGCCGTTGACGGCCACGTTCAGCCCCGACGGCGCCCGGCTGGCGAAGTTGCCGAACGCGTCCGTGACGTTGAGCGGCTTGCCGGTCAGCCCGTACCGGTACGAGCTGGTGTTCCCCAGCTACGGGGACGTTCCGGCGAACGTGACCTACCGGCCGCGCAACAGCGACCTCGCCACGGTGAAGACGACCTACCGGGCGCCGGTGGACGGCGTGGGCTACGCGTCGATGTTCGCCACCGACGGGAAGTACGACCTGGAGGGCGCGCTGGAGTCGACGCCGACTCCGGTTCCCCTGGAGCGGACCGAGTACTACTCCCCCGCCACCTGGACGAACTCCGTGAGCGTGCCGGTGGGCGATGCCGCGCAGTACTACGACGCCGCCAAGCGGACCTTCAAGTCCGGCGACAAGGCCACAGTGAACTGGGGCAAGGCCGTGATCGGGCCGGGCGTCACCGGGCCGGTGGGCTTCTTCTCGACCGAGCCGCACCTGGCGTACCGCACGGGCGACAAGATCAACGCCCGGCTGCCGCTGTTCTCCGACTCGGCCGGCCACGCCGGGTTCCCCGATTCCGGTGACACCGGCGACACCGTGCTCTACCTCGACGGCGAGGAGATCGCCCGCAGCGGTCAACCCGGCAGCGGGCAGTTCACGGTGCCCGAGGGCGCGGCGAACTACCGGCTCACCGCCGAGGCGAGCCGAAACAACCCCGGATGGCCGCTGTCCACCAAGGTCAGCGCGGAGTGGGGCTTCCGGTCCGGGCACACCACCGCCGCCGCACCACTGCCGTTGCTGTCGGTCGGCTTCGACCCCAAACTCGACCTGACGAACCGCGCGCCCAGCAACGCGCTGTTCCCGGTTCCGTTCCGCGTCGACAGGCAGCCGGGCGCATCGGGCGGCAAGGCCGAGCCGAAGCAGGTCGAGGTGTCGCACGACGATGGGCAGACCTGGCAGCGGGTGCCGGTGCTGCGCGCGAACGGCAACTGGTTGGCGGTCGTCCAGAACCCGACGTCCGGGTTCGTGTCGCTGCGCGCGAACGCGGCTGACCAGGATGGCAACACGGTGACCCAGACGGTCATCAGGGCCTACCAGGTGAAGTGAGTCCCTGGCTGCGCGGCGGTCGCGACCGCCGCGCAGCCAGATCACGCCGGGTAGGTGTGCGCCTCGGTGGCCTTCACCGCTGCCCACACCGTGTCGCCCGGCCGCAGTCGCAGATCCGCGAGCGTGACGGTGGTGATGTCGGCGAGTACTGACGGCGCACCATCGAGCCGTACACGGGTGGTGTGCGCGTGTTGCTCCAACGCCACAACGGTGACCTGCCAGACGTTGCGCGGGCTACCTTCAGGCTTCGCCGGGTGCAGGCTCACCGCGCTGGGAGGGAAGGCGACGTGCACCGCTCCCGAGGCCGGCTCGGCGATGGTGATCGTGCCGCCGTCCGCCAGGTCGACCGTCGTGCCGTTCGCGGTGCCGCGGTAGAGGTTGAGGCCTACGAGGTTGGCGACATAGTCCGTGCGGGGTTGCCGGGCTACTTCGGACGGCGCGCCTTGCTGGACCGCACGGCCGTTCTCCAGGATCACCAACCGGTCGGCGAGCACCATCGCGTCCAACGGATCGTGCGTGACCAACAACGTGTGGCCGCCGAACTCCGCGAGGTGCCTGCCGAGTTCGGAGCGGACCTGCAGGCGAGTGCTCGCGTCCAACGCGGCCAGTGGTTCGTCGAGCAGCAAGAGGCTCGGCCCGGTGGCCAGTGCACGGGCCAGTGCGACGCGCTGGGCTTGGCCGCCGGACAGCGCACGGGGTTTGCGGTGGGCGTACTCCTCCAGCCCGACGCGGTCGAGCCAGCTCATCGCCTGCGCTCTGGCCTCCGCGCGGCGGGTGCCACGGGCCCGCAGTCCGAACGCGACGTTCTCCAGCGCGGTCATGTGCGCGAACAGCAGGTAGTCCTGGAACACCACGCCGATCGGTCGTTGTTCCGCGTGCAGGAACGCATCCGCGCTGTCCCAAGTGGACTCGCCGAGCGTGATGCTGCCCGAAGTGAGCGGTGACAGTCCTGCCAGCGCACGCAACGCGGTGGACTTGCCGGCGCCGTTCGGGCCGAGCAGCGCCACCACCTCGCCGGGTGCGATGGTGAGGTCGAGTTCGAGGTCGAAGTTCCCACGCGTGACGTGGAGCTGAGCGGTGAGGGTCATGTCGGCCCGCTGATCCACCGGTCGCGCAGACCGGCCAGCACTCCGACGGACACCAGCAGCAGCACGATGCTCAGCACGATCGCCGCGTCCGGATCCGTTTCCAGGGCCAGGTAAACCGCGAGCGGCATCGTCGTCGTCTCGCCGGGGAAGTTGCCGGCGAAGGTGATCGTCGCGCCGAACTCACCCAGCGCCCGTGCCCAGCACAGGACGCCGCCCGCCACGACGCCGGGCAGCACGGACGGCAGCGTCACGCGCCGGAACGTCAGCCAGCGCGAGGCTCCCAGGGTGGCCGCGGCCTCCTCGAACCGCGGATCAGCCGCTCGTAGCGCGCCTTCCACCGAGATCACGAGGAACGGCATCGCCACGAACGCTTCCGCCACCACGACTCCGGCCGTGGTGAACGGCAGCGAGATCCCGAACCACAGATCCAGGTACTCCCCGACGAGCCCGCGCCGTCCGAGCACCAGCAGCAACGCGACACCGCCGACCACCGGCGGCAGCACCAGCGGCACGGTGACCAGGGCGCGGAGGAAGCCGCGTCCCGGCAGCCCGGAGCGCGCCAGCAGCCACGCCAGCGGGATGCCGAACACGAGGCACAGCACCGTCGCCAGCGAGGCGCAGATCAGCGACAGCTTGAGCGCCTCACCGACCTCGGCGCTGAACAACTGGCCCGAGAGCGTGCCCCAGGGTGCCTTGATCAGCAGTCCGGCCAGCGGCACCAGCAGGAACGCGAGGCCGATGAGTGCGGGTAGGACGAGCACGACGGGAAGCCGTCCTCGTCCCCGATGACGTGTCACGGGCTGACGAAGCCCGCCGCGCTCAGCACCGACTTGCCCTTGTCGGACAGCACGAACGCGATGAACGCCTTGGCAGCAGCCGCGTTCGGTGCCTTCGCGACCGGTGCGATCGGATAGTCGTTGACGGCCTGGTCGGCTTCCTTGAAGTCGATGCCCTCGACCTTGTCGCCGGCGGCCTTGACGTCGGTCTGGTAGACCAGCGCACCGTCGACCTCGCCGAGCGAGACCTTGGTCAGCACGGCCTTGACGTCCTGTTCCAGCGTGTCCGGCGCGGGCGTCACCTTCGCGGCCTCGAACACCTTCTTCGCCGCCGCACCACACGGCACCTGTTCGGCGCACAGGGCGATCTTCTTGTCCGCCACCGCGAAGTCCGGCAGGCCCGCGATCTTGCCGGGGTTGCCCTTGGGCACGACGATCGCGAGCTTGTTCTTCACGAACGTCGTCGGCGCGTCCGTGATCGTCTTGGTGTCGGTGACCTGCTTCATGTTCGCCGGCGCGGCGCTCGCGAACACGTCCGCGGGCGCGCCCTGGTTGAGCTGCTGAGCCAGGGCCGAGCTGCCGGCGAAGTTGAACTTCACCTTCGTGCCGGGGTTCGCGGCCTCGAAGTCCTTGCCCAGCTTCGTGAACGTCTCGGTCAGGGACGCGGCGGCGAACACCGTGATGTCACCCGTGACCGTCGGAGTGTCCGACGTCGACGTGGAGGTCTGCTGGCCGGAGCCACACCCCGCGAGCGCCAGCGCGGCCGTGGCGGCGACGACCGCGTGGACACTCCTGGGCGCGATTCCCGACATGAACTCAGGCCTCCGGGATTTCGACTACGACATGGGTGGACTTGATGGAGGCGACAGCGATGCTGCCGACCTCCAGGCCGAGCTCGTCGGCGGCCTCGCGGCTCATCAGCGACACGACGCGGAACGGCCCCGCCTGCATCTCCACCTGCGCCATCACGACGTCCTTGACGACGCGGGTGACGATGCCGCGCAGCCGGTTGCGGGCGGACGCGGCGACCGTGACGCCAGGATCGCCGGACTCGGACATCCGCTGCACGAACGCCGCGAGCTCAGTGCCCTCGATGACCTTGCGGCCGCTCTCGCCCACCTTCGCGGTCAGACGCCCGTTCTCGATCCACCGCCGCACGGTGTCATCACTGACACCCAAGAGAGCGGCGGCCTCACTGATCCGCAAATTCGGCACGACCGACATCTTATGCACCGCTTTTGCGGGATCAACCCCAAGCCGCGTTTGCGGTGCGAATCGTAATCTGACCCCGCCAACACGTCATGTCCACGTTGATCAGGCCGCAACCGCGCCCATACGGGCGACCGTCCTCGCGCTTGTCCCGCGCCGCCGACAGCGCAAGGCGGCTACAGGTCCGCCAGCGCCGACTTCGGAGCCTCGACGCAGTCCGCGACGAACCGGAGGAAGCCGCCCGCCGTGCCGCCGTCGCAGACACGATGGTCGAACACGAGCGACAGCTGCACGATCTGCCGCACCGCGATCTCTCCTCCGACCACCCACGGCCGGGGCAGGATCCGGCCCATGCCGAGGATCGCGACCTCGGGGTGGTTGATGATCGCGGCGCTGCCGTCGACCCCGAGCACCCCGTAGTTGTTCAGGGTGAACGAGCCCGAGGTCAGCTCGGTCGCGGTGGCGGTTCCCTCACGCGCCGCGGCGGTGAGCCGGCGGATCTCGGTGTCGAGTCCGCGCATGCTCAGGCGGTGCGCGTCCTTGATCGCCGGGACGACGAGTCCGCGGTCCGTCTGCGCGGCGAGGCCCAGGTTGACGCCGTCGAGGTGGGTGATCTCACCGCGTTCGGTGTCGACGCGGGAGTTCAGCTCGGGGAAGCGGGAGAGGCCCGCCACCACGAACCGGGCGATCATCGCGAGGATGCCCGGTGCCGCACCGGTTTCCTTCAGTTCGGCACGAAGTTCGAGCAGTGCCGTCGCATCGACGTCCACCCAGGTCGTCGCTTCGGGAATCTCGGTGCGGCTGCGGGTCAGGGTCGTGGTGACGGCTTTGCGCAGGCCCGTCAACGGCACTCGGGTGCGGATCGGCAGGCCCGTGCGCTGGTCCACGTTGCTCACGACGCCGACCGGCTGCGGCACGGCGACCGGCTCAGATCCGGCAGCGGCTTCGACGTCGCGGCGGGTGATCAGGCCATCGGGTCCGGTGCCGGTCAGCGAGGTGAGGTCGACGCCGTTGTCACGGGCGAGGCGGCGCACGATCGGCGACTGCACAGCGGGCCGTTCCCCGTTCCGCTTCGGCGCAGTGGGCGCGGAACCGGTAACGCCCCTCCTCCGGCGTCGGCGAGACGAGTTCGCCCCCGAAGTTCCGTAGCCGATCAGGACGTTGCCCGAACCGGCGCGCTCTTCCTCCACAGAGGACTCCGCCGCGGAAGGCACCGCGCCGACCGAGATCAACGGCGAGCCGACCTGGAGGGTGGCGCCTTCCTCGCCGTGCAGCTGTGCGATCACACCGCCGAACGGCGACGGCACCTCGACCATCGCCTTGGCCGTCTCGACCTCGGCGACGGGCTCGTCCACCGCGACGGGGTCACCGGTCCTGACGAGCCACCGGATCAGCACGGCCTCGGTCAGTCCCTCACCGAGGTCGGGAAGGTCGAACACCTGGGTGCTCACGCGACGTCCTCCTGCCACTGCAGCGTGTCGACGGCGTCCAGGATCCGGTCCACACCGGGCAGGAAGTGGTGCTCCAGCTTCGGTGGCGGATAAGGCACGTCGAAACCGGTGACCCGGCGAACCGGTGCTTCCAGGTGGTGGAAGCAGCGCTCCCCCACCCGTGCCGCGATCTCCGAGGCGACCGAGGCGAATCCCGGTGCTTCGGCGACCACCACCGCCCTGCCGGTCCTGCGGACCTCGGCGCACACGGTCTCGTCGTCGAACGGGACGATGGAGCGCAGGTCGATCACACCCAGGTCCCTGCCCTCGGTCGCGGCCTGCTCGGCGGCGGCCAGCGCCACCGGCACGGACGGGCCGTAAGCGATCAACGTGGCGTCCTTGCCCGGTCGCCGGACCACCGCGCGGCCGATCGGCGGCACCGGCACCGACACGTCGACTTCTTCCTTGGAGAAGTAGTGCTTCTTGGGCTCCAGGAAGATCACGGGGTCGGAGCCGGCGATCGCGGCGCGCAGCAGGCCGTAGGCGTCGGCGTTGGTGGCCGGTGCGAGAACGGTCAGCCCAGGAGTGTGCGCGTAGTAGGCCTCGGACGAGTCGCAGTGGTGCTCCACACCGCCGATCCCGCCGGCGTAGGGGATGCGGATGACGATCGGCAGCCGCACCTTGCCGCGGGTTCGGTTGCCCAGCTTCGCGACGTGGCTGACGATCTGCTCGAACGCGGGATACGCGAAGGCGTCGAACTGCATCTCGACGACCGGGCGCATGCCGTTCATGGCCATTCCCACCGCCATGCCGACGATTCCGGACTCCGCCAGCGGCGTGTCGAACACCCGGCTCTCGCCGAACTCGCGGTGCAGCCCGTCGGTCACCCGGAACACCCCGCCCAGCTGGGCCACGTCCTCACCGAACACGACGACCGAGTCGTCCTCGGCGATGGCGTCCCGCAGCGCGGCGTTGATCGCCTGCGCCATCGTCATCTTCGTCATCGCGGCGCTCATCGGACGTCCTCGAGTTCGAGCTCGGCACGCAGAACCGCGCGCTGTTCCACGAGTTGCGGCGTGAGGGTGGAGTGGACGTGGGTGAACAGTTCCTCGGGATCGACGACCGTCTCGGCACCGACTCCGGCCCGGACGGCCGCCGCCATCTCCTCCGCGGCGGCGGCGATCTCCCGCTCCCGGTCGTCGTCGAGCGCACCGACCGCCGTCAGGTAGGTGCGCACCCGCAGCAGCGGATCACGCGGAAGCCACTCGGTGACCTCGTCGTCGGCGCGGTAGCGGGTGGCGTCGTCGGCGTTGGTGTGGGACTCGATGCGATAGGTGTCCGCCTCGACCAGCGTCGGTCCGTCACCGGCGCGAGCCCGCGCGACCGCCTCACCGAGCACCTTCTCCAGCGCCGGCAGGTCGTTCCCGTCGACGCGCACGCCAGGCATGCCGTAGCCGATCGCCTTGGCCGCCAGCGAAGGCGCCACCGACTGGCGCGCGAGCGGGACCGAGATCGCGTACTTGTTGTTCTGCACGAAGAACACCACCGGCGCGCGAAAAACGGCGGCGAAGTTGCAGGCCTCGTGAAAGTCGCCCTCGCTCGTCGCGCCGTCGCCGCACAGCGCCATCACGACCGTGTCCTCACCCTTGAGGCGCGCGGCGTGACCGACGCCGACCGCGTGCAGCAGCTGCGTCGCCAGCGGTGTGGCCTGAGGCGCCACCTTGTGCTCGTACGGGTCGTAACCGCAGTGCCAGTCGCCGCGCAGCAAGGTGAGCACCTCGACCGGGTCCACCCCGCGGGCGGCGATCGCGGCCGAGTCGCGGTAGGTCGGGAACAGCCAGTCGGAGTCAGCGAGCACCGACGCGCACGCCACCTGGCAGGCCTCCTGCCCCCGTGAGGACGGGTACACGGCCAGCCGTCCCTGGCGGACCAGCGCCCCGGCCTGCTCGTTCAGCCTGCGCGCGAACACGAGCTGGCGGTACCCCTCGACCAGCGCCTCGGCATCGGGCTTCGGGGCTCCCCTGATCAGGCGGCCGGTCTCGTCGAGCAACCGGGTCGCGGTGATGGCCGCCTTGAGCTGACCGGCACTCATCCATACCTCCGCTGCAGTTACGCTAGGCACGAATATTGCCGAGATCGGAGGCCATTCGGCCAGATCCGAGCAGCAGTGCGAGACGATTGACTTTCAGGCACGATTCAGCAGGTCCAATTGGCGCGGCACACGGCACTTTCAACCCCGGGAGCGAGACACGTGGACACGGAGTTGGACGAGATCGACCGCCGGATCCTGCGCGAACTGGAGGCGGACGGGCGGCTGTCCGGACGAGCCCTGGCCGAACGCGTGACGATCTCGCGCGCGAACGCCTACGCCCGTTTCGAGCGTCTCGTGGCGGACGGGGTGATCACCGGTTTCACCGCACGGGTCGACCCGGTCAAGGTCGGGCTGACCACGTCGGCCTACGTGGCGATGACGGTGCGGCAGAACACCTGGCGCGATCTGCAGGCCCAGCTGCGGGCGATCCCGGAGGTGCGGCACATGGCACTGATGGGTGGCGAGTTCGACGTGATGCTGCTCGTCAGGGCCGAGGACAACAACGCGTTGCGGCGCGTCGTCCTGGAGCAGCTGCAGACGATTCCCGGCGTGCTGTCGACCAAGACGTTCCTGATCTTCGAAGACGCCGGGAACTGACCCGAACCCCCCACAGGCTCGCCTTCGTGCCGAAGTTCTGGAGCACCACTGGTTCGCTCACGCCGACCTTGCGTGCGACCACTGCGGTCCTGCCGCGCATGTGGCCGGCGTGAGCCACGTCGTCAGTTGGCGACCAGCCGCCAGAGGTTGTCCGCGCCACCGTTGTCGGAGTCCTGCACGACCTGCGCACCCGCACTGGTGGAGCCGTTGAGGACAGCGAGCAGCTTGCCGCTGTTGGCGTTGCGGACCTTGTAGGTGCCGTTGCCGGTGGCGATCAGGGTCCACCTGTGGTCGGCGGTGCCGTTGTCGGACCACTGCAGGACGCGGGCGTTGTCGGCGGTTGACATGTTCTCCACGCCCAGCACCTTGCCGCTGTGCACATTCCTCAGCCGCACGTCGGACCCGTCGGTGATCATCTGCCAGTTGTGGTCGGCGGTTCCGCTGTCCTGCCACTGCACGGCCAGGCCACCGTCCGAAGTGGACATGTTCTGGATGCCCAGCACCAGTCCGGTGCCCGCGTTGACCAACCGGTAGCTCGCGACGCCGCCGCTGCTGTTCCAGTAGACGGTGTAGTTGAAGCCGTGCGCGTCGTGGAACGGACCCAGGTTGACCTGCGTGCCGTTCGCGGTCGCGGTGAACGCCAGCGCCGACGTGCTGGTGCGGGTGACGGAGCCGACGTTCAGCGAGGGCGGTGCCGAGAGGCTGGTGTTGCCGTAGTTTCCCGCCAGGACGGCCGGGCCGTAGGTCAGTGCGACGACGCCCGCGTTGTCGTTGGCGGACTGGGCGATCACGCGCATCGGCAGACGCAGCGTCACCACGTCGCCGGGCGTCCACGACCGGGTCAGTGCCGCGTAGGTGCCGGGGGTGGTGGTCACGTTCTGGGCGACGCCGTTGACGCTGATGGTCGCGCCCGTGGTCCAGGCCGGGATGCGGAAGCGCATCGTCCACGACCCGGCGGCGTTGCCGGTGACGGTCAGCGTCGTGGTGTCGCTCGCCGGATAGCTCGTGCTCTGCGTGACCGTGATGCCGCGGGACGACCATGTCAGCACGGACGGCGTGTACAGGTTCACCGTGAGCGTGGTGCCGTTGAAGAAGTAGATGGAGTCGGCGAGCTTGGTGTTGGTCTCCAGGCCGGTGCCCTGGCAGCACCAGAACGTGCCGTAGTCCGTGCTCCAGTTGCCGCCGCCCCACGCGGGGCCGGTGTTGCCGCGCCGGTGGCCTGGGTTGAGGCCGGTGAAGTAGCAGATGTGGCCGTGCGGGTCGGCCGGGTTCTGCTGGCCGATCAGGTGGTTGAGCAGGGCGCGCTCGTAGTAGTCGAAGTAGGCCGCGCGGTCGGGGTCGGTCAGCCACAGTTCACGGGTCAGCTTCAGCATGTTGTAGGTGTTGCACGCCTCGCACGTGTCGGTGTTGAGGTAGGCGGCGATGGCGTTGGGCGAGCGGAAGTGCTCGGCCTGGCTGTTGCCGCCGATGACGTAGGTGTGCGCGCCGAGGGTGATGTTCCAGGCGTTGAGGGCGATGTCGCGGTAGCGGGACGTCCCACTCGCCTTGTACTCGCGAGCGGCGCCGATCCACTTCGGCACCTGGGTGTTGGCGTGCAGGCCGCCCAGCCGGTCCTGGTTGGCGGCCAACGGGTCGAACACCGCGGCGTGGTCGAACCGCTGGGCCGTCGTCAGCCAGCGGGCATCGCCCGTCTGCTGGTACAGGTCGGCGAGAACCGCGTTCATACCGCCGAACTCGGTGCCCAGGACCCGTTGCATCACGCTGTACGACAACCGGGCTGTCCGCCAGTCCACCCACCCGGCCATGCGCAGCAACACGTCCCGCGCCTGGTTGTTGCCGATGTAACGCCACACGTCCAACAGCCCGGCGAGGGTCTTGTGGAGGGCGTAGTACGACACGGACTTGGGCGAACCGGCCTCCATCGCGTCGAAGTCCGACTCCGGGAAGCCCGCCAGGTAGCCGGCGTTGAATCCGGCCGCCGCGTTGTTCGCCTGGCACTTGGCCAGTTCGGCCACCATGTAGTTCGCCCTGTCCCGGCACGTCGTGTCCCCCAGGACCGCCCACGCCTGCGCCCAGGCGGTGAGGAAGTGCCCCTGGCTGTGGGTGCGGAACGGGAAGTTCGGTGCTTCCCAGCCACCCAGCGCCGCGGCACCGTTGGTGGACAGGCGGTGGTTGGCGCGGAAGTTGTAGAGCAGCCGGTCGACGTCGACGAACCGGAGGTAGGACAGCGTCCGGTTCTGGTTGTCCAGCCAGCGGCCCGACGTCAGGCGGACCTCGGACAGGTCGAACGGGTAGGCCGACACTCCCGCGTCGCCGCGGGCAGGCGGGAGCGTGGCCGCCAGCGCCGAACCTGCCATCTGCGCCGGCACCGCGGTCGCGATCGCGGCCACACCCGCGGCTTGCAAGAGCCTGCGTCGACTCAACGATGAGGACATGACGTTGCTCCAGTCTCTCGGCGAAGCCGGGACCGTCCGGGTCAGGTTGCCGCACAGTGGCGGCCCTGCGACGGAATGTAGCCACCAGCCCACTGGGCGGTCAACGCCAAATGTGAGCGCTAACCTTCTGCGCATCTGTCGAATAGTGTTTCGACTCAGGCATTCAGCCGTCAGTTCCTCCAGTGCACAGACCGTGAGTGTTAGCGCTCACTCGACGGAGAGGGGCACGGACTCGGCCGATCGGCGGGGGTGACTCCAGCCAGGTGACGGATTGTTCTGGACGCCCGGCCGCCGCGAGCGACGCGACGAACCCACAACACTGGGACACGGCACTCGTTGAGCACACGGATCGGACCTCCTGCGGTTCGCCGGGACGTGCACGACGTCGCCCCAGACTTGGTTCATCCGTCCAAAGAGGAGACTTCTCATGTTCGGTCGAATGCTGAGCGCCTTCGGCATCGGTGGCCCGTCCGTCGACACCGTGCTGGACTCGCCGCACGCCGTGCCCGGCCAGGCGATCACCGGGCAGGTCCGCATCCAGGGCGGCAGCTCGGACGCCGAGATCGGCCAGGTCGCGCTGTCCCTCGTCACCGGCGACGACCAGCACGGCCAGGCCACGGAGTTCTTCCGGACGGTCGTGCAGCAGGGGCTGCGGGTGCCCGCGAATCAGCTGGTCTCGATCCCGTTCCAGCTGCAACTGCCGTGGGAGACGCCGATCACCGCGGTCGGTGGTGCGGCCCTGCCGGGGTTGAGCGTGGGTGTGCGCACCGAACTGATCGTCGCGGGCGCTCCCGACAAGGGCGACCTCGACCAGGTCCTGGTCGGTCCGCTGCCCTCGCAGAACAAGGTGCTCGACGCGTTCGGGCAGCTCGGGTTCTCGTTCCGCGGCACCGAGGTCGAGGCAGGGCGCCTGCCCGCGGTGCCGCAGGAGTTCGGCTTCTACCAGGAGCTCGAGTTCTTCCCGCCGGCCCAGTTCGCGGGCAGCATGAACCAGGTCGAGCTGACCTTCGTGGCCAACGCGGACGAGCTGCACGTGGTCCTGGAGGCCGACCGGCGCCGCGGCGCGTTCTCGCCGGGTGGCGACACGTCCGGCCATCTTCGCCTCTCCCACCAGGAGGCGCAGGTCACCGACTGGGCCGCGGCGATCAGCGGCTGGCTCACGCAGGTCGCCGAGCGCGGCCGGACCAACCCCGCGTTCGGCAACGCCCACAACCCGGCGTTCGGCGGCCAGTCCGGGTACGGCGGCCAGCCTGGGTACGGCGGCCGTGGCTACGACCACGACTACCACCACCAGCAGCAGGGTCAGGGGCGCGGGCCAGGCATGGGCGGCATGCTCGCCGCCGGTGCGGCCGGTGCCGCCGGCGGTGTGCTCGGCGGCATGGCGCTCAGCGGCATGGCCGACGAGTTCTTCGGCGACGACGAGGGATGACCCGGTCGGCAAATGTCCACTGAGGACGGATGCCGGATCGGAAATTCCAGCCAGGTGGCGGGGTTCTCACCCCAACCTGACGGATGGCCCCGCCACCGACCACAGCACCAAAGTTGAGGTATGACTCAGATGCCACCACTGCAGGACACCTCCACTGCGCAGGAGACATCACCTCCCCAGCCCCAGACGCCGACAGAGCCCGCCCCCTCGATGGGGCGCTTGGTCGGGGTGGACCTCGCCCGTGCGCTGGCCGTGTTCGGCATGTACGTCGTGCACCTCGGCCCCTCGGCGGCCAACGCGGACGGCGTCGGCGCCTGGGTGCGGCACCTGGCGGAAGGCCGTTCGTCGGCCCTGTTCGCCACTCTCGCCGGGTTCTCGCTGATGCTGATCGCCGGCCGCCTGGAACCCAAGACCGGCCTGGCCGGCCGACAGGCGAAAGCCCGGATCGCGATCCGGGCC
>NZ_MUYM01000134.1 GCF_002150765.1 Lentzea kentuckyensis
CGAAAGCGATACGAAGCACTCACACGCGAGCGCGCTGGATTCAGCGGTGTCGGTGGAGCAGCGAGTGGTGCAGGCCGAACAGCAGCGCCTTGGGCTCTAATAGTGCTTTGTCGGGTCCGGAGGGACGGACTTCCGCGACAGCGGGCACAGGCGACCCCGGTGGTCGCGCTCTCACGATGCTGCACCTGTAAGTTGGTTGTAGTTACGAGCCGATGTAATCGATTGCAGATCACCTCAACTACCACCAACTGCGCTGGTAGTGGCCATGGGAGCGCGTTCTTCAAGATCGAATCGTGGCGCAAGGCCCGCTGCCTGGAGCCGAGGTTGGGCCATGCGCGCACCGACACACGTCTGCGCAGGTCCAGGCAACCCGACAAAGCACTACTAGCTTGAGTTTTAACCTGTCTGGTCCGGGTGTGGGTGGCAGGGCTCGGTTGTGTTGTGGTGCTTGTGTTTGCGTCTGTCTGCGCTGGTGTCGATGTAGACGTTGTGGCGTGGTGCTGGGTGTTTGTTGGGCGTGCCCGCGGGGCGGCCGGGTCCGGGGCGGGAGGGTTTCGGTGCGCCGGCCGGACGGGCGGTGTGCGTGCGCAGGTTCCGAAACCCGCGGCGGACGCGTGCCGGGGAAAGCCGTCGCGGGTCCGTCACGGGTTTTTCCCAGCGGCGGCGCAGATCGTGTGCGAGGTGGCGGGCCAGGCGTAGCTGGGTGTAGGCGGCGATCAGCAGCCAGGTCCAGCGGTCGGCTGCCTCGGGGCAGCGGAGCTTCGGTGTGGTCCAGCCGAGAGTGTGTTTGAGCATGCGGAAGGTGTGCTCGATGTCGAACCGGCGCAGGAACGCCTGCCAGCACACGTCGACCATGGCCGGGTCGAGGCCGATGCGGGAGTGCCAGAGCCACACGGGTTTCGGTTGTGCTCCGGAGGGAAGCCGGTCGATCTGCAGGCGGATCACGGTGCCCTCGATGATCGGCAGGTCACCGGTGTGGTCGACCCAGGCGGTGCGGTGGGTCAGCCGGGGATGCAGCCGGTCCCATGCCCGGACATACGCGGTGCCGTAGAGCCGGGTCGGGGTGTGGGTGGTGAGGTCGGGCTCGTCCCAGGTCGCGGGGTCGGCGAAGGCGAAGTCGGCGCCGTGGCGGCGGGGCCGGCCGGTCGTGCCGGGCGGGCGCGGCGGTGGCCGGCGGCGCAGGGTCCTGCGGGTGCTCATGCGCACCAGGACCGCGATCGGCAGGCCGGCCAGCACGTGCGCGAGGCGCGGGCCGTCGTAGCCGGCGTCGGCGACCAGCAGGATGTCCGGATCGCCCGGCCGCCAGTGCCCGGCGGTGACGAGCCGGTCGACCACCTCGCGCACCTGCCGGGCGGTGACGGTGGCCGCGTCGTCACCGGGCTTGAGCCGGATCACGTCCAGCGGCGCGGTCCAGGAGCTGCGTCCCGCCTCCAGCGCGACCAGTACCGAATAGGGCCAGCCCGGCACCATGATGTGCTGGTTCTTGCCCCGCCCGTAGGTGTGGCACAGGATCCGCTGCGCGCTGGTGTGCGCCTCGGGCCGCAGCCAGCTGGTGATGTCCACCGCCAGTACCAGCCGGCCGTCGGCGGCGCGCGGTAACCGCGTACCGGCGAGGGCGGTGCGCAGCCGGTCGATCTCGACACGGCCGCGTGCCAGCGCGGCGTAGCCGCTGCCATGCCCGCGACGATGCTCGCCGGTCAACGACAGTTCCGCGATCGACCGCACCGGCCCGTCCGCGCACAGCACCGCGTCGCACAGTTCGAACAACGCGTCCGCCCGCCGCGGCAGGCACCGGTAGAACTCCCGCCGGAACCAGGACAGGTCCCCGCCCGCACGGGTCTCACCGGCATCCTGCACACTGATCAACTGAAGCCCTTGGCAGCGATCTTCTTCCCTAGACAAGAAGAATGATCAACCAAGGGCTTCACCCATGATCAACCAGGGCGCCGACCAGCCACTCACAGGTTAAAACTCAAGCTAGACCTGGCCCAGCACCCGGCGGAACGACGGGCACTCCAGGTGCGACGGTGCCGGGCAGGCCGCCGCATGACGCAGATCGTCACGCATCGACGTGAGCTTGCGGATGGTCGCGTCCAGCTCGTCCGCCTTGGCCGCCAGCATCGCGCGGTTCGGGCTCGGGCGGCCGTCCGGGGCGAACATCAGCAAGATCTCCTCCAGCGAGAACCCGGCCGAGCGGCAGACCGCGATCAACGCCAGCTGCTCCAGCACGGACGTGGTGAACACCCGCGCCAGGCCTCGGCGGCGCACGCAGGTGATCAGGCCGCGTTCCTCGTAGTAGCGCAGTGTGGACGCTGGCACGCCGGAGCGCCGCACCACCTCGCCGATTCCGATCTCGTCCACGACACTTGACCTCAAGCCGACTTGAAGTAGGACGGTAGAAGCATGACATCAGAGGTGAACAGCGCCCAGGCCGAGTGGTGGAACGACGCGGGCAAGGGCTGGGCGCAGGTAGAGGACATCGTGGACCTGGTGCTTCGCCCGTTCCAGGACCTGCTCGTCGAAGTCGCCGGGGCACGGCCACGCACCAGGGTTCTCGACATCGGGTGCGGTACCGGCGCGGTGACGCGGGCGATCGCGGAGGCACTCGGGGTGCCCTGCGTCGGCGTCGACATCTCCGAGTCGATGCTGGCCGCGGCACGCGAGCACGGGAAGGCGGAGTTCATCCGGGCCGACGCGCAGGTCCACCGGTTCGACGAGAGCTTCGACCTGATCGTCTCGCGGTTCGGGGTCATGTTCTTCGACGACCCGGTCGCCGCCTTCCGCAACCTGCTGGGCGCCACCACACCCGGCGGTGAACTGTGCTTCATCACGTGGCGAACCCCGGACGAGAACCCGTTCATGACCACCGCCGCACGCGCCGCCGCGTCGGTACTGCCGGACGCACCGGCACCGGATCCCGACGCGCCGGGGCCGTTCGCCCTCGCCGACGCCGCCAAGACCCGGAAGATCCTCGACCAGGCCGGGTGGAGCGGGATCGACATCAGCCCGGTGGACCGGATCTGCACGATGCCCGAGACCTTGCTGGAGCCGTACCTCAGCAACCTCGGCCCGATCTCGCGTGCCCTCAAGGAAGCCGAGGATCCGGCCGAGATCCTGGCACGGGTCCGGGGCTCGTTCGACGAGTTCGTGCACGGCGACGAGGTGCGCGTTCCAGGCGCGTGCTGGCAGATCACGGCCTCAAATCCATTCTGACTGGCGTTGCCACGTCATGAGGTTGTCCAGCACTTCGCCAGACCAGCCGCGCGTGTCGAGTTCGGCGTGTGAGGCGTAACGGCCGCGGTAGAACAGCAGCGGCTGTGCCTCGCGCGTCGGGCCGAGTTCGACGACCGACCCGACGACCACGTGGTGGTCGCCGGCGTCGTGCACCACCGAAACCCGGCAGTCCACCCACGTCAGTGCCCCGTCGAGCACCGGAGCGCCGGTGCTCGACGGGGTCCAGGACACGCCGGCGAACTTGTCCGCGCCGGCCTTCCCGAACACCGTCGACACCTCGCGCTGGTCCTCCGCCAGCACGTTCACGCAGAACGCGCCGGACGACGCCATCGCCGCCCAGCTGCGCGAAGTCCGTTGTGGACAGAACAGCACCAGCGGCGGATCCAGGGACAGGGCCGCGAACGACTGGCAGGCGAACCCGACCGGCCCGTCCGCGGACATGCCGGTCACCACGGTCACCCCGGTGCAGAAGTGACCGAGAACGGCCCGGTAGCGGGCTAGCTCCGACTGCGTTGCTTCTGACTGCATTACTTCTGGTGGCCAACGCTGAAGTCGTGTCCCCACAGGCTCACCGCCGTGCTCTCGCGTGCGATCCAGTCCTCATCGGACACCTGCCGTCCCTCGCAGCCGAACTCGACGTCGAACCCGCCGGGTGTCTTCATGTAGAACGACAGCATCAGGTCGTTGACGTGCCGGCCCAGAGTCGCCGACATCGGCACCTTCCTGCGCATCGCCCGGTCCAGCGTCAGCCCCACGTCGTCGGTGTTCTCGACTTCGACCATGAGGTGCACGATCCCGCTCGGCGTCGGCATCGGCAGGAACGCCAGGCTGTGGTGGCGCGGGTTGCAGCCGAAGAACCGCAACCACGCGGGCGGCCCGTCAGCAGGCCTTCCCACGAACTGCGGGGGCAGCCGCATCGAGTCGCGCAACCGGAACCCCAGCACGTCGCGGTAGAAGTGCAGCGCGGCCTCATCGTCCGAAGTGGACAGCACGACGTGCCCGAGGCCCTGCTCCTCGGTCACGAACCGGTGCCCGTAGGGCGACACGACCCGCCGGTGCTCCAAAGCCGCGCCGTGGAAGACCTCCAGGGTGTTGCCGGACGGGTCCTCGAACCTGATCAGTCCGTTCACCCGCCGCTCGGCCAGATCCTCCGGCGACCCCTCGACATAGGAAACCCCGGCCGACGCCAGCCGCTTCGCCACTTCCTCCAGCTCGGCCTCGGTCGCGGCCTCCCACCCGGAAGCCTGCAACCGGTCCTGCTCACCGGGCACGATCACCAACCGTGCCGGGAAGTCGTCCATCCGCAGGTACAACGCACCAGGAGTCGACCCCTTGCCCTCGACCATGCCGAGGACCTTCAACCCGAACTCGCGCCACCGATCCATGTCGGTGGCCTCGATCCGGAGATATCCCAGCGAACGGATCCCCATCACGCCTCCGTCAAGAAATCGGTCGCGAGCCGGTTGAACTCGTCGAACTTCTCCAGCTGAGCCCAGTGCCCGCACCCGCCGAACACGTGCAGCTGCGCGCGCGGGATGAGCTTCAACGCCAGCAAGGCGCCGTCGAGCGGGTTCACCCGGTCCTCCCGGCCCCACACCAGCAACACGCGCTGCCGCAACCGATACGCCTCGCGCCAGAGCATGCCCTGCTCGAAGTCGGGCCCGGCGAACGACTTGCCCAGCGCGGCCATGGCGCGCAACGACTCCGGCTTCGACGCCGCCTCGAACCGTTCGTCGATCAGCTCGTCGGTGACCAGCGACTGGTCGAACACCATGATCCGCAGGAACTCCTCGATCTTCTCCCGCGTCGGCGTGCGGGCGAACGCGCTGAGCTTGCGCACGCCCTCCGTCGGATCCGGGGAGAACACGTTGAGGGACAACCCGCCCGGCCCCATCAGCACGAGCCTGCCCGCTCGTTTGCCGTGGTCCAGCGCGAACCGGACCGCGGTGCCGCCTCCGAGCGAGTTGCCCAGGATGTGCGCCTGCTCGACGCCCAGGTCGTCGAGCAGGTCCTTCAAAGCCCTTGCCGCGAACGTGAAGTACTGGTCGTGCTCCGCGGGCTTGTCCGACTGCCCGTAGCCGGGCAGGTCGACGGCCAGCACGCGGAACGACTTCGCGAACACCGGGATGTTGCGGCCGAAGTTGCTCAGCGACGAGGCACCTGGCCCGCCGCCGTGCAACAGGACCAGCGTCTCCGAGTGGTCCGTGCCCGCTTCGTGGTAGTGCAACCGAACCTTCACAGCACTCCCCTCAGAACAGCCCGTCGCGGACCTGGATGCCGAGCTCTCCCTTGCCGTACAGGACGAGCACGCGCTCCGGGTCGTTGGCCGCGTGCACCCGTGCACCGTGCGCGTCCCGCCAGAACCGGGGCAGCGGCCCGCCGGCGTTGATCGCCTTGCCGCCCGCGCTCTCGAAGAGCCGGTCGATCGCGGAGATCGCCCGCGCGCTACCGAGCACCTGGTCGCGCCGGGCCCGCAGGCGCAGCTCGATCGGGATCTTCGTGCCGGCGACGGCGTGTTCCCACTCGTCGTTGATGTTCTTCTCGAGCTGCCACCAGGCGGTGTCGATGTCGTTGGCCGCCGTGGCGATCCGCACCTGCGCGAACGGGTCCTCGACGGACTTCTCGCCCAGGTAGGCGGCCCGGACGCGCTCGCGGGTAGCACCCACGTGCACGTCGTACGCGCCGTACGCCATGCCGATCATCGGCGCGGTGATCGCGAACGGGTGGATCGACCCGTACGGCATGCGGAACAACGGTCCGGGGTTGACGTCCTGGCCAGGGCAGATGCATCGGGCCGTGTGCAGCATGCTCAACGTGCGGTGCTCCGGCACGAACGCGTCGGAGACCACGATGTCGTTGCTGCCGGTGCCGCGCAGCCCGACCGTGTCCCAGACGTCGTTGATCGTGTAGTCCGCGATCGGCAGCAGGAACGTGCGGAAGTCGACGGGCTTGCCCTCGTCGTTCATGACCAGGCCGCCGAGCAGCACCCACGTGGCGTGGTCGCAGCCCGACGAGAAGCTCCACTTGCCGCTGAACCGGAAGCCGCCCTCGACCGGCGTCGCCCTGCCGACCGGCGCGTACGACGACGAGATCCGGGTGTCCTGGTCCTCGCCGAACACCTCGTCCTGCGCCTGGACGTCGAACAGCCCGACGTGCCACGGGTGCACGCCCAGCACGGACGCGACCCAGCCCGTCGACCCGCACGCGCTCGCGATCAGCTTGACCGCCTCGTAGAACGCGAGCGGGTGCGACTCGAACCCGCCGTACCGGACGGGCTGGAGCATCCGGAAGAACCCGGTCTCCTGCAACGCCTTCACCGACTCCGGTGGCACCTTGCGCAGCTCTTCCGCCTCCGCCGCGCGGTCGCGCAGAGCAGGCAGCAGCTCCCGCACCTTGCCGAGGATTTCCTCGCTCATCCGACGTTCTCCCTGCTCAGCTCCAGTGCGATGTCGATCAGCTGGTCTTCCTGCCCGCCCACGAGCCGGCGTTCTCCCGCGCGGATGAGGATCTGCGCGCCGGACACGCCATAGCGTTGAGCCTGCGTGTACGCGTGTTTGAGGAAGCTGGAGTAGACCCCCGCGTACCCCATCATCAGCGCCATCCGGTCGAGCAGGCACTCCTCTGGCATGACGGGCCGGACGACGTCCTCGGCCGCGTCCACGATCTTGAAGAAGTCGACGCCGGTCTCGAACCCCAGCTTGTCGCACACGCCGACGAACGCCTCCAGCGGCGTGTTCCCCGCGCCCGCCCCGAATCCGCGCACGCTGCCGTCGATCTGCCTGGCGCCCGCCCTCGCGGCGGCCACCGAGTTCGCCACGCTGAGCCCGAGGTTCTCGTGCCCGTGGAAGCCGACCTGCGCGTCCTCACCGAGTTCGGCGACCAGCGCCGACACCCGATCGGAAACCTGTTCCAGCACCAGGGCTCCGGCCGAGTCGACCACGTACACGCACTGACAGCCCGCGTCCGCCATGATGCGGGCTTGACGAGCCAGCGCCTCCGGCGGTTGCGAGTGGGCCATCATCAGGAACCCGACGGTCTCCAGTCCGCGCTCACGAGCGAGCTGGAAGTGCTGGACGGACACGTCCGCTTCGGTGCAGTGCGTGGCGATCCGGACGATCGAGGCGCCGTTGTCCTGCGACACCAGGATGTCGTCCTTCACGCCGACACCGGGCAGCATCAGCACGGCGATCTTCGCCTGGGTCGCGGTCTCCGCCGCGACCTTGATCAGGTCCTGCTCGGGCGTGAGGCTGAAGCCGTAGTTGAACGACGAGCCGCCGAGCCCGTCGCCGTGCGTCACCTCGATCACCGGCACCCCGGCGCCGTCCAGTGCCGCCACGATCGAGCGCACGTCCTCGACGGTGAACTGGTGGCGCTTGTGGTGCGAGCCGTCACGCAGTGACGTGTCGGTCAGCCGCAGCTGCATTGGCGATCTCCTCCCCCACCTTGGTCGCGGCGGCGGTCATGATGTCGAGGTTCCCGGCGTACGCGGGCAGGAAGTCACCGGCACCGGCGACCTCCACGAAGATCGACACGCGACCGGCGTCGAACTGCGGTTCGCTCAGCAACCGGAAACCCGGTACGTACGAACGGATGTCGGTCTCCATCCTGGCGATCGAGTCCGTGATCAGATCCGGGTCGGCGTCCTCCGGGATCGCGCAGAAGATCGTGTCGCGCATGATCATCGGCGGGTCCGCCGGGTTCAGGACGATGATCGCCTTGCCGCGTTCCGCTCCCCCGATGGCCTCGATGCCGTGGCTGGTGGTGCGGGTGAACTCGTCGATGTTGGCCCGCGTGCCGGGTCCGGCCGACACCGACGCCACGCTCGCGACGATCTCCGCGTACGACACCGGTACGACCCGGGACACCGCGTACACCATGGGAATCGTGGCCTGGCCACCACACGTGATCAGGTTCAGGTTGGGCGCGTCCCGATGCTCGCCCAGGTTCACCGGCGGCACGACGTACGGCCCGACCGCCGCCGGCGTCAGGTCGATCGCCCGGATCCCGGCCTCGGCGTAGCGCGGCGCGTTCGCCCGGTGCACCGCCGCGGACGTCGCCTCGAACACGACGTCCGGCAGCTCGTCCTGACGCAGCAACCACTCCGCGCCGTCGACCGAGACCTCCAGGCCCAGCGACGCCGCGCGCTTGAGACCCTCGCTGGCCGGGTCGATGCCCACCATCCAGCGAGGCTCCAGCACGTCGGAGCGCAGGAGCTTGTAGAGCAGGTCGGTGCCGATGTTGCCGGAGCCGACGATGGCCGCCTTCACTCAGTCACCCCTATTCGAACTTCAGGTCGACAGAACCAAGTCCAGCGAACTCGGCGTGGAACTCGTCTCCCGGCCGCGCGTCGATCGCCCGCGTGCACGATCCGGGCAGCACGATGTCGCCGGCCAGCAACCGGACACCGAACGAGGCGACCTTCTGCGCGAGCCACGCCACCGCGATCGCCGGATCGCCCAGCACCGCGTCACCACGTCCCTCGGCGACCACTTCACCGTTGCGGCGCAGTGTTGCCGCCACCGCGCCGATGTCCAGTTCGGACGGACGAACGCGCTCGGAGCCCAGCATGAACCCGGCCGACGACGCGTTGTCCGCGATGGTGTCCTGCAGCCCGATCCGCCAGTTCTCGATCCGGCTGTCGATCAGTTCGATGGCCGGCGCGACGAACTCGGTGGCGGCCAGCACGTCCTCGACCGTGCAGCCCTCGCCGGGCAGGTCGCGAGCCAGCAGGAAGGCGATCTCCACCTCGACCCGCGGGTACAGGTACGCCGACGCGTCGGCGGTGCCCGCGAGCTGCATGTCGTCGAGCAGGTGGCCGTAGTCCGGTTCGTCGACGCCCATCATCTGCTGCATCGCCAGCGACGACAGCCCGACCTTGTGGCCGATCACGTCCCGGTTGCGGTGACGGACGTTGAGCAGCTGGATCTCGTACGCGTCCACCACGTCGATCTCGGGATACAGCTCGACCAGCGGCTTGATCGGCACGCGGTCGCGTTCCGCCACGCGCAGCAACTCGGCCGCCGCCTCCCGCTTCTGGATCGTCAGCACTTGGCCTCCTTCGCGACGTGTTCCCCAGCGCGGCGGCCCGAGAAGACGCAGTCGGCGAGCGCGAGCCCGCTGACGTAGGACTCCGAGCACACCCCGACGGCCGACCGGCCCGCCGCGTACAGGCCGGGAACTCCCTGCACCTGACCGGTTTCCTCGTCGACGACGAGTCCGCCGAGCGTCAGCATCGGGCACGGGTAACCGAACCCCGCGCGCACCGACACGTTGATCAACGAATAGGGCGGCTTCCCGAACGCCTCGGGCGTGCCGATTCCTGCTTTCGAAGCCACTTCCTCGATCGTGGGCGCCGTGACCAGTCCGTGTCCCAGCAGGTGCCGGACCTGCCAGCGCTGGAACGGCGCCGTCTGCGTCCCGACCTGGGCCCGCGCCACCGCCAGGATGTCGTCGTCGATCAGCAGCCACGCCCTGCCGCCGCGCGCGACGATCTCGCTGCCGATGGCCGCGCCGTACCGCGTCGCGTCGCCGAACCGCCGGCCCTCGCTGTCGACCAGCACCCCGCGCTGCAACGCACTGGGCGGCGTGATGAACCGCCACACCGAGATCCTGTCCATCCGCGCGGTCTTCCCACCAGCGGCGATGCCGAGCCGGATGCCGCCGCCGTCGT
The DNA here is from genome assembly GCF_002150765.1 of Lentzea kentuckyensis. Lineage (GTDB taxonomy): Bacteria > Actinomycetota > Actinomycetes > Mycobacteriales > Pseudonocardiaceae > Lentzea > Lentzea kentuckyensis. The sequence continues at coordinate 9,905 of NZ_MUYM01000134.1, forward strand.
CACCGGGGGTGCCCAGCGCGAGCCCGCCCCGGTACGCCGGAGCGTTCTCGTGCGCCCACGCCCGATCGGCGATGAACCCACCGGCGGAGATGATCACGCCCTGCCGCGCGGTCACGGTCACCGTGCGGGCGAACCGTTCCAGCCAGGCCGCGAGCCCGAAAAGCCTCCTGCCCAGTGGCGGGTAGTAGAGCCACGGCTTGGCGCCCGCCTTCGACAGCATCCCGTGCAGGACCTTCGGCAGGCCGGACAGCGCGCGGCACCGAACGCCTGTGACCCGGCCGTCCGTCGTGACCAGCTCCACCGCACGGGTCTGCGGCATGATCCGCACGCCCGCCCGCCGGGCCGCTTCCGCCAGCCGGGTGAAGAAAACGCCGCCCGAGGTGCCTTTCGCCCTGGTCCGGTGCCCGCGCGGGGCCGGGTTCGGCCAGGCGTCCTCGCTGCCGGACTGGTACAGGTAGTAGTCGTCGGTCGGATACGAGGTCTTGAACGGGCTCAGGGCCGAGGAAAACGGCACGCCCTGGTCCTCCAGCCAGGCCAGCATCTTCGCGCTGTCCTCGCAGAACCGGCGCAGCGTCGCCTCGGACACCGCGTCCCGGACCTCGTGTCGCAGGTACTCGACCATCGCGTCGACCGAGTCGGCGACACCGGCCTCGACCTGCTGCCGCGTCCCCCCGCCCGCGTAGACGACGCCGCCGGACAACGCGGTCGCGCCACCCCCGGCGAACCGGTCCAGGACCACCACGGACGCACCGGCGGCAGCGGCCTCGATGGCGGCGCACGCACCAGCGGCACCGAAACCGATGACGACCACGTCCGCGGAGACGTCCACGCTTAACCACCGTGCCCAATCACTATGGGAAACGTGTTCTCGGTGAGTCGACTTGCCTGGAACTCCTACACCATAGCGCCAAAGCGCCTCAGAACTATAACCTGTTCTAGTCCGACTTCCGGGGAGGTGCGATGTACGACGTGATCGTCGTCGGCAGCGGTGCGGCAGGCATGACAGCCGCGCTCTGCACCGCTCAACACGGCCTGCGCACCCTCGTCGTCGAGAAGGCCGAGCACTTCGGCGGCTCGACCGCGCGGTCGGGCGGCGGCATCTGGGTGCCGAACAACGCCGTGCTCGCCGCCAACGGCGTGACCGACTCACCAGAGCAGGCGAGCGCCTACCTGGAGCACATCGCCGGGGAGGTGCCCGCCGAGCTCCGTGAGGCGTTTCTCGACGCCGGACCCGCGATGCTCGCGTTCGTCGTCGCGCACACACCGCTGAAGTTCCGCTGGGTCCGCGACTACGCCGACTACTACCCAGAGGCACCCGGCGGCCAGCCGCGGGGCCGATCGGTCGAGCCCTTGCCGTTGAACACGAAACTCCTCGGCGACGACCTCAAGGACCTCGAACCGCCGTACGTGCCGACACCGGCGGGCATCGTGATCACCCAGACCGACTACCGGTGGCTCACGCTGATCGGACGGCATCCGCGCGGCCTGGTCACCGGCGCCAAGGTGTTCGCCCGCCGGTTCCTGCCGGGCAGGCGGCTGACCATGGGCCAAGCACTGGCGGCCGGTCTGCGGGCCGGCCTCAAGGCGCTGAACGTCGAGATCCGGCTCAACACCGCGATGACCGACCTGCACTACGAGAACGGCCGGGTCGCCGGCATCCTCATCGGCGACCGGCTGATCACCGCGAAGCACGTCGTCCTGGCCGCGGGCGGGTTCGAGCACAACGAGCGGATGCGCAAACAGCACCAGGACATCGGTACGGAGTGGACAGTGGGCGCGAAGGCCAACACCGGTGACGGCATCGAGGCAGGCATGCGCGCGGGTGCGGCCGTCGGGCTGATGGACGACGCCTGGTGGGGCCCCTCGGTCCCGTTGCCGCGCGGCCCGTTCTTCCTGCTCGCCGAACGCTCACTGCCCGGCTGCGTGCTGGTCGACAAGATCGGGCGCCGGTTCGTCAACGAGGCGGCGCCCTACATCGACGTGGTCAACGCGATGACCGGCGACACCTGGCTCGTCTTCGACCAGACCTACCGCGGCCGCTACCCGTTCTGCGGCATCCCGCCACGCCGTCCGCTCCCCCGGCGCTGGAAGGAATCCGTCCTCACCGCGCCGAGCCTCGAAGAACTCGCCCAGGAAGCCGACCTGCCCGAACTCGTCGAGACCGTCCGGCGGTTCAACACGCTGGCCGTGGACGGTTCGGACGCCGACTTCCACCGCGGCGAGAGCGCGTACGACCGCTACTACGGCGACCCGCGCAACGAACCGAACCCCAACCTGGCGCCGCTGACCACCGGCCCGTTCTACGCGGTCAGGATCGTGCCCGGCGACCTCGGCACCAAGGGCGGCCTGCGCACCGACACCCGCGCGCGGGTGCTGCGCGAGGACGGTTCGGTGATCGAAGGCCTGTACGCGGCGGGCAACACCAGCGCGTCCGTGATGGGTCACACCTACGCGGGCGCGGGCGCCACCCTCGGACCGGCCATGACGTTCGGTTATCTCGCCGGCCTCGACATCTCTGGAGGAGAGTCATGACGCAGGACGCCGTACGCAACATCGACACCGGCGCGCCTCCAGCGCGGTTCGCGCGCGGCTGGCACTGCCTCGGACTGGCCAGCAGCTTCCGCGACGGCAAACCCCACGCCGTGGAGGCGTTCGGCACCAAGCTCGTGGTGTTCGCGAGCGAGGACGGCAAGATCAACGTGCTCGACGGGTACTGCCGGCACATGGGCGGCGACCTCACCCAGGGCACGATCAAGGGCAACAACATCGCCTGCCCGTTCCACGACTGGCGCTGGGCGGGCAACGGCCGGTGCGTCGACATCCCTTACGCCAAGCGGGTTCCGTTGCGGGCGCGCACCCGGTCGTGGATCACCCTCGAAGAGAACAAGCAGCTCTTCGTGTGGAACGACCCGCAGGGCAACCCGCCGCCAGAGCACGTGACGATCCCGCGCATCGAGTCCGCGTTCAGCGACGAGTGGAGCAACTGGACCTGGGACTCGGTGGTGATCGAGGGCGCGAACTGCCGCGAGATCATCGACAACGTCGTCGACATGGCCCACTTCTTCTACATCCACTTCGCGTTCCCGACCTACTTCAAGAACGTGATGGAGGGCCACGTCGCCTCGCAGTACCTGACCACGCGGGGACGGCCGGACGTCGCGATGGGCTCGAACTACACGGGTGACGTGGAGGTCCGGTCCGAGGCCGCGTACTACGGGCCGTCGTACATGATCGACTACCTGTGGAACGACTACAAGGGCATCGAGATCGAGACCGTGCTGATCAACTGCCACTACCCGATCACGCCGAACTCGTTCCGGCTGCAGTGGGGCGCGATCGTGAAGAAGCTGCCCGGTGTCGACGACGTGCACGCCGACAAGATCGCGGCCAAGTTCGCCCGCGGCATCGGCGTCGGGTTCCTGCAGGACGTGGAGATCTGGCAGAACAAGACGCGGATCGACAACCCGCTGCTGTGCGAGGAGGACGGGCCGGTCTACCAGCTGCGGCGCTGGTACGAGCAGTTCTACGTGGACGTGGAGGACGTCAGCGACGACATGGTGCGGCGCTTCGAGTTCGAGGTCGACACGAGCCGCGCGGTCGAGGTGTGGGAGAAGGAGGTCGCCGAGAACCTGGCCAGGAGGGAACCGGCACCTCAGGAGTCGGCGACGTGAACGAGCGCGAGGAGTTCCTCGTCGGCGGCATGGAACCGGTGCGCTGCGACTGCGGTAATCGGGTGCTGGTGAAGAAGAACAGCCCGCAGCACACGAGCGTGCAGTGGCTGTCCGACACCAGCTCCTGTCCGGAACTGTGCGGGGCGCGGCTCGCGTTGGTGCCGACGTGCCTGCGCCTGCGCGACAGCATCGAGAAGGCCGTGCGCGAGGGAACGCTGGAGGTCGCCGATGGCTGAGGTGCACCGGCTGCGGGTCGACGCCGTGATCGAGGAGACCGCCGACGCGCGCTCGTTCGTGTTGTCCGGCGCCGCGTTCTCGCCGCGACCCGGCCAGTTCCTCACCGTGCGGGCGGGCGAGGTGGCGCGCTGCTACTCCCTGTCCAGCGCGCCGGGTGAGCCGTTGAAGATCACGGTCAAGCGCACGCCGGACGGGTACGGCTCGGCGTGGATGTGCTCTTCGGTGTCTGCCGGTATGGAGCTGGACGTGCTGGCACCGGCCGGGGTGTTCACGCCTTCGTCGTTGGACGGCTCGTTGCTCGCGTTCGCCGCCGGCAGCGGGATCACGCCGGTGATGTCGATCATCAGGGCGGTGCTGACCCAGGGCTCCGGGCGGGTGTTCCTGGTGTACGCCAACCGGGACGAGAGCTCGGTGATCTTCGCCCGCGAGTTGGACGAGCTGTCGCGTTCCTACCCGGATCGGCTGACTGTCGTGCACTGGCTGGAGTCGGTGCAGGGGTTGCCGCACGTGAGCGCGCTGCGGGCGTTCGTCCGGACCTGTGACGAGGCGTTCGTGTGCGGGCCGGGGCCGTTCATGGAGGCGGCGCGCAAGGCGTTGCACGATGTTCCGGTCGTGCACATCGAGAAGTTCGTGTCGTTGTCGAGCGATCCGTTCTCCGAGGTCGTGCCGGTGGCGGACGACCGGCCGGACGCGGTGGTCGAGGTGTCGCTGGACGGCTCGCAGCACCGGTTTCCCTGGCCGGCCCGGCAGAAGCTGCTCGACCTGTTGCTGGAGAAGGGACTCGACGCACCGTACTCGTGCCGCGAGGGTGCGTGCAGCGCGTGCGCGTGCCGGCTGGTCGAGGGCGAGGTCAAGATGCTCAACAACGACGTGCTCGACTCCGAGGACATCGCCGAGGGCATCGTGCTGGCGTGCCAGTCGGTTCCGGTCACCGACACGGTGAAGATCACCTACGAGTGAGGGGCGCTTTTCATGCCGATCGACCCTGCCGTTGCGATCGGGGCGGAACTGCCCGAGATCAAGTTCTCCTGGACGCAGTCGGACGTGCTGCTCTACCACCTGGCTTTGGGCGCCACCGAACTTCGTTACGTCTACGAAGAAGGACTGCGGGTGCTGCCGACGTTCGGCGTGGTCGCGCCCCGGTTCCACGAGACCGCGCCGCCCGCCGTGTCGTTCCCCGGCGTCGACATCGACCTGGCACGGGTGCTGCACGGCACGCAGGAGATCACCGTGCACACGGCTCTGCCGACCGAGGGCGAGGCGGTGCTGCGGACGCGCATCGCGGACGTGTGGGACAAGGGCAAGGCCGCGGTCATCGTGCAGGAGTCCACGGCGCTGGCTCCGGACGGGACCGCCCTCTACACGACCAGGTCCAGCATCTTCGCGCGCGGGGAGGGCGGTTTCGGCGGCGAGCGCGGCCCGTCGGGCAAGGTCGAGGTGCCTGCCAGGGAACCGGATGCCGTCATCGAGACCGCGACGCTGCCGCAGCAGGCCTACCTGTATCGGCTTTGCGGCGACCGGAACCCGTTGCACGCCGACCCGGAGTTCGCGCGGCGGGCAGGTTTCGACGCGCCGATCCTGCACGGGCTGTGCACGTACGGGGTGGTGTGCAGGGCGGTGATCGACGCGCTGCTCGACGGGCCGGAGCAGGTGCTGTCGTTCGGGGCGAAGTTCGCGGGTGTGGTCTTCCCCGGCGAGACGCTGACGACGCGGGTGTGGCGGGACGGTCCGCGGCTCGTGCTGACGACCTCGGCCGGGGACCGTCCCGTACTCGCTGACGCCGTGCTCAGCCTCGCAGAGTCCACTGTTGGTTAGCGCCGCCGTGGCACGACCAGAGGATGAGTTTCGTGCCGTTGGCCGTACCACCGGCGTTGGCGTCCAGGCACAGACCTGACTGCACGCCGGAGATGGAGCCGTTCGAGTTGACGTTCCACTGCTGGTTCGCACCGCCGTGACAGTCCCAGATGATCACCTGGGTGCCGTTCGTGGTGCCCTGACCGTTGGCGTCCAGGCACTTGTTGCCGTAGACCTGCAGCTTCTTGTCCGCCGCGTAGGTCCAGCGCTGCCGGTCGGCGCTCTGGCAGTCGGCCAGCTGCGCCTGGGTGCCGTTGGTGTTGGCCGGCGCGTCGACGCACCGGTTGGACTGGCCACCGACGATCTGCACGCCCGGCTGTGGATTGCCGCCTCCCGGCGGGGCGTAGCCGGCCGCGGCGATGTTGGCCTGCACGGCGTCCTCGGTGGCGTTCGTCGGGTAGCCGGAGGTGAGCACGCCCTCGAAGAACGTGCCGGCGCCGGTGACGCTGTTGTCACCGCCGATGCCGAGGAGGATCGCGCCCTGCTTCTTCATCGGGTGGTAGCCCTTGGGGCGCGGACCGTCGAACATGGTCGACAGGCCGCCCGACTGCGCGTTGCCGCCGCGGATGGCCCAGTGGTTCGACTCGCCCTTGACGACCGCCGTCACGAAGCGGTGGTTGATGGTCGGATTCTTGTTGTAACCGGCGTTCACACCGGAGAACAGGCCCCACTCCAGATCGCCCATGACCCACGGACCGGGGCCGTCGCCGTAGCCCCACTGCTTGCTGGATCCGAAGTAGACGGTCTCCATGATGGCTGGGCTGTCGGCGGTGTTGGTCGTCTGCGCGTTGCCGTAGTCGAAGCAGCACCACTGGTTGTAGTGCTGGCCGTCGACGACGGCGTAAATGCCTTCCGGCTGGTCACCGGTCGCGACACCGTTCGTCCTGTTGTTGCGGTAGCCGGTGCCCGGCGAGATGTAGACGCCGTAGGCCTTCTGGCCGCCGACGGTGACCGGTGCGGCCTTCGCGTCGGCGAGCTTGTCCCATCCGCCGGGCTCGGGACCCTTCCAGGTGCCGGGAGGCGCCTGGGTGAGGTGGTTACCCCGGCCGGACTGGTCGTAGATGACGCTGATGAGGCAGGTCGCGGTGGCGCAGAACGCGTCCTGGGCGGCGCTGTCGGCCACCCCGCCCGCGCTGAGCACACCGACGTCCCGCGTGGTGTTGTCGGTGGACCTTCTGACCTGGTAGAGCGGGCCGTTGTAGTTGCCGTACAACGCCCTCGTGGTGCTGTGCGCGGCCACGCAGGGTGTCCCGCCTGTGGCGTAGATGTCGCACGGACCGGATGCCGCAGCGCGTGCGCTCGGCTCCTCGGACAGAGCGATGGCGGGGACAGCGAGCGCGAGTGACGCCGCGACAACGATGCTGAGACGGGCTGATCGACCTCTCATGCCTGCCGATGCCTTCCGTGGGAGGCCCCGGGTCGAACCGGTCCGTCAAAACCCAGGACAAGGCTGAATACCGTCAACTGCACAACGTCCCGCAATTGACGGTGTTCAGCAAGGCAGGCGTGTCGAACGACGACGCCTATGGTCGAACCGGTTCGACGGACTGGGCCAGGACCAGGCCGCTGGTCGGAACGCCGGTGCCGGCGGTGACCAGGACGTGCTCGACGTTCGCCACCTGGTTCACCGCCGTGCCGCGCACCTGACGCACGCCCTCGGCGATGCCGTTCATCCCGTGCAGGTAGGCCTCGCCGAGCTGGCCCCCGTGCGGGTTGAGCGGCAGCGCGCCGTCCAGCTCGAGAGCGCCCGACGCCACGAAGTCGCGCGCCTCACCCTTGCCGCAGAAGCCCAGTTCCTCCAGTTGCACCAGCACGAACGGCGTGAAGTGGTCGTAGAGCACGGCGACGTCCACATCGGACGGACCGATGCCGGACTTCGCCCACAACCCCCGTGCCACCACGCCCATCTCGGGCAGGCCGGTCAGGTCGTCGCGGTAGTAGCTGGTCATCGTGAACTGGTCGGCACCGCTGCCCTGGGTGGCGGCCTTGATGTACGCGGGCTTGTTCGGCAGGTCCCGTGCCCGTTCCGCCGAGGTGACCACGATGGCCACGCCGCCGTCGCTTTCCTGGCAGCAGTCCAGCAGCCGCAGCGGTTCGGCGATCCACCGGGACGCCTGGTGGTCCTCCAGGGTGATCGGCCTGTTGTGGAACCACGCGTGCGGGTTCGTGGCGGCGTGCTTGCGGTCGATCACCGCGATGCGGCCGAAGTCTTCCGAGGTCGCGCCGTACTCGTGCATGTACCGGCGGGCGAACATGGCGACCATCGCGCCCGGCGTGCCCAGGCCCATCGGGTACGACCAGCTGTTGTCGATGTTCACGGCGGCCGCGGTCTGCACCTGGCCGAACCGGTGGCCCGACCGTTCGTTGAACGCCCGGTAACACACGACGACCCGAGCCGCGCCGGTCTCGATCGCCATCGCGGCCTGCTGGACGGTCGCGCACGCCGCCCCGCCGCCGTAGTGGACGCGGCTGAAGAACGTGAGCTCCGGGATGCCGAGCTCACGGGCCACCGCGATCTCGGCGTTGGTGTCCATGGTGAAGCTGACCAGACCATCCACATCGGACGGTTCCAGGCCGGCGTCCGCCAGCGCCGCCCGCACGGCCTCGGCGGCCAGCTGGAGTTCGCTGCGGCCGGAGTCCTTCGAGAAGTCGGTCGCGCCGATCCCGACGATCGCGGCGGTCATGCCGGCACCTCGATCTTCACGGTGCCGGTGACGTGGTCGCCGTGCGCGGTCCGGCCGACGACCTCGATGGTGAGGTCCTGTTCTTCGCGTCCGATCACCTGGCCGAAGAACTTCAGCGTGTCGTAGGCGAAGCAGGGTGCGCCGAGCCGGATGTTCACCTGACGCACCAACGCTTCCGGGCCCGCCCAGTCCGTGACGTACCGCTGCACCAGGCCGGTCGTGGTGAGGATGTTGATGAAGATGTCCTTCGAGCCGCGCTGGATCGCGAGGTCGCGGTCGTGGTGGACGTCCTGGAAGTCGCGCGTGGCCAGCGCGGTGCTGATCACGAACGTCGGCGTGGCCTCGACGTGCCACTCCGGCAGGGAATCACCGATCCGCACGGGGCCTCCAGCTCGGCATCGTCAGTTCGTCGTCGATCTTGGTGAACACGACCTCGACCGGGAGTCCGATGCTCGGTTCGCCGTCCAGTTCGCCGAGCATCCGCACGCCCTCGTCCAGTTCGATCAGGGCGATCACGAACGGGGTCTGCTTGCCCGGCACCTGCGGGTGGTGGTGCACGACGTAGCTGTAGACCACGCCGCGGCCGTCCGAGACGAGGTACTTCGGCTTGGTGGCACCGCATTCCGGGCACATCGGGCCCGGTGGGTGTCTGAGCAGCCCGCAGCCGCCGCAGCGCTGGATCCGCAGCTCGCCTTCCCCGCACCCCTCCCAGAAGTACGCGGTGTCGCGGTTGATCGACGGCCGGATCGCCTGCGCTTTCGGGGTTTCCCGCCGCGGTTCGGACTTCTGGGCGGCGGGCTTGAACTTCAGCACCCGGAACCGCATCTCGGCCACGGCCTCGTCTCCGACCCACCAGGTGCTGCGAGTCGTCACGAACCAGCCTTCGCCCAGCCCCGTTCTCTTCGGGCCGGTGACGTCCTCCAGGCTCGTCGTCACCGAGAGGTGCTCGCCGACCTTGAGGTAGCGGTGGTAGGTCTGGTCGCTGTTGGTGGCGACCACGGACGTGTACCCGGCCTCGTCGAGGATCTTCATCATCGCGCCGAGCGGGTCGTCGAGGGCGCGCTGGCCGTGCAGCCCTGCCATCGTCCACACCTGGACCATCGCGGGCGGTGCGACCTCGGTGTAGCCGGGGTGCTGGTCGCCGATGGCCTCCAGCCAGTTGTTGATCATCGGCAGGTTGACCGGGTCGCGCGCCAGCCGTGGCGCCGACTCGCCCTGCTCGGCGATGCGCGCGGCCTCTTTCTCGATGTCGATCATCGCACCACCCGTGGCAGGCCGAGTCCGATGTTGGCGATCAGCTCACGCTGGATCTCGTTCACTCCCCCGCCGAAGGTCAGCACGAGGTTGCGCCGCGCCTGCACGTCCAGCCACCGCACCAGGTCCGCGTCGGCGCCGTGGCGTCCGACCAGTTCTTCGAGCAGCCGGCCGATGCGCTGGGTCCGGTCCGCGGCGAACACCTTGGTGGCGCTGGCGTCCGCGACCTCCACCTCACCGCCGGCGACCTGCCAGTTGAGCAGCTCGTTCACCCGGTGCACGGCTCGTGCTTCGGCGAAGACCCGTCGGACATCCGGTTCGTCGAGGAGCTGACGGTCCGCGGCCCAGCTGTGAACCCGTTCGATCAGCGCGCCGAGCCGGCCGGACGGGCCGAGCATCACGCGTTCGTGGTTGAGCTGGGTGGTGATCAGCCGCCAGCCCTTGTTCTCCTCGCCGACGCGTCGGTTTTCGGGCACCCGCACGTCGTTGTAGTAGGTGGCGTTGACGTGGTGCGCGCCGTCGCAGGTGATGATCGGCGTCCACGAGTAGCCGGGGTCCTTGGTGTCGACGATGAGGATCGTGATGCCCTTGTGCCGCGAGTCCGGTGCTCCGGTGCGACAGGCCAGCCACACGTGGTCCGCGTCGTGCCCGCCCGTCGTGAACGTCTTCTGCCCGTTGACGACGTAGTGATCGTCGGTGCGAACCGCCTTGGTGCGCAACGCGGCGAGGTCGGTGCCCGCGTCCGGCTCGGTGTAGCCGATGGCGAAGTGGATGTCGCCCTTGAGGATCCGCGGCAGGAAGAAGTCCTTCTGCTCCTGCGTGCCGAACGCCTGCAGCGTCGGCCCGACCGTCTGCAGCGTCACGTACGGCAGCGGGACGTCCGCGCGGGCGGCCTCGTTGACGAAGATCTGCTGCTCGATCGGCCCGAAACCCTTGCCGCCGTACTCCTTCGGCCACCCGACACCGAGCCTGCCGTCGCTGCCGAGCCTTCTGACGAGCTCGCGGTAGGTGTGACCGTGCCGTTCGGTGAGCATCGCCTCGCGTTCCCCGGCGGACATGAGGTTCGCGAAGTACTCGCGCAGCTCGTCCCGCAGCGCGACCTGCTCGGCGGTGAGGTCAATGAACATCGATGGCTCCCAAGCGGTGCTCCACTCCGCCGACGAACCGCGTCAGCTCCTTGGCCATGCCGTAGTACCGGTGCATCGGGTAGGTGATGTCGAGGCCGAGGCCGCCGTGCAGGTGGTGACAGGTGTGCACGGCCGGCATGGCTTCGGCCGCGAGCCAGTAGGCGGCGGTGTCCAGGTCGTTGTCGTCGAGGCTCCAGCAGGCGGTCAGGGCTGCCAGGTGGAGGGTGCGGGCGGCGATGTAGACGTCCGCGACCTGGCTCGCCGCCGCCTGGAAGGTCGAGATGGGTTTGCCGAACTGGTGGCGGGTGCCGACGTGCTTGACGGTCAGGTCGAGGGCGCCGGCCAGCACGCCGTCCGCGACCGCGCAGGCCCCGGCCAGCGCGAACCGGCGCAGGTCGGCGGCCGCGCCGGTCAGCTCGTCGCCACGGGCGCGGTCGAAGCGCACGGTTCCGTCCGATGTGGACACACCTGGTTGCGCGGGATCGACGACGAAGACGCCGGCGTCGGTGCTGACGAGGATTCGCCGGGCCTCGGTGGCGTACGGCACGTTGATCTTCACGCCGGTGATGCCGTCCGGGCCCGCTGTCGTGGCCGGCGAGGCCGGTAGCGGATGGGACGGTTCGCTCAGCGCGGCGGTCAGCACACCATGCTGTTCCGTCACCAGCGGCAGGAGCTCGTCCTGTTGCTCCGGGGTGCCGTGCCTGGCGATCGGCAGCACGCCCAGTGCGAGTGTGGCCAGCGCCGGAACGTCCGCCGCTCTCCGGCCGACCTCGGTGAGCAGCACGGCCGTCTCCAGCACGCCGAGCCCGTCGCCACCGAGCCGTTCCGGAACGGCCAGGGACAGCAGTCCCGCCTCCCCCAACGCCTTCCAGGGGGTGTCGCTCTCCCTGCCCAGCACGTCGGCCGCCAGCGCGGCGATCTCCTGCTGGGTCTCGTCGAGCTTGAAGTCCATCAAGGCTCCTCAATATTTGCGGCGATCTCCTGCTGGGTCTCGTCGAGCTTGAAGTCCATCAAGGCTCACTGCGTCAAATTTCCCTGGGTAGACCGAGAATTCGTTCGCCGGCGAGGTTCATCAGCACTTGCGTGGTGCCGCCCGCGATGCTCAGGCACCGCGTCAGCAGGAACTCGTGGACCAGCTCGCTGCCGACCGCCGCGCCCGGCCCGAGCAGCTCGACCGCGAACTCGGCGACGTCCTGCCGTTGCCGGACCCCGACCAGCTTGCGCACGCTGGACTCCGCGCCCGGCTCCTGCCCGCTCAGCACCCGCAGGCTCGCCCGCAGGTCCAGCGCGGACACCGCGAGCCCCTGGGCCACCAGTTCGCCCAGGCGTTCCGGATGTTCGGCGGCTTCTGGTTCTCGCAGAACACGTTCCAGTGCCTCGCCCAGCGACGACCCCATCGCGACGCGTTCGTTGGCCAGGGTCGTGCGGGCGAGCCGCCAGCCGTCGTTGATCTCGCCGACCACGCAGTCGTCCGGCACGAACACGTCGTCCAGGAAGACCTCGTTGAACCGCGCGTCGCCGGTGATCTCCCGCAACGGCCGCACGTCGACACCCTCAGCACGCATGTCGACCAGGAAGTACGTGATGCCCTTGTGCTTCGGCGCGCTGGAGTCCGTGCGGGCGAGGCAGATCGCCCAGTCGGCCTGGTGCGCGAGCGACGTCCACACCTTCTGCCCGGTGAGCCGCCAGCCTCCCTCGGCCCTGACCGCCCTGGTGCGCAACGAGGCCAGGTCCGAACCCGCCTCCGGCTCGCTGAACAGCTGGCACCAGGTGAGCTCACCGCGCAACGTCGGCCGCACGAACCGTTCCTGCTGCTCCGGCGTGCCGTGGCGGAGGATCGTCGGCCCCGCCCAGCCGCCGATGATCAGGTCCGGCCGGCGCACCCCGGCTCGTGCGAACTCGCCGTCGATCACCAGCTGCCGGGCCGGTGAGGCGTCCTGCCCGTACGGCCGAGGCCAGTGCGGCACCAGGAACCCGCTGTCCGCCAGCCGTTCCCGCTGTCGCGCCGCGTCCAGCCCGGCGATCTCCTCGGCGAACGCCCGCACCTCGTCGTCCCGTTCGACGTCGACGGAGTGCGACCTGCGCGCCCCCTTCAGCGCCAGCTCGGCGACCCGGCGACGCCACCTCGCGACACCGCCCGCGAGCTGCTGCAACGCCAAGGCCCGGCGTAGATGGCGATGCGCGTCGTGTTCCCAGGTGAACCCGATCCCGCCGAGCACCTGGATGCAGTCCTTGGCGTTGCGCACCGCCGCGTCGAACGCCACCGCCGCCGCGACCGCCGCCGCCAGCGGATGTTCCTCGTCACCGACCGAGCTCGCGGCATCCCACGCGACCGAGCTCGCCTGCTCGGCGCGGCACAGCATCTCGACGCACAGGTGCTTGATCGCCTGGAACGACCCGATGACACGCCCGAACTGCTGACGCTGTTTCGCGTACTCCACCGCGGTGTTCAGGCACCACGTCGCCACCCCGCTCGCCTCGGCGGCCATCAGCGTGACCGCGAGGTCGGTCGGATCGGCGACCTCGACACCAGGCCCGTCGGCCACCACCGATCCGAGCGACCGGGACAGGTCGACGGCTTCGAGCTCGGTCACCTGCCCGACCGGCACGAGCCTCCACGCGTCGTCGTGCACCAGCACGTGCGTCGCCTCGGCGGCGCCCACCACGTGCTGTGGCGAAAATCCGAACCCGGCGATCCCGTCGAAGTCCGGGAACAGCACCGAGACCAGCGCCGTGGGCAGCAACGGCCCCGGCACGAGGTGCTCCGCCGCCCGCTCCAGCATCACCGCGAGATCGGCGACCGTGCCGCCCTCCCGCGTCACCTCGAAGAACCCGACCCGGACGAGATCAGCCCACTCGCCCTTGGCCGCGTCCACGCTGTCCCGCAACGCTCGTTGTTCCCCGGTCGTGGCGATCGGCATGCGGCCTCCTCGAAGACATGAAGGAGTTTATAGAACGTGTTCTAATTCGAGCAACAGATCATGGCCGCCAAACCGATCGAGTATGATGAGAGGGCAGCTGCAACACGTTTCAGGAGGATCATCTCCGTGTCACCTTCGAAGTCCCGCACGGACGCGCTGATGGCGGGCGAGGAGCTCAGCTCCGCGGCCCAGCGCGAACGGCGCAAGAGGATCGTCGACGCGACCATCGCGCTGGCGTCCAAGGGCGGGTTCGACGCCGTCCAGATGCGCGCCGTCGCCGACCGGGCGGACGTCGCGCTGGGCACGTTGTACCGCTACTTCCCGTCGAAGGTCCACCTGCTCGTGTCGAGCCTCGCCGTGGAACTGGAGCGCGCCCAGGAGAAGATGGACCGCACCACGGTCCCCGGCGACAGCCCCTACGAGCGCGTGCTGTTCGTGCTCGGCCGCATCACCCGCGGCCTGCAGCGCAACCCCCACCTCACCGAGGCGATGACCCGCGCGTTCACCTTCGCCGACGCCTCCGCCGGCGCCGAGATCGACCGCGTGTCCTGGCTGATGGAGTCGATGTTCACCCGCGCGATGAGCGAGGAGGAGCCGACCGACGAGCAGAAGGCGATCGCCCGCGTGATCGGCGACGTGTGGCTGTCGAACCTGGTCGCCTGGGTGACGCGCCGGGCCACGGCCACGGACGTCGCGAACCGCCTCGAACTCACCGTGCGACTGCTGCTCAAGTAACAACGGCCTTACTCTGAGCGGGTGCAGCGCATCCGCGTGTTCCTGTCGTCACCGGGCGACGTCGCCGACGAGCGCGCGATCGCGCTCGAGGTGCTCGACCGGCTGCCGTACGAACCTGCGTTGCGCGGGCGGGTGGCGCTCGAGGTCGTCGCGTGGGACAAGCCCGGCGCGGGCGCGCCGATCCTCGCTTCCGGCACACCCCAGGCGTCGATCGACAGCGGACTGCCGCGGCCGCGGGACTGCGACGTGGTCGTGGTGCTGTTCTGGGCGCGGATGGGCACTCCGTTGCCGTACCCCGAGTACTCGCGTGCGGGTCAGCCCTACCTGTCCGGTACGGAGTGGGAGTTCGAGGACGGCGTCAGCGGCAGCGGACAGGTGCTGCTCTACCGCCGGACCACCGAGCTGTTGATCAGCGCGTCCGATCCGGAGCGGACGAAGAAGCAGGAGCAGTACGACCGGGTCGAGGGCTTCTTCGCGCGCCTGCGGGATCCCGTGACCGGAGCGATTCTGCGTGGCCACAAGGGGTACGCGGCTCCCGAGCAGTTCCGCGAGGAGCTGAGCGCCGACCTGCGCGAGGTGCTGCACCGGCTGGTCGTCGGTGAGGCCAGGCAGGACACCGGCCCGCGGTGGCGGGGGTCGCCGTTTCCCGGGCTGCGGTCGTTCACGCCGAACGACGCGCCGATCTACTTCGGACGCGGCCGCGAGACCGACGAACTGGTCAGCCGGGTCGACGCCAGCCGGTTCGTCGCGGTGGTCGGCGCCAGCGGCTCTGGCAAGTCCTCGCTGGTGGGCGCCGGACTGATCCCCCGGCTGGCCGCGCGCGGGTGGACGGTGCCCGAGCACACCGGCAACCAGTGGTTCGGCCCGCGCTTCACGCCGGCCGAACTGGGCGACGATCCGTTCCTCGCGCTCGCCGTGAAGCTCGGCGGGACACCGCGTGAAGTCGTGCGGGACCTGCGCGCCGGCGACCTCGCCCGGCACGTCACCGGTGAGACGCTGATCTTCGTCGACCAGTTCGAGGAGCTCTTCACGATCGTCGCGCCGGAGCACGTCGAGCCGTTCGTCGCGCTGCTCGCGAACCCCGGCCCTGCCCACGTCGTGGCCACCGTCCGCTCCGACTTCTACCACCGGTGCGTGGAGATCCCGGCCCTCGCGAAACTGCTGGAGACCGGCCAGTTCCCGCTGTCGACGCCGACCGACACGTTGATCGACATGATCGCCAGGCCCGCCGAGCGCGCCGGTCTGGAGTTCGACGAGGGACTGCCCGGCCGGATCCTGGACGACGCCGGCAAACAACCCGGCACCCTCCCCCTGCTCGCCTACACCCTCGACGAGTTGCACCGCGTCTGCCCCGGCACGCTCACCCACCACGCGTACGAACGACTCGGCGGCGTGGCGGGCGCGATCGGCACCCGAGCCGAGGACGTGTTCCAGCGCAAACTCGACGACGCCACCCGCGCCACCTTCGACGCGGTGTTCCGCGAACTGGTCGACATCGACGAACACGGCCACGTGGCCCGCCGCCGCGCCCCACTGTCCACTGTGGTCACGAATCCCGCCGCGGAGCGCCTGATCGACGTCTTCGTCGAGGCCCGCCTGCTGGTGCGCAGCGCCGACGCCGGCCAGGAACCCGTGGTGTCCGCCGCGCACGAGGCCTTGTTCGGCAGCTGGGACCGCCTGCGGGAGTGGATCGAGCTGGGCCAGGACGACCTCGTCCTGCTCCGCCGAGTCCGTGCCGCCGCCCGCGAGTGGGACGAGGCGGACCGCGCGGACGCCTACCTCTGGCAACACGAACGCCTCCAGCCGGTGTACGAGATGATCGCCCGCCTGCAGCCGACCGTCGATCCGGTGCTGGAGCAGTTCATCCGCCCCGAACACGAACGCCTGCTGGCCGAGTTCACCTCCCCCGCACTGGAGGGCTACCGACGCCAGAACATCGCCGACCGCCTGTGCGTCATCGGCGTCTACGTGGTCCCGGAACTGATGGACGCCATGCTCGACGGCGTCCCGGCCGTGCGCACTGCCGCGGCGGCCGCACTCGCCCGGCTCGCCCCGGCGTCCGTCATCGGCCTGGTGGAAGCGGCGGCCCATCACCCCTCAGCCGATGTGCGGCTCGCCGCGCTGAGTGCGTTGCGGCAGACCACAGATCCGCAGGTCGTCCCGGCCCTCGGCCACGCGCTGCACGATCCCGACGACCGCGTGCGCTCCCTCGCCAGCGGTGGTCTGCGCGCCATCGGGGGTGCCGAGGCGCAGGCGATCCTCGCGGCCGCTTCGACCGACGCCGACGTCGACATCCGGTGGCAGGCCGTCGGCATGCTCGGCGCGTTCGGTGAGGCGGCGGTCAGTCCGCTGCTGCTCGCCATGCGCGACAACGACGTCCGGGTGCGCACCGACGCGCTCCGGGCTCTGCAGGCGATCTGCGCCGACGCACCGGAGCCGTTGATCAGTGCGTTGCACGACCAGAGCGCGAGCGTGCGGGCCGCGGCCACCGAGGTGCTGGGGACGCTGGACGAACGCGCGATCCCGGCGTTGCTGGCGGCGCGTGACGACCTGGACGACGACGTGGCCTGGCGAGTGGCCGATGCGTTGGAAGCCCTGGGGCACAACGATCCGGTGGACGAGTTGATCGCCAACCTGCCGGACGGCATCGAGGCGCTGGTGCGATGCGGCGACGAAGCGGTAACTCCTTTGCAGGCTGCGCTCATGTCGCCCCGCCCCAGTGAGGTGCGAGTCGCCGCCGCCCGTGCGCTGAGCCGGCTTGGTCCCGACGGCGCCGAAGCGCTGCAGGCAGCGGTGGAGGACGAACGTCCCCAAGTCTGGCTCAGGGCCATGGATGCGCTGGAAACCTGGCCCGGTGGCATGAACGACATGCTCAACCGCCAGGCGCGGCAGTGTGAGGTCGCGATAGCCCTGCTCCCCACGAGCGATCTTCTTCTTGCCGCAGCGCTCATGGATGCGCCGACTCGCCAAATGATCGCGCAGACGCTGCAGATCAGGTCCACCGAGGAGGTGAAGGCCACCGTCGTGCGGCTCATGCAGGACAGAGAACGATCTGTGTGGGCCGCCGCCACGGACAGCGCTGCGGTAATCGGTTCGGAGATGCTGCCGCTGCTGGCGCCCTTGGTGCACAGCGCGAACTCGGATGTACGAACTGCGGTCGAGCTCGCGCTGCGTGCGATCGGCGGCGAAGCTGTGCCCTGGCTGCTCGATCTGGTGTCCGCATCCGACCAACGCGCACGAAAACTGGCCATCGCGGTGTTGACCGACATCGGCACGCCGGCAGCCGTGTTCGGGCTGGCTGAGCGCGGGATTCAGCCGAGGAAGTAGACCACCCGGAAGAACAACGGCCCCCGTCCCACCGTGATCCCGCACTCGGCGACGATTTGGTTCGCGTCCCGGGTCTCCGGCGGGTTCGCCGCGTCGTCGCACCGCACCGAATAGGCCTCGGCCGGGGTCTCACCCTCCAGCGCACCTGAACGCCACAACAACCCGAGGAACTCGTCCAGCGCACTCTCGATCCGCTGGAAAAGACCTTTGTCGTACGAGTCCTCGAAGATCACCCAACTCGTACCCGCGACGATGTTGCGCCCGACGAAGTTCATCAGCCTCCGCCGGTCCAGCCGGAACCACGCCGGATCGCTCGACATCGTGCGCGCACCCCACACCCGGATGCCGCTCGCCATGGAGACCAGGCAGTTGACGCCCCACGGATGGAGCAACTCCTGTTCGGTCTTCATGAGGTCCTCCTCCAGGCCGATCACGCCCCGCAGTTCGAGGTTCGCGGCTTGGCGATGCGGCCCCCGCAGCAGATCGGACCGCGCGTAAGCACCTGCGACGTGGCCACACGGCGGTACGGACACGATCCCGGTGTGGTCGATGATGCGCAGCCAGGGGTAATACAGCGCCGCGAACTTCGAGTCGTAACCGCGATGGGTTCGCCAGTTCCGGACCTCCTGTGCGCCGAGCCCCGGTGGCGGGTCGATGATCGCGATGCGGTCGCCCATCATCTCGCAGTGCGTGATGGCGTGTAGCCGACCGGCGTGTGCGGAGTCGTCGATGCCCGTCAGGTCGGGCAGGCACACCGTTGAGACGTCCTCAATGCGCTCTAGCATGGTGAACGCCTCGTCGAGGTTGTCGGTCGGGACGATCCAGCACCCCGTGCCGCCATTCTGGAAGAAGCCCTGCACTGCGCGCGGCAGGTTCACGGTTTCTTCGGACACGTCCCAGAACTGGCGGCGATAGGCATCCCAGCTGGTCACGTAAACCGGCTCGGTCCCATCCTGACGTGCGGGGCGGCCGATGAAGGCGGCGATCGAGTGTTCGGCCAGCCATTTCGCCGGGATGCCCGGCTTCAACGGCCGCGGCGGTTCGTAGGGGCGACGCAGCTGCGGGTTCGTCCAGGAGCCGACCTCCACCTCTTCGATGTAGACACCGGGGCGCAAGTAGGTTGGCACGCGCACATCGTGACACCTCGGCACCCGGCGCGGCATGATCTCGGGCGTGCGCGTCGTCCTCAGGTACGACCCGCCCGTCACCCCGGCGAATGATGCGAGCGCAGCCCGACCGGCCATAATTTCTGTCCTGTGAAGACACTCATCGTCCTCGCCGTGCTGGCCGTGATCGGCGGCGGCACGGTGTTCCTGGTGAACCAGAAGGGCGGCTGGACCACGCTGACCGGCAAGGCCTGGGCCATCACCTACGAGGTCAAGGCCCAGCCCGCCGACACGGCCGTGGACGTGACCTACGCCGAGAACGCCGATCGCTACCGCAAGGAGACCCCGAAGTCGGTCACCACCAGCAAGCCGCTGCCGTGGCAGCACGAGGTCGTCATCAACGCGGGCGAGAAGGCGCAGGTCTCCGCCACGCCCAAGGGTGACCAGGTGCTGACGTGCCGGATCCTGCTCGACGGCGTCAAGGAGCTGGCGACGGCGACCGCGAAGCCCGGCCAGGAGGTCACCTGCGAAGCCGTCACCGGCGGCTGATTCAGCACACTGAACCGACAGGTTGGCACAAACACGACGAATCGACCCGATACATCGGATCTATTAGTACCGGAACTGACGTTACCGGCCAGATTCGGCGCGTTGGCGCCTTGACCCATCGGGTCGATACTGCTTGTGTGGCCCCGAGTACAGGGGGTCACATGACGACCAGCAGGCGGCAGTTCTTCGGCCAGGCGGCGGCGGTGTCGGCGGGCGTCGCGTTGTCCGCACCGGCGGCCGAAGCCTTGGCGAGCGCGGCACCACCCGAGGCACAGGGCCTGGTCGAGGTGGCGTTCAAGGTCAACGGCGAGCGCCAGAAGCTCAGTCTCGACCCACGGGTGACGCTCCTGGACGCGCTGCGGGAACGGCTCGGGCTCGTCGGCACGAAGAAGGGCTGCGACCGCGGCCAGTGCGGCGCCTGCACCGTGCACGTGGACGACCGGCGGGTGCTGTCGTGCCTGACGCTCACGGCGACCTTGCAGGGCAAGGAGGTCACCACGATCGAGGGCATCGCGCACGGCGACGAGCTGCATCCAGTGCAGCAGGCGTTCATCGACCACGACGGCTTCCAGTGCGGGTTCTGCACGTCCGGGCAGATCATGTCCGCGGTCAAGGTCGCCGAGGACCGCGAGGTGCGCACCGACGACCAGATCCGCGAGGCCATGTCCGGCAACCTCTGCCGCTGCGGCGCCTATCCGAACATCCTCGAAGCGATCAAGCAGGTCAAGGAGAGCTGATGCGCGCGTTCGACTTCGCCACGGCGTCGACCGTCAGCGACGCCCTGAAGCTCGCCCGGCCGGGCTCCGCGTTCCTCGCCGGCGGCACCACCCTGGTCGACCTGATGAAGCTCGACGTCATGACGCCCGACCGCGTGATCGACGTCAACGCCCTGCCGCTCAAGGGAATCCGGCTGCGTGACGGCGCACTGCACATCGGCGCGCTGGAACGGATGGGCGACGTGGCCGCACATCCGGTCGTCACGTCCGTTCACCCGATGATCTCGCGAGCGTTGCTGCTCAGCGCGTCCGGGCAGCTGCGGAACATGGCGAGCATCGGCGGGAACCTGATGCAGCGCACCCGTTGTGACTACTTCCGCGACGTCACGTCGGCGTGCAACAAGCGCCTGCCAGGCAGCGGCTGCCCGGCGCTGACAGGGATCAACCGCGGCCACGCGATCCTCGGCACCAGCGACTCCTGCGTCGCGACCCACGCCAGCGACGTCGCCGTGGCGTTCGTCGCGCTGGAGGCCGAAGTCGTGCTCAGGAGCTCCGGCGGCGAACGGACGGTGCCGCTCGAGGAGTTCTACCGGTTGCCGGGCAGCACGCCGGAGCGGGAGAACGTGCTCGGGCCGGGCGAGCTGATCGCCGAGGTGGTCGTGCCGACACTGCCCTGGGCACGGCACTCCACCTACCTCAAGATCCGCGATCGGCAGTCCTACGAGTTCGCGCTCACCTCCGTCGCGGCGGCGATCAGCCTCAAACGCGGCGTGGTGCAGGACGTCCGGCTCGCGGCCGGCGGGGTCGGCACGAAACCGTGGCGGCTGCGAGCCGTCGAGGAAGCCCTGAAAGGCGGGGTGGCGATGGAACGGACCTTCGCCGACGCCGCCGAGTCCGCGGTGGACGGAGCACGCCCGTTGGCGCACAACGCGTTCAAACCAAGCCTGTTGAAACGCTCGATCGTCCGCGCCCTGCTCGACGCGGCGGGTGTGCGGTGATCGGGCACTCCGTCGACCGGGTCGACGGCCGGATCAAGGTCACCGGCGCGGCACCCTACGCCGCCGACACCAAGATCCCCGGCGTCACCTACGGCCACCTGGTGACCAGCACCGTCGGTCGCGGGCAGATCACCGGCATGGACACGGCCGCGGCGCTCGCCTCCCCCGGCGTGCTCGCCGTGTACACGCCGTTCAACCCGCTCAAGCTCTTCGCGTACGTCCAGGAGCAGAACGACGAGCGGCTGCCTCCGTTGCAGGACAAGGAGGTCCGGTTCTTCGGCCAGGCCGTCGGCTTCGTGGTCGCCGAGACGTGGGAACAGGCGCGCGACGCCGCCGGCCTGATCACGACGACCTACCAGCAGCAACCACCGGTCACCGAGTTCCCCGGCCGCACCCTCCAGAAGTTCGAGGAGGTAGAAGAAGTCGTCGGCACTCAGGCCCTGGGCGACATCACCTTCACCGCCAGCTACACCACGCCGTTCCAGCACCACTGCGCGATGGAACCGCACGCGACCGTGGCGACCTGGACCAACGACCACCTCACCGTCTACACCGTGTCCCAGGGCGCGTTGCTGGTGCAGCGCAGGCTGTCCGAGACGCTCGGCATCGACCCCGCGAAGATCCACGTGCTCAGCCCGCACGTGGGCGGCGGGTTCGGCGGCAAGTGGGGCAACTGGGCGCAGGTGCCGCTGGCGTGCGCGGCGTCGCGGGCGCTCGGCCGGCCGGTCAAGGCGGCGCTCACCCGCGAGCAGGTGTTCGCGATGGCGGGACACCGGCCGATGACCGAGCAGACCATCTCGATGACGTGCACCGCGGACGGCGAGCTCACCTCGATCGTCAACGACGGCGTGACCAGCCGCGGTCTGGGCGGCAACTGGTCCGAGTCCGTGGCGAACTGGACGCTCACCACCTACGCGAGCCCGAACATCCGCGTCACCAAGACGATCGTGCCGCTCAACCTCGGCGCCGCGACGGTCATGCGCGCGCCGGGCGAGGCGAACGGCTCGTTCGCGTTGGAGAGCGCGATGGACGAACTGGCCGAACAACTCGGCATCGACCCGGTCGAGATGCGGCTGCGCAACTACGCCACCCTCGTGCCCAACACCGGGAAACCGTGGTCCAGCAAGCACCTCGACGAGTGCTACCGGCGCGGCGTCGAGGAGTTCGGCTGGTCACGCCGGCCCAAGCAGGTCCGTGCGGGCGTCGACGGCGACTGGCTCGTCGGCACCGGCATGGCCACCGCGACCTACGGGGCGTCACGCGGACAGGCGTCCATCAAGGTCAGGCTGCATCCGGACGGGACGGCGTCGGTGTCCGGCACCGCGGCCGATCTCGGCACCGGTCAGTACACCGTGTTCGCCATCCTGGCCGCCGACGAGCTGGGCATCCCGGTCACCCGCGTGCGCCCGGAGCTCGGCGACTCCACCTCGCCCGCCGCGGCCAACGCGGGTGGTTCGAACTCGACGTGCACCAACGGCCCGGCCGTCCAGGTGGCCGCCAGATCCGTGCAGACCGAGCTGATCTCGCTGGCCGTCACGAACCCGCGTTCCCCGTTCCACGGCAAGGATCCGGCCGAGGTCGGGTACCGCGACGGCAGCGTGTCGTCCGGCGGCCTGACGATGAGCTTCGGCACGCTGCTCACGACGTGCGACGTCGGTGGTGTCGAAGCGATCGGCACGTCACCCCGGCTGGTCGACCCGGAGCACGGCTACCGTTCGTTCGGCGCGCACTTCTGCGAGGTGCGGGTGCACCGGCTGACCGGCGAACCGCGGGTGACCCGCTGGCTGTCCGTGTGCGACGCGGGCACGATCGTCAACGCCAAAGCTGCTCGCAGCCAGATCCAGGGCGCCGTCGTGATGGGCATCGGTCAGGCGTTGCTGGAGGCCACCGAGGTCGACGCCAGCGCGCGGTTCACCAACGCCAACCTCGCCTCGTACCTGGTGCCGGTGCACGCCGACATCCCGCGCATCGACGTCCGGTTCCTGGACCACCCGGACCCGCTGGTCAGCGGGCTCGGTGCGAAGGGCATCGGCGAGCTCGGCATCGTGGGCGTGGCCGGCGCGATCGCGAACGCCGTGCACCACGCCACCGGCGTCCGGGTCCGCGATCTGCCGATCACACTGGACAAACTGCTGGGGTGATCTGAGCAGGCCGCCAGAAGTTGTGTGAGCTACCCGCCACGCGCCCAGCCCGTGGCTCTCATGGCGTCTGCAAGTACCACCAACTCAACATCAACAGGCACTTTTCCACTACCAACAGGGTTGTTCTGGTCCGCGGGTTCGGCGGACGGCGAACTGGTTGGGGGTAGTTGAGGGCGAGTCGATCAAGGGTTGGTGGTACTTGCAGGACTCTGTTGGCGAATCGTGGCGATGCCCGATATGTCCGGCTGACCGCGTCCGGGTTTGCCAACAGAGTCCTTGCAGACGCACTCGGCATCAGCGGGCCCAGAGGCTCGGGCAACACTTTCGGCCAGATGCTCACACGTTGTCGACGTGCTCGACGCCCGCGCTGCGGTAACTCTGCACCGCTGTCTTCACCTCGGCCGGGCTGAGCACCTGGTCCTTGGCGAAGTACACGTAGTCGACCTCCTGCTGGTAGGCCCGCTCGGCGCTGCTGCCCTGCAGGCCGCCCGAGATGAACCACAGGTTGAAGTTGATCGACATCGGCGTCTCCGGGTAGTACTTGTCGCCGTGGTCGGCGACGAGCGTGCCGTCGATGTAGTACTTCACGCGCCCGTTGGCGACCTGGAAAACCAGGTCATGCCAACCGTTGTAGCTCGCGCGCTCCTCGTTGTGGATGTTGTCGGCGACCCACGGCTCGTTCTGGTAGGTCTCCCACGTCGTCTCGTACATGATGTTGGCCGGTTCACCCCAGCCGCCGTTCGGCAGATACTCGAAGTCGATCTCGCCGTAGTTCGGGTCCATCGGCGCGTTGAGCGGGGTGATGGTGAAGAACGTCTGCACGACGTGGTCGCCGTCCGGGCCGAAAACGGGCGCGTCGCTGAACTTCACCCTGGACGCGTAGGTGCCCTCGAAGAACTTCCGCTGGTGGAACATCTCGGTCTGCCTTGCCGCGGAACCGTTGTTCCACGAGTCGAGGCGCATGACCTTCTGGCCGTCCACGGTCGGGAACGTCACGCGCGACGGGTCCCATTCCGCGCCCGGCACACCGGGGCCGCCACCGCCGGACCGGACGGTCCAGCCGCGCTGGCCGATCCGCGCGTCGCTGGAACTGGTGTAGCTGAAGTCGTCGAACATCTTGGGGCCGTTGGGGTTCGGCGGTGTCGACGACGTCGTGGTGGGCGGGCTGCCGCCGGGCGGAGTGCCCCACAGCAAGGTTCCGCCGCGGTACACGGTCACCTCGTTCCACGCCGAGTAGGTGCTCTCGCCGCGGAACGAGTAGTCGTCGGACTGGGTGATCGAGCCCCAGTTCGTCCGGTAGAACCGCAGTTGCAGGTCACCGGTGTCGGCTCCGGCGTTCAGGGTGCCGGCGCCGGCGGTGAAGCCCACCTCCAGGTAGCGGTCGGCCGAGCCGCCGGTCAGGGTGCCGAACTGGCCGGTGACGTTGGCACAGCCGCGCACGGCCCACGAGCAGGCGAACCGGTAGCCGACGTCCGGCGTCTCACTGCGGAAGTAATACCGGATTTTGACGTCCGACAGCGGCACACTCGTGGTGCCGCTGTTGACCAGCTTGAACCACGGTTCGACCTGGTCGGTGCTCGCACCGGAAGCGCTGGTCCGGTACTGGGCGGTGATCGCGTCGGCGGCGAAGGCGTTGGGCGCGACGGCCAACGCGGCCACGGTCAGTGCCGCGCAGGTAACGGCTATGAGTGCTCGCAAGGTTCTCTCCTCACTTCGGCAGGGATGGACAGTGCGGCGAGCCTTGATGCGTGGGAGCGCATCCGTGTGGTGAAGCCCTCCCAGTCCGGTCGCTGCGACCAGAGGGTGTCGGCCAGGGCGACGAGACGCGGGAAGGCCAGGTATTCCAGGTGTTTCGGGGTGCGGACGTGTTCGGTCCACAGCTGGCACTGGGCGCCGAGCACGCCGTCGGGCAGCGGTACGCGGTAGACGTCCTTCGTCGTCACGACGAAACCGGGCTGGCCGGGTGGTTCGTGCGCGCCGTCCGACTGCGGGTAGTCCAGATAGGTGGACGTGTGCGGGGTCATGACCACCGGCTGGCCCTGCTCGAGTGCGATCGCTGCCTGGCTTTCGTCCTTCCACGGCATGACGACCGAGCGGGGGTCACCGGTGGGTTCCCAGGCCGCGGGGACGCGGCCGCGGTCGAGCAGGTACTGGGCGGCCTGGCGGAGGAACCGGCCGTGCACGTCCTCGGGCAGCAGGCATTCGTCGCCGCCGAGGTGGACGTGCTCGTTCGGGAACACCTCCAGCACCTCGGCCAGCACCTCGCTGACGAAGCCGATCGCGTGCGGGCCGAACGCGGCATCGCTGATGCCCCACCGGGTCCAGACCGGCAGCGGTTCCGGCGCGACGCCGAGGTCCGGGTAGGCGGCCAGGGCCGCGCGGGCGTGACCGGGCATCTCGATCTCCGGCATGATCCGGATGCCGCGCTCCGCCGCGTGCGCGACGAGCCCTTCGAGTTCGCCGCGGGTGTAGACGCCGCCGTGGGGCGTGCCGTCACCGTTGGTCTCGGTGCGCCAGCCGCCGATCGAGGCCAGCTTCGGGTGGCTCGGCACCGGCATCCGCCAGCCCTGGTCGTCGGTCAGGTGCAGGTGCAGGACGTTGAGCTTGTGCAACGCCATCAGGTCGATGAACCGCCGCAGCACGGGCACCGGCTGGAAGTGCCGGGCGACGTCGAGCATGAACCCGCGCCACGGCAACCTGGGCACGTCCCGGATGTCGGCGCCGGGCAGCGTCCAGTCCACTTCGGACACTCTGCTGGAGCTGAGCGCTTCAACCGGCAGGAGCTGGCGGATCGTCTGCACGCCGTGCGCGAGGCCGTTCGACGTGCCGGCACGCAGCAGGACGCCGTGTTCGTTCACGGTCAGCGCGTAGCCCTCCGCGCCGAGCCCGACGAGCTTGGCGTCCAGCGCGATGACGACCTGACCGTGGTCGGCGATCGGCAACGGCAGCCCGGTGGCCGGCCGCAGGAGGGTGCGGAGCAGTCTGGCCGCCTGCTCCGCACCGGGCGTGACCCGCACGCTCGTGCCTCGGTCGAACGTGAAGCCCTTGCCGCGCCGCACGACCCTGGTCGGGAGCGGAACGATCATCCCTTCACCGCCCCTCCGACGATGCCGGTGGTCACCCGGCCCTGCAACACCACGAAGATCAGCAGCACCGGCAGCATGAACAGCGTGGAGGCGGCCATCGTGGCGCCCCAGTCGGTGCCGAAGGTGTTGTTGAACGACGACAGCCAGACCGGCAGCGTGCGGTCGTCCTGGTCCTTGATGATCAGCACGTTGGCGAAGGCGAACTCGTTCCACGCGGTGATGAACCCGAACAGCGAGGTGGCGAGCAAACCCGGTGCCAGCAACGGGAAGACCACCCGCCGGAACGCCTGCCCGCGCGAGCACCCGTCGACCTGCGCGGCCTCCTCCAGGTCGACCGGGATGGCGGCGAGGAACCCGCGCAGCGTCACGATGGTGAACGGCAGCGTCATCATGAAGTAGACCAGCGTGAGCATCCAGAGCGTGTCGAGCATGCCGGTGTCCCTGGCGATCACGTAGACCGGGATCAGCAGCGCCTCCCACGGCGTCATCTGCGCGACGAACACCATCAGCACGAACGCCCTCCGCCCTTTCCACCGCAGCCGCGCGACGGCGAACGCGGCGAGCAGGGCGATGAGCAGAGCGAGCAGCACCGCCCCGCCCGCGACCAGGAGACTGTTGCGCCAGAACGAGAAGAACCCCTTCGCGGCGATCGCCGTGCCGAAGTGGTCGAACGTGATCGAGGCCGGGAAGAACGTCGGTGTCGCGCTCTGGATGTCCTTCGTGGGCTTGAAGGCGGTGAGCACCATCCAGTACACGGGGAAGACCGAGATGACGAAGACGAGGAGCGCCGCCGTGGTGCGCGCGAGTCGGCTCATGCCTCCTGCTCCTGCCGGTAGAGCTGGCGGAAGTACGCGAGCAGCGCGAGCACGAGCAGCACCACCATGAGCATCGACACGGCCGCGCCGAGGTCGTAGCGCTGCAACGACTGCGCGACCTGGAACGCGTAGACCGGCAACGTCGTCGTGGCCTGGCCCGGACCGCCCTGGCTGATCACCCAGATCTGCACGAACGCCTTGACGACCCAGATCACCTCCAGGCACGTGATCAACCCGAACATGGCCCTGAGCAGCGGAAACGTGATGGTCGAGAACATCCGCCACGCGCCCGCGCCGTCGATCCGCGCGGCCTCGTACAGCTCCTGCGGCACCGTGATCATCGCCGCGTACAGAGACAGCGCGGCG
This sequence comes from Lentzea kentuckyensis, assembly GCF_002150765.1. GTDB lineage: Bacteria > Actinomycetota > Actinomycetes > Mycobacteriales > Pseudonocardiaceae > Lentzea > Lentzea kentuckyensis. Next base: position 37,492 of record NZ_MUYM01000134.1, read on the forward strand.
AACGGGATCGACTGCCAGACGATCAGCGTCACGAGGATCCCGAACGTCGCCTCGCCGTCGGCGAACCAGGTGTAGTCGCGGTACTCCTCGAAGCCCAGCGTCACCAGCGCCCAGTTCACGACGCCGAGCCGGGACTGGAAGAGCCACTGGAACACAGTGGTCGCCGCGATGATCGGCGTCGCCCAGGTGAGCACGAGCCCGCCCATCACGAGCAGCCGGAGCCACCTGTCCAGCCGCACCAGCAGAAGCGCGACCAGCGTGGACAACACCATGATCAGCACGACGTTGATCGCGGTGAACCACAGCGTTCTCCTGACCACGCCCCAGAACTCCGGGTCGGACAGCACTCGTGCGTAGTTCGCGACCCCGACGAACCTGGCGTCGCCGCGGACGAGTTGCGGCAGCCCGAACTCCTGCAGCGAGATGATCACGTTGCGAATCAGCGGGTACAGCAACAGATACGCCGTGGCCAGCAACGTGGGCGCGATCAGCAGGTACGGCAGTATCGGGTGCTTGCGGCGTCTGGGCACGGCCGGCGCGGTCGTCCGCACCGGCCGGTCTGCCAGGAGCGTCATTTCCCGGAGTTCAACGCTTGGGTGATGACCTCGTCGGCCTTCGCCGCCGCTGTCTTCGGATCGGCGCCGGTCAGGACCGCCGTCTGGAACTCCTTGATCGGGTTGCGCGCCTCGACCGCCGCCCAGTTCGGTGAGTTCGGCGTCGCGTGCCCGTTGGCCGCACCGACCGCCATCGCCGCCGTGCCGGGGTCGCCGCCGACGTCCTTGGCGAGCGACTTGCGGTTCGGCACGTAGTTCATCGCCTTGGCCAGCTCGACCTGCCACTTCTCCCCGGCGAGCGCCTTGACGACCTCGTACGCGCCTTCCTGCCTGCTCGATGCGAGCGGAATGATCAGGTCGGAGCCACCGGTGAACACCGCACCGGGCTTTTCGGCCGTCTTGCCCGGGATCGGGAAGAAACCGATCTTGCCCTCCAGCGCCGGGTTGGCCTTCGTGACGAGCTTCGCCGCGCCGGGCACCGCGATGAACTGCGCGACCTTGCCGGCGGCCACCACGTCGGTCTGCTGCGGCTTGGCCTCGTCGGAGTCCTTGGGCCCGTCGCCCAGCGCCTGCAGCTTCCGGTAGAAGTCCATGCCCGCCAACGCTTCCGGCGTGTTCAGCGAGCCCTTCCACCTGTCGCCGTCCCGCTTGGCCAGGTCGCCACCCTCGTCCCAGACGAAGCCTGAGAGCGTGTACCAGTTCTGGCCGGGCAGGTAGATGCCCTGCTGCTCGCCCTGGTCGAGCTTCGCGGTGGCGGCGAGCCACTCCTCGCGGGTCTTCGGCGGTGTCACCTGCACGGCCTCGAACAGGTCCTTGCGGTAGATCACGACCCGGTTCGCCGCGTAGAACGGCACACCGAACTGCTTGCCGTCCACCGCACCGGGTTCGGACAGCCCGGGAATCCAGTCCTCACCCTGGAGCTCGGCCTTGCGGTTCGTGAGGTCGGTGACGCCCTTGCTGGCCACGTACTGGGCGACCTGGGTGTTGCCGACCTCGATCACGTCCGGCGGATCCGTGCTGGCCAGCGCACTGGTCACCTTCTGCGTGATGCCGTTCCACTCCTGAATCTGGATCTTGACGTCGAGGTTCGCGTGCTCGCGTTCGAACTCGCTCTCGAACCTCGACACGAAGTCGTCCGTGGCCGTGTCCTTCATCAGCCACACGGTGATCTCCTGCTTCTCATCACCCCCTCCCGCGGACGTGCCGCAGGCGGACAGTGCAAGCGCCAGAACGAGCAAGGCAGCGGAGCGCGACACGACTCACCTCTCGCTGGGATATGACCAATTGGTCAGGTCCGATGGAGTGGGTAGAAAGTGGCATAGACCACTTCTCAGGTCAACCCCCAGCTCGAACACGTGAGAGCGCTCCCGATCTTGCGCAGACTGGTCACTTACCACTGGTATGCCATACTGGCCGCCGACGAAGCGGAGAGGCATGGGCGAAGCGATCCTCAAGCGGGAGCGGGTCCGCGACCACCTGCTCGAACTCATCGAGACCCACCCGGCGGGAGCCCCGATCCCTGCCGAACGCGTGCTGTGCCAACAACTCTCGGTGTCCCGCCCAACAGTGCGCTCGGCCGTCGAGGAACTGGTCAACACCGGCCTGCTGGTCCGCCAGCACGGCCGCGGCACCTTCGTGGCCCGCGCCAAGATCACCCAGGAAATGGTCTCCGGCACCGGCTCCATGTCCCTGCCCCAAGCCTCGGGCACGTGGTCGTCCCGAGTGCTGGAACACGCCCGCATCCCGGCCGGCGCCCGAGTGGGCCGCCGCCTGCACCTCTCCCCCGCCGCCGAGATCCACTACATCGCCCGCCTGCGCCTGGTCGACGGCGAGCCCATGGCACTGGAATACCTGCACGTTCCCGCACTGGTCGCGCCCTCGTTGACGTTGCACGACATGGAGTCCGGCGACTTCTACGAACGACTGCGCGAACACGGCGTCCACGTTTCCGAGGCCGTGCAGTCGATCGAGCCGACGGTGACCAACGAGTCCGAGGCCTCGCTGCTCGGGGTGCCGGAGCTGGCGCCGGCGTTGCTGTTCGAGCGGCTCACCACGGACGTGGAGGGGCGGCACGTCGAGTACGTGCACTCGATCTACCGGGGGGACCGCTATCGGATCGTGTCGAAGCTGACGCTCGGGGACTCGCCGCGGAGCACCGTTGATGTGCAGGCGCGGATCGGCAACTCGGGCCCGTTCTGACGTAACCGCCGGGCTCCTGCGCTGTCAGAAGAACCGGGCGCTCTGGCTGTCGATGAACGTCTGCGCCCGCTCCAAGGTGTGCGACGCGTAAGTCCCGCCAGCCCGAGCCTCCAACAGCGCGTTCTGCTGAGCCTCCGTCATCATCCGCTGCAACTCCCGGCGCTGGTGCACAGCACTGTCCGGATCCTGCTCCAGGAACACCTTCTCCACCCCCTCGCTCATCGCGAGCGTCCGTTCCCGGGTCTGCTCCAGCAACTCCGAGTCGAACTCCTGCCCGTTCTCCCGGCACAGCTCAGGATTCCCGAGAAAACTGTGGGTAGCCGTCATCAGCTCCCCCGCCAGCCGCGCATACTCCCGTCGCTCGTGCTCGGAGTCGTTGCCACGAACGCCGAGCCACCGAATCACCAGCGGCAGCGAACCGCCCTGCACCACCAGGGTGACGATCGCGACCGTGAAGGCGATCAGGATCAGCTCCGGCCGGTACGGCAGGTCCGTGGGCAACGTCTGGGCGGCGGCCAGCGTCACGACACCGCGCATCCCGGACCAGGCGAGCACCGCGCCGCCGCGCCAGCTCAGCCCCTCGCTCGCGTAGAACGCCACGTCGGCCTGTCTGCGTTGCAGCGCACGGACTCCGCGGTCGTACCGCCTCTCGTCGCCGGGGCGGGGGCCGCGTGCCGTGAGACGGTCCAGAAAGGACTCGATCTTGTCGGCGAACGCGTCCGCACGGCGTTGCTGGCGGCGCAGCAGCGCGATCAGCGGGATCACGAACACCCCGCGCAGCAACACCAGAGCCAAGGTGACCAGCAGGCCGATCACCAGGGTTCGGGCCAGCCCCTCCTGAGCCACGTCGTTGACGACCGAGGTGAGTTCGAAGCCCATCAGCAGGAACACGCCGTTCTCCAGCAGCAGCTGGATCGTGCGCCAGTTCGTGCGTTCGGAGATGCGGTCGTGCGCGGTGAACTTGCGGGCGCTCAGGTGTCCGGTGATCAGGCCGGCCACGACGACGGCGATCACGCCGGACGCGTGCACCTCCTCGGCCGGGATGAACGCGAGGAACGGCACGACGTACGAGATCGCGGTCGTCAGCACCGGCTGGCCCTGGATCCGCGAGCGCACCAGCACCGACACGATGCCGACCGCGGTTCCGATCACCACTCCTACGGACACGGCGAACGCGAAGTCACCCAACGCCCCGCCGAACGACACGCTGGCCGTGATCGCGACGATGGCCGTGCGCAGCAGCACCAAAGCGGTGGCGTCGTTGACCAGTCCCTCGCCTTCGAGGATCGTCACGAGCCGCGGTGGCAGGCCGAGCTTCTTGCCGATCGAGGTGGCGGCGACCGCGTCCGGCGGGCTGATCACCGCGCCCAGCGCCAACGCCGCCGCGAACCCGATCTCCGGCAGCGACCACCAGATCAGCAGGCCCGTCCCGAACGCGGACACGGCCACCAGCAGCACCGACAGCGACCCGATGGTCGCGAAGTTGCGCCGGAAGTCCACGACCGGCACGTTCACCGCCGCCGAGTACAGGATCGGCGGCAGCACCACCGTGAGGATCACCTCCGGCTCCACGAAGACGTGCGGAGCGCCGGGCAGTTGACTGCACGCCATGCCGACGAGCACGAGCAGCACCGGCGCCGCGACGCCCAGCTTGGGAGCGAAGTACGACACCGCCACGATGATCAGCACGCCCACGACCGCGAGCATCGCCAGTTCCTGCATGACGTGCAGTTTGTCTGATGGAGACCGATCTTGCCCGGGATGCAACAGGGGAAATCCCGGGGTGCTGATCACACCCCGCGCCGTGATCCGCTGCGCTGACCGGATAGTCCGGTTCACTAAGGGGGAGATCACGTTGAACAGACGGACATGGGCGGCCGCCGCACTCGCCGCCGGGTCACTGCTCGCGGTGCTGCCCGGCACGGCGACCGCGGCCCTCTCGACGGACGACGCCATCCCGCCGGTCGCGGACCGCGTCTACGAGCTCGGTCACGACCGCGGCTTCACCAGCCAGCGCACCGACTACCAGCACCGCGCCATCACCGTCCGCTGGTCCGGCGCCGTTCCGCAGGACGTGCAGCAGTACGCCGACTCCAAGCCCAACGGCGTCACCGTCACGATCGTGCCCGGCGCCAAGTACTCCCGCGCCCAGGCCGAGGCCGCCCGCACCAAGCTGCAGAACAGCGCCTACGGCCGTCAGCTCGGCATCGTCTCCACGTCACTGCGCCAGGACGGCAGCGGCGTCGACGTCAACGTCGCCACCACGCAGTCGACGTTCGCGGCCACCGAGGCCAAGCAGGTCGCGGGCATCGACGACGTGCAGATCAACTACGGCGCGCAGGCGCCCCAGGGCTACTCGCGCCCCAACGACGCGGCGCCGTGGAAGGGCGGCGCGAGGATCGTGCACGGCGGCAGCGGCGCCTGCACGTCCGGGTTCGCCGTGCTCAAGGGCAGCACCGGCAAGCTGATCACCGCCCGCCACTGCGACCCCGGCGCCAACGCCGCGGTCACCGACGGCGCCGGCCAGCAGATCGCACCCGGTGGCGCGTCGGTCGCGGGCATCCCGGCCGTCGACTCGCTGATGATCGACCCGTCGGCCTCCCCCGCCACCACCCCGAAGGTCTACCGCGGCGCGTGGAACAGCAACACGACCTCGACGGTGAAGAACTACGCGTCGAACTGGCCTGGCGACCCGGTCTGCAACTCCAGCTCCAGCACCGGCGAGCACTGCGGTGAGGTCTACGACGACAGCCAGAACATCAGCTTCGGCGGCGTCACGGTCAACGTCATCCAGGTGAAGGCGACCTCCGGGATCATGGGCGGCCAGGGCGACAGCGGTGGCCCGATGTTCAAGAAGCTGTCCAACGGCGTGCAGGCGCGCGGCATCCTGCTCGGCCCGGACACCGACTTCGGGCAGACCACCTCGTGTGGCACCACCGACCCGGAAGTCGGTCAGATCTACTGCTCGCGGTACATCAACTACGTGCCGATCAGCACGATCCTCAACGCGTGGGGCGTCAGCCTGGAAGTGGGCTGACCGGCAGGACATGACGGCCTTCGCGATCGGTGCTCAGGCACAACGAGCAGATCTCTCCGCCGATCGCGCTGGCCGTCATGTCCGGCCTCTCGTAGGACTCATGGCACACCACGCACTCGTACAGCGTCCCGCTCGGGTTGCCGTCCGCGTCCAGCACCGGTTCCTCGATGCCGTCATCGGTGCGGCGCAGGTAGAACCGGCCACGCGTGAGCACCGCGAGCAACGGCGTCAGCACGATCGGGATGCCGACCGCCACCAGCGGCGAGTAGGGCTGGACGGCCGCGCCGAACAGTCCGAAGTAGACGGAGATGGACAGGATCGACGAGGCGAGGAACGACCCGACGCCCACCGGGTTGACCGCGTAGAGCATGCCCCGGCGGAACTCCGGCTGCTTCGGCGACAGCTTCAGCAGGTACTTGTTGATCACGATGTCCGTGGCGACCGTGACGACCCACGCCATCGCGCAGTTCGAGTAGAAGCTCAGCAGGTTGTTCAGGAAGCTGAACATGTTCGCTTCCATCAGCACCAGCGCGATCGCGAGGTTCACCAGCACGAACACCAGCCGCCCCGGATAGTGCTTGGTCACGCGGGTGAACGAGTTGGTCCACGCCAGCGACCCCGAGTAGGCGTTGGTGACGTTGATCTTCACCTGGCTCAGCACCACCAGCACGAGCGCGAGCGGCACCACCAGCCACGGCGGCATGAACTGCTTGAACACCCCGGTGAACTGCTCGATCGGCTCCACCGCGGCGACCTTCCCGACCGCGTCGAGCACGTAGACGGCCATGAACACGCCGAACGTCTGCTTGAGCGCGCCGAACACCACCCAGCCAGGTCCGGCCAGGATCGTCGCCGTCCACCAGGCCCGCTTGTTCTCGGCGGTCCGCGGCGGCATGAACCGCAGGTAGTCGATCTGCTCGCCGATCTGCCCCATCAACGACAGGCACACGCCCGCGCCGAGCATCACCGCCGCCGCGTTGACCCCGCTGTCGCCGTAGGCGAGGAATCGGCTCACGGAGTCCGGGTCGGCGATCACCAGGTACAGCAGCGGCGCGACCATCAGCAGCAGCCACAACGGGTTCGTCCAGCTCTGCAGCTTCGCCAGCACCTTCATCCCGTAGATCACCAGCGGGATGATCACCAGCGTCGACGTGGCATAGCCCAGCCACAACGGCAGCCCGAGCGCGTACCGCAGGCCCTGCGCCATGATCGAGCCTTCGAGCGCGAAGAAGATGAACGTGAAGCTCGCGAAGATCACGCTCGTGATGACCGACCCGTAGTAGCCGAACCCGGATCCGCGCGTGATGAGGTCGAGGTCGATGTTGTACCGGGCGGCGTAGTAGGCCAGCGGGAACCCGGTCACGAAGATGACGATCGCGGCGAACCCGATGGCCAGCAACGCGTTCCCGGTGCCGTGCGTGAGCCCGATGCCGGCGCCGATCGAGAAGTCGGCCATGTAGGCGATCCCGCCCAGCGCCGATGCCCCGACGACCGACGGAGTCCACCGCCGGTACGTCCGCGGCGCGAACCGCAGGGTGTAGTCCTCCAGCGTCTCCTTGGACGCAGCGGCGGCGGGCGCGCGCTCCACAACCTCGTCAACCGTCATGGACCCCGACGCTAGGAAGCACGCGTTTCAGCCGATCACCGCGTATGTGACGGGCGTGTGACGCTAAGTTCATCGATCATGGATGACCTCGTCGAGTTCATGAAGGAACGCAGGCGCGCCGACGAGGCGGCCGCGCGGGCATGGGCCGCCCGGTCCGCCACCATCACCGGATGGGCCCAGAAGGTCGCGTCCGTGCTGACACGCCACCAGATCCCGGCCGAGCAGACGCTCTACGACCGGGTCGGCGACCAGAAGGTCCGCATCGCGGCCGGGTGGCTGGTGCTCACCACGAGGACCCCGAGCGGGGCGCGTCCCGGCGTGCTCAAGGACGCCGGGATCCTCCTCACGCCGGGCGGGGAACTCTGGCAGTACGACAACGAGTGGCCGATGTCCGCCCGCCTCACCGCGACGATCCCCGCGTTCCGCACCGCCGAGGGCGCCGCGTTGATGGCCAGGTGCGAGTGGATCCTCGACAACGTCATCGAGGCGTTCGCGGACACGCTGGACCGCAACGGCGTCGACGTCAGTGAACTCGAAGACCTCTAGCGAGCCGGCAGTTTCCAGATCCGGATCGACTTGTCCGCGCCGGCACAGGCGATCCGCTCGCCCTTCGGGTCGAACGCCACGTCCTCGATCCGCGCCCCGGCACCGATGACCATGGCGCGGACGGACTTCGTGCCCACATCCCACAGCTGCACGGCGTTGCCGTGGCCCCAGGTCGCGATGGTCCTGCCGTCCGGGTGGTACAGGGCTTTGGTGATGATGTCGTCGCCCTCCGTCCGGTCGAACACCGCCTTGCTCTGCCCGGTCTCGACATCCCACAGCTGCATGCTGTTCGAGCCGTCGTCGTCGGGAACCGCGAGCGTCTTGCCGTCCGGGGAGAACGCCGCGCCGGGGGCGCTGGAGTCCTTGATGACCTTCACGGTCTTCCCGGTCGCCGGGTCGACCAGTTTGATCTCCTGGAACTTCGTGCCGCCGTAGGCCAGCAGCGACCCGTCCTTGTTGAAGGAGAGCTCACTGCCGCCGTCGGCCTCGGTCAGGCCGATCTTCACCTTGCGGGTCGCCACGTCCCACACCTTGAGGCCGCCGCCGTGGGTCAGGCCGACGATCGTCTTGCCGTCCGGGTGGAAGCGCAGGGTCTTCATGATCGACCTGGCGTCCTCGAGCGTGCCGATCTGCGTGCGGTCAGCGAGGTTCCAGAGGTAGGTGGTGCTGTCGCCGGTGCGGTTGCCGCCCGCCGCGAGGATCTTGCCGTCGGGGCTGATCGCGACCGCGCACGACGAGGCGCCGCCCGGCCCGTCCGGGTTCTGGACCGTGCCGAGCAGCTTGCCGGTCCCGGTGGTGTCCCAGATGCGGACGACGGCGCCGTCGAGGTCGTCGTCGCCGCTGACGAGGATCTTGCCGTCCGGGCTCCACGCGATCGACGTGACGGTCGCCTTGTGGTCGGAGAGCTGGATGTGCTCGGTGATCTCCTCCGGGCGTCCCGGCTGCGCCACCGACGAGGTCGTCGACTCCTCGGAGCCGCCCTCCTTCTTCGAGGCGAGGTTGTTGTCGTTGTTGGTCGGCAGCTGTGCGCCCCCGCCGTCGTTGTTCCGCGTGTTCAGCCACCACGCGGCACCACCGCCGAGCGCCACGACCGCGCCGACGCCGGCGAGCAGCACCGTGCGTCTGCTGGGGCCGGATCTGATCGGGACCGGCACCGCCAGTGCCACGGGTGCGCCAGCCAGCAGCGCGTAGGCCTGGCCGATCGACGCGCGTTCGGCCGGGTTCTTGCGCAGCAGGCCGCCCAGCAGTGACGACAGGCGGCCGGCGCGCTGAGGTGGCGCCGGTTCCTGCGTGAGCAGCATGGACAAGGTGGTCATGAAGTCCTGGCCCTGGTACGGAGGCCGGCCCTCCACGGCGGCGTAGAGGGTGGCGCCGAGCGACCACATGTCGGTCGCCGGGGTGATCGGCGCGCCGGTGCCCTGCTCGGGCGCCATGTACGCGGGTGTGCCGACGATCGAACCGTCGGTGGTCAGCGGCGCGTCGCCGGTGAGCCGCGCGATGCCGAAGTCGGTGATCACGACCCGGTCGCCGGACAGCAACACGTTGGCGGGCTTGAGGTCGCGGTGCACGATCCCGGCCTCGTGCGCCGCCCTGAGCGCGCCGAGCATCGCGTTGGCGACGTAGGCGACCTGCTCGACCGGCAACGCGCCCCGGGCCTTGATCGCGTCGGCCAGGGAGCCGCCGCTCACGTACTCCATCACGATCATCGGCGTGCCGTTGTACTCGACGACGTCGTGCACGGTGACGATGCCGGGGTGGTTGAGGTGACCGGCGAGCTGCGCCTCGCGCATGGCGCGCTGGCACAGCAGCTCCCGTTGCTGGGCGTCGAGACCGGCGGGCAGCAGCAGCTCCTTGATGGCCACCTCACGGCCGATGACCTCGTCACGGCCGAGCCAGACCCGGCCCATGCCGCCGGTGCCGATCACCTGAACCAGCCGGTAGCGCTGCGCCACCAGACTTCCCGTCGCGTCTGTCACGGCGGGCAGCTTAGATGGGAACGGGCCGTGTTTCGTGCGTATCTCTCAAGTTCGAGAATTACCGGAACTGTTGGCAGCAAAGAAACATAGTGCGCCTTCAATCGGTCGGCTATAGACCTGTCGCTAGTGGACTCTCGCGACCTCGACCCCGACCTCCCCGAACATTCGCAGCTTCAGCGTCCTGGTCGGCTCCACGGTGAAGCCGGCCGCGGCGATTCGCTTCGCCACGGCAGGTCCGTGCTCGTGGTCGTGGCCGTGATCGTGCCCCTTGCCGTGGCTGTGCACCGCGTCGGCCAGTACCAGCACGCCGTCCGGCCGCAGCACGCGTCGCACCTCGGCGAGCATCTCGTCCTTCGACGAGGCCTCCAGGTGGTGCAGCATCAGACTGGAGAACACCACGTCGAACGAGGCGTCCGGGAAAGCGAGCTCCTGGGCGAACCCGCGGTCCAGCTGTGCCGTCAGCCCCGCCCGCCGGATCTTGCGCTCGGCACGGGCCAGCATCTTCAGATCCGGATCCACGCCCACGAGTGCCACGTCGCGGAGCCGCTTCCCGGTCCCTCGCAACAGGTTTCCGGTTCCGCAGCCGACGTCCAGCACGCGGTGGCCGTCCCGCAGCCCGGCCAGCGCGATCATCTCGCGGTGCACGTGCCGCAGCCCGGACACCTGGTGCAGCACGTCGTAGAAGGGCAGCAGGTAGTGCTTGCCCATGCCCGGCAGGTAGTCCCGCTCCTGGGACGATATTTCGGCCATTGCTCCATTGTGACTGCACTTCCAGCAAGGTTTCTGTGTCGATCGACGGTTTGAGTGGGATGATTTGACGGTGCGAGCCCGACGAACTGCCCCGCGTGCGGACGAACCGGCGACCTACACGTGGCAGCCGATGCCCGGCGAACTGTCCGTGGCGGTCGTGCCCCTGGGACACGACGCCCACATCGACGGCGCACATGAGGCGCACTCGCACGACTTTCCCGGCATCTCCTTCTTCTCCGGTGACGGCGGCATCGTGCGCACCGGGAAGCAGGTCCGGCACGTCGAGGCCGGTGACCTGTTCGTCATCGCGCCCGGCGACGTCATGGGCCGGGCCGACCGCGATGACCTCCTTGGCGCGCAGGGCTGGGGCGTGTTCTTCACCGCCGACGCGCTCGGCCCGGAGACCCCCGGCGCGCACCTGGCGTGGCGTACCCATCCGCTGCTGTTCCCGTTCGTCCGCGGCGGCGCGACCGGTGCGTTGAGGCTCAAGGTGCCGCCCGAGGACCGGAACCAGTGGGCGGCCCGCGTCGAGGCGCTGCGCGACGAGCTGACGCACCGCCCCGAGGGGTACCGCGAAGCCGTGTCCGCGCACCTGGTGCTGCTCCTGGTCGGGGTGTCGAGGCTGGCCGCGGACGTGGTCGGCGACCTGCGCGAGAACGCCGAACCGATGCTCGCCGAGGTGTTCGACGTGATCGAGCGTCGGTACCCGGAACCGTTGTCACTGCGGGAGGTCGCCGAGGCCGTGAGCATCTCCCCCGGCCACCTGACCTCGACGGTCCGCAAGCGCACCGGTCGCACGGTCCAGGAGTGGATCACGGAACGCCGGATGGTCCAGGCGCGGCGGCTGCTGAGCGTCACCGAGTTGACGATCAGTGACATCGGGCGGCAGGTGGGCTTTCCGGACGCCGGGTACTTCGCCCGGACGTTCGGCAAGCTGCACGGGATGAGCCCGACGTCGTGGCGGCGGATGAACGGCCGCTGAACTCCTGCGAACGGCCTGGCGAGCGGCGGCCGTTTCGCCGGGTTCGCCCTGCCCGGTCGTGGCACTGTCGTGCTGTGACCGTCGGCGAGCAGACCACCTTGAGCACCAGCGAAAGCGACCTCGGGGCGAGGTTCCACGACCTGATGGAGGTCGTCGTCCGGCGGTTGCCGTTCGGTCTCGCCGGGGTCGTCGCGCCCAGTTTCCTCGGCTTCGCGCTGATCAACGGCTGCACGTTCGGCATCGACCTGATGCTGCTCGCGCTCTTCCGCAGTGGTCTGGGCCTGCCGGTGCCGATCGCCTTCACCATCGCCTACGTCCTGGCGTTCGGGCTGAGCTTCGTCCTCAACCGCGCGCTGAACTTCCGCTCGCACGCGCCGGTCGGCCCGCAGGCGGGGCTGTACGCGGTGGCGATCCTGATCAACTACTTGGCGTTCATCCTCGGCGTCGGCAGCGCGCTGACCGCGATCGGCGTGCAGTATCTGCTCTCCCGCGTCGTCGCCGGCGTCTGCGAGGCCGCGTTCATGTACAGCGTGATGCGCTGGATCATCTTCCGCGACACCAAAGGTCACTGATTTCGTCAGGGCGGGTGTCCCCGGTAATCCATGCCAAATCAATGCCATGACGTGACAGCTCAAGGTCGTCACTTTAGGTTCAGAGCCAGTCATTCTCCGTCAACGGCGTAGCCCACCTCGGCGGCGCGCGACGCCAGGAGGACCGGCTGATGCGACTGGTGGAACGGGAAGAACAGCTCGCTCGCCTGGAGGCGATGTTCGCCGACTGTCTGGCGGGCCGCGGACGGATCGTGCTGGTCAGCGGCGCGCTCGGCAGCGGGAAGACGGCGTTGCTGCAGGAGTTCGGCGAGCGAGTGGCCTTCGCCGGAGCCGCTTTCGTCAGCGCGGTCGGGTCGTGGGCGGAGCGCGGCCTGCGGTTCGGGGTGGTCAGCCAGCTCCTGCACGACGCGTCCGTGTCGGCGCTCGGCCGCCGGTTCGTCAGCGCTGTCCTGCACCGCACCGTCCTGCTGGGCCCGGCACTGCACGCGCTCTGCCTGGGCCTGCTGGAGATCACCGAACGGGTGCCGCTCGTCATCGGCGTCGACGACGTGGACCTCGCCGACCAGGCGTCGCTGAACTGCCTGCTGTCACTGGCCCGGCGGCTGCGGTCGGCGCGGGTGCTGTTCCTGTTCACCGAGTCCGCGCAACCGCGGTCGTCGTTCCGGATCGAACTGCTCCGCCTGCCGCAGTGCGCGCACCTGACCCTCGAACCGCTGACCGAACGCGGTGTCGCCACCATGCTCGACTCACCGGACGCCGAGCGGATCCACGCGCTCAGCCGCGGCAACCCGTTGCTGGCGCGGGCCATCGCCGAGGACGACCTGCAGCAGGCCGTGCTGCGCTGCCTGCACCGCGGCGGACCGCTCGTCCGGCACACCGCGCGGGCGATCGCGGTGCTCGGCGAACGCGCCACGCCGACGGCGATCAGCAGGTTGATCGGGGTCGACCGGCACGCGATCACGCACGCCCTGCGCGTGCTGACCGCAGCGGGCCTGCTGGGCGGCGGCAGGTTCCGGCACGCCGGCACGCGGGACACCGTGCTGGCCGACGCCCCACCGGCCCAGCGCGGCAGCCTGCACGCCCGCGCGGCACGCATGCTGCACGACCGGGGCGAGGCCGCCGAGGTCGTCGCCTGGCACCTGCTCGAAGGCCCGCCGCGCTGGCACGAGTGGGTCGTGCCGGTGCTGCGGGCGGCGGCCGAGCACGGCCGGGCGGACTTCGCGACGCGCTGCCTGGAACTCGCGCGCAAGTCCTCTGTGGACCCGGCGGAGAAGGCCGCGATCACCGCCGAGCTCGCCCAGCGCGAGTTCCGATCGAACCCCATGGCGGCCGGCCGGCACCTGTCGGCGTTGCGAGAAGCGTTGCGGGCCGGTCATCTCGACCGCTCGGCGACGGTCACGGTGGTCAGCCAGCTGCTGTGGCACGGACGGGCCGGCGAGGCACTCGACCTGGTGCGGGACCACCCGGACGCCGAGCGGTTCCTGGCCTCCGCGCACCCCGCGCTGGCGCGGTGGCGACGCCATCCGAACTCCCCGCTCACCGACCTGCTCGGGCGCCAGGACGGCTCCGCGGCAAGGCGTGCCGAGCGAGTGCTTCGCGGCACGCGGTTGAGCGGTGAGATGCCGTGGCCCACGGTCTTCGCGGTGCAGACGCTCATCTACGCCGACCGGCTGGACAGCGCGGCCGCGTGGTGCGGACGGTTGCTGCACCAGGCCGGCGACAACGTGACGTGGCAGGCGATGTTCTCCAGCCTGCGGGCGGAAGTCGCGCTGCGCCAAGGTGATCTGCGGGCCGCTCGACGCCTGGCGAGGGTCGCGCTCGGGCTCCTGCCGCCACACGCCTGGGGCACCGCGGTCGCGGGCCCGTTGAGCTGCCTGATTCTCGCGTGCACGAGGGCCGGTCGGTACGCCGAGGCGGGCGAGCACGTCGCGCAACCCGTTCCGGAGGCGGCGTTGCAGACCCGGTTCGGCCCGCACTACCTGCACGCGCGCGGCGAGTACCACCTCGCGACCGATCGGCCCGACGCCGCCTTGGCCGATTTCCGGGCGTGCGGCGAACTGCTGCGCGCGTGGGGTCAGGACCATCCCGGTGTAGTGGCGTGGCGGGTGCACGCCGCGCGGGCGCTGCTGGCTGTGGGCAGGCCCGCCCGGCACCTGCTGATCGACCAGCTGGACCTGACCACCCAGCGATCACGCGCGCGCGGCCTCGCGTTGCGCGTGCTGGCGTCGCTCTGCGATCCCGCTCTTCGGACGCGGATGCTCGCGGAGTCCGCCGAGATCCTCGAGGACCGCGGCGACAGGTTCGGCCTGGCACAAGCCCTGGCCGACCTGAGCGCCGCGCTGGGCGACCACCCGCGAGCCCGGATGATCGCGCGCCGCGCGTGGCACGTGGCACACGAGTGCGACGCGCATCCGCTGCTCCCCGCCGACGTGCCGGATGTGACCGGACAGGTGGAGGTGCTGACGGAGGCCCAGCGCCGGGTGGCCGCGCTGGCCGCCGACGGTCACACCAACCGGGAGATCGCGCGCAGGCTGTTCGTCACGACGAGCACCGTCGAGCAACACCTCACGCGCGTCTACCGGAAGCTGGACATCAAGCACCGCAGTGAACTTCCGGCCGGATCTCGTCGACGATCTCGCCGGTGAACACGACGACCCCGGCACCGGCGAAGTTCGCCATGTCGGCCTGCGCGGCCTGACCTTCCGGCGTGCTCATCGCGGCCTGCAGCGCCTCGGCGGAGTCGGCGATGATGTCGACCTTGACGTAGAACGGCGGCGGCGTGCCGTCCGGGTTCGACGCGAGCTTCGTGGCGGTGGCGCCGCGCAGCCCCAGTTCGACGACCTTGCGGGCCAGCGGCGCGTGGACGGTGAAGAAGTGCTCGTCGAACGCCTCGGGGTCGGCCGGGTGGTGGTAGAGGCAGGTGAAGACGTACATCGGTGGTCCTTTCACTGGGGGAAATAACCGGTGCGCTCGAAGAACCGGATGCAGGTGTCCAGCAGGTCGTCGGTGATCTCCGGACAGGGGAAGCCGGCTTCGGCCGTCTCCCCGGCGTCATAGGTGATGCGAAGTTCTTCCGCCTGGGTCGCTTCGGTGAACACGTCCAGGAGGGCGTTCGCGGCGTTGTCCGGATCGCTGCGGACCCTGTCGTTCCACTGCTCTCTCGGTAGTTCTTCGAGCTGGTGGCCGTGGTGCCTGAGCCGGTCGACGAGTTTGTTCAGACTCACCGGTTCCGAGCTGCAGAGGTGGTAGGTGGCCTGCTTGGGTTCCTTGGGTTTCTTGGACAGTCCGACGATGGCCGCGCTGACGTAGTCGACGGGCGCGATCGTGAACAGCGCTTTCGCTTGTGCCGGCACGGCTTTGGCCTGCAGACAGCCTTTGAGGCTGCGCCACACGAAGTCGTTCGTCTGGCAGGCGCCGCTGACTCTGCTGCCGCACACCGTGTCCACCCGGTAAACCGTGACGGGCAGGCCTCGGCGTTGTGCCTCGCGCACGATCTCCTCGGCGACCCACTTGCTCTGCTGGTACCCCGTCGGCAGCTGCTCGACTGGTCCGGTCTCGGCATCCGTGGTCTTCGGGCCGCCCGGCCGCGCGAACACTCCCGTGGTCGACACGTAGTGCACTTTGGCCGTCCGATGCCTCGCGGCCAGGCGCAGCACTTCTTCCGTGCCTTTGACGTTGGCCGCCTTGAGCTCCTGGTACGGCTCCAGCCAGCTCACCCGCGCACCCGCGTGGTAGACGACGTCGATGGTGTGGGCCAGTTCGTCGAACCGTTGCTCGTCGAGCCCGAGTCGCGGTTCGGCAAGGTCTCCTGTTACCGCCCGGACGCGTTCGAGATCGACTTCAAGGCCATACCAGTCGAGGTTGTTCTTGAGGCGGGCCAACGCTCTGCTGTCGTCCTCGGCCCGTACCAGGCAGTGCACGCGGGCTGTCGTCTGATCGAGGAGGTCCCGCAGCAGGAACGCCCCGAGGAAACCCGTGGCGCCCGTCAGCAAGATCTCTCGCGGCTCGCCAGTAGCTCTGACCGCCGGCTGAATGTCCTCAGCCAACCCGATTTCTCCGGCGAAGTCCGTCTCGGTGGTCACGCTTTCACCGTTGAGGAACGCGGCCAGCGTTACCGGAGTGGGTTGCTCGAACACAATGGTGGCCGCCAACCGGCGCCCGGTCGCCGTGGCCAGCCGGTTGCGCAGTTCCACCGCCAGCAACGAGTCGACCCCCATGTCCCTGAACGGCTTCCCGGCGTCGAACTCGTCGTCTTCCAGCCTGAGCACAGCTTTCGTCGTCGCGCACACCAACTCGACCATGTCTTCGGCCGCGTCCGCCGCCGGTTCGGCCGTGTGGTCGGCGTCGAGCCAGTAGCGCCGCCGCTGGAACGGATAGGTCGGCAGCTTGACCTTCCGCGCGCCGGGGAACATCCCCGCCCAGTCGACCTCGACCCCGCGCACAAACGCCTCACCAAGCGCCCGCACAAACCGATCCACCCCGCCGTCGTCACGGTGCAGCGTCCCCGAAACAGCAGCCCCCTCCACCGTCTCCTCGACAGCGACCGTCAGCACCGGATGCGGGCTGATCTCGATGAACTTGCGATGCCCGTGCTCGACCAGCGTCCGGACGGCAGACTCGAACAGCACGGTCTGCCTGACGTTGCGGTACCAGTACTCGGCGTTCAACTCGGTCGTGTCGATCCACTTCTCGTCCACCGTCGAGAAGAACTCGATCTCCGCCTTCTTCGGCGTGATGCCGTCGAGCGCCTTGATCAGGTCGTCCCGCAACTCCTCGACCTGCGGCGAATGGGACGCGAAGTCCACCGGAATCCGCTTGCCGTCCAAGGCTTCCAGCGCATCCAGGTCGCCCGCCACCACGATCGACCTCGGCCCGTTGATCGCCGCCACCGCCAGCCGCGGATCACTCGGCAACTCCGTCACGACCATCATGCCGCCCCGGCCCGCCAGCTTTCGGGCGATCAGCCAGCTACGCCGCGCCACAACCCTCGCACCGTCCACAACGGACAACGCCCCCGCCGTGACCGCGGCCGCGATCTCCCCCTGCGAATGCCCGACAACCGCCTTGGGCTCAACCCCTTTCCCCCGCCACAGGTGTGCCAGCGACACCATGACGGCCCAGAGCGCGGGCTGCACGACGTCGACCCTCTCCAACGCCTTCGCGTCGTCGAGCACCTCGAACAGGTCCCACTCGACCTCCGGCTCCAGGGCCTCCGCGCACTCCCGCATCCGATCCACGAACGCCGGCTCGGCCGCGATCAGGTCGACCGCCATGCCGGCCCACTGCGAGCCCTGGCCCGGGAAGACGAAGCAGACGTCGCCCTCGACGTCGGCTACCCCCTCGACCACCTGGTCACCTACGACGACGGCCCGGTGCTCCAGCATCGCCCTGGTTGTGACCAGCGAAAACGCGATGTCGGCGTTCGGTACCAGCTCCCGCACCTGCTCGACGCGCGCCCGCAACGCTTTCACACCCCGGGCCGTCACCACGAGCGGAATCGATTCGGATTGGCAGGCCCCCTGGGGGGATCGGGTCCCCACTCCAATCATCTCAGGCAGGTCTGACAATTCCTGACCAGCCGAAACCGGGCCAGCTTCCAAGATCACGTGCGCGTTCGTGCCCGACACCCCAAAAGACGACACCGCCGCCCGACGCGGACGACCCACCACCGGCCAAGGCCGTGCCGACGTCAACAACTCCACCGACCCCGAAGACCAATCCACGTGCGGCGAAGGCGAGTCGACGTGCAAAGTCCGCGGCAACACCCCGTGTCGCATCGCCATGACCGCCTTGATCACACCGCCAACGCCCGCGGCAGCTTGAGCGTGACCGATGTTCGACTTCAAAGATCCCAGCCACACCGGATCCACCCGCTGCCCGTACACCGCGATCAACGCCTGCGCCTCAACAGGATCGCCAAGCAAAGTCCCGGTACCGTGCGCCTCCACCACGTCCAC
>NZ_MUYM01000135.1 GCF_002150765.1 Lentzea kentuckyensis
ATGAAGCATGACCTGCGTGCGATGGTGGACGCGATCGGCTATCTGACCCGCTATGGCATCGAGTGGCGGGCGTTGCCGGCCGACTTCCCGCCCTGGGAAGCGGTGTGTGCGTTCTTCGAACGGTGGAGCGAACGGGGCCTGCCGCAGCGTCTGGTCGACCGGTTGCGGGGACGCATCCGGATCGCGTGTGGCCGGGCCGAGTTGCCTACCGCAGCGGTCATCGACGCCCAGACCGTGCGCGGTGCCGACACCGTGGCAGCCGACGGCGCCGGCTATGACGCGGGGAAGAAACCAAGGGGCGTAAGAGAAACATTGCCACTGACTGCCTCGGACTCCTGTTGATGGTGACCGTCACCTCCGGCGGCGTGCAAGACCGCGACAGCGCCCACCGGCTGCTGGCACTGCTGCGCGAACACTTCTCCACCATCACCCTGGTCTGGGCCGACGGCGGCTTCGCCGGACGCCTCGTCCGGGACTACGAACGCCGACCAGAACACCACGAAGCCATGGTGTGGTGGGCCACCGTCACGATCATGACCCGCCGCCTAACCCGAGAACTCTCCGGCGACCCACCACCAGCACGTTGGGGCCAGCCCAGACAACCCAGCCCAACCACGGCATGACCATCTACCAACAGGCTCTGAGACGGCGATGTCGTCGCGTGACGCCGCTCTGGCCGAGCCAGCAGCCAGGAACGCAGGAGAGCCGAGCCGGGTGTCTGGCACCGCGGAGGCTTCGCGGCCATGACAGCTCCAGCATCGGACGAGCCGCCCGAGCGGGAGCCAGGGCCGTCCGAGCAACCCACGCGACTCGGGAAGAGCAACGCGGTCAGGGCGATTCGCCTCGGACCGCGGGCAGGCCGGCGGCGGTCGCCGCGATGAAGCGTTGCAGCGTTGGCCGGAATGGCGGGAACACGGCCGCGATTTCGGGTTGGCGGGTGTAGAGCTCTGCCAGCGTCGGCGGGGGCTGGGACAGGGGATACAACCTGCCGACGAACGCCCCTGCGGCGAACACCACGGAGGAACCGTCCCTGCCGGTCAGCTCCGGGCACGCGGCCATGATCTGCTCGCCGGCCCGCGCGTACATATCGATCGCCCACAGCTTGTACGTGTGCAGCATCTCGAGCGAGACGTTGTGCTCCAGCATGGTCTCCGCGTGGCCGATCAGGTCGCAGTACAGGGGACGTTCGGCGAAGGAGTCCGCCAGCGCGGAGGCCATCTGGTCGATGCCAGAGGCGTCCCTGAGGCGGGTCCGCACCGCGTCGGCCCAGTCCGTTCCGTCGCGCATGGTGAGGTGCAGGTAGATCTCTTCGCGGGTGCCGAAGTAGCGCAGGACGTTGGACTTCACCAGGCCGACGGCGGCCGCGATGTCACCAAGGCTTACCTGGGCCACGCCCTTGGCCGCGGCGAGGTCGCGGGCGGCCGCGAGGATCGCCTCCCGCCGCTGCTCCTTCTGGTCCGGGCGCCGTGCCCGCCGGAACGACGCTTCCATGTCGTTGGGCACTCTACCAGGAGGTTTTGTTAAAAGTACGGTGTTCCTTTATGGTCGGCTGGTCAGCACCACACCCCTGCGCGGCCGGAGGCCACGACTCATGACCCACCAGCAGCGCTCTCTGTCCGCGACGGTCGACGAGTTCGTCGACGCCTTCAACGTCAACGACCTCGACCGCGTCATGGCCTTCTTCGCCGACGACGCCGAGTACGAGCCGGGTGACGGCGCGACGCACCGGGGCAAAGCCGCGATTCGCGCGGAGTTCGCGCCCCAGTTCGCCGGCAGGTACGGCGCGATGCGCTTCGACGTGCACGACAAGCTCGTCGACGAGCCCGGGCGACGGGCGGCGATCCGCTGGGCGTGCCGGATCGACGTCTCCGGGCAGCACGGCCGAGGCGTCTATCCGCTGCTGCGGCTGCTCGGGCTCCTGCGGCACGGCCCGCGCATGGTCTGGCAGGGAATGGACGTCTTCCACTTCGACGCCGACGGCTCGATCACCGGCAAGTACTCCTACGCGAACTTCAAGGTCCCGCCGATGAAGCGCGACAGGGGAGTGCCGTGGAGTGCCGCCACGTCCAGGTAACGCCGCGACGGAAATGTCGATGATCGGGTGAACGCATTCATCCGAATTCGGTCTTCGGCTCGAACGTCGTCGACTCGATCTGTTCGCGCTTGACGCTTTGCGCGCTTCCCGCGACCGTCCTGTGGGCACATATCCACGCACTGGATCGGGCGGGGCGTCTGTGGTCGGTATGCGGGTTCCGCGTTGTTCTCGGTGTCGCTCCCGCATTCCGCTGATGCTTTCCGCGCGTTCAGCTCACACCGAGCAGGCCAGCGGTCCACCGTTGTAGGCGATGGCGTCGCCGAGCGCGGCGGCCACGTTGACGTCCACGCCGTCGGCGTCGGCGTAGGCGCGGTGCAGGTTGAGCACGAGCCGCTCGGCGTCCGGCAGGTCGGCGAACTCGCCGAGTCCGGTCTCCCGCGCCGTCTCCAGCGGCGTCCAGCCCTTCTCCCGCCCGATCACCGCGGTGTCGCGAATGAACTCGTAGTACCGCCGGTGGGCGGCGAGCACGTCGGCGAAGTCGGCGCCGGCCACCACCGGGCCGTGGCCGGGTACCACGACGGCGGGCTCGAACGCGGCCAGCCAGTCCAGCGACCGCAGCGCGCCCGCGAGCGACCCCATCGCGATCATCGGCGTGACCTGGTTGAACACCAGGTCGCCGGTGAACAGCACGCGCTCCTCCGGCAGCCACGCGACCGCGTCGCCGACGGTGTGCGCGGCGTAGCCGGGATGCCGGACCACGACGGGCTTTCCGCCCGCGTACAGGGTGATCTCGTCGCGGAACGAGACCGTCGGCGCGCGGACGGCGTCGACTCCCCAGTCGGGGCTCGGCGACCACGCGGGCGGGGTGCTGGCGAGGATGAAGTCCTGCAGGATGCCCTGCCGGGTGTGCTCGTGCGCGACGATCGTGGTCGAGTCGGGCAGCAGCGCGTTGCCGTAGACGTGGTCGCCGTGCAGGTGCGTGTTCACCGCGAGCCGGACCAGGGCGCCCCCGGTGGCCGTGTCGAGCGCGTCGAGGAAGAGCCTCGTGCGGCGGGCTGTGGCGCACGTGTCGATGAGGACGACCTCGCCACCCGAGTGCACGGCGCCGGCGTTGTTGATCCACCAGGTGCCGTCGGGCTGGATCCACGCGTGGACGCCGGGCGCGAGCTCTTGCAGTTGCGGTTCCGCGGTCATGATCACCAATCTACTGGCGCCGGACCTGCGGCGGGCGCTGGACCGGTCCGTTGCTGCCTTCTCGCCGTTGGACGAGTGGGCGGTCTTGCTGTGTCAGTGCGAGCAAATTCGTAGCGGAGGCTGTGCTTCGCCGGTCTCTTCAACGCGTCAACGGAATCGATGGCCGCTATCGTCCTCGATTTCCGGGGCCACGCGGTGAGATTCAACGCTTTTCGGAACTATTCGCGTCGCGTGCTGAGTCGTCACGTCTGCGGGGTCGCGCCTCGCAGGTTGGGCAGGAACGTCATGGCGACCGCCGCGCAGGCGATGAAGGCAGCGCACACGAGCAGACCGGTGCCGAACCCGGCGGTGATCGCCAGCGCGCCCAGCGTCAGCGGGGCGAACGCGGACACGCCGCGCCCGACGTTGAAGCAGAACCCCGCCCCGGTCGTGCGCACCCTGGTCGGGAACAGCTCACCCAGGTAGGCGCCGAAGACGCCGGCGAAGGCAGCGAAGAAGGCGAACATCGGGCCGAGCCACAGCAACGCCGTGCGGTCGGCGGCGATCACGTAGAGCGGCAGTGTCAGTGCCACTCCGGCGAGCGACAGGACCAGCGCGTGCTTGCGGCCGATCCGGTCGGCGATCAGCCCGAAGACGTTGTAGCCGACGAACATGCCGAGGTTCAGCACGGTCATGAACAGGGCCACGGTCGCCGTCGGGATGCCCTTGACGGTCTGCAGGTACGTCGGCAGCCAGGTGGACGCGCCCCACCACCCGAACATCGCGAGTCCGGCCACCGTGGCGCCGAGCAGCGTGCGCCCGCGCAGCGCCGGCGAGAAGATCTCCTTCACCCGCACCGGTGTGCTCTTCTGCCGTGCCCATTCGGCGGACTCGCGGAAGAACACGCCGACGATCACCAGCGGGATCACCACACCGGCCCCGGCCACGAGGAACAGCAGGCGCCAGTCCGGCAGCAGCGCACCGGACAGCACCGCGGCGACCACTCCGCCGATGGGGAACGAGCTGAGCACGAACGCGGCCGCCCGGCCCCGTTGCCCGGCGGGCCAGGTCTCCACCACGTAGGTGGACACGACGCCCCAGACACCGCCGAGTCCCAGGCCCGCCACGAAGCGCAGCACCAGGAACATCGTGAATCCGGGCACGACCGCGAGCGCCGCGGTGAAGACCCCGAACACCGCGAGGGAGACCATCAACGCCCGCTTGCGGCCGTAGTTGTCGGCGAGCCAGCCGACGGTCACGCTGCTCACCCCGATGCCGAGCAGGGTGGCGGTGGCGAGCAGGCCGCCCTGTGTGGTCGTGAGCCCGAACTCGGCCCGGATGGCGGGCAACGCGAACGACAGCAGCAAGATCTCCACCGCGTCGAACATGTAGGCCACGAACGAACCTGCGAGCACCACCCACTTGGTGGAACCATTCATGCGAACCAATCTCCTGTTGGTCGTAGTCGGCGGAGCGTCGTCCGCGAATTCAGCGCGACAGCAGCGAGCCCGGACACCTCGTCGAGGAATCCGGGCAAGCCACCCCCGTGCTCGTTCAGCTGAGGTCGAGGTAGAGCGTGTTGGGCAGGGGGTAGCGCTCGCGCGCCACGTCTACCGCGGCAGGTAGTCGTTCGTGTAGGTCCTGCCGAGGTCGATCTTCGCCTCCGCCACACCGGTGTTGAACCTGCTGAGCACGGTGTAGGCGGTCTGGGCGCCGTCGGAGCGGATGACCCCGTCCTTGCTGAAGGACTCCTTCATCCGCTCGATCGCGGCGATGTACACCTCACGGTTGCCGACGGTGTGCTCCGGCGGCATGCGGTCGGCGATCTCGGTCGCCGAGTGCTGGTCGATCCATCGCAGCGTCCGGACGATCGCGCTCGCGAGCTTGCGGGCGGTGCCGGCGTTCGCGGTCAGCCACTCGCTGCTGGAGTAGAGGACGGATGCCGCGTAGTTGTCCACCCCGAACTCGGCCCTGAGCCCGTCGGCGGCCAGGCCGTGCCGGACGAGCAGGTACTTGAGGAAGAAGTCGGTCGACGAGCCGGGCGAGGTCACGCCGACGGTGGCGCCGCGCAGGTCGGCGATCGAGATGATGGGCCTGCTGCTCTTCGGTGACACTACGAGCGCGAGTGAGGGCAGCCGCAGCGCGGTGGTGGTACTGGGAAACGAGACGCTCACCGAGGCCAGCTCGATCGCGCTGGGCGCGGCCTCCACCTCAAGTCTCATGTGTCCCGCATTCGATGTCGGATCAGGCGATGACTGCGAAACCGAACGTAACAGGGGACGAACGCCTATCTGCGTCCACACAGGACAGTTGCACGTTCTGCGGAAAATGGCTCTCAACAGGACAATGCGGAGCCGGAATTGCCTTACGTTTCGAACGAACGCCGACTACCGCGGAGGACCGATCGTGAACGGTGACAACTCACTCAGCAGACGAGCGGCACTGTGCGGAGTCATGGCCGCCCTCGTCGTGCCCACCGGGCTCGTGGTTGCGTGCGGCTCGTCCGGTTCGTCCGGCTCTGGTTCCACACCGGCGCCGACCGGATCGACGCCGACCACACCGAGCGACCAGGCCGGTACGGGTGGCGGCGCTCTCGTGGCGCTCGCGGCCGTGCCGGAGGGCGGCGGCGCGGTCGTCGACGGCCCTGGCGGCAAGAAGATCATCGTCGCGCGAGTCTCGGCGACCGAGGTGAAGGCCTACGACGCGTCCTGCACCCACCAAGGGGCAACGGTCGGAGTGCCGTCCGGCGGCACCATGACGTGCCCGGCTCACGGCAGCCAGTTCGCGGCCGCGGACGGCGCGGTGAAGAGAGGGCCCGCCGCGATGGGCCTGCGCGCGGTCGCGGTGAAGGTCGACGGCGACCAGGTGGTGCTGGCCTGAGCACCCACGCCGAGACGCGGCGCCGCCCGCGGGCGGCGCCGCGTCTGCTTGTTGCACCTCGGGAGAGACAGGCGCGGGCGGACGACTCAGAACGAGTAGGTCAGGCAGGCCAGCCGCTCACCCGCGGTGCCGGCCTTGCCCGCGTCGGTGTGCGTGTGCGTGGCGTGCACGACGATCGAGTTCGCCTCGCCCTTGCGGAACTCCCAGTTCACCTTCGCCGAGGAGGTCGCGGACCCCTTGTCGTCGGTGGTGAAGTCCAGCCAGATCTCGTTGTCGCGGTTGGCGTACGCCGGATCGACCGAAGGCGAAACCGGGTCCTTCTCGTCCTGGTAGTGCGGGCCGGAGTCCGCGGCCTTGGCACCGCAGGGCTTGGTGTGCGCGTGCGAGCCGTACTCGGTGTTCGGGAGCAGGCCCGTGACGGTCAGCGTCACGGTGGTCGAACCGTTGTCGACCGTCGCCGACGTGGCGAGCGTCGCGCCGGCCGGGGCTCGCTTGGTGTCGTGGGTGATGGCCTTCGGCTGGTCGCCGGACGCGGCCGGCTCAGCGACCGCGATTCCCGCCGGCGGCGGTGTCGCGCCTGGCGTCTCGGTGGCCGGTGCCGTGTTCGCGTTCTCACCGGACGAGCAGGCGGTCAGGGCACCCGCAAGCAGAACGGATCCCAGGACGACGGCTGCTGTGGTACGCATTCTTCTCCTTGTGGTCGACGACGCGTGGCCCGGATCGATCACGGTTGACGAGGTCACCCGACGGCCCGCATGTCTACATAGGACCCCGGCCGGACGGGGCGCACAGCGGTTGCTCTCCGTACGCGGAACATTTTCCGGTTATGCGTGAACGGCACGCGGGGCCGCTCGCCGCATGTCGCCGCGGACGAGGTGATGAGCGCTCTTCCTCGGCAAACAGGGTGTCGACTACCACGTCACGTCGCTGGTGCGGAAACTCGGTGCGCCCAACCGCGCCGGAATGGTGTCCATGACCTACGCGGCCGGTGTCCTGCTGGCGCGGCAATGGTCCCCGAAGGTGAACCCGGCACTGCTCGACTGATGCAGCCGGGCCCGTCCGCCTGGACTGGAAGTCTGATGTGGACAGAAGAACGCGCTGGCGTCAACGGTTCGAGAATCGGCCTTCCGAGATTTCGGAATCACTTCCTACATGGCGCGCATTCGTGGGCTGGTAGTTGTTACGAAGTGTCTAAAATGGACCATGCGCGATTTCAAGAACGACATCTCAGCTCAGGCGGTGCCCGCCCGGCGGGCCGTGCTGCGTGGCCTCGCCCTGAGCGGCCTGTCCGTTGCCGTGGCCGCCTGTGGTTCCTCGGGCGGCCAGTCGACGGCTGCGGCGGGCACGACGGCGGCCACCTCCGCGTTGCCGGAACTGCCGAAGACTCCCGACGCGGCGTTGCAGCGGCTCATGACCGGCAACGAGCGGCTTCTCGCCAACAAGGCACTGCACACGCAGACCTTGGACGGCATCCGCCTGCACGCCACCGGTCAGTCGCCGTACGCCCAGGTGTTCGGCTGCGCGGACTCGCGAGTGCCGGTCGAGGCGGTGTTCGACGAGGACTTCGGTGACGTCTTCGTCACCCGCACGGCCGGGAACGTGCTGTCGGAACCCACCATCGGCACGATCGAGTACGGCGTGCTGGCGCTGAACACGCCGCTGATCATGGTTCTCGGTCACCAGAACTGCGGCGCGGTGAAGGCCGCCGTCGATGCCATGAGGGACCCGGGCAAGACGCCGCCCGGCGCGCTGGGCGCGCTGGTGAACGCCATCGTGCCCGCCGCCCATGCGGTGAAGGAGCGCGGTGGGGACATCTACGCCGCCGCGCTCGAGGTGCACATCCGCAAGAGCGTCGAGACTCTCCAGGCCAATCCGGTCCTCAAGGAGTCCATCGCCGCGGGAAAGCTGCGCGTGGTCGGTGCCTCCTACGACCTGGCGACCGCCAAGGTCACGCTGTACCAGTGAACGATCCTGCCGGGGCCGCCGCGGTCGCGGCGGCCCAGAGCAGGTGCTCCTCACGATTCCGCGCGGATTTTGCGTGGCGGCACCGTGGCTCGAACGACAACGGCGACCCTTGGGCCATCAATGCGCCTGGTGATGGGCTCTTTCCGTCAGATCCGGAGAAACTGCATGTTGCGCTACGGATTGGCAGTGTTCTGCGGTGTCATGACCCCGGTGCGTCCGCCACCTGAAGCTCAGGGCCGATGTGTTCCACGAGTTCCTGAGGTGTGTTAGCGCTCACTCGGCACTTCGAATCGACGGTCGAATTCCAGCGGGTCGTCCTCGCCGCAGATGCCCGCTGGACAGTGATTTCACGCCCAGTTGAGACGCATCCGGCCAGTTCCGCCTGTGGAACGCCGCCCCAGGGACCGTACCAACGGTCCGGCCGGCGAGCCGGAACGCACCAACCGAACCACTCCCGGAAACGCATCCACAGGATTAGCGGCTCTGAGTTGACGGTGTGAGCGCTCACTCTCCAAGCTGGCCATCTTCGCGCTGATTGCTCTGGAGGGGTGAAATGACTGCTCTGGCCGAAGACTTCACGGTTGCGGACCGTAATGAATCGCCGAGTACCGCAGACGTCCCGGACAGCGCGCTCGAAGAGAGTTGCGGTGTTGTTCTCATGACAAGTGCACGCGTGTATGAAGACAGTGCGACGGTTTCTGACCGAGGTGCGGCTGCCGGACCTGCTCGCACCCTGCGAGTCGCGGGTGATCGCGAGCTGCTGCTGGCCGCGTTCCGGGCGAAGGTACGTGAGGCCGGCGAGCAGTGGTCGAACGGCTCGACGGCGGGTCTGTCCGAGCTGCTGTGCGAGGCGGCCGCTCACGATCCCGAGCTCGCCCGGATCGCGCGAGCGGGTGGTCAGTTGCTGGAGGTCTTCCTCGAAGGGCTCAGTCGCAACGAGGTGGCGTCGTTGCCTCATGATCTCGCCGCTGAGCTGATCGACGGACGGCAGCTGCCACGCGAGGCGCTCGACCGGTTGGCATCCGCGTACACGGTGGTGCTCGCTCGTTTTCCCGCGGAACGGCGTGTCGGCCAGCCGTCGGCGGATCTGGCGCGTCGCGGCGTGCTGTGCACTCGGCGGTCAGGAGCGCTGGTGCTCCTCGTGCCGGCCGGGAAGACCGATCTGGTGACGGACCTGACCGGGCGGCTGTCGGTCGAGGGCTGGGTCGTCACCGCCAAGCGCGCGGTGGCCGAGCTCGAGAACGGGTACGCCGAGGCGCGCGACGTGCTGCGGCTCGTGCTCGCCGGACGAAGGCCCGCCGGGGTCTACACGATCGCCGATGTGCTGGTGGAACACGCGGTGACCTCGAACGACGTGATCACCGCACAGCTCACCGAGATCATCAGGCCGCTGAGCGACCATCCGGTGCTGTGGCAGACCCTCGTCGCTCTGCTGGACGCGGACTTCAGCCGGAAGCAGGCGGCCAAAGACCTGTTCATCCACCGCAGCACGCTGGACTACCGGTTGCGGCGCATCGCCAAGGTGACCGGGTACGACCCCGGCACCGCCCGTGGTGTGCAGGTGCTGAGCGCCGCTCTGATCGCCGAGGCCGTGGCGTGATCCTCCATCTGGACTCACCGTCCGATGTGGACTCCCGGCTGTGACGACGGGGGCTGTGCTGGCCATGATCAAAGCGTACGCGGACCGGGGTGTCACGGAAATGCGACGAACGAGGAAACTCCCCATCGTCCGTTGTGGATGATCGTCGAAGCGGATCGGCGAGAATTCGCGTGGCTCTTCCTGGACGCGTGGAAGCCCCCTGTGGCGGTGAGCGCCTCGTTGCTGACCACGCGCCTCACGAGGAAGCTGCGCGGCGAGCTCGTCTCCGACGTGACCGCGCGCTGGCGGATGTGTTGTCACGGACTGCGGCCTCCTGGCACTCGTTCGCGTTGTCGGCGTGCCCTCCGGTGTTCGATGGTCCGTTCGGGCTATGACCTGCCGGTGATCGGCGGTTTCCGGCACGGCTGTTGCGCGTAATTGGCATGGGCGAGACGGACGCATGCGTGGTAGTAACCTGATCAAGTCGTGAACGCCGTGTTGATCGTGAGTGAAGCGGGATCGCTCCGAAAACGCGCACGGCGGGAGCCGGCACGAGGAGCGGTATGGTCGGGGTCCGATTCGTTCGAGGTCCTGCGGCGTGGCGGCCGGTGGGCAGGCGTGCCGAGGTTGAGCTGGTCCGGACGAGGGTGCGCGAAGCGGCGTCGGGCCTGCCCGGCGTTCTGCTGGTGCGGGGCAGCAACAGCATCGGCAAGTCCACTCTGCTGTCCATGGTGTGCGAGGCGGTGCGGGACGAGGCCGAGGTCCTCCGCACGACCTGCACGGGCTCCGGGGTGGAGTTCGCGGCGATCCGGTCGCTGCTCGGTCCCGCCGCCGAACCGGCGCTGGCGGACGGGCACGACAACGGCACGCGGATGTGGCAGCTCGTCCGGCTCGCGATCGAGCGCGGTGCCGAGCGTCCGCTGGTACTGGTGCTGGACGACGCCCACCTCTGTGACGCCGAGACCGCCCGGTGCCTGGGTCTGCTGGCGAGGCGTGCCAGCAGGGGCCGGCTGTTCGTGATGCTCGCCGTGCCGTGCGTCGAACGCGTCGCCGCCGAGCTGATGTTCGCCGAGCTGACCGGCGCGCTCGACACCACGGTGATCGACCTGGGTCCGCTGCCCGAACCCGATGTGCGCGAGCTGATCCGCGACGTGTTCGGCGTCGAGCCGCACGACGAGTTCGTGCAGGTCTGCGTGGAGGTGTGCAACGGCATCCCGGGCGCTGTGCTCAGCTGCCTGGCCCCCATCGTCGAGCAGGGCGGGCAGCCCGACCCCGAATGGGCCGACCGGCTGCGCGTGACGGCTACCGCGGACTCGGTCGCGTGCATCTCGGTCTGGCTCGGTGAGCAGGCCGAACCGATCCAGCGGTACGCGACGGCCCTGGCGATAGTCGGTGACAGCAACGTGGGTGCCACCGCCGCGTTGTTCGAACTGTCCCCGGCCGCCGCCGAGGGGTCCCGCAAGACGCTGAGACTCGTGGGTGTGCTGACCGAGCGTGGGACGTTTCACTCGGACGAGCTGCGCGCCTGGCTGCTCGCCTCGCTCGACCCGCGCGAGCTGGCCGCGCTGCGCGTCAGGGCGGCCCGGTTGCTCAGCGACGAGGGACGGCCGCGCGAGGAGATCGCCGAGCAGATCGTCGCGCTGCCCGTCATCGACGAACCGTGGATGACGTCCACACTCCGCGAGGCCGCGCGTGACTGCGCGGACCGGCCCGACGTGGCCGCCGGCTACCTGCGCAGGGCGCTGGAGGTCGCACCCGAGCACGTCGAGACCCGGCTGGAACTGGCGAACCTGCTGGTGGGCACGGATCCGGAGGCGGCTCGCGTCGTGTACGCCGGGGTGCTCGGTGCCATCACCGACGTGGACACGCGCGTGCGGGCGGCCGCCCAGTACGGGATGGCCGCGCTGCGGACGGGGCACGGGCGGGAGGCCTTCGGCGTCCTGGCCGACACGTGGCGCGCGCTGCCCGCCGATGTCGACCAGGGACTGCGCGGCACGATCGAGGCCTCCATGCTCCTGGTGGGGCACAACGATCTCGCCACGGTGGGCGCCGCTCTCGCGCACGCCCGCGAGATCCGGCCGCCGGCCGAGCTCAGGACGCGACTGGCCAGGCGCCTCACGCAGCAGCTGGCTCGCGCCGAGCTGCTGACCGGGGAGTCCCTCGCCCGCACGCTGGCGCTGACGCGGTCGGCGCTCACGCCGCCGGCCGCCCAGCACGACTGGTGGGACCTCGTCGCCGCCACGTCACTGCACTACTGCGGTGACTCCGTGGAGGCGCTGGCCGTGATCGACCGAGTCCTCCGGTCCGCCGAGTCCTCCGGTGACGAGCCCAGCCGCGTCCTGGCCATCGCCGGGCGGGCGTGGTTGCTGCTCGACCGCGGCGAACTGGTGGACGCGGCGTCCGACGCCGAAGAGGCGTTGTCCAGGTCTTCGGCCGGTGAAGGAACCGATGAGCTGCGGTGGGCGCGCACTGTGCTCGCGTGCGTGTGCGCGAGCACCGGTGAGGACGAGCGCGCGGCGCGGTTGCTCGACGAGCTGTACGAACCACGCGAGCCGCTGGAACTCGGGCTGGTGACGGCGGCCAGGGCGCGTGTGCTGCGCAACCGCGGGCAGCTCACCGCGTCGCTGGACCTCCTGCTGGGATACGGCGAAGCGCTCGAGGCGATGGGCGTTCGCAACCCGGTGCCCGTCCCGTGGTGGGTCGACGCCGTGGCGTTGCTCGTCGAGCTCGGGCGCCGGGCGGAGGCCGCCGAGCTCGCCGAACGCGGTGCGCGGGCGGCGAGCCGCTGGGGCACGCAGGCTGCCCGCGGGTACGCCCTGCTCGCCGGTGGACTGGTCACGGGGCACATCGACACCCTGGAGGACGCGGCACTGCGGCTCGAGGCGGCGGGCTCCGGTCTGCGCGAAGCGCAGGCCCGGACCGCGCTGGGCACGGCGCTCCTGCGGCGCGGCGACGACAAAGCGGCCCGCAGACAGCTGCGGGCGGCGGTCGACCTGGCCGTGCGCTGTGGCGACGTCGACGCCGCGAGCCGTGCCAGGAGCGCGCTCATGGAAGCCGGTGGTCGCATGGGCGAGGTGCCTGGCCGGACTCGTGACGTGCTCACCGATGGCGAACGACGGGTCGCCGAACTGGCCGCGGCGGGGCTGACGAACCGGCAGATCGCCGACGCGCTGTTCGTCACCGTGCGCACGGTGGAGAGCCACCTCTCCAACACCTACCGCAAGTTCGGCGTCCAGACGCGGGCGGATCTCGCCACCCGGCTGAAGTGAGGGGTGCGCTGTGGCGGTTGAACTGCTCGGTCGCGTGGCCGAACTCGCCTTGCTGGAGCGGGCGATGCGCGCGCTCACCGACGGCGAGCCGTCCCTGATCGAGATCAGGGGCGGCTGCGGTACCGGCCGAAGCGCGTTGCTCTCCCAGGCGGTCGAGCTGGCGCGCGACGCCGGGGTGGCCGTGCTGACCGTCGCGGGAGCGTCGCCCGGATACGGCGAACACCTCGGCATCGACGACGTGACGGCACAGGTGGTGGCGTTGCGCGCGGGGCACCCGGTTCCGAGTGGTGCCGGGCCCGTGGCCGCCGCCGGGGTCGTGCTGGAATTGGCCCGCACCGTTCCGGTGCTGGTCGCCGCCGACGACGCCGACCGCCTCGACGAGCCCACGCGCGCGTGGCTCGCCCGGCTGGCCGGTCGGGTGGCAGGGCGGCCCGTCATGATCGTCGCCGTGGCGTGCGGGGCGGGGCGGGTGCTGGACGACGCCACCGTGCTCACCACGTCCGCATTGCCGCCGGACGTGGTCGCGGAACTGGTGTCGGCCGAACGCGGAGAGCAGGCGGGCGATGATGTGGTCGCCACGCTGAGCCGGTGCACCGGCGGAGTGGCGTCGGTGCTGCGGACGGTGCTGGACCGGCTGCGCGTGAACCCCTTCCCGCGCGAAGAGGACATCGAGGAGCTGGCGGCGGACGCCTTCGCCGACCTGGTGGCGCGGGCGTTGGCGGCGATGCCCGCCGAGGTGGCCGGTCTGCTGCACGCCATCGCCGCGTGCGGCCCCCGGTTCGGTCTCGGCTTGACGTGTGTGGTGGCGGACCTGCGGGACGTCACGGCCGATCGCGCGCTGGATCTCCTCGCCGGCGCCGGGCTCGTCACCCGCGACCTGCCGCCGGCCCTGACGGCGGGGTTGAGCCCCGACCTGGTTCTCGCGGGCATGGCGCAGGAGGACCGCGACGAGTTGCACGTCCGTGCCGCGCGAGCGGGCCACCGCGCCGCGGTCGACGAAGAAGAACTGGCACGCGTGCTGGAGGTGGTCCCGCCGCTCGGTGATCCGTGGGTGGTGCCGTTGCTGCGCACCGCGGCGCGGCGTGCGGCCGAACGAGGTGAGTCGTGCGTGGCGGCGCGGCACCTGGAGCGGGCGTTGCGGGAACCCCTCGACCCGGCGACGACGTCCGAGTTGTCGCTGGAGCTCGCGAGGCTCGAGTCCGCTCGCGCGCCCGATGCCGGAGCCAGAAGGCTCGCCAGGATGCTGCTGGAACCCGCACTGCCCGGTTGCGGCGAAGCGCGTCTCGCCGCGGCCGACCAGCTCGTCGCCCATGGCGATGCCGCGCTGGTCAGGCGCACGTTCGGCGCGGTGCCGTCGACCGGTGTGGAGCACCACGGCCTGGCCGCGATGTACTGGATCGTCGACGACGCGCCGCTGGAGGTTCCCGAGCTCGGCCTGTTCGAGGCTGATCCACTTCCGGTCGCGCCGGAGGACCCTGAACGTGCCGGCACGGCGGCGTGGCTGTGCGTCATGCGTGGCGGGGAACCGGAACTGGCGAGAAAGCTCGCCCGCACCGCGCTGGCCGCGCCCGCCGCCGTGCTGATGCCGAGGGTGGCCGCCTGCTCGGCCCTGCTGCTCACCGACGACCTGGGCGAGGCCGTCAGCGGACTGGACGCCGTCGTGGCGGAGGCGCGCGGGCGCGGTCTGAACGGTGTGGTGAGCCAGGCGCTGGTCATGCGGACCATCGTGATGGCGACCGCCGGCCGGTTCGCCGAGGCCGAGCGCGACCTCGCCGCCGCGCGGAGCGCCATGCCGTTGTGGCAGTGGCACCCGGACGCACGACCGTTGATGATCCTGGCCGAGGTGCACCTCAGCCTCGACAACGGACACACCGAGCGTGCCGAGGAGTCGTTCGCGAGCATGCCCGAGCACGAGCTGGGCTTCGGTCACACCCGCACTCTGATGCTTTTCGTTCGTGCACTGCTCGCGCTCAAGCGCGGCGACGCGTCCGCGGCGCTCGCACTGGCGGAGGAATGCGGGCGACGCTCGCTCGCTCGCGGGGCGGTGAATCCCGGTGCGCTTCGGTGGCAGTCGGTGGCCGCGATCGCGGCGCGCGCGTGCGGTGACACCCATCGCGCTGCCCGTCTGTGCGATGAGGAGATCGCCTTCGCCCGTGCCTGGGGGGTGCCGGGCCAGCTCGGCCGTGCCTACCAGAGCCGCGCGGCCGTGTTCGGCGACCCCGACGACATCAGGGAGGCCGTCCGGTTGCTCCGGGACACGCCGTGGCGGTCCGCGTACGCGAGCGTGCTGCTCGATCTCGCGGAGATCACCGACGCACCGGCCGCCGGGCCGTTGGTGTGGGAGGCCGCCGAGATCGCCGTGCGCGGGCGCCTGAGCGGGCTGCTCGGTCGTGCTCGCCGGCTCGGCTGGGTTCCTGGCGGATGAGGCCGGGCGCGAGAGCGGTGTTGCTCGAACGGGATGACGAGCTGGAAGTCGTGGGACAGGCCCTCCGCCGTGCGGCCGGAGGCGAGGGCAGCGTGATCGCGG
Source organism: Lentzea kentuckyensis (assembly GCF_002150765.1). Taxonomy (GTDB): domain Bacteria; phylum Actinomycetota; class Actinomycetes; order Mycobacteriales; family Pseudonocardiaceae; genus Lentzea; species Lentzea kentuckyensis. The sequence continues at coordinate 15,429 of NZ_MUYM01000135.1, forward strand.
TCGCGGGTCCGCTCGGCATCGGGAAGACGGCGCTGCTGCGATCGGTGCCACGGCGCCTCGACGCGGCGGACTGCGTCCTGCTGCAGGCCTCGGCCGCGCAGAGCGAGCTGGACCTGGCCGGAGGTGTGGTCCGTCAGCTGCTCGACCACGTGGCTTCCGCCGCGGCGGACGACGCCACCGTCGCGGACCGGCTCGGGGTTCTGCTCGACCTGGCCGCCGACAGCACGGTGCTCCTGCTGGTCGACGACCTGCAGTGGGCCGATGACGAGTCGCTGGTGGTGATCGAGGCATTCGCCAGGTGGGTACGGCGTCTGCCTGCCGTGGTCGTCGTGTCCGTCCGCGAGGGGGATCGGTTCGCGGACCGGCCGGCTGTGGCGTCGATCGTGGCGGGAGCCACGCACCGGTTGCGTCCCAAGCCGTTCACCCGCGCGGGCTCCGCCGCGCTGGTGCGCGAGCGACTCGGCCGTGACTGTGACGACGAGTTCGCCCTCGCCTGTCACAAGGCGACCGACGGCAATCCGATGCTGCTCACCGCGCTCGTGTTGTCGTGGAGCGTCGTAGGTCTGCCACCGGTGGCCGCACACGCCGAGACGGCGCGCCGGATGCGGCCGACCTACGCGCGGGACCGGCTGGTCGCCTGCCTGGGTGGGCTGCCAGAGCCGGCCACGGCGTTGATGAAGTCCATGGCCGCGCTCGGCGGTGGGCTGCCCGACGCGGCGGAGCTGGCAGGACTCGACCGGGTGGCGCTGCTCGGCGTGACGAGGTCCCTGCGCAGACTCGGCCTGCTGACGGCCATCGGATTCGCCCACCGCGCTGTGTGCGATGCCGTCGAGGAGACGATGACCTCGGCTGAGCGGGAGGACCTGCACGTCCGGGCCGCACGGCTGCTGTACGACAACGGCCGGCCCGAGGAGGAGGTCGCGCGGCAGCTGCTCGAGATCACCCGGCCGCAGGGCGCGTGGGCGGTCGAGGTGCTGCGCGTGGCGGGGGAGACCGCGCTGCGGTCCGGCTCGCCGGAGACCGCGGAACGGTACCTGCGCCGAGCGTTGCTGGAGACGTCGGTCGACGGCGAGGACCGGGCCAAGGTGCTGGTCGACCTCGCGAGCGCGGTGCGGGGGTTCGACGTGCAAGCCGCGGTGCGTTGCATCTCCTACGCCGTTCCGCTGCTGAAGGAACCCCGCAACCGCGCCGCGGCGTTGATCCGGCTCACGCCGATGGTGATGACCGACGCGCCCGCGTCCGTCGTGGCCATGCTGCGCCAGGTCCTGTCGGAGCTCGGTGCGAGCCCCGAACCCGTCGATCGTGAGCTCGCGCTGAGGATCGAGGCGAGGCTGCGCTACGCGGAGGCGACCATCCGCGGTGACCTCGGCTACGCGGCGGCCCGGCTGGTCCAGCTCGGACCTGACGCGGGAGTGACCACGGCGGCGGAACGGGAACTGCGGGCGGTGCTGCTGGACGCGGCGATGGTCGGCGTCGGCCTGCCGGCGAGCGAGGTCCGCGTGCAGGCCGAACGGTTGCTCGAACAGGAGCCCGCCTCCTCCCCGCGCCGCGGCTCGGCCGCGCCACTGCTCGTTACCTGTCTCGCGGCGGCCGGAGCGCCCGGTGCCGTGGTGGGCTGGCTCGACCAGGCGATGGACGTCGCCCGCAGCCGGGGCGACGCGGTGGAACAGGTCGTGATCCGCAGCGGGCAGGCACTCGTCCACCTGATGACCGGCCGCGTCGCGGAGGCGGGCCGTGCCGCTACGGAAGCCTGCGAGCTCGCGGCTGGGGACTGGAGCGCGATGGGCACCTCGACCGCGGTGGTGCTGGCAGGTGTCGCTCTGCAGGTGAGGGATCCCGTGCTCACCGGAAAGGTGCTGGCCTTCGCCGGCAACGAACCCGCGAACGACTGTCTCGCCGCCGTGGTCGGTCTCCTGCGTGCCTCGGAAGCGGCACTGAACGGGGATCTGCACGGGGCCGTCGCGGTTCTGGTCGAGTGCGGCGTGCGGCTGGACCGGTCGGGGTGGCGCAACCCGGTGCTGTTCCCGTGGCGGACGTCCCTGGCGTTGCTGAAGAAACGGCTCGGCGACACGGAGGACGCGATGGTGCTCGCGGAGGAGGAGCGCCTGATCGCCCGAGACTGGGGAGCCGCGTCCGCGGAAGGCCGTGCGTTGCGGGTGCTGGGCGCGGTGGTGGGCGGTGAGCGCGGCGAGATGCTGACCCGTCGTGCCGTCGAGGTCCTGGAGAGTTCCGCCCACGCGTTGGAGCTGACGCTCGCGCTGCGGCAGCTGGCCGAGATGTCGGGCAGCGTCGACGTCTGGCGCCGATGTCTCGAAGTGGCGGAGGACATCGGAGTCAGGAACATCGCCGACCAGGCGCGTGCGGTGCTGACCGGCAGACAGTCCACGCCCGTGAGGTTGACGCCGTCAGAGCGCCGGGTGGCGATGCTCGCGGTGGCGGGCCAGTCCAACCAAGAGATCGCCGAGGCGCTCGAGGTGACGCCCCGCGCGGTGGAGAAGCACCTCACGAACACGTACCGCAAACTCGGCGTCCGCAGACGGGCCGAGCTGGCGGAGGCGTTGCACCACGTCGGCGCGGGCCACAGTTGACCGCAGCCTCTGTCCAGTCAGGCCATGTCGGTCATGGAACAAAACACAGTGTTCGGTACGGGGTGTTGTCGTCCTGACAACGGCGTTCCGCCGGAGCCGCCGACGGGACGGAGGTGGAGCCGAGATGACGAAAACCGTGCCCGGCCATGACTTCACGACAGACTCGGTCCGCGCGTTCCGCGCGGTGGTGCGCGGCGGGGCAGAACTGAACAGCCGGCGATGCCGGTGCGGTGACCGACCTGCTCACCCGGGCAGCAGGCCTGGCAGGACTTCGCCAGATCACTGTTGTTATCCGCGTCTGCGGAAGAAGCCCGACGGTGCTCCGTCTGGGGGCGGTTGCGCCAATAGGGTCACGTTGAACCTCGAGGAAAGGAGTTCCTGATGACGAACAAGACTCGCCTCGCCGGCATCGTCGGCGGATGTGCCGCTGTCCTGTTGGTGTTCCCTGCGGGACAGGCAGGCGGTGCCCACGAATCGGTCCACGCGACCGGATGCTCCGTGCCCCTCGCGGTTCGGGTCTGCCAGTTGCCCCCACCGGGCGCCCCCTTGGCGTGACGCCTTACTGGGCGACGGTTCAGCTCCGGGCGTCGTAGGCCTCGCGTGCCGCGAGCACCTGTTCGATGTGCCCCTCCGCCCAACGGTTAAGTGCCCGCAGAGGAGTGTGCAGGGTTCGCCCCAGTTCGGTCAGTTCGTACTCGACCCTGGGCGGCACCTCGGCGTACACGTGGCGGCTGACGAGTCCGTCGCGCTCCAGGTCTCGCAGCGTGTCCGTGAGCACCTTGCCGCTGATACCGTCCACAGTGGAGCGAAGGTCGGAGAACCGGAGTCTGCCGTCGCCCAGCGCGGAGACGATCATCGCGGTCCACTTGTTCGCGATGCGGGCCAGCGAGGTTCGCGACGGGCAGGTCGCTGTGAGCACGTTGAACTCGGGGTGCTGGGGCACAGCCGCACCCCCTTCTCGGTTGCGTTCAGATAACAAGTTACGACAATGAACTATAGGTTCGTGGAGCCAATTCCAGCAAGGTGCGGTACCCATACTCGCCGCAGCGGGCTGGTCACTTCAACGTAACCGAGAGCGGATGTGGCTCATGTCGCAGAACTCCGGGTGGACCGCGCCCTCGGCGATCTGGTCGACGCGCACCTCGTTGGCGCGGCTGGACAACAAGTGGTCGGCGCTGGTGGTGATCGCACTCGGCCGTGGTGGCGGTCTGCGGTTCGGCGACCTGCGGACGCTGGTCGAGGGTGTCAGCGCGAAGGTGCTCACCGAGACGTTGCGCGATCTGGAACGGGATGGGCTCGTCAGCCGTCACGCGTACGCGGAGGTGCCGCCCAGGGTCGTGTACGAACTGACCGAGCTGGGGTGCACGCTGCACGCGCCGATGCGAGAACTGGGCGAGTGGGCGGAGCGCCACGCAGGAGAGGTCCTCGCGGCGCGCGAGGCGTTCGACGCCGCCCGTTGAACTGACGTTCGCCGGCGGGATCATTTGTGACGCGCGTCACAAACGGCTTTCAGTTACGTTGAGGTAACTGGGCACCAATGGTGACTATTGGGCCATAGCAACGAACCCTTGAGAGGAACTACGATGACTGAGACGACCGGACCGCTGGCTGTTGTGAGCAAGTACTTCGAGGCGTTGGCCGCCAAGGATTTCCCCGCGGTCGCCGGTTTGTTCGCCGAGAACATCGTGTGGCATCAGCCCGGTGACAACCAGTTCTCCGGCACGCACCGTGGCAGCGCCGCGGTCGGCCAGCTGCTCGGTGGCATGATGACCGCCAGCGAAGGGACGTTCGAGCTCTCGCTGACCGGCCCGCTCATGGTCAACGGCACGGTGGTCGCGGTGTCGATCCACTTCAGCGGCAAGCGCGAGGACGCGACGATGTCCCAGGACGGCATCGACCTGCTGCGAGTCGAGGGTGACCGGATCGCCGAGGTGTGGCTGTTCTCCTCTGACCCGGAATCCGAGGACGCCTTCTGGGGCACTGCCTGAGTTGCGCGGAGATGCCGGCTGACAGTGGAAACCCTGTCGGCCGGCATGAGTCTTTCTGGGGGGCGGCTGCGAACAGGCCCGCGATCGTCCAGATAGGACTGTGACGCACGTGTTGGCACCACTGCGAGAAGGTGTTGCCTGGCCGGTGTTCCGCGCATTCCTCCCTACCGGTTTCCCGTGGTACCCGGTTACGAACCCGGCCACTACCGCAACCAACCGGTTGCGGGCACTGGGCATCGAGATACCGACCATCAACCGCGGAGGTGTTCCACACTTGACGACCACCGCAGGACGCGTCACTCCGCGGAAACGGGTTCCGGGATCGACATGGCCCAAGTACCCATCGCGTCGAGGACGTCGCGGAGTCCCTCGCCGACCGGGGTGAGCCGGTACTCGACGCGCGGAGGGATCTCGGGGTAGGCGGTGCGGGTGACGATGCCGTACTTCTCGAACTGGCGCAGTCTGCTGGTCAGAGTGTGCGGGCTGATCCCTGGCAGGGCGTCGCGCAGTTCGGTGAAGCGGAGGGGACCGCTCAGGAGCTCGCGCACGACGAGGGTCGCCCACGGCCCGTTGAGCAGGGCGAGGAACCGGGCGACGCCGCAGTCCGGCAGGCAGGAGTTCGTCACATTTTTGAGTGTATCGCCATTAGTGCAGTTGATGTAACTGATGCATCTCATGCACTAATGGATCCATGACCTACGTGATCCACGGCGCCACCGGCGCCCAGGGCGGACCTGTCGTCGCCGCACTCATCGCCGCGGGCAAGCCCGTGGCAGCCCTGACCCGCAAGGCGGATGTCGTCGTGCCCGGCGCGCGCGTGGTGGCCGCGGACAGCTCCTCCGTGGCGGAGCTGACCGAGGCCTACCGAGGCGCCGAGGGAGTGTTCGTCCACCTCCCGGTGGTGTCGGAAGAAGATCGTCTGGTCTATGCCCGCAACATCGCCGCCGCGGTCCGCGCGGCCCGTCCGGCCAGGGTGGTGTTCTCCACCAGTGGCTACCCGGTCGACGTCCCCGGCGACGGTGCGAGCGCGGTCTCGACGCTGGCAGGCCTGCTCGCGGACAGCGGTGTCTCCCACGCGGTGATCGCGCCTGAGCTGTTCCTCGAGAACCTGCTGCTTCCGCCTGTCATCGGAGCAGTCCGCGAGGAGGGCGTGCTGTCCTACCCGCTGCCGGACACGTTCGCCGTCTCGTGGGCGTCGCATCTGGACATCGCCGACGCCGCGGTCGCGTTGTTCGAGCGCACGGACGTCAGCGGTGTGGTCGCCGTGGGGCAGTACCCGGCGGTGACCGGGCTGGAGCTGGCCGAGGCTTTCGGTGCCCGGCTCGGACGGGGTGTGGTCTACCGGGCCATCACCCCGGAGGAGCTCGGCGCGTCCATCGCACCCCTCATGGGAGAAGGCCCTGCCGCCGGCGTCGCGGAAAGCTACCGGGCGATGAACACGTTGACCGGCCGCTCGATCGCACCGGAACGCTCCGCCCAGAAGCTGCTCGGTGTGACGCCCCGGAGCACGAGCCACTGGCTGGCCGACATCGGTCTGGCGTGACACCGGTCCGGCGGAAGGCGTGCGGACTGATCGACGCTGAGTCGGGCTGTTGACCAGCAGTGGCGGACGCGTAGCTTTTGCGTCGAGCTGGCTGAACCGGGTACTGGCGCAGACGGCCTCGCCCACCCTGCCGCGCGTTCGCGCTCAGGTGCTGACCGGGGTGGCCATCCTGTCCGGGCTGCGCTCGCTTCGCCCAGTTCTTCACCGACGGCTGATCGTCGTCACTCGTGAGTGCCTCTCTCATCCGGCTGCAGGTTCCCAGGTCTTCCACGGAACTTGCTTCCAAGGCAGCTATATGTTGCGGACAGTTGCGCCCGCAGATGTGACATGCACCACCCGGGCTCGTTGGTTACGTTGAGGTGACTAGGCGCTGATGGTGACTATTGGCGCCATATGAGAACGAGCTTCGAGGGGACACGAGTGATGGTGCGGCCGGCCGCACAACTGGGGTGACACCTCGACCGGCTTGCCACGACCCTTGCATGACCTGAACCGGTCTGAAGAGGCGGACGGACGTCGTCCACGGAAGCCTTCAGTCCTAATTGGACAGTCCAGTTCCGCTTCGAAACTTCCGCAACTCGCCGGGAACTACCAGAGGGTTCGAGCCGACTCACTGGTGAGAGAGCTCTTGTTGGAGGTATTCCTTGGAACGCCGTACTTTCCTGCGTGCGTCCGCGTTGTCGGCCGGGCTGGCGACGGCGGACGCGCCCGCCGTCTCGGCGGCGGCGCCGTTGCGTGTGCAGATTCTGCTCTACGAGGGCGTGGAGGAGCTGGACTCCATCGCGCCCTTCGACGTGCTGTCCATAGCCGGCCTCCTGGGCGGCGCCATCCGGACGACACTGGTGTCGATCGCCAAGCCGACCATGGTCACCGCGGCGCGGGGTCTGCGGATCGAGGCGCCGCGTGCATGGTCACCGCAGGAAGCCGACGTGCTGATCGTGCCGGGCGGTGGCCGGCACGACGAACCGGGTTCGGGCATGCAGAAGCTGCTGGCGGACAAGGCGTTCATCAAGCGCCTCGCCGCCGTTGACGCGATCATGGCCGGGGTCTGCACCGGCGTGATGGCATTGTCTGCGGCCGGATTCACGCGCGGCAGGCCGGCCACCACTCACACCAGCGCCAAAGCCGCCCTCGCCGCGGAGGGCGCGAAGGTCATCAACGCGCGTGTGGTCGATGACGGCGACCTCGTCACGTGCGCCGGCATCACCTCCGGCCTGGACGGCGCGCTCTGGCTGGTCGAGCGGTTCCTGGGCGCGCAGTTCGCCAACCGGGTCGAGACCGTCCTGGAGTACGAGCGCCGCGGCACCGTCTGGCGCACCTCGTAACGCAGCTCGAAGGGCTTTGCGTTACGCCCCAGGAGATCCCTGAACTCTGAGAGGGGACCAACGATGCTCGATCGTCGTTCACTCATGGCCAACGGCGGCGCCGCCGCGTTCGGCGCGCTGGCGCTGACCGCCGTCACCGCCGGAACCGCCCCGGCCGGCGCCGCGCCCGCCGGGCACAACCCGTGGGTTCCGCTGCCCGACCCGGCCACCACGCCGGTTCCCAACCCGCCGTTCCCGGCGGGCCTCACGCGGGAGGAGCGGCGCAACCTGGAGACGTTCGGAGAGCTCGACTTCGACGTCTTCACCCACCAGAAGTGGGCAAGACTCGGTGAGAGCCACGCCAAGCACATCCGCGTGCACTATCCGGACGGCCACTACACCGACGGCATCGACCGGCACATCGAGGACCTGAAGGGACTGTTCGTCTGGGCGCCGGACACCCGGATCGAGTCGCACTACCTGCGCGTGGTCCGCGACGGCCTGACCGCGGTCGCCGGCGTTCAGCAGGGCACCTTCACCAGGCCGATGCCCGACGGCAAGGGTGGTTTCATCCAGCCGACCGGCAGGAAGTACGCCGTCAACATCGCCACCATCGGCCTGTGGAACAAGCGCGGCACGATGGACGAGGAGTTCCTGTTCTGGGACAACGAGTCCATCGCCCGGCAGATCGGGCTGGCCTGAGATCGGCTGACGACAGCGACCTGCTGTCGTCAGCCTCAGTCCGCGACCCGGAGTCCTCGGCGCAACGCGTCCACCGTGGATGTACAGCAGGCCTGGCACGGTTCCGCCTAAAGATGGTCTTACTCTGGGTAGCGGGCAGGGTGCCCTGCTTCCGACGATTTCAGGGCAGGACGCTTGATGAAATTGTTAGCGCAAACATCGGATGAACCAGGCTGTTGTCGCTGTTGCGTGCGAGCAGTGCCCATGTCTGCCAGGCATTGCCTGTCGCGTGATCGAACTGGTGCGCAAAGTCAACCGATGAATAGGTTGCGCGCGGCAGCGCGATGCTCTCTAATGTGAACGATCTCACAGGGGGCGATCCGTCTCGACCGCTCGCCTGCTGTGACTCCCTGTAGTCGAACTATTCCCTGCCCTGTCGTGCGCCCTCACCAGCGCACGCCTTTGAGGAGCACCGATGCGCACGCGTTCAAGGCCGAACGTAAGGCGTGTGTTGGTCACTGCCGCAGTGGCCGCCGTGGGGCTTGCCGTGCCCCTGCCGACCTCCGCGGCTCCGTCGAGGGAGCTGTACGCCGCCCCCGCCGGTTCCGGAACGGCGTGCACGCAGGCGGCCCCGTGCAGCCTGACCGGCGTCCGCGCCAAGGTGCGCGCCCTGGCCGGCTCGATGACCACCGACATCGACGTGCGTCTGCGCGGCGGCACCTACCGGCTGGCGGAGCCGTTCACGCTCGGCCCGGCGGACTCGGGCGCCAACGGTCACCGGGTCGTGTACTCGGCCTATGGGACCGAGCGGCCCGTGTTCAGCGGCGCCCGCCAGGTGAGCGGGTTCAGCCTCTCCGACAGCTCTCGCAACATCTACCGGGCCGCCGTACCGCCCGGCACGACCAGCCGCCAGCTGTTCGTCAACGGACAGCGCGCCCAACGTGCCCGCGGGCCGCTCGACCCAGGCGGGTTCACTCTCAAGAACTCCAGTTTCACCACCGCGGACACGTCGTACCGGTCGTTCACCAACGCTTCCGCGGTCGAGGTGGTCTACAACCGCGACTGGAAGCACATGAGGTGTCCGCTGGCGGGCATCACCGAAGCCGCCGGCGGTGGTTCCAGCCTGAACGTCGCTCCGGGCTGCTTCGCCAACAACAACTCGTCGGTGCCGAACCTGGGTTTCCCGTTCAACGGCGCCGGGCTGCCGAAGCTCGAGGGCATCAGCTGGGTGGAGAACGCCTACCAGCTGCTCGACGAGCCCGGTGAGTTCTACCTCGACACCACGGCGAACCAGCTGTACTACAAGCCGCGTCCAGGCGAGAACCTCGCCACCGCCGCGGTGGACCTGCCTGTCCTGGAGAAGGTCGTCGACCTCAGCGGGACGCCGGGACACCTGGCTCCCGTGAACGACACGGACCCGCGCGCGACGTACTCACCGTCGTGGCGAACCGCCGCCGGGCGTCCGTACGGCGACTTCGACAACGACGTGCACTACACCCAGGTCAACGGTGACTCGATGACCTTTGCCTTCACCGGCACGGGCGTGGACGTGCTCACCGAGGTCAACACCGACGCCGGCGCCATCGATGTGTACGTCGACGGCACCAAGACCAGGACCGTGTCGGCGAACGGACCGGTCCGGCTGGCACAGCAGCCCGTGGTGTCGGTGACCGGCCTGTCTGCCGGCCGGCACACCGTCAAGCTGGTCAAGACCGGCGGCGACTACCTGGTGGTGGACGGGTTCGTGGTGATCCCCGACCGGATCGCCCCGGTGCACGACATCACCTTCCGCGGGGTCACTTTCGCGCACACCACCTGGAACCTGCCCTCCACCGCCGGCTACGTCGACAACCAGGCCGGTGTGCTGTGGGACGCCGCCACGCGCCGCCCCATCCGCATTCCCGCGGCGGTGCAGGTGCATCGCGGCCGCGGCATCGTCTTCACCGACGTCGAGATCGCCCACACCGGAGGCACGGGCATCGACCTCGCCGACGGCACCCAGGAGTCGACGATCACCAGGAGCTGGATTCACGACACGTCCGGTGGCAGTGTGTCCCTCGGTGAGGTCGACGACTACTACGTCACCGACCCGAACCGGATGACCAGCGGCGACATCATCTCGCAGAACGTCATCGAGTACGTCGGTCAGGACTACCAGGACGCGGTGGGCATCTGGACCGGCTACACGCGGCGCGCCACCCTCGCGAACAACGAGATCGCGCACACCCCGTACTCCGGCATCTCGATGGGCTGGGGCTGGGGCTGGGCCGCGAGCTGCGAACTGCAGGCGAAGCAGAGCAACTTCCCGGTCGGCTCCTGCCGGCGGGGCACCAACTACGCCGGTGACAACAAGATCGTGGAGAACTACGTCTACGACGTCATGGGCGTGCTGCACGACGGCGGGCACATCTACACCAACGGCGGTCAGGGCGGTCACGACGACACACTGACCTCGGAATTCCGTGGCAACGTGCTGAGCGGCGGCAGCCGCACCAACAACATGATCTACCAGGACGAGGGCAGCTCGAAGTGGGACACGCACCACAACGTCATCCACTTCGCCAACGGTTCGTGGACCGGCATGTGGACCCCGACCATTCACGACATCCGCATGCACGACAACTTCCACGCACCAGCGGGTAGCTACAACAGGGGAACCAACGTCGTCCTGACCAACAACACTGAGGTCAAGAACGGCGACTGGCCGCCGGCGGCCCAAGACATCATCAAGGCCGCGGGCCTGCCCCGTGAACTGCGCGCGAACCGGAGCCGCCTCGACGACTTCGACCTGTCCATCTCCTACCACGGGTCGTGGATCGCCCTGGGGTTCCGCGGCCTCGGCGACTTCCACGAGACCGTCCACGCCGCACACGACAACGGCGACTCGGCCACGATGACGTTCACCGGCGCCGGTGTCCGCGTGATCGGGGAGAAGAACTCCGACCAGGGCGACATCGAGGTGTTCGTCGACGACGTGTCCAAGGGCGTGATCAGCACGTCGGCGACCAGCAGGCAGGTCCAGCAGACGCTGTACACCGCCGACGACCTGAACCCCGCCGCCCGGCACACCGTCCGGGTGGTCAAGCGCAGCGGTCAGTACGCCACCCTCGACGGGTTCCTCGTCTGCGCCACGCTCTGCGAGGGCGAGAAGTTCACCGCGACCACGGTCGCACCGGTCGCGGTGGCCGGTGGTGACACCCAGGTGATCACCCTGTCCGGCACCTCGCTCTACCAGAGCGACACCGTCCGGGTCACCCCGCGCGGCGGCGCACCGATCTCCGCGACGGTCAGGAGCGTCTCGGCCGACCGCACGGTCCTGACGGCCGAGGTGAACCTCGGCTCCGCCCGGACCGGCGCGGCGACCGTCGAGGTCCGGTCCCACTTCTCGGACGTGCAACCCGTGGTGCTGACCAAGGCGTTGACCATCACCAAGCCGGTCCTGCGGGCCGGTCAGGTGCCGGCCGTCAGCGGACAGCCCGCCGTCGGGCAGACCCTCAGCGCCTCCACCGGTGACTGGCAACCCGTCGCGACGTCCCACTCCTACCAGTGGGCCGCCGACGGTGTCGCGATCAAGGGCGCTACCCACCGGACCTGTCAGCTGCCGGTTGCCGCACTGGGCAAGCGGATCACGGTCACGGTCACCGCGTCCCGGCCCGGCGCCAGCCCCGGCTCCGCTACCTCGGCCCCGACGGAGCCGGTCGGCCAAGGCGCCGCCCCGAAGGCGACGACCAAGCCGGTGATCTACGGCCTCCCCAGGGCAGGCCTCACCGTCCACGCCACCTCAGGCATCTGGTCGCCCAGGCCCGACGCCCATCGCTACGAATGGCGGCTCAACGGCGAGGTCATCCCCGGAGCCGCCACCTCCAAGCTGACGGTCACCGCCTCGATGGCCGGACGGAACCTCACCGTCACGGTCGTCGCCGTCGAGGCGGGTCGCGCCGACGGCGTGGCGGAGAGCAGGGCGGTCACCGTACGCGGGTGACCACTTCGGCAATCTCGCGAGGTTGATGGGGGGAGGCCGCATTTCGTGTCCGGTTCTCCGCGAAGCGCGGCGACGCCGAGTTGTCGATGGACGGTTTCGACGTGCTGAAGGTCCGGGGTGATCGGATCGTGGACGTGCGGGTGTTCGCCGACCTTCAGGAGGCCGGGAACGCCTTCTGGGACGCGGGCTGAGCTCTCGCGTCCCGCCGGCGGCTCTGCTCAGTTCCACTGCAGACGGTCGGCGAGTCCGGCGGCGGTGAAGGCGGCTTCGAGGTCGTCACGGCCCTCGGTGAAGTGGGCCCAGCCCTCGTAGTGGACCGGAACCACCCGGCGTGCGTGGAGGATCCTGGTCGCCTCGGCGGCCTGCGCACTGTCCAGGACGAGCGGCCGGCCGTCGAAGAGACCGGCGAAGCGCGGCGCGCCCGCGAAGAGCACGGCGGTGTCGATCGGGCCGAAGCGCTCGGCGATCTGCTCGACGGCGTCGAGCGAGGCGTTGTCGCCGCTGACGTACACCGTCGGCAGGCCTTCACCGGTCAGGACGAAACCGACGACCTGGCCGGTGAACGGTTCGACGTCCTCGTGGCTGCCGGGGCCGTGGACGGCCGGCACACCGGTCACGGTGATCGTGCCGCCGTCAGGACGGTTCAGCTCGACGGACTTCCAGTCGGCCAGCCCCTTGGCCGTGCCTCCGAGGCGCTGTTCGGCACCGGGAGTGGTGAGCGTGAGCGGGACGTCGGCGAGCAGGGCCCGTCCGGCGTTGTCCAGGTTGTCGGCGTGCTCGTCGTGGGAAAGCAGCACCACGTCGACGCGTCGCAGATCGGCTGGTGCGACTCGGGAGGGCGCGGTCTTGGTCAGGACCGGACCACCGCCGGACGGGTAGTCGCCGGGTGCGTCGAAGGTCGGATCGGTCAGGAACCGCAGGCCGCCGTACTCGAACAGGGCAGTCGGGCCGCCGAAGACGTGAACGGGGAACAGGGGAGCGGAAGTCACGAGAAAGGTTCCTCACGGTTTAGATGTGCGCTATCCGTGAGATCCACGCTAGTGATTCTCACGGACTGACGCAACCCGTACCATGAGGTCTGTGGATGAGAGCGTGACGGCGGAAGAGGTCTGGCCGCCTGTGCCGGGTGAGGAGCAGTACTCGTCGCTCGCCCTGGCCAACAGCGCCGTCACGCTGCCGGGCAGGCGCGTTCTGGACCTCCTCGACACCCCCGTGCGGACGAACCGCTGGCTAACCGAACACGGCCTGGCACCGGTCGGCATCGGCATGCGGGAAATGTGCGCCACGCAGCTGCGTTCACTGCGCGAACAGGTCAGGGCCCTGTTCGACGCTCGCGTCGCCGGGCTACCCGCCCTCCCCGCCGCACTGTCCGCCGTCAACGACGCGCTGACCAGGGTGCCCACCGCACCGCTGCTGCAGTGGGACGAGAAGAACGGCCCCTACCGGGCGACGCCGCACCCCACCACGGAGATCGTCGACCACGCCCTCGCGACGCTGGCCGCCAACGCCGCCGACCTGCTCACAGGCCCCGACGCGGAACGGCTGACCGCCTGCCAATCCAGCCCGTGCAACCGCTATCTGCTCCGCCACGGCCGCCGCCAGTGGTGCTCCACCCGTTGCGGCGACCGCGCACGAGCCGCGCGCGCCTACGCCCGGCGCACCCAGGACTCGACGGACTGAGCAGCGTGCTCACCGTGAACGCTCAGCAGCTGTACTCGTGGCGGCGGCGCAGCATCGCGATCAGCATGGCCGGGAGCATCAGCACGTGCCCGGCGCCCATCAACGTCATCCCCGTCAGCACGCCGGCCCAGTAGAACGGCAGCAGGACCAGGAACGGCACGTACATCGCGGCGGACATCTCGATGATGCTCGGCCAGCCGTGGCGGCGGATCTTCATCCACAGCGCCATTGCCAGAGACATGTTGGTGGCCATCACCAGCACCTGCGCGGTCATGTTGCCGGACAGGTCCGGCCAGGCGAACGACCAGATCGGCCCGAGGGCGATCATCCCCACCACCATGGCGACGACCATTTCCAGGAAGTGCAGGGTGAAGCGCACCACTGGACGTGCCCGCCGGGGAGATGCGGTGGTCTGGTCGGCACTCATGAGCGCTCCTTCGAGGCGAGGTGTTGGTGCTGTGCGGCTGATCCTCTCCTCGCCAGGAGAGCGCGGTCAGGTGCCGAACGTCATGTCCGGGGTCATGACTCCTGCCGGTCAGAACAGGCCGAGCTCCCTGGCCCGCAACGCCGCCTGGGTGCGGTCGCGCACCTGGAGCTTCGACAGCACGCTGGTGACGAGGTTCTTCACCGTGCCCTCGGCCAGAAATAGCTTCCCGGCGATCTCACGGTTGCTGTGTCCCGCGGAGAGCAGCCGGACGACGTCGAGTTCGCGCTCCGACAACGGCACGACCGGCGGTGTGGCTTCCTCGCGCGGCAACCGGGCCACCCTGGCCACGAGCTTCGCCGCGACCGACGGCTGCAGCACCGACTCACCCTGCCGGGCCGCGAGCAGCGCCTCCACCAGCCGGGCCGAGGACACGTCCTTGAGCAGGTAGCCGACCGCGCCCGCCCGAATCGCCGCGAACACGTCCGCGTCATCGTCGAACGTGGTCAACGCGAGCAC
>NZ_MUYM01000136.1 GCF_002150765.1 Lentzea kentuckyensis
GGAGCGGAATCTGGCTGGACAACAACTCTTCCTCCGGAAAGAACTTCTCGCGGGAACCCGCCCGGTCCTTGGTGCAGGAGTGGACACTTCAGGGCCGGGCGGGTGGGAACAGGTCCGCGTTGGAGTGCCTCTGACCTTGGGACACCACCTCCGTTTCCCGTGGTGCAACGGGGTCTTGCTGAATCACCGCACCGGTCGTCGCGGGCGGAGTACTCGGAGCAGGAGGATCGTGAGGACCGCTCCCGCTGCGGTGACCGTGAGGATCACCCACATGTTCGGCCCCTCACCGGAGGCCAGGCTGGCGTTGATGATGCCGCCGGCGGGCTGGGGTTCCGCGAACGACGAGTCGGCCGCGAGACCAGTGCTCTCCAGCAACGTCATGTGCTTCATCACAACGTCGATGCCGGCCTGCGCGAACCCGCGGATCGTGTCGTTGCGGGTCTGCGTGCGCACCTTCGCGATGAAGTTGAAGACCTGACCGTGCGCGGCACGCAGCCGGGCGACGAAGGCGTTGTCGAACGCGTCTCCTTCGAGACCGTTCAGCTCGTCCATCCACGACTGCTGAGCCGGGTTCGGCACGTCCGGGGTGGTGAGCCCGAACTGGGCGGCCGTCTTCTTCGTCAGGTTGTCGAGCATCATGTGGTCGAGCATGATCATCTTGCCGATCTGCTTGACCCTGGCGTTCGACGCCTTGGTGGCCGTGAGCTCGCCCATGGGCATTTCCCACAGGCCGGCCTGGCGCACCTTGTTCAGCAGTTCCCGGTCGTTCGCGGTCAGCGGTCCTGTCGGGGTGTCCATCACTCCCCCGGTGTCCGCGGGCTGCGCTGCAGCCGTCACGGTCAGGCCGGAGAAGAGGAACAACATCGCCAAGACGGTGGCGAGGGCTCTGGTCATCGTCTTGATGTCCTCGTTGTTCAAGGGGAGTCGGTCGGGGGATTTCGGGGGCTCGAGCAGCAGGGCTCAGTAACCGGGCGCTGCCGTGGGTGGCCCGGACTGCGGTGTCTGGGCGCCGGGGCTGGGGGACGTGCTCGGCGTGCTGCTGCTCTTGTTGCTGTTGTTCTGGGCTTTTCCGCCGGTGATCTTGGCGCCGTTGGGGGCGGTGACCCACCAGGTCCCGCCCTTTCCCTGCCCCTTCATGTCACCGGCCGCCTTGTCCTCGGCATAGATGTACTGCGGATAACCCGCGATGGTGAGCTGCTTGGTGCCGTCCGGCCTGGTCAGGACCCCCATGGAGATCGGATCCACACCAGTCGCCATCGGCGTCTTGTCCGCGAGCACCGGCTTCCACGCCTTGAGACACTCGCCCTCGCAGTTGGACTTGGACGGCTTGGGCGTGTCCTTGTCGAAGCGGTAGAGCGGGAGCCCGTCGGCGTCGGTGACGAACCACCCCATCTGCTCGGTGTTCGCGATGAAGTACAGGTTCACATCGCCCAGATCAGCGGGTTTGGCCTTCAGGCCGCCAGGAGCGGCCTCCCCTCCAGGAGGGGTCTGGCTGCCGCACGCCGTGAGCGAGATAGCCAGTGCCGCCAGGGCGGTGATCGCTGGTCCACGTCGCATCGGCAGGTCCTTTCTCAACTGGGGTACCGAGGAGTACGGACACGATCAGGCAACGGTTCACGGGGTTCGTGAGGAATATTTGCCTCTCGACTTGAGACGGTTCTTGAGGCAAGGATGTCCCCCGTGGCGCGGCATAGACGTCAACGCGAGTTAGACGAACAATCACCAAGACCGGGGTCTCTCGAAGAAGAGTTGATCCGTCGGCTGTACGAGGAATTCGGTAGTGCCCTGCTGGGACACTGCATGAGGTTGACTGGCCATGATCGTCAATGGGCAGAGGACATCGTGCAGGAAACCCTGGTCAGGGCATGGCGCAACGCCGAAAAACTCGAGCGTGACCCGGTGCTCCTGCGGTCGTGGTTGTTCACGGTGGCAAGGCGGTTGGTCATTGACGACAGACGTAAGAGAAGCGTCCGTCCGCAGGAGTTCGAACTGACCCCTTCGGACGAGTCGCCTTCGGGCGGCGAGGAGGATCGCACCCTCGCAGCGATCGTCGTCGCCGAGGCGATGAACGGTCTCTCTGAGGAACACCGGGAGGCTATTCTCGAGACCTATCTGCGGGACCGCACCGTCGGTGAGGCCGCGGCGGCACTGGGTGTGCCACCGGGAACGGTCAAGTCGAGGGTGTACTACGCGCTCCGTGCGTTGCGGCGTGCGTTGCACGATCGGGGAGAGACGCGGTGACAACGGCACCAGATCACCTCGACGTAGCCGCCTACGTGCTCGGCATCCTCGATGCCGATGAGGTGGAGGCGTTCGAGAACCACCTGACGGAATGTCGCAGGTGTGCCCTTGACCTGCGCGACTTCGCGGTGGTGCCCGACCTCATCGACGAGGCCGACGCGGGTGGAATGCTGCGCGGAACAGCGCCGGAGCGCCCGGACGGCAAGTCGGTGCGGGTCATGCTCGACGCCGTAGCGGCGCGCAGGAAGCGCCGCCGGTGGTTCGTCGCCCAGGGTGTCGCGGCCGCCGCCGCCGGCATCGTGGCGGTGACGATAGTCGCGACGACGCTGGTCGTGCGCGGCAGCGGTGACGGCTCCAACCAGGCCGCCGGCCCGAACCCGAACACGACGACGACGTCGCAGACGCGGGTGGCGAACAACTCCACCGACTCGTCGATGAAGGTGCAGCAGCAGGATCCGAACAGCGGTGTCTTCACCAAGATCACCGCCTCGGACGAGGCGTGGGGAACCTCGATGGACATCGAGGTCAGCGGCATGTCCGGGCCCAGCCGGGGCTCGCTCGTCGCGGTCGGCCGCGCGGGCCGTGTCGCGCAGGTCACCTCGTGGTACGCACCGGAACCGGTGGCGGGCGACAAGAAGACCATTCGCCTGCAGGCGAACGTGGCCATGCGCTGGCACGAGATCGCTACGTTCCGGATCGTCGACGAGAACGGCAAGACGCTGCTCGAGGCCGTCGCTTCCTGACCCTTCCCGACACCAGCCCACTGCCCCTGCGGGATCCGTGAGATCCTGTAGGGGCAGTTGTCGTTTTGGGGAGGCAGTACACGTGGCTATAGGCCCGTCAGCGATCGAACGCTGGCTCGATCTGTCCACTGAGGAGCTGCGCGCGCAGGTCAAGCAGCTCGTGTCCGCCCGGCTACCGGACGATCACGCGGTGTGGCAGGCGATCCGGCGTCATCCGGCTCTGGTTCCACGCATCCGCGGTGTCCTCTCCGGACTCAGCGCGACGGCGGCCGGGAGCAAGGACGAGGCCATGCAGAAGGTGTGGATCTCCAAGGCGCGCGCCGCCCTGGACACGGTCACGCCGCCGCCGGTGAAAGCCGTGCGCAAGCCGAAGGTTGAAGAGGCTCCCGCCGAGGAACCCGAACCCGTGATCGAACTGCGGGAACCCGAACCGCCACAGCTCAGGCAGCCCCACAAGGCCATTCCGACGATGCTCTTCCAGGAACCGAGCTAGGGAGCGGTAGCAGATGGTCGTCTTCGGATCGCTCATCTCCCTGTCCGGCCTGCTGATCCTGTTGTTCCGCACCGCGAGCCTGGGTGGGCTCAGCCCCGCCGTCGTCGGCTGGGTGATGATCCCGCTCGGCCTGGTGTTCGTGGTGCTGGGCGTCCTGCGCAACCGGCGCAAGCGCTCGCGGAAGGGTCCCGGCCCGGTCGGCAACCCGATCCAGCGCGCGAAGGCGTTGCCGCGGCTGTGGAAGGCCTGGCGCAGCGGCAACTATCCCGAGTTGCCGCGCAGCCAGGTGGTGATGTGGGCGGTGGCGCTGGTCTACCTGGTGTCGCCGATCGACGTCCTGCCGGAGTTCCTGCCGGTGATCGGTGTGACCGACGACGCTGGTGTGCTGGTGTGGCTGCTCAGCAGCCTCTCCATCACCTCAGGCACGTTCCTGCGCTGGGAGAAGGATCATCGCGACCCGAGTCGCGGGATCGAGTCCCCTTGAGGCCTCCGCGCGCATGACTTCGGTCAGGCCGGGAGAAGTCTCGGTCACGGCGCGGAATCCCAGGCGCTCGTAGTACGGCTGGTTCCACGGCACGTCGCGGAACGTCGTCAGCGTCACCGCGCGCTCGCCGCTGGTCACGTACTCGATCAGCGCCGCGCCGATCCCCTGACGGGCGTGCGACGGATGCACACAGACCTGGTGGACGTGCGTGGCGCCGTCGACGTCGCCGACCGCGATGAACGCCACCGGCACGCCTTCCGCGCCGATGGCGACCCAGACTTCGCTGGCGGCGAGGTCCTCCAGGGACATCGGGTCGTCGTCGGCGATCTCGGGCATTCCGACGTCGCGGAACGGCTCTCCGGAGGCGATTTCGATCTCCTGGAGGTACGGCAGTTCGGCTGGTTGGGCGAGACGGATCAACACGCCCGTCATCCTGGTAGGTCGGACTCGGACCGCGCAGCCCAATAACGTTAAAGTCCGACTCGATGCGAACCAAGACCGTGCGCGTCCTCCTGGTCGAGGACGACGATGGCGACGCCGTGCTCGTCGAGGCGCTGCTCGAAGAAGCGAGCGCGCCGTTCATCCTGTCCCGCGCCGGAACGCTGGCGGAGGCGGAGCGCAAGCTCTCCGACGCCGAGTGCGTGCTGCTCGACCTCGGCCTGCCGGACTCGCAGGGGCTCGATGGCCTGCACAGGTTGCTCGGCAAACCGAACGCCCCTGCCATCCTCGTGCTGACCGGGCGCGACGACGAACGCGAAGGCATCGAGGCGGTCGCGGCGGGCGCCGAGGACTACCTGATCAAGGGGCAGGTCGACGGCGAACTGCTGCTGCGCGGCGTCCGGTACGCGGTCGAACGGCGCCGCGCGGAGGACGCCCAGCGCCGGCTGCGCGAGGCCGAACTGCTCGCCGCGGAACGGGGCCGCCTCGAACGCGGCCTGCTCCCTCCCCCGCTGCTGCAGAACTCGGACGTGAACCTCGAGGTCCGCTACCAGCCCGGCGGTCAGCGGATGCTGCTCGGCGGCGACTTCTACGACGCGGTCGGCATGCCGGACGGCACCGTCCACGCGATCATCGGCGACGTCTGCGGGCACGGCCCGGACGAGGCGGCGCTGGGCGTCTGCCTGCGCATCGCGTGGCGTGCGCTGGTGCTGGCCGGGGAGCCACCGGAGAAGGTGCTGCACACGCTCGACCAGGTGCTGGTCGCGGAACGGCACGGCGCGGGCATCTTCACCACGGCGTGCATGGTCACCGTGGCACCGGACCGCCGGTCGGCCCGCTACTTCCTGGCCGGGCACCCCGAGCCGTTGCTGATGGTGGGCAGCCAGATCGTGGACCTGCCCCAGTCGAAGATCGGCGTGCCGCTCGGCGTCCTGCCCGACTACGCGTGGACCGGTGTGGACGTGCAGCTGCCGTCCGGCTGGTCACTTGCCTGCTACACGGATGGATTGATCGAAGGCCGGGTACCTGACGACACGGACCGGCTCGGCGTCGAGCGCCTGTGCGACATCCTGCAGGGGCACCTGCGGGCCGGACCGAACTGGATGGACGCCGTCATCGCGGAGGTGACGGAGCTCAACGGAGGGGCACTCGACGACGACGTGGCCATCCTGCTGCTGAAGGACGGACATTGAACCTGCCGCAAAGGTTGCCGGCAAGCCGCCTGCTGGCCGCCATCGTCGTCGTCCTGCTGGCGATGACCGCGGTCGCCATCTCCTCCACGGTGGTCGCCCTGGACGCGCTGGGGGACTCGCGATCGCAGTCGGTCGACAAGATCGAGCCCGCCGGACGCCGCGCGAAGGACCTGAACCGCGCGCTGCTGGACGAGGAGACCGGGCTGCGCGGTTTCGTGCTGACCGGCCAGGACGACTTCCTCAAGCCGTACCTGGACGGGCGCAGCGCGGAGGTCGAGGCCTCGGAGAGCGTCCACACCCTCGTCGGCGACCTCAACGGCCGGGTGAGCCGCATCGAGGAGCTCGCGCGGCAGTGGCGCTCGCAGTACGCGGAGCCGACGATCGCGGGCATCCGGCTGTCCGGGCCCGCCATCAGTCCCACCCGCGACATCGACCGGGGCAAGGTGATCTTCGACCAGCTCCGCGCCGAGGTGGCACAGCTGCAGACCGACATCGGCGAACTCTCCCGGCAGGCGCGCGAACAGCTCGACCACGCGGCGAAAGTGGTGCGGTGGCTGGTGATCGGCATGGGCGCGCTGCTGGTCGTGGTGATCGGCGGGCTGTCCCTGCTGCTGCACCGCCTGCTGATCGCACCGCTGGCGAACGTCGCCGAACACACCCGCCAGGTCGCGTCCGGCGACTTCCAGCACGAGATCGACGCGGACGGTCCCCGCGAGATCGTCATGCTCGGCGAGGACGTGAACGCCATGCGCCGCCGGATCGTGCAGGAACTCGCGACGCTCGACGAGGCGAAGACCGAGCTGCAGCGGTCCAACTCGGAGCTGGAGCAGTTCGCCTACGTCGCCTCGCACGACCTGCAGGAGCCGCTGCGCAAGGTGGCGTCGTTCTGCCAGTTGCTGCAACGGCGCTACGGCGGCCAGCTCGACGAACGCGCCGACCAGTACATCACCTTCGCCGTGGACGGCGCGAAACGCATGCAGGTGCTGATCAACGACCTGCTGGCGTTCTCCCGCGTGGGCCGGCTGACCCGCGAGCAGACGGTGATCGACCTCAACGAGATCGTGCGCCAGGTCGTGGACAACTACTCCGAACGCATCGAGGAGACCGGCGCCCGCCTGGAGATCGCGGAACTGCCTTCCGTGCGGGGTGAGGCTTCTCTGCTCAGCGCGGTGTTCCAGAACCTGATCAGCAACGCGTTGAAGTTCAAGGGCGCGGACGAACCGGTGATCGCCGTCGAGGTCGAACGCGACGACGAGATGTGGAAGTTCACCGTGCGGGACAACGGCATCGGAATCGAGCCGGAGTACGCTGACCGGATCTTCGTCATCTTCCAGCGCCTGCACCCGAAGGACGCCTATCCGGGTACTGGCATCGGGCTGGCGATGTGCCGCAAGATCGTCGAGTACCACGGCGGCACGATCTGGCTGAGGACCGACGTGGACTCGGGAACGAGCTTCGAGTTCACCCTGCCCGCGATCCCCGCCGCACCCGAACTCGTCCCCGAAGCCGAGGAAGTACATGTCTGAGTCACCGCTGAACGTGATCGACGTCCTGCTCGTCGAGGACGATCCGGGCGACGCCCTGATGACGCAGGAAGCGTTCGAGCACCACAAGATCCGCAACACCCTGCACGTGGTGAAGGACGGCGTGGAGGCGCTGGAGTTCCTGCGCCGGCAGGGCCAGTACGAGAACGCGCCCCGGCCGGGGCTGATCCTGCTGGACCTGAACCTGCCCCGCAAGGACGGGCGCGAGGTGCTCAGCGAGGTCAAGGCCGACGCCGAACTCCGGTCGATCCCCGTCGTGGTCCTGACCACCTCGGAGGCGGAGGAGGACATCCTGCGCAGCTACAGCCTGTACGCCAACGCTTACGTCACCAAGCCGGTGGACTTCGACCGGTTCATCGAGGTCGTTCGTCAGATCGACGACTTCTTCGTCACTGTAGTGAAGCTGCCCCGCTGATCACCGCGGCGCTGAAGTCGAGGCACGACCGGCAGATCCTCGCTTCGGCGCCCTCGTGCACCGGCGCGGTCGCGCTGCAGAACGAGCAGTCGCCGACCTCGGCGACCTGAGCCTCGGTGATGCAGACGTTGCAGATCAACGCGGCGGGCCCGGCCATCATCTTGTCGACCTCGTCGGCGACGCGCCCGCAGAACCAGCACCGCTCGGTCCGCTTGGACTGCTCGACGATCTGGTGCACGCGCTGGTGGCTCATCTTGAGCGCTTCCGCGATCTCGCGCATCGAGCCCCCGGCGCGGTGCAGTCGCAGCACGCTGTGGTGGTAGACGGCCTTGGAGATGTCGGCCTGGTCCTGAGCAGCAGCAGCGAGCGTGCCCGCCTTGCGGGCCGCTGCCAGCAGTTCTTCGTCAAGCGTCATGGCGTCTAGCGTAGCTAGACGCGTCTAGGGTGTCTAGACAGTGCGGCGGATCAGTCCACGCTTCGCACGATGGCCGGGTCGTCGTCGGCCTGCACGACCCACTGCTGGGGTTCACGCGGCTCGGGGACGACCGGCGCCCAGATTCCCGTTCCGCCCGGACGGACGACGTCCTTGCTGGCAAGTACTTCCTCTAACGCAGTCATGCTTTTTGGCTACCCGTTTGCGCGGAACGTATGCCCGACAGCATGGTCGTGATGGCGTCCATGACCCGCGTCGTGGCCTCGTCCAGCACTTCCGCCGTCAACTCCAGGTCGTACAGGTCGGACAGGTCGACCGGAGCACCCGCCACGACCTCGACGTTCTTGCGCGGCAACAACCTCGGCAGGATCGTGCCCTTCGGCAGGAGGTCCTGCGTGCCCCACTCGGCGACCGGCACCACCGGCACGCGGCTCTCCAGCGCCATCCGCGCGACCCCCGACTTGCCCTTCATCGGCCAGTGGTCGGGATCGCTCGTGAAGGTGCCCTCGGGGAACACCATCACGCACTCGCCGTTCTGGAGCGCCTCCACAGCGGGCCTGAGCGCCTCCGAGGCCTTCACCGTGCCACGCTCGACCGGGATGTGACCTCCGGAGCGCATGACCCAGCCGATGACCGGTGTGCGCCACAGGGAGGCCTTCGCGAGCACCCGCGGCACCCGGTGCGACATCAGCGCGAACACCACGGCCGCAACCGTGTCGGAGTTGGACAGGTGGTTGAACGCGAGGATCACGCCGCCGTTTCCCGGCACGTGCTGCCTGCCGCGCACCTTGAGGCGCACGAACAGCACGACGATCGGCCACAACACGTCGATCGCGAGCGAGAACCAGAAGCCCCGGCCACGGCGAGGCATCTTCCACGTCCAGGCGGCCAGCTCAAGCGGTGTCACACAGCCCCCATGCGGCACTCATGGCAACCACTCCACTACGCTGCGTGCCGTGCGAACGGCGTACAAGTGCCGGGCCTACCCGACTCCCGAACAAGCCGCGATCTTGAACCGCACCTTCGGATGCGTGCGTCTGGTGTGGAACAAGACGCTGGACGAGCGGAACCTCCGCTACCGCACCACCGGAACGCGCACGTCGTACCGCGAAACCGATGCTGAACTGACCTTGTGGAAGCAGACTCAGGAGCTCGCCTTTCTTTCCGAGGTTTCCTGCGTGCCCTTGCAGCAAACGTTGCGCCACCAGCACACCGCGTTTCAGAGGTTCTTCGACGGGCATGCCCGGTACCCGAGGTTCAAGTCCCGAGCTGGTCGGCAACGCGCGCACTACACGCGCTCCGCGTTCCGGATGCGCGCAGGTGCGCTCACACTGGCGAAAATCAACACGCCTCTGCGGTTCGTCTGGTCGTTCAATGATGTCGACGTCGCCGCGCTCAGCCCGACGATGGTCGTCATCGGCCGTGAACCCGACGGACGGTGGTACGTGACGTTCGCCGCCGACGCCGAACCTCCGGCTCCCGCTGAGCCGACGCACCACGCAATCGGTGTCGACCTCGGCCTGACCGAGTATTTGGTGACAAGCGATGGCGAGCGGATCACCAATCCGAGGCACCTCGCGCGCAAAGCCAGGAACCTCGCGCGCTACCAACGCCGAATGGCCCGATGCCAGAGCGGCAGCAACAACCGCAGCAGGGCCAAGTCCAAGGTTGCTCGCTCGCACAGAAAAGTCCACAATGCCCGGCTGGACTTCTTGCATCGCACGACTACAAGACTGGTACGCGCGGCAGACCTGATAGTGATCGAGGATCTCAACATCGCCGGCATGGTTAGGAACCGCAGCCTCGCCCGCGCGATCTCCGACGCCAGTTGGGGAGAGTTCCGGCGGCAGTTGCAGTACAAGTGCTCTCGAGCAGGCCGCACGCTGGTCGTGATCGACCGCTGGTACCCGTCCAGCAAAACGTGCTCGTCCTGTGGACACCTGCTCGCTGAACTGAAACTCTCCGCCAGGCACTGGTCGTGCCCGGCCTGCCGCACCCGGCACGACCGGGACCTCAATGCGGCGAAGAACATCCTTGCGGCTGGTCGAGCCGTAGCCCGAGGCGACTCGGTCGATGCCTGCGGAGCTGATGTCAGACGGCAAGGGCCCTCCCTTCCGCAGTCGGCGTTGAAACAGGAAACCCTCGCCGTGAGACGAAGCTCCTAGGAGCTGGTCGCCGCAAGGCGGCCGGGATTCCCGCCTTCCTAGGCGGGACGAAGTCAAGTCTGGTATTCGAGCACGCCGCCGTTCTCCGTACGGGTCAATTCACCACGTTCGACCAGAACGTCGAGGTGCGCGGCCGTCTCACCGATCGCCAGCACCTGGTTGAACATGTCGAGGTCGTCGAGCCGGCGCTGACGGCGGGTCCAGCCGATCTTGCGGGCGGTCTCGAACGCGCTGCCGCTCGCGGCCTTGAGGATCTCTTCGAGGCGCTGCTCGTGGAACTGCAACAGCTCGTCGACGCGGGCGTGCGAGCTGTCGGTCACCGGGCCGTGCGCGGGCAACAGCTTGAGGTCCGGCAACGCGCGCGTGAGCCTGAGCGACGTCATGTAGTCACCCAGTGGCAGTTCGGGACGCAACGGCTCGAAGCCGATGGACGGTGTGATGTGCGGCAACACGTGGTCTCCGGAGAAGAGCACCTTCGCGGTGTGGTCGACGAACACGACGTGGCCACGGGTGTGACCTGGCGTCGGGACGACCTCCAGCCTGCGGTGTTCGAGGTCGAGGGTCGACGCCGTGAGCCACTCGTCGGGCTCCTCGTAGTCGCGCAGGGCGTCGCCGCGGTCGACGTGGTGCATGATCCTGATCCACGTCTCGGCCAGCTCGCTCGCGCCCCATTTGCGCAGGTCGTCGACGTGCTGGTCGCTCTGCCCGTGCAGCATGTGCAGCAACGACGGCTGCTCGCCCAGCCCCAGGCCGATCTTGCCGCCGAACAGCCTGCGCAGGGACACGGCCATCGTGTAGTGATCGCGGTGCACGTGCGTGACGAGGAACCGGCGGATGTCCTCGAAACCCTTGTTCAGGGTGCCGAGCGCGGCCTCCAGCTGGTCGCGGGCCTCGTCGAGCGCCCAGCCCGAGTCGACCATGACCAGGCCGTCGCCGTCCTCGATCGCGTACACGTTGACCGCGCGCAGCCCGTCGTTCGGCAACGGCAGCGGGATGCGGTGCACACCTGGTGCCACCTCGAACGCGCCCGGCTCACTCCACACGCTCGCCACCTCATTGTTAGCGACCACAACTATCTACCGGACGGTAACACGGTATTCGGGGTGCTTGTCGATGTACTTCGCCACGAACGGGCAGATCGGAGAAATCTTGACATCGCGGGCTTGTGCGTCGTCAAGAGCGAACTTGGCGAGCTGGGCTCCCAGGCCCTGCCCGGCGTAGGCCTCGTCGACCTCGGTGTGCACGAGCGCGAGGACGTCGCCGACGGTCCGGTACTCCAGGAACCCGGCGAGCGCGCCGTCGACGTGGATCTCGTAGCGGCTTTCAGCTTCGTTGTTGGTGACCACGTCAACCATCTTGCCCCGGACAGATGGAAAATGACGGCCATGGACGTCTACCTGCTGATCCTGGGAGATCACCTGCCGAACCCGTGCACGGGTGAGGAAGTGCCCCAGGCCGACCGGCTGCGCGCGATGGTCGAGCAGGCCGTGGTCGCGGAGGAGGCGGGGTTCGCGGGCGTCGCGATCGGCGAGCACCACTTCACCCGCTACATCGTGTCGGCGCCCGAACTGCTGCTGGCGGCCGTGGCGGCGCGGACGTCCACGTTGAAGCTCTCCACCGGCGTGACGCTGCTCGCCCACCGCGACCCGGTGCTCGTGGCCGAGTCGCTGGCGACGCTGGACGTGCTGTCGGACGGTCGCGCCGAGCTGATCGTGGCGCGTGGCGTCGACCAGCAGACCGACGCGGCGTTCGGGGTGCAGCCGGGTGAGCTGCGGGCGCGGTTCGAGGAGCACCTGCGGTTGCTGCTCAAGCTGCTGGAGGAGCCGTCGGTGAGCTGGGACGGCCGGTTCCGCGGCCAGCTCAGCGGGGTGACCACGACGCCACGGCCGGTGCAGACGCCGCGGCCGGTGGTGTGGATCGGGTCGGGGTCGGCGGTGTCGGCCGATCTGGGTGCCGAGCTGGGGATGCCGTTGATGCTGCCGTCGACGTTGCGGGATCCGTCGATCTACCTCGAGGTCGTGCAGCGGTACCGGGAGCGTTTTCCGTCCGGACGGGTCGGCGTGCCGAGTCACGTGTTCGTGGCACGGGACAACGCGCGCGACCGGTGGCGGCCACACCTCGCCGAGTACGCGCGGTTCGCGGATCCGTGGCGCGGGGACGGCGGCATCGACGTCGACGCGATCATGGACGGCGCGGCGGTGTGCGGGACGCCGGACGAGGTGGCACAGCGGCTGAACGCGCTGGCGGCACACCTTTCGATCGACACGCACCTCGTGATGGTGGACATCGGGGGCATGCCACACGAGTCGGTCATCGAGACGATCCGCCTGTTCGGTGCGGAAGTGCTGCCGAAACTTGTTTAACGCCGGCGCTGCCAAGGGTTAACACTGGTTCGCCAGGATGGTGTCCGTGGGCATCAACGTCATCGGAGTCACGCATCCTCGGCAGGTCGGGGCACTCCCCGGCGGCACGAACGTGCTGGTGCTGGCCGATGACGGCACGTGCGCCGACGAGTTCCTCGACACCGACTTCCGGGCGCACCAGCTGGTGGTGCGCGCACACGGGCACGGGTCGGCGTTCTTCGGGGTGGCGGACATCGCCCGTGAGTTGGGTGCGAGCAGGGTCCTCTTCGGTGGCTTCCGGGACGTTCCCCAAATGAACGTCACAGCCGAGGAGGACCCTGTGCTCGTGCTCGGCGACGTGATCGCGTTCAACTCGTCGTTCGCCCAACGGATGCACGACTGGATCCGGCCGGCGAGCGCGTACGGTGACGGCCTGGTCACCTGGCTCACCGAGAACGCGGCGAAAGCCGGTCTCCGCGTGCTGCGGCCCCAGCCGACCTGGAATCCATTGAGGACTGATGCAGTCCCGATGCGACGGAAGTTGACGGCGTAGTACTCCTAAGGCTGAAGACTCAGTGGCAGCAATGAAATAACGTTTCCTCCAACGCACCGTCGCGCGTACGCGGCGCAGCTGAGAGTTCTCTCAGCGTGGCGGCTCGGAGCGGGGGCACCGGGGTTAATCTCAGGGTCTATCTCAGTGAAGAACCTGACCCTTCGGTGTGTCCGTGTCGCCGAAGATGGTGCGCACGATGACCCACAGGAGGGGACTGCAAGTGAGCGCGTCCGATGGAGTCGCGGCCAGAGCCGTTGACGTGTGGAAGTCTTACGGGTCCGGCGATGCCGCCGTGACCGCGCTCGCGGGGGTGAGCGTCGACCTGGAGAAGTCCAGGTTCACCGCGATCATGGGCCCGTCGGGGTCGGGCAAGTCGACGTTGATGCACTGCCTCGCGGGGCTGGACGACGTCACGAGCGGTGAGGTGTGGATCGGTGACACCAAGGTCACCGGGCTGAAGGACCGCGGGCTCACCGAGCTGCGCCGCGACCAGGTCGGCTTCATCTTCCAGCAGTTCAACCTGCTGCCGACGCTGACCGCGGAGGAGAACATCACGCTGCCGCTGGCGATCGGCGGCAAGAAGGTCGACAGGGCGTGGTTCGACGTCGTCGTCGACACGGTGGGTCTGAGGGACAGGCTGACCCACCGGCCGACGCAGCTCTCGGGTGGCCAGCAGCAGCGCGTGGCGTGTGCGCGTGCGTTGGTGTCGCGCCCGGACGTCGTGTTCGCGGACGAGCCGACCGGCAACCTGGACTCGCAGTCCGGTGCCGAGGTGCTCGGGTTCCTGCAGCGGTCCGCCCGCGAGTTCGGGCAGACGGTCGTGATGGTCACGCACGACCCGAACGCCGCTTCGTACGCCGACCGCGTCATCTTCCTCAAGGACGGCCTGATCGTCCGCGAGCTGCTGTCGCCGTCGTCCGAAGAGGTCCTGGAGACCATGAAGCACCTTGACGACGTCGTGGTGCCGCATGTTTAAGGCGACTCTCAAGAGCTTGCTGTCACGCAAGCTCCGCCTGGTGCTGTCCGCGCTCGCGGTGGTGCTGGGCGTGATGTTCGTGTCCGGTTCGTTCGTGCTGACCGACACGCTGCAGCGGTCGTTCACCGACCTGTTCTCGTCGGCTTTCGCCAATGTGGACGTTTCGGTGTCGCCGAAGACGGAGAAGGGCAAGGCGCCGGAACTGCTGACGCCCCAGGCGATCTCCGACGTGAAGTCGGTGCCGGGCGTGGCGTCCGCCGTCGGCGACGTGCAGGGTTCCGCGCGGCCGATCGGCAAGAACGGCAAGGTCATGACCACGTCCGGGTCGCCGCGGTTCGGCTCCAACTGGACGGGCAACGGCCTGGAGAAGATCCGGGACGGCCGCGCGCCGCAGGCCGACGACGAGGTCGTCGTGGGCGGCTATCTCGCGTCGACCGGTGGCTTCAAGGTGGGCGACGAGATCGGGCTGCTCACGCTGGAGCCCAAGAAGACCTTCAAGATCACCGGCATCTACGAGTACGCGGGCGGCCGCGACTCGCTGGGCGGCGAGCTGTCGGTGGCGTTCACCGAGCCGGTCGCACAACAGTTGTTGCTGGGCAAGAAGGACGCCTACTCGTCGATCACCGTGACGGCGGCTCAGGGCACGACGGACGACGCGTTGCGCGACGCCGTCGCGGCCAAGCTCGGTTCCGGTTACGACGTGAAGACCGGTGCCGTGCTGGCGAAGGAACAGGCCGACCAGATCAACGAGGGCCTGAAGTTCTTCAACTACGTGCTGCTCGGGTTCGCCGGCATCGCGTTGTTCGTCGGCATCTTCATCATCCTCAACACGTTCTCCATCATCGTCGCCCAGCGCACCCGTGAGCTCGCGCTGCTGCGGTCGATGGGCGCCTCGCGCGGCCAGGTCATCGGGTCCGTGGTGCTGGAGGCGTTGGTGATCGGCCTGATCGCGTCGATCGTCGGCCTCGGGGCGGGCATCGGCGTCGGGGCGTTGCTGGCCAACATCTTCAGCTCGCTCGGCGGCGGCAACCTGCACCTGGCGGGCATCGGCGTGCCGCTGTCGGCGATCATCTCGTCGTTCGCGGTGGGCATGATCGTCACCGTCGTCGCGGCCGTCCTGCCGGCGCTGCGGGCGTCGCGGATCGCGCCGGTCGCGGCGATGCGGGAGGCGGCGACGCCGGACCGCCCGCTCACGAAGATCACGATCTTCGGCGCCGTCGTCATCGCACTGGGCGGCACGAGCCTCGGCTTCGGGTTCAAGCAGGCGTCGCTGCCGTTGATCTTCGGCGGCATCCTGGTGGCGTTCGTCGGTGTCGCGTTGCTGACGCCGTTGCTGTCCAAGCCGATGGTGTCGCTGATCGGCCGCCTGCTGTCGTGGTCGATGCCAGGCCTGCTGGGCCGCCGCAACTCCGCGCGCAACCCGCGCCGGACCGCGATCACCGCGGCCGCGCTGATGGTCGGCATCTCGCTGATCACCGGCGTGAGCGTGGTGCTGACGTCGGCGACCAAGTCGATCGAGAAGCTCGCCGCCGGGCAGATCCAGACCGACCTGATCATCTCCGGCGAGGGCCAGATGGAGGGTCAGCCGGCGACGTTCAAGCGGGACGTCCTGACGAAGGTCGAGCAGACCGACGGTGTGAGCTCGACGTTCGGCTGGGCGTCCGACGGCGTGCTCTCCGGCGAGGACCAGTTGTTCGCGGTCGGGGTCACCGACGTGCCGGCGATGAAGCAGATGTTCGGCCTCAAGCCGTTCTCCGGTGAGATCGCTCCGCTGCGGGACGACCAGCTGGCGCTGTCCGAGGGCCAGGCCGCGGAGAAGGGCTGGTCGGTCGGCTCCAAGGTGTCGCTGCAGATGGCCAAGGCGAGCGAGCCGAAGACGTTCACCGTCGCGTTCATCTGGGCCAAGACGCAGGTGTTGCAGGGCGCGCTCGTGCTGCCGGAGTCGGCGAGCAAGGACTTCCGCTCCGACCAGATCGGCCAGGCGTTCCTCCAGGTGAAGCAGGGGACGTCGGCCGCGGACGTGCAGAAGCGCATCGAGCCGTTGTTCGCGGACAACCCCGAGATCACCGTGCAGGACCGCAGCGCGTTCGTGAAGCAGACGACCTCGCAGTTCGACACGGTCCTGCTGATGATCCAGATCCTGCTGGCGCTGGCGATCCTGATCGCGGTGCTCGGCGTCATCAACACCCTGGCGCTGTCGGTGATCGAGCGGACCCGTGAGCTCGGTCTGCTGCGGGCCATCGGCATGCGGCGGTCCCAGGTGATGCGGATGATCACCGTCGAGTCGGTGGTGATCTCGGTGTTCGGCGCGGTGCTCGGCCTCGCGGTCGGCGTGGCGCTGGGACTCGCGACCGTGCAGGCGTTGAAGGACCAGGGCATCTCGGAGATCGGGTTCCCCTGGGTCACCATGGTCCAGTACCTGGTGGTGGCCGCGTTCGTCGGTGTGATCGCGGCGATCCTGCCCGCGATCCGGGCGGCCCGGCTGAACGTGCTGGACGCGATCGCCTACGAGTGAGTGCCTCCTACGAGTCGTGTCCAGGTCTCGGCCAGCCACGACTCGTAGGCCTCGACGCTCCACCCCGTGGTCTTGGTGAGCAGCAGGTAGGTCTCGGCCTGACCGAGCACCGCACCGGTCTCCGCGACCCAGTCCACGTTCTCGTTCGGCATCAGGCCATCGGCGGCCAGCTTCCGGAAGAAGCCGCCGATGGCCTGATGCGTCATCTCGCGGCCCGCCTGGGCACGGTCGGCGATCTCGGGTTCGAGCGCCTCCGCCTGCTGTGACACCTTCAGCAACGGCCCGGTGCGCCCCATCAGCTGTCCGCTGATCTCCGCCATCCGCGCGATGCGTTCCGCGGCCGTCGGTGCGTTCATCGCCTTCTGGAACCAGTCCCGGTCCGGCACGGCCACGCGATGATGGTCCCCCGCGATCGCCACGTCGAGGCACCGTTGCAGCAGCACGGCTTTCGAGTCAAACCGGACGTACACCGTGCGAGCCCCCACACTGGCCCGCTTGGCGACGTCGGCGAGCGTCGTGGCGACGTAGCCGCGTTCGATGAACAGCTCGGTCGCCGCCTCGATGATCCGGACCTCGGTGTCCGCCCGGCGCGCCGCCCGCAAATCCCTGTTGACGTCCTCTGTCACATGTTGCAGTCTAACTGCATAAATGCAGTCTCACTGCAACCAAGGGGTAACGATCATGAGCGCACCGCTGCTGGACGGCATCCACCACCTGAAGCTGCCCGTGTCCGACCTGGACAAGTCCCTGGACTGGTACACGACGAACCTCGGCTACGAGCTGATGGTGAACTTCGTCGAGCAGGGTGTGCGGATGGGGGTGTCCCTGGATCACGCCCGCGGCGGACCGCCGCTCGCGCTGCGGCTCGACCCCGATCGGGCGGCCGCGTCGGCGGGGTTCGACTACTTCTCCATCGGCGTGCCGGGCCAGGAGGCCATCGAGGCACTCGCGGCGCATCTCACCGAGCGCGGTGTCGAGCACGACGGCGTCATCAGGACGCCGGTCGGCTGGGTGCTGGTCGGGGTGCACGATCCGGACGGGCACGAGGTCCGCTTCTACACGGTCCCGCTGGAACTGCCGGAGGGCTTGCCCCGCCCGTTCACCAGAGAGTCGTAGGTGCTGTGCCAGGCCGTCGCGAGCAGGCACAGCACCCGTCAACGGTCAGGCGTGCGGACAGGTGTCGCGATACTCCGAGATGAGCGTGTTCGGCGCCGGGGCAGGACACAGGAACTGGTCGTAACGCAGGTCGTCGTCGACGAACCTCTTGAGCCACGACAACGTGTACTTGCGGACCGTCACGTTGTCACTGCGGGGCGTCGAGTGGTCGCCGCCGCGCAGTTCGAGGAACGCCTTGTCGGGTGCCGCCGTGATCGAGTTGTAGAACGGCACCGAGTGCTGTGCGTCGGGGGCGGTGGGGTCGTTCTGGCCACCGAGCAGCATGGTGGGCACCTTGACGCCCGGCCAGCTCTTGGTGGTGTGCCAGCCGGCCATCGGAATCGAGGCCTGCAGGGCGGGACGTGTCGCGGCGGCGCGCAACGCTCCGCCACCGCCCATCGAGTGGCCCATCACGGCGAGGCGCGAGGCGTCGACGCTGGGGCTGGTGCGGACCACGTAGTCGAGGGCCGCGAGCAGCTGGCGGCCCCGGCTGTCCGGGTCGTCCCAGCCGGACAGGGTGTTGATGGTGATCACCACGAACCCGTAGGACGCCAGCCGCGGACCGAAGTGCGCGACGGACGACTGCGTGGCGGTGAAGCCCGGTGAGATGGCGACAGCGCCGAACGTGAGATCACTGGTCGGGGTGTAGACCGTGCCGCCGCCGAAGTCCGACTGACGGGCGACGGTGGCCTGCGTCACGGCGAAGGTGCCGCGCGAGGCCTCGACAGATGCGGCCGTGGGTGCCGGGCCGCGTTCGTAGGGGTTGGCCGCCGCGGTGGCGACGGCGGGGGTGGTGGCCGGGATCAGCGCCAGAACTAGCGCCGCAAGCACAGGTTTGATGCGCACGACGATGTACACCTCAATTGGTTGCAGGGGAACCAAAAGCGACGGCGAGAGTCACGCTACCGCCCAGTAGCCCCGCGAGGGTTCGGCCACTCGGATGGTTGCCTGGACGTTTCGACGCCGTTCGACAGAAAGTCATCGCCCTGGCGCCGGTTACCCAACGCAGCCGACCGGGACGTTGTCGTCCGGTTCAGTCACCGCAGCGGCGGTATGCGGCCAATCAGACGGCGCACGAAGGTGATCGACGTGCCCACTCGGAGACAGTTCCTCGTTCTGAGCTCGACCGCGGCTCTCACCAGTCTGCTGTCCGAGACTCCCGCGTCCGCTGAGGCGATCGCCCAGCCGTACGCGTCCTACTGGCATCCGGCCACGATCCTCGACTGGGACCCGTCGACGGACCGGGACGCCCGGTACAACCGCGGCACCGTGCCGCTGGCGAAGCGGGTCGTCCCGGCCAGACCGGCCAACGCGCACGCCCACGCCGGCGAGGCGCGGGTGCAGGCGCTGGTGGCGTACGCGCCGACGAGCAACAACCCGGCGCAGGGCTCGCTCGACATGAACTACTACGCCACGAACTACTGGCAGTACATCGACGAACTGGTGTTCTGGGGCGGTTCCGCGTCCGAGGGCCTGATCCTCGCGCCGAACCCGACCGTCACCGACGCCGCGCACCGCAACGGTGTGCGCGTGATCGGCAACGTCTTCCTCCCGCCCACCGCGTACGGCGGCCAGATCCAGTGGGTCCGCGACTTCGTCAAGCGGGAGGGCGACAGGTTCCCCGTGGCGGACAAGATGATCCAGGTCGCGCGCCACTACGGGTTCGACGGCTGGTTCCTCAACCAGGAGACCGCCGGCGGCAACACCCAGCTCGCCGCCGACATGCGCGACTTCATCGTCTACCTGCGCAGGAGCGGGCTGCGGGTCATCTGGTACGACGCCATGACCGACTCCGGCAGCGTGTCGTGGCAGAACGCCCTGACCGCGCGGAACCAGATGTTCTTCGCGCAGTCCGACGAGATGTTCCTCAACTTCTGGTGGAGCACGCAGGGTCTGGCGAACTCGGCCGCACTCGCGAAACAGATGGGTCGCAGCCCGTACGACCTGGCGTCCGGTGTGGACGTCGAGGCGAACGGCTACAACACCAGCGTCGGCTGGGCCTCGGTGTTCCCCGAGGGCAAGCCGCACACGACCTCGCTCGGCTTCTACCGTCCGGAGTGGACGTTCAAGTCCGCGTCGAGCCCGGCCGACTTCTACGCCAGGGACAACAGGTTCTGGGTGGGCCCCAACGGTGACCCGGCGAACACCACGACGACGGCGAACTGGAAGGGCGTCGCGCACTACGTCACCGAGCTCACGCCCATCACCTCGCTGCCGTTCGTGACGAACTTCAACACCGGCCACGGCAGGAAGTTCGCGGTCAACGGCATCCTGCGGTCGTCCCAGGCGTGGAACAACCTGTCGTTGCAGGACGTGCTGCCGACCTGGCGGTGGAGCGTCACCGGCACGGGCACGAAGGTGACCCCGTCGCTCGACTGGGACGACCCGTACGACGGCGGCACCGCGCTCAAGATCACCGGCACTCCCCTGTCCTCCAACGACGTCAAGCTGTTCGCGACGTCGCTGAAGCTGACCGGCGACAGCCAGTTCGAGATCGTGCACCGCACCGGCACCGGTCCGTCACGGCTGCAGGCGGTGCTGCGGTTCGGGGCGGTGGAGAAGGTTCTCGACCTCGGCGGGGTGTCCGGGGCGTGGCGGCGCAGCGTGTTCCCGCTCGGCGAGCACTCCGGGTCGACCCTCACCGAGATCTCGCTGCGGGTGCTGCCCGGTGCCGCGATCACCGCGCTGATCGGCCGGATCGGTGTCACGAACCCGGTCCTGACGCCACCGGCGGCACCGTCGAACGTCCAGGTGGAGCAGGTGAGCCGCACCAACGCCACGACGGTGTCGGCACGGCTCACCTGGACGCGCTCGCCCGGCGCGGTCCGGCAGTACCGGGTCCACAAGTGGACCGGGACCGAACGGATCTTCCTCGGCGGCACGGCGAACGACGCGTACTTCGTGCCCGCGATCCCGCTGGCGGCCGGGGAGACCGCGCAGATCGAGATCGAGGCGGTCACCGAGGCGTTCGACGTCTCACCGCCCGCGAAGGTCTCTCTCACTGGAACACCCTGACGTGGTCGGGCACCATGTCCAGAAAACCGGGACTTCTGAACGTTTCTTGCGGATTGACGACCTGTTGCGGCCTGCGCCATGCTCGAATCTGCGTGAGAGCGCTCTCCCAATCCTGCTGCGGAGAGGAAAGCTTCAATGAGGAAGCCTGTTCTGCACTTAGCCGCCATCGTTGGACTGATAGCCGCCGCACTGAGCATTCCGGTTGCGGCGCAAGGAGAACCGGTACGGGTCGCCGAGTTCCTCGCGGAGTGTCCCATCAGCCACCGCCTGCCGGACGACCCGATCGTCCTGCCGAACCTGGCCGGTGCCTCGCACTCGCACGACTTCTTCGGCAACCACTCGACGACCGCGCGCTCGACCACCCCGCAGTCCCTGGAAGGACAGACCGGCAACTGCAACCCGGTCGCGGACATCTCGTCGTACTGGGTGCCGACCATGTACCGGGACAACACCGCGATCGCCCCGAGCGGGGTCACCTTCTACTACCTGGGCGAGGGCGTGAACAACCCGGCGGCGATCCAGCCGACGCCGTACGGGCTCAAGATCGTGGCCGGCAACGCCAAGGCCACCGGCGACAACGACAGCATCGCGCGCTGGTCGTGCCTGCACGCCGGGCACGTCAACCCGTCCAAGAACTTCGTGGAGTGCCCGGCGGGCACGATGCTGGAGACCTACCTGGACTTCCCGCAGTGCTGGGACGGCCGCAACCTCGACTCGGCCGACCACAAGTCGCACATGTCCTACCCCGTGGCCGGCGGATGCCCGTCCTCGCACCCGGTTCCCGTGCCGAAGCTGAGGATGGTCCTGCGGTATCCGGTCAACGGCAGCACGGCCGGGCTGCGCCTGGCGTCGGGCACCGGACAGACGATGCACGGTGACTTCTTCAACGTGTGGCCGCGCGCCGAGATGGAACGCCGCGTCCGCAACTGCATCAACGTGGTGATGAAATGCGATCACGCCGGCAACCACGGCTGATCGCGGTCCTGCTGGCAGGCCTTCTCGCGGCCTGCCAGCAGGAACCCCCACCTCCCCCGCCTGTCACGTCCGCCGCGAGTGGTTACGGCGCAACGGAACGCGCGTTCGTCGAGCTGGCGATCGCGACCGACGAACAGGCGTTGAAACTGGTCGAGCTCGACGGAAACAGTTCACTGGTCGAGAACCGCAGGACCGAGCTCACCGCGTTGCGGAAACTGCTCGACGCGCCGTACGTGAACAACCACGCGGGCCACGACATGCCGGGCATGCCGACGGATGCCGAGATCGAGCTCGCGTCGACCAGCCCGGACGCGCTCAGGCAGTTCGTGCACGCGCACCTCACCGAGTCGCTGGAGGTTCTGCGTTCGGCCGGTGCCGCGATCACCCACCCGCCGACCGCCGACGTGGTCAGGCTGATGGAACGCCACCGCGCCGCCGAACTCGGCGCCGGGTGACCGTCACGTCCGCACGCGAACCGGCATGGTCCGCGCGACCGCCCACGTGACGGCCATGGTGACCATCCACGCGAACAGCGACACCACGTGCCAGCCGTTGCCGAGCCATTCCGGGGCGTCCCGGAAGAAAGGCAGGTCGTCGGTGCCGGGCATGGTGACCCCCGGCACGGCCACCAACGCCAGACCGACGGGCAGGGTGAAGACCCCGGCATAACCCCACCGGTCGAACGCCGCGGTCACGAACATGCCGACCCCGCACCACACCGCGAACATCAGCACGTACCCGAGCGGCGATCCGTGCGGCGTGGTCCGCCAGCCCATCAGGTCGTAGACGACGTCCTCGACGAGGAACCCGAGCCACACCAGCAACGACATCGCGAGGGCGAAGACCGCGCTGAAACCGGTCGCCGCGCCGAGGAACTCACGGCGCGTGCGACCGTGCGCGATCGCGATCGGCAACATGTTGTGGATGGTGTACACCCCCACCCAGAGCACGAACCAGCGTGCGATCTGCACGGTGACGAGCATCCACCCGCTGAACGCGATGTGGCCGAGCCTCGAGATCACGAACGAGACGGCGAGCGTCAGCAGGAAGACGCAGGCGGCCACGATCGCCCCGTACGTCACCAGCGTCACGGTCAGGTGCCGGAAGATCTTCACAGCTTGTCTCCGACCGGTTCGGTGAGGTGGACGAACAGGTCCTGCAACGCGATCGGCCCGAGCTCCAGCCCGAGCTGACGCGCCCGGACCAGCCGCGAGTCGTCGAGAGCGCCGTAGACCATCGCGGACTTGGTGCGTCCCAGCGACTTCTCGCCAAACACGGTCAGCCCGAGGGTGAACTCGTCGACGTCCGAGGCGTTTCCGGTGACCTCCGTGCCGCGCGCCCGCAGCACGTCGACTTCTTCTTGCAGCACAAGGCGTCCGCGGTCGATGATCACGACCTCCTCCAGCAACGAGGCGAGCTCCTCGATGAGGTGGGTCGAGATGATGATCGTGCGCGGGTGGGCCATGAAGTCGTTGAGCAGCGCGTCGTAGAACGCGTACCGGGTGGGCGTGTCCATCCCGAGGTGCGACTCGTCGAGCATCGTCAGCGGCGACCGGCTGGCGAGCCCGACGACCACGCCCAGAGCGGATCGCTGCCCCAGCGACAACGCGCCCACCTTGCTCTTGAACGAAATCCCGAACAGGTCGGTCAGCTTGAGCGCGTAGTCGTTGTCCCAGGTGTCCCGCCACGCTGCCCCGCACTCGAGGACGTGCGACACCTTGTCGCCCTTGTCCGCGGCGTCGGCCGTGTGGCGCACCAGGCACACCTGGCGCATCGCGGCGGCGTTCTCGAAGACCGGCGCGCCGTCGAGCAGCACCGAGCCGATCGGCTTGCGATAGCCGGCCAGCGCGGACATCAGGCTGGTCTTGCCGGACCCGTTGCGGCCGAGCAGCCCGTAGACCTTGTTGCCGGACAACGCGAAGCTCATGTCGTCGACAGCGGTCACGTCCCCGTACCGCACCGTCAGGCCCTGCACCTCGACACGCATCACACGTCCCCCTTGTCGTGCTGCTCGATGCGGCGGATGACCTCCGCGAGCGGAATGCCGATGGCGCGCGCCTCCGCGACCATCGGGTCCACGACCTCGCCGAAGAACGTCTCCCTGCCCTGCGCCCGCAGCATGTCGCGAGCCTGCGTGCTCACGAACATCCCGATCCCCCTCTTCTTGTAGAGCACCTGCTCGTCCACGAGCTGCGCGAAGGCCTTCGCCGCCGTCGCCGGGTTGATCCGGTAGTACGCGGCGTACTGGTTGGTCGACATGACCTGCTCGTCCGCCTTCAACGCTCCGCTGAGCACATCCGCCTTGATCCGGTCGGCGATCTGGCGGTAGATCGGGCTCCGGTCGTCGAACATCGCTACTTCCTTGGTTCATTACTCATGTAATGAACCATAGCAGTGGAGAGGTAGCATTGACCACGTGGTCGGGATCGCGATTCTGTGCGCGGCGCTCGCCGCCGCGTGCAGCGCACTCGGCGCGATGTGGCAACACGCCGGCATCCGGGAACTGCCCGATCTGAAGCTGACCTCGGCCCACCGCCTGCTGTCGTCCCGCCGCTGGGTCTACGGCTTCCTGATCCTCGTCGCCTGCGCGATCCTGCAGATCATCGCCCTGGCGCTGGCCCCGGTCTCGGTGGTCGCACCCTTGAACGCACTCGCCATCCCGATCATCGCCGTGGCCAAGGCGCGCCGCGTGACCAGCCTCCTGGCGATCGCGGTACTGGTCGCCACCGCCGGAATCGTCGTCTTCGTGTCCATCACCGCGGGCGAGGCCGTACCGACCGACGTCTCACCGAAAGTGGCTCTCCAAGCGGGCCAACTGGTCGTCGCGGGCGTCCTGGTCTGCACGGTGGCGGCGACGTTCACCACCGGCGCGGTCCGCTCACTGGCATTGGCGGTGGGCGCCGGCATCCTCTACGGC
Source organism: Lentzea kentuckyensis (assembly GCF_002150765.1). Taxonomy (GTDB): domain Bacteria; phylum Actinomycetota; class Actinomycetes; order Mycobacteriales; family Pseudonocardiaceae; genus Lentzea; species Lentzea kentuckyensis. The sequence continues at coordinate 24,598 of NZ_MUYM01000136.1, forward strand.
CTGGTGGCCGTCCTCGTCCGAGACGTCACCACAGCCCTGCCCGTGATCGAGTGGGTGTCCCTGATCGGCCTGGTCACCGCGTTCCTCACCGGCGCCTGGTTCATCCAGCTCGGCTACGCCGCGGGCCCACCCGACCTGGTCGTGGCGGGCCAGACCGTCGTCAACCCGATCGTCGCCGCCTGGATCGGCATCAAACTCCTCGGCGAGGGCACCGGCATGAGCGGCCTGAACCAGGCCGGCCTGATCATCAGCGCGATCGCCGCGGTCTCCGGCACCGTCGTGCTCGCCTACTACCACCGTCTGAGGGTGGGGGCATGACCTTCGTAGTCACCGGCGGCACCGGCGCCCTCGGCAAACACGTGGTAGCCGCACTCCCCGGTGCCAAGCCGGTTTCCCGCTCGACCGGCACAGACCTGTTGCGCGGCACCGGCTTGAGCGCGCTGCGCGCGGACGTGATCGTGCACTGCGCAACGTCGTTCCGGCACGAGGTCGCCATGACCCGCGCGGTGCTGGCCGCCCGACCCGCGTACCTGGTCTACATCTCGATCGTCGGCTGCGACAAGGTCCCGCTCCCGTACTACAAGCAGAAGCACGCCGCCGAACGGTTGATCGCGGATTCCGGTGTGCCGTACACGATCCTGCGCGCCACCCAGTTCCACTCGTTGCTGCGCAGGATGTTCGACAACCTCTCGAAGCTGCCGCTGATGCCCGTCCCCGGCTTCGCGTTCCAGCCGATCGACGAAGCCGAGGTGGCCCTGGAACTGGCGACCCTGGCCCAGTCGGCACCTTCTGGCACCGCCCCGGAACTGGGCGGCCCAGAAATCCAGGAAGCCACCACCTTCGCCCGGACCTACCTGACCGCAACGGGAAAGGCCCGCAAACTCCTCACCCTGAAGGTCCCGGGAGCCACCTACCGCGCCTACCGCGCGGGCGGGAACCTGACCCCCACCCGCGCAGTAGGCCACCGAACCTTCGCGGACTACCTCAACGGATAGACGCCGGACGCAGGTCCGTCCAGTTCTCCTCCACGTAAGCCAGGCAGGCCTCGCGGCTCTCCTCGCCGAACACCTTGCTCCACCCGGCGGGCACCTCCGCGAAGGTCGGCCACAGCGAGTGCTGCTGTTCCCCGTTGACCAGCACGAAGAAGCGGCCCTGCGGGTCCTCGAACGGGTTGGTCATGACAATCCCTTCCTCACCACTGCTTGACTGCCTGAAGCGCCGGCACCGGCTCGGCCCCCACCACCGGCCGCCGCAGGATCGACTCGAGAATCTCCCCCACCCGCACCGCCGTGTTCGACAACAGCGACGACGTGATGCCGTGCGTGTGCTCGGTGCCGCCCTGCAGGTAGATCCCGCCCGGGACGTCCTTGCTCGTGACCACGCGGTAGTCCCGCGTGACCTTCAACCGCCCGCGCTCGTCCCGCTCACACGCGTCCGCCACCTCACCGAGCAACCCCACCGGATTCGCCGGCCGATACCCGGTCGCGTACACGATCACATCGGCATCCACCGGCAGCTGCCCACCATCGGCCAGCGACTCGATCACGCACTTGCCGTCCGGGTTCACCTCCGTGAGCCGCGAGGTGTTGTGCAGCGACAAGCGCTGCCGCCCCACCACCTTCTCCCGGTAGACCCGCCGGTACAGCTCCTCGATCAGGTCCTGGTCCACCACCCCGTAGTTCGTGTTGGCGTGGTAACCCATCAGCTTCCGCTTGACGTCCTCCGGTGCGGCGTAAAAATCATCCACCGCCGCGGGATCGAAGATCCGGTTCGCGAACGGGCTGTCGTCAGCCGGGCTGTACCCGTACCGCGCGAAGACCCCGTGCACCTCGGCCTCGGGGAACCGGTCGTGGAAGAACGCCACCGCCTCCGCCGCGCTCTGCCCTGCCCCCACCACCACGACGTGCCGCGGGTCCCGCAACCCCTCGACCCTCGTCAGCAGGTCCTTGTTGTGCCAGATCCGCTCGCCCGCCTCGATCCCCTCCGGCAGGTTCGCCTCCAGCCCGGTGGCCAGCACCAGGTTGCGAGCCCGGACCGACTCCTCCCCCGCCACGATCTCGAACCCGTCACCATCAGCCCTGACCTGACTGACCGGCACCCCGTACGACACGTGGTGGGCAACCCGCTCGGCAGCCCACTCGAAGTAGTCGTGGAACTCCTTGCGCAGCGGGAACAGGTTCTTGTGGTTGACGAAGTCGATCAACCGCCCGCGGTCCCGCAAATAGCACAGGAAGCTGAACGTGCTGGTCGGGTTGCGCAGCGTGACAAGATCCTTGAGGAACGACACCTGCATGGTCGCGTCCTCGAGCAACATCCCCCGATGCCACCCGAACCGCGCCTGCCTCTCGAAGAACCGCGCCCGGACGGGCAGCGCGTGCTCCTCCACCGCGATCGCGAGAGCGAGGTTGGACGGCCCGAAGCCGATTCCGGCCAGGTCTAACACCGGTTCCATCGCGATCCTCTCCAGGCACTCCCAGGCAGCGTAAAGTAACCCTAACTTAACTAAGGCATACCTTAGCTAGTGCTTTCGGACGTGATCTACACCGCTGGAGCGCCGTTCGACTCGTCGTCGAGCACGACCACACGAGCGTCCTGGGCGAGCAACGCGCTCGCGGTCAGCCCGAACATGTCGTGGAAGGTGTCGCTGAAGTGGCTGGGCGAGGCGAACCCCGCCGCGGCGGACGCGGTGGTCAGGTCCGCGCCTTCGCCCACCGCCGCCGCGACCCGCAGCATCCGCGCCCACAGCCGGTAGCGGCGGAACGTCGTGCCCGCGTTGGCCGAGAAGAGGTGCAGGAACCGCGACGTCGACAGGTTGATCTCGGCCGCGACCTGCGGCGCACTGAGGCCGGGGTCGGCCAGCAGAGTGGTGAGCGCGAAGCGGATCCGGTCGTCCGTGAGGCCGGGGTCCAGGTAGCGGAACAGCATGCGGCCGCCCTCCGAGACGACCTGGTGCCGGGTCCGCGCCGGGACGAGGGCGCTGCGGACCCGTCGTTCACCGGTGGCCGTGCGCAGCGTGAACGGGCCGTCGACACCCAGCACGAAGCAGTGCACGGCGCCGGAATGCGGGTCCAGCTGGAGCGAAGGCCCCAGGTAGGCGGCCTGGCCCGGCCAGAGCCAGATCGTCGCCCGTGCCCGCGCGCAGCACGTTTCCGGAAGCGGTGCCTGGTCCACCCCGCCGATGATGTCACGCGTGCAAACCACGATCATCGTCCTCGCCGGGGTGTTCTTCCTCGGCATGGGCGGGTACGCGCTCGCCGCCCCCGCCGCGCTCGCCAGGCCGTTCCGCATCGTCGTGGACGCGCCGGAGAGCCGGTCGGAGATCCGTGCGGTCTACGGCGGCTTCGGCATCGCGATCGCCGCCGTGCTGACCGCGGCCGCGTTCGACGTCGGCGGCATTCGCACGGGCGCGGTCGTCACGGTCGCGGCGGCGCTGGCCGGCATGGCTCTCGGGCGGCTGCTGTCGCGGCTCGGTGACTCGGGCACCGCGTTCTACCCGGTCTGGTTCTACTTCTGGGTCGAGGCCGTCACGGCCGCGCTGTTGTTCCTCGCGACCCGGTGATCAGGTCCCGGTACCACCGCCCGCTCTGCTTGACCGTCCGCACCTGGGTCTCGTAGTCGACCCGCACGATCCCGAACCGCTTGGCGTACCCGTACCCCCACTCGAAGTTGTCCATCAGGGACCAGGCGAGATACCCGCGCACATCCGCCCCGTCCCGGACCGCGGCGGCCACCGCCGAGATGTGCGCCGCCAGGTACTCGACCCGGTCGGCATCAGCGACGTACCCGTCCGACACGTCCAGGTCGTCGAACGCCGCCCCGTTCTCGGTGATCACCATCGGCACCCCGTAGTCCTGCTGCAACCGCACCAGCAACGAGGTGAGCCCCTCAGGCACGATCTCCCACCCCATGGCGGTGACCGGCGCTCCCTGCGACACGACCTCGGGCACGGCCGGGTCGTCAGCCGCCTTCAGAACATGCGACGTGTAGTAGTTCACCCCCAGCACGTCCAACGGCGCGGAGATGATCTCCAAATCACCGGGCTGAACCGGAATCGACGCCCCACGAGCAGCGATGTCGGCGAGAACGTCCTCCGGATATCGCCCGTGCACCAACGGATCCAGGTAGATCCGCGTGCCCAGCCCGTCAGCCCGCCGAGCCGCGTCCACATCACGAGGATCATCGGAAGCAGGTGTGTGGACCCCCATGTTCAAGGTGATCCCCGACGATCCCGCCCCACGCGACCGCAGTTCCCGAACAGCGAGCCCGTGCCCCAGCAACAGGTGGTGCACGGCCCGCATCGCCTCGTCGAAGTCCCGGCGACCAGGAGCATGCCGCCCGGTGTCGTACCCGAGCATCGCCGAGCACCACGGCTCGTTCAGCGTCGTCCAGGTGGGCACCCGGTCACCCAGCGCGTCGTGCACCAGCCCCGCGTACTCGGCGAACCGGTGGGCGGTGTCGCGGTGCGGCCACCCGCCCGCGTCCTCCAGCTCCTGCGGCAGGTCCCAGTGGTAGAGCGTCAACCACGGATCAACCCCCTGCTCCAGCAGCTCGTCGACGAGCCGGGAGTAGAAGTCGATCCCCTTGGGGTTCACCGGCCCGCGCCCACCCGGCTGCACCCGCGGCCACGACACGGAGAAGCGGTACTTGTCCACGCCCAGGCTCGCGATCAACGCGACGTCCGCGGGCATGCGGTGGTAGTGATCGCAGGCCACGTCGCCGTTCTCACCGTTCGCGACGGCACCAGGACGGCGGGCGAACGTGTCCCAGATGGACGGAGTCCTGCCGTCCTCGTCGTGCGCGCCCTCGATCTGGTACGCCGAAGTGGCGACACCCCAGAAGAAGTCGGCCGGCAGCCCGGCGGTCACCTCAGACACGCACACCCTCCAACCAGCACGCCACGAGACGACGCTCCTCGATCGGCTCCAGCGACGGCATCCGCTCCCCGCAGACGTCCATCGCCGACGGACAGCGCGGGTGGAACGGGCACCCGGACGGCATGGACCGCAGGTCAGGAGGCGAGCCGGGGATGCCGCGCAGCTCCCGGCGAGGCCCGCGCAACGCCGGGAACGACGACAACAGGCCCTGGCTGTACGGGTGCTTGGCCGCGCGGTAGATCTCGGCGGCCGGAGCCTCCTCCACCACCCGCCCGCCGTACATGATCGCGATCCGGTCGGAGAACTCGACCAGCAACGAGATGTCGTGCGTGATGAAGATGACGGAGAACCCGAGAGTCTCGCGCAGCCTCATCATCTGCCCGAGGATCTGCCGCTGCACCACCACATCCAGCGCGGTGGTCGGCTCGTCCATGATCACGATCTCGGGTTCCAGCGCCAGCGCCATCGCGATCATCACCCGCTGCCGCATGCCACCGGACAGCTGGTGCGGGTACGCCGACAACCGGTCGACCGGAATCCCCACCAGCGACAACAGCTCGCGGCCGCGCGCCGTCCGCTCGGCACGGGTCATCGAAGGCCGGTGCGTGCGCAGCACGTCGTCGATCTGCGTGCCGACCGAGATCACCGGGTTCAGGGCGTTCATCGCGCCCTGGAACACGATCGCGATCTCGTTCCACCGCAACACCCGCAGCTGCTTCTCCGAAAGACCCAGCAGATCCTGCCCCTTGAACAGCACCTCCCCGGACGGCACCCGTCCTGGCGTCTGCAGCAACCGAGTCGCCGCATAGGCCAAAGTGGACTTCCCGCTGCCGCTCTCCCCGGCCAGCCCGAGTACTTCCCCGGCACCAAGGGACAGCGAAACGTTGTGCACGGCTCGCAACGAACCGTAGTCCACCGAGAGATCGCGGATCTCCAGCACCGGGCTCATGCGCGCACCTTCCGCAGCCGGGGATTCGCGTACTCGTCGATCCCGAAGTTGATCAAAGCAAGTGCGGTGCCCAGCAAGGCGATGCACAGCCCGGCGGGGACGAACCACCACCACGCGCCCTGGCCGAGCGCCTGGTTGCTCTGCGCCCAGAACAGGATCGTGCCCCAGTTCCAGGTCGACAGCGACACGACGCCGACGAACGACAGGGTGATCTGCAGCATGACGGCGAAGATCACCGTGCCGACGAACCCGGACGCGATCACCGCCATCAGGTTCGGCAGCACCTCGAACACGATGATGCGCCAGGTCGACTCACCGGACGCCCGCGCGGCCTCCACGAAGTCGCGGCGGCGCAACGACATCGTTTGCGCGCGCAGCACCCGAGCGCCCCACGCCCACGCGGTCAGCGAGATCACCGCAGCGATCAGCACGGTGTCCGCGGACGGCAGCATCGAGGCCACGATGATGATCAGCGGCAGCGCCGGGATCACCAGGAAGACGTTGGACAGCATCGACAACGCCTCGTCGGCCGCGCCGCCCAGGAACCCGGCGGTCACTCCGACCACAATGGACAACACCGTCGCGAGCACGCCGCAGACCAGCCCGACGATCATCACTCCCCTGGTGCCGACGAGCACCTGGGAGAAGATGTCCTGCCCGGTCATGGTCGTGCCGAACCAGTGCGCGCCCGAGGGCGGCGACAGCAGGTCGTCGCCCATCGCGGACGGGTCGTACGGTGCGATCCAGTCGCCGATCACCGCGATCAGCGCGAAGAAGGCCAGGATGCCCAGGCCCAACCGAGTCTTGAAGTTCATCGCGGCTTCACCCCTCCCGCCGGGTGCGCGGGTCGAGCAGCAGGTAGCCGACGTCCGCGAGCAGGTTCGCCACCAGCACCGCCAGTGTGATCACCAGGAACACGCCCTGCATCAACGGGTAGTCCTTCGCGCCGATGCCCTGGAACAGCACGTAGCCCAGGCCGGGATAGGAGAACACCATCTCCACCAGCAGCGCGCCGCCGACGATGAAGCCCAGCGACAGCGCGAAACCGGAGATCGACGGCAGCACGGCGTTGCGCGCGGCGTAGGCGAACATGATCCGCCGCTGCGACAGGCCCTTGGCCCGTGCGACCAGCACGTAGTCCTCGGCCGCGACGGTCACCATCATGTTGCGCATGCCCAGGATCCAGCCGGCCACCGAGCTCACCACGATCGTGATGCCGGGCAGCACGGCGTGCTCCAGGACGCTGCCGACGAACTCACCGGACCACTCCGGCACCAGCCCGGCCGCGTACCCGCCGGACGCCGGGAACAGCGGCCACGTCACGGAGAACACCGAGATCGCGATCAGCCCGAGCCAGAAGTACGGGATCGACGACAGGAACGTGGTCACCGGGATCAGCGAGTCCAGCCACGAACCGCGCTTCCACCCCGCGTAGACGCCCATCAGGGTGCCCAGCAGGAACGCGATGACCGTGGTGACGCCGACCAGTCCGAGGGTCCACGGCAACGACTGCGACAGCACGTCGGCGACCGGGGTCGGGAAGAACGTGAACGACAGCCCGAGGTCACCGCGCAGCAGCGAACCCCAGTAGTCGACGTACTGTTCCCAGATCGACTTCTTGTCGTCCAGCCCGAACAGGATGTACAGCGAGGCCATCGCATCGCTGTTCAGCCGGCCGCCGAGCTTGGTGATCATCGCCTGCACCGGGTCGCCCGGCAGCAGGCGCGGCAGCAGGAAGTTCGCCGTGATCGCCGCCCACAACGTGACCAGGTAGAACAGTGCTCGGCGCACCAGGAACGTCATGCCGCCGCCTCCACGTACAACCAGCACGCCGCCCAGTGCCCGGAGGAGTCGACCTCGGTGCGCGGGGGCGCCTCGGTCCAGCACCGCTGCTGCACCTTCGGGCAGCGCGGCGCGAACTGGCAGCCGGTGGACACCGCCGCGACCTCCTCCAGCGGGGCGTCCAGCGCGACCACCGACCGTTCCGGATCGGGTGCGGACTCGATCAGCAGCTGCGTGTACGGGTGCGCCGGCCGCTGCGTCACGGACTCGCTGTCGCCGCCCTCGACGATCTGCCCGCCGTACATCACGAACGTCTCGTCCGCGAAGTAGCGCGCCGACGCGATGTCGTGCGTGATGTAGAGGACCGCGAGCTTGAGCCGTTCCTTCAGGTCCAGCAACAGGTTCAGCACGCCGAGCCGGATGGAGACGTCCAACATGGACACCGGCTCGTCGGCCAGCAGCACCTCGGGGTGTGCCGCCAGCGCTCGCGCGATCGCCACGCGCTGCCGCTGCCCGCCCGACAGCTCGTACGGGAACCGCGAGGCGAAGTCGGCGGGCAGGTTCACCCGTTCCAACAGCTCCTCCACCGTCTCCTGCCGTTGATGGATCTTCAGCGGCCGGGTCAGGTGGTAGCGGATCGTGTGGATCGGGTTGAGCGATGCGAAGGGGTCCTGGAACACCATCTGGACCTTGCGCCGGTACTCCCGGACCCTGCGCACCTTCTCGCCGTCCAGCAGGATCTCGCCGGAGGTGGGTGTCACCAGCCGCGCCAGCAGCTTCGCCACCGTCGACTTGCCCGAACCGGATTCACCGACGAGGGCGGTCACGCGCCCGCGGCGCAGGACGATGGAGACGTCCTGCACCGCGCGCACGCGCTTGTAGGTCTTGACCAGACCCTTTGCTTCCAGCGCAACCTCGTTCATCAGCTACCCGCGGGCTTCAGCTTCATGACGATCTGCAGGGCGTTCGGCAGGGTCGCCTGCGGCGGACCGTACGGGTCCTCGTCGGACGGCCAGCCGACCCAGCTCTTCGTGCTGTACTCAGCACCGATCGGGCCCGCCGAGGTCGGGATCATCGGCACCTGCTCCACCATGATCTTCTGCAGCACCGCGAGGCTCTTCGCCCGCGTCGCGTCGTCCGCCGCGTTCGCGTACTCGGCCAGCGCCGCGGTCGCCTCGGGGCTGTTGTAACGGCCGAAGTTCACCGCCGCGGTCTGCCCGACCGGCTTGATCTCCGCGCCGTCCATGATGTTCTGGTACATCTCGTACGGCGTCGCGCCGGTGTTGGTCCAGCGCAACGAGCCCTGGAACGCGCCGTTCGCGAAGTCGGTCGTCCACGCGTCCGCGGTCTGCGTGCGCACGGTCGCCTCGATGCCGATCTTCTTCAGGTCGCTCTTGATGATGTCGAGCACCGTCAGGTAGTCGGACCAGCCGGACGGGTTGGTCAGCTCGATCGTCACCGGCTTGCCACCGGGCGCCTTGAGCACCCCACCGTCCACGGTGAACCCCGCGGCGGTCAGCTTCTGCTTGGCCTTGTCGACGTCGACCTTGAACCGCGCGTCCTTGTACTCGGGTGCGAGGAACGAGTCACCGGCGGGCAACGGCATGCCGGTGGGCGACTCGAGCTTCGGGAACAGGCGGGCCTCACCGCGGACGAAGATCGTCTCGCGGTCGATCACGTCGCTCATCGCCGCGCGCAGGGCCGGGTTGTCGAACGGCGCGACCGTGGTGTTGAGCCACAGGCCGTGGATGCCGAGCCCCGCGGGGAACCACAGCTTGTGGTTCGCGGGGTCCTTGTCGACGTAGAGCTTCTGGTAGTCCGGGATGAAGACGTACGACCACTGGCTCGCGCCCGACGCCAGCGCGGTGGTCTGCGCCGTGTTGTCGTTGTACGAGGTGTACTGGATCTCCGGCACCTTGGGCAGTTCCTGCCAGTACTCGGTGCGCCGCGCGATCGTGACGGTCTGCGAGGTGAACGACTTCAGCTGGTACGGACCCGTGCCGACGGGGTTCGGGTTCGTGTAGGTCGTCGGGTCCGGGACGGTGCTCCAGACGTGCTGCGGAACCACCATCGCGCTGATGACCTTGTTGCGGTTCACGAACTGCGGCGAGGCGAACGTGACCTCGACCTTGCCGTCCGGCGTCGCCGTCGCGGTCTCGACCTTGAGCGAGTCGCGGTTGTTGAGCGCCGGCCACTTCTTCAGGATCTCGTACGAGAAGGCGACGTCAGCGGCCGTGAGCGGCTTGCCGTCGGACCACTTCACGTTCTCCCGGATCGTGAAGGTGACCTTCTTGTAGTTGTCCGTCCAGTCCCACTTCGTCGCGAGCCACGGCACCGGTTCCTGGGCCGGGCGCGTGTTGTTCACGAACGCCAGCGGCTCGTAGATCTGGTAGCGGTAGCCGAGCGAACCCGCCGCCGACGTGGGCAGGAACGGGTTGTGGTTCTCGGTCAGCGGCCCGTTGGGCATGCCCACGGTCAACACTCCGGAGGCCTTGGTAGCACCGCCGGAGGAGCAACCGGTCGCCGCGAGCGCCAGTGCCAGCGCGACGATGATTGTTCTGCGCATGGGGGAATCTCCCGATACGACGATGCATGAGAGCGCTCTCTCATGCGTACGGCGAACTCCGCCAGGCCGCGTGCGAAAGCCTGGCGGGTTCGTTTCAGTTGTGGTGGAGCGGGTGGGTCAGGGCGCGGATTCGCGCACGATCAACGAGGTGGGCAGCACCAGCGGGTGGTCGGGCATCGGCTGCCCCTCGAGCGTGGAGAGCAGCATCCGCGCGGCGGCGGCACCCATCTCCTGGCCGGGCTGGCGGATCGTCGTCAGCCGCGGTTCGGTGTGGTTCGCGACCGGGACGTCGTCGAAGCCGACCACGGACACGTCCTCGGGGACGGACCGGCCGGCCTCGCGCAGCGCCCGCAGCACGCCGACCGCCGAGAGGTCGTTGTGCGCGAACACGGCGTCGAACGGGACACCGCTCGCGATGAGCTTGTCGACGGCGACCTCACCACCCTCGGTGGTGAAGTCGCCGTCGACGATGAGGTCCGGGTGCAGCGTCAGGCCCGCTTCCGCCAAAGCGAGCCGGAACCCGTCCAGCCTCGCCTGAGTGCACCCGAAGTGCGGAGGTCCGGTGACGACGGCGAACCTGCGGCGACCAGCCGCGACGAGGTGCCTCGCGACGTCCGCGCCTCCCTGCCGGTTCGTCGTCGTCACCGAAGGGAACTCCGGGTGCGAGCCGCGATCGTCGATCATGACGACCGGCAGTCCCGCCCGGTAGAGCGTGGAGATGTAGTGCAGGGTGTCCGGCGGCTCGACCACGAGCAGGCCGTCGAAGGCGTTGGCGGACACGTGGTTCGCGAACTGGTTCAGCGACTCCGGCCCGCGGTTGATCGTGTAGAGCAGCAGCCCGTACCCGTCGGCTTCGAGCGTGTCGACGATGCCCTGCAGGACCTCGCCCATCCACGGCCAGGTGAGCGACGGCGCGAGCATGCCGACCGTGCGAGTGCGCCCCCGTGCCAGGCCGACCGCACGTGCGCTGGGCACGTACCCGATCTCGTCGATGACCTTGCGCACGCGCTGCGCGGTGGAGGCGTCCACGTCCGGCTTACCGTTCAGCACACGTGACACGGTCGCTTTGGACACCTGGGCGCGTTGGGCGACCTCTGCGATCGTGACACGCATGCCGAACTTCCTTCCGCCGCCTCTGAAACCGGTTTCGGTACCGGTTCCGACGAGGTGTGACGGAGTCAACAGCCTGACGTGAGCATTAGTCAAGACTCTTACCCGAAGTTCGTGGGAGCGTTTCCACGGCTGATCACATCACCGCAGGTGAGACCGGATCACATGGCTGTGATCGGGAAATCTTGATCGAGCCCGCGTTTCCGGTATCACTGCTCCGAACGGAGCACTGAAACGCTCCCCAGGTGATCGTGCACAATCATGGGCATGGGGGTTGTCACGGCAGTAAGCCGCAGCGAGGAGTACACGTTCACCAAGCCCGCCCGTTCGAGCATCACCCTGCTCGCGGGACTGGGCGTCGAGGGCGACGTCCACCAGGGCGTCACCGTGAAGCACCGGTCCCGGGTCGCACAGGACCCGACGCAGCCGAACCTGCGGCAGGTGCACCTGATGCACGCCGAGCTGTTCGACGAGTTGCGGGACAAGGGTCACGCGGTCGAGCCGGGTGAGATCGGCGAGAACGTCACGACGCGCGGAATCGACCTGCTCGGCCTGCCCACCGGGACGTTGCTGCACCTCGGGCCCGAGGCCGTGGTCGAGGTGACCGGCCTGCGCAATCCGTGCGTGCAGATCGACGCGTTCTCGAAGGGGCTGCTCAAGGAGGTCGTGGGCAAGGGCGCCGACGGCGAGCTGATCCGGCGCGCGGGCATCATGTCCGTGGTGCTGGTGGGCGGGGTCGTGCGCCCCGGCGACGAGATCCGGGTGGAACTGCCGGCCGAGCCGCACCGCCCGCTGGAGAAGGTCTAACCATGAACGGCGCTTTTGTGGACCTGTGGTCCACAAAAGCGCCGTTCATGGCCAGCGCCAGCGGTTAGTTGCCGAAGTGGTCGTCGAGGATCACCGAGATCGTTCTCGGCGCCTCGACGACCGCCAGGTGCGCCGCGTCCCCGACGATGTAGAGCTCCGAGTCCGGCAGGTCGTCCGCGATGTGCCGCGCGCACTCCGGTGGCGTCGAGTGGTCCTGCGCCGCCGCGACCACCACGGTCGGCACGTCGATCTTCTCCAGGTCCGGCCGCAGGTCCATGTCCCGAATCGCTTCAGCACAGGCGATGTACGACGCGACGTCGACGTTCAGCAACTCGGCGCGGAACCGGGCCACGACCGCGGGCGAGAACGCCGGCGTGAACCAGCGGGACACCACCGCGTCCGCGATCGCCGGCATCCCCCGCGAGCGCAACGCGCTGATCCGTTCGTCCCAACCGGACTTGTCCGGATACCAGGCCGTGGTGCAGACCAGTGCCAGCCGGGAGACCCGGTCGGTGTGCGCGGCGAGCCACATGCCCACCATGCCGCCGAGGGACACACCGCAGTAGTGCACCTGGCGCAGTCCCAAGTGGTCCAACAGCTCCACGACGTCCGTGGCCAGCGCCTCGATCGTGCACGTGCCGGGAACCGGCGCGCTGGAACCGTGACCTCGGTGGTCGAAGCGCAGGAGCCGGAACGGGAGCGAGAAGTCGCGCCACAGGTCGGTGCTCGTGCCGAGCGCGTTCCCGAGCACCAGCACCGGTGCGTCTTCCGGTCCGGTCAGCGTGTGATGCGGGATCACCGGGGTCACCTCCCTGCTCCGACGGTTGCGAGTCTGCAGGGAGTTTTCCCAGGCCGCACCCCGAATCCACATCGGACGGCACCGGTCGGGCTCGGCCGTAAGCGTGATGAGACGCGGACAGCTTCACGTTCTTTGACAACCACCGGCCTGGCCCCCGCCGTAACGCCGTTACGGGGAGCAGAATGAGGGCTTGCCTCCGCCACCGACCTCACCGGGAAGCCGATGAACTCCGTTGCTCCGTTCGCGCACGAGGCCCTGTTCTACCGGGACGAGGACGACTTCCTCTCCGGTACGACCAGATTCGTGGCGGACGGTGTGCACAGAGGCGAGCCCGTGCTGGTCGCTGTGCCGGAGCCGAGCATCGCTCTGCTGCGCGGACGCCTGGGCGGGCAGGCGGACCAGGTGCACTTCATCGACATGACCGAGGCCGGCCGCAATCCCGGCCGGATCATCCCCGGCGTGCTGATGGCGTTCAGCGCGAGCGCCCCGCAGAGCCGGGTGCGCATGGTGGGCGAGCCGGTGTGGCCAGGACGCACCGAACTCGAGTATCCGGCGTGCGTGCAGCACGAGGCGTTGATCAACACGGCGTTCGAGGGGCGCAGCGGCACCTTGATGTGCACCTACAACGCCGGCTCGCTGCCGGACCACGTGCTGGAGGACGCCCGGCGCACGCACCCGGTCGTGATCGACGGCGCCAAACGGATCGCGAGCGAGTGGTACACCGACCCGGCCGGCCTGGCCGACATCTACAACGTGCCGTTGCCACCGCCACCGGCGACGGCCGAGGAGCACAACTTCTCCGTCGGCACGCTCGCGCACATGCGCAAGCTCGTGTCGGCGTACGCGTCGTGGCTGCGCCGTCAGCAGGTCGAGGATCTGGTGCTCGCGGTCAACGAGCTCGCGACGAACAGCATTCTGCACGCGTCGGGCCGCGGGGTGCTGCGCATGTGGCGTGAGGGCGACACCGCCGTGTGTGAAGTGAGCGACTCGGGCAGGGGGTTTCCGCCGTCGTTCACCGGCCTGTCCGGCTTCGGAATCGTGATGGTGAACCTGTTGTGTGACCTGGTTCGCACCCACACGAGTCACAGCGGTACCACCGTTCGAGTGTACTTGGGCCGGTAGAGAGTCAGCGCCATCTCATAGAAATGCGTTCGACACGCGAACCTGGTTGCCTGACACACCTATGACAGACCACCTCTCCCCCCTCGACATCGCCTTCCTCGCCATGGAGGGCAACAGCAATCCGTTGCACCTCGGCGCGGTCGCGACCTTCGCACCCTCCACTCCGGTGCATCCGGCTCGCATCGCCGCCGTGCTGTGCGAACGGGCGCAGGAGATTCCGCGCCTGCGCCAGCGCGCCCGCACGTCGTTGCTGGGTGGCGCGCGCTGGGTGGAGGATCCCGGCTTCGCGCCGGAGGATCACGTCTTCACGCACCACGTGCGCGGCCGGGAACGGTTCGCCACCTTGGTCTCCCACCTCATGGCGCAGCCGCTGGACCTCGCGCGCCCGCCGTGGGAGCTGCACGTCGTCACCGGCCTCGCGGGAGGCCGGTTCGCCGTCGTCGCCAAGCTGCACCACTCGCTGTGCGACGGCATGAAGGCCGTTGGCCTGGGGATTCAGCTGTTCGACCCGTCGCGGCTGTCCATTCCGGACGTTCCGCCCCAGCCGGAGAGGTCGATCATCCCGTCGATCCCGTCGCTGCGCGGGATCAAGGACACCCTCGACATCGCCTCGTCGGTGCTGCTGAACACCCGCCCGCCGACGTTGAACTCGCCGGTGCTCACCTCGTCGACCCGGCCGCGCCGCGTGGTGATGTCCAGGCTGGATCTCGCGGACGTGCACCGAATCCGGCGCGCACACGGCGGCACGGTGAACGACGTGCTGCTCGCGCTCGTCACGGGTGCGTTGCGGCACTGGCTGTCCGCGCACGGCAGCGCCGGACCGTCGTCGGTCGTCCGCGCCCTGATCCCGGTTAACCAGCGCTCACGCTCCGGTGACGCGGCGTCGGGCAACCAGATCTCGGGGTTCCTGGTGGCGCTGCCCGTGGGCGAGCCGGATCCGGTGGACCGACTGCGCGACATCCGCCAGCAGATGGAGTCGGCGAAGGCGGCCGGACCCGACCGCGGCGCGGGCGCGTTGCCCCGCCTGGCGGACAAGGTGCCGCCACTCGTGCACCGCCTGGCCGCGCCGGTGGCCTCCCGCTGTGCCCCGTTGCTGTTCGACACGCTGGTCACGTCGGTGCCGCTGCCGTCCGTGCCGCTGTCCCTCGACGGCGCCGCGCTGTGCGAGATGTACCCGGTGGCCCCGGTCGCGCCCGGCCACGCGGTGGGCGTCGCGCTGTCGGTGTACCGGTCGTCCGTGCACGTCTGCCTGAACACGAACCAGTCGTGGATGTCCGACGCGCAGTGGCTCGACGGCGTGCTGCGGCGCGAGGTGGCGTCCCTTCAGGACGCGCGCGAGCTGGTGGGTTTGCCGAGGTAGAGCCCCGGGAAAACCTGGCGGCATGAGCAACACCCTGGTCCTCGACGTCGACGGCACCCTCGTCGACACCAACTACCACCACACGGTGGCGTGGCTGCGCGCTTTCGGCAGCGTCGACGTCACCGTGCCCGCGTGGCGCGTGCACCGCGCGATCGGCATGGGCGGCGACAAACTGGTGGCCGCCGTCGCCGGCGACAAGGTGGAGCAGGACCACGGCGACGCGCTGCGGGCCGCGTGGGAACGGTGCTTCGACGAGATCATCGACGAGATCCAGCCGCTGGAGGGCGCGCACCGCCTGGTCCGTGCCGCGACCGAGATGGGCCTGGCCGTCGTGCTCGCCAGCTCGGGCAAGCGCAAGCACATCGAGCACTACCTCAAGCTGATCGATCCGGGTGACGTCGCGTGGACGTCCTCCGACGACGTCGACGACAGCAAACCGGCGCCCGACCTCATCCAGGTAGCGCTGGGCGAGGTGAAGAGCTCCCGCGCGGTCGTGATCGGCGACTCGGTGTGGGACTGCGAGGCCGCCGGCCGGGCCGGGCTGCCCTCGATCGGGCTGCTGACCGGTGGGTTCAGCGAGGACGAGCTGTTCGACCACGGGGCCTCGGCGGTGTACCCGGACCTCGACTCGCTGCGGGCCGAGCTGGCCGACCTGCCGTTCGCCGAGGTGAACGAACCCGACGCCTAGGGCTTGGGATCGGGCGCCGGGCGCGCGTCCGACGACTTGGGCCCCCGATCCTTGCTCTTGCTGGGCTTGACCGGATCCGAGGTCGGCTCCTCCGTGCTCCCCGACGACGTAGGCGACGTCGACGAACCCGGCGTCGCCGTCCCCGTCGGCACCACGGCCCCTGGCTGCGGCGCACCCGGCGCGTCCGGATCACCCGGCGTCCGCACCACGGTCACCGTGGAAGGCGACACCGTCACCACGTGGGTCTGCGCGTCCGGCACCACCGGCTGGTCAGCAGCAGGCACCTCGCCCCCGCCGAGGTTCGCCACCGCGACCGCCACCGCCGTCGCGGCCGCCGCGCAGGCCGCGGTGATCGCCAAACGTTTGCCCCGCCGCGGCCGCGGCACCCCGTCCGCCGCCACTGAGTCCGCCACAACCGCGTCCGCGTCCGGCACCGCCGGGTCCGCCACCGCCGCGCCGGGTAACAACGCCGGCAACCCCCGGCTCGCCTCGTGCGCGGCCGACAGCGAGCGGGCGCACTGGGCAGCGGTGGGCCGGCGCGCCGGGTCCATGTCCGTCATCGCGGACAGCAACGACACCCACGCCAACGGCAGGTCGACCGGGATCCGCGGCGCCCGCGCCAACCTGGCCAGCGCCGCCTCGGCGTCACCGCCGGGGTATTCGGGCCGCCCGGTCAGGCATTCGAGCAGCACCAGGCCGAGCGAGTACACGTCCGCCGCCGGCCCGACGTCACCACCGCGGACCTGCTCCGGCGACAGGTAGCCGGCGGTCCCGACCAGGACTCCGGACGTCGTCACCCGCGTCACCTCGGCGACCAGCGCGAGGCCGAAGTCCGCGAGGTACGCCTGCTTCTCGGTGTCGTCCAAAAGAATGTTCGACGGCTTGATGTCGCGGTGCACCACGCCCAGCGCGTGCACGTGGTCGAGCACGAACGCGATCTGACCGCCGAACCGCGCCACGAACCGGGGCGGCAGCGGCTCGCGCATGCGCTGGCGCAGGGTGCCGCCGGTGATCTCGCGCATCACGAAGTACGGGCGTCGCGACACGGCCCCGGAGTCGTACACCGGGATGAGGCCTGGGCAGTCCAGCGACGACAGCATGGTCGCCTCGCGCCGCAACCGCAGCTCGTCGTCGGGCAGACCGGGGCCCGCGAACACCTTGATCGCCACCGCGGACGTGGTCGAACGGTCGTAGGCCCGATAGACCTCGGCCATGCCACCAGACCCGAGGAGCGTTCCCACGACGTAGCGGTCGTCGATCACCGCTCCCGTCAGGTCGCCGTCCCAGGGTGCGCTCATGGGCCTCCGCTCGTTGCGCAGCAACCTAACGGGTCGCGTGGAATTCCGGCTACCCGGCCAACCTGAAGATCAAACTACGATAAGCCCGGCTTCGATCTCCCTGACCACCGCCACGTCCCGTTCGAGCTGGTCCGGATCGGTCGTCGCCAGCACCACGTAACCCAACGACGTCCACAGGTCATCGGTACGCGGCACCCGCGAACCCTCCCGATACGGCAGCACGTCGCGTTGGTAGCTCGGCAGCAACTCCGCCAGCTCGTCGAACCGCACCGCGTTGCCCAGCTCGCCGGCGGCGGGCGACGACAGGTACACCGACTTCACGTGCTGGTGCCGGGTGTACCGGCCGACCGAGGTGTCGCCATCCACGCGGTGGCGCACCATCCGGGTGATCTGGCTTTCCCGTGCGCCGAGCATCGACAGTTCCTGCTGCTCGGCACCGGCCAGCCGCGCGCCGATCTCGATCAGCCGCGGACCCTCCGCCGTGATCATGACCTCCACGTGCGCCGGCCCGTTGCGCACGCCGGTCGCGTCCAGCACCCGGCAGACGTAGTCGAACAGCACGTCGACCACCGGGTCGTCCGCCGAGACGAACGTGTTGGAGAGGTAGATGCCGAGCCGATCGCCCCGGCACTCCTTGGCGTAACGCCAGACCGCGGCCAGGCCGTGCCGGCCGTCGATCGAGTAGGTGTCGACCTCGTACTCGGTGCCGACCGCGAGTTCCTGCACGAGAACCTTGTCGTTGCGAAGGTTCAGCTTGTTAACGCTGCCGAGAATCCGGTCGAACTTGGCCCGCCAGTCGTCGCCAGGCCGCGCCACGAACACGTCGTCGGTACCGCCACTCTCCTGCGGCTTCAGCACGATCGGCGAGTTCTCCAGCCCCTCGCGCCGCAGCCACCCGGCCACCTCGTCGGCGTGGTCGGAGCTGATCTGCCGCAGGTGCGGGACGTCGGCGGACCGCAGCGCCACGGCCATCTGCCACTTGTCGCGGCGCGCGGACGACAACGTCAGCACGTTCGACCGGCCCGGCACGATGAGTTCGGACAACGCCTCGGCGGCCTCGACACCGGTCTCGGTGCCCGGCACGACGGCGATCAGGTCGTGCCCGGCGAGCTTCGCCGCGAGTTCGTCCAGGTCGGACAGGACGTGCACCTCGCGGTAGTCGCCGGGGGTCCACGTCTTCGCGAGCCCGGCGGGTGGTTCCGGAGTCGTCAGCACCGCGATCGCCTCGACGCCACGCTCGGCGAAGGCGGGCGCGATGCCCTTGCCGGCCGAGTACGGATCCACCACGACGATGCTGTCCGCCACCACTGCTCCTCTAGATCGTAAAGATGTTTGCCGAATGAGGAGCACAACGACAGAGGCGTGACCAGGCATTCCTGTCTCGATTGGGTCGAGACGACCGTCACTCGAAACGCAGCTTCTCGTAGACCGCAGCTGTCACCAGACAGCCGGAAGACGCTCGCCACAGCCGCGCGAGCCGGCTGCGCAGGTCCGTGCCGCCGCTCAGTGCCTGGGCCACGAACTGCAGCCCGAGCAGCTCCGCGACGATCTGCTCGGCCGCGTGCCGCACGTTGACGTCGGCCCGCAGCTCACCGCGTTCCTCGGCCAGCGAGAGCAGGTCCCGCACGACCGCGATCCAGCCGACGACCTGCGCGGCGGCCACGACGTCGAAGAACACGGCCTCCCGCAACAGCTTCGAGCTCACCCGCACGGTGAGGTCGGTCTCCAGCCTGTGGACGAACTCGAACGACATCGCGATCAGCGCCTGCACCGGCGACGCCTCGATCGCGAGCTGTTCGTCGCGCAACCGGTGCCAGAGCAGGGACTGCTCCTCGATGATCGCGACGCCGAGTGCCTCTTTGGACCGAAAATGGCAATACAACGCGCCTTTCGACACGTCCGCTCGGGCGCACACGGCGGTGAGGCTGGATCCGGCGAAACCTTCACGGTCGAACACCTCGGCCGCGGCCCGCAGCAGTCTCGCTCGTGTTTGCACAGATCTCCCGTGCTTCGCGCCCATCACCCGGTCCGTGCGACGCCGGTCGCGACGGCCGCGACCAGGGTGTCCTGCATGTGCCAGTACTGCTCGATCTCTCCCAGGTGCACCGAAAGCACCGCGGCGAAACGCGATTCCACCGGGTCACCGGTGGCGCGGACCCTCCAGCGCGCCGAGCCGATCACGGCCGCGTCTCCTCCGTCGACGATCACCTGGCGCACCGAGAGCTGCTCCAGGTCGAACGTGGCGAACAAGGTCAGGAACTGGGACTCGACCTCACGGCGGGTGCGCGGGCCGAGCGTCCACCGGGCGCCGTTCGGTTCGGGCGCCTCCCATTCCACGGTCGGTGCGCACAACCGCGCGATGCCAGGTGCGTCCTGTGCCGCCAGCCGCGCCAGGAACAGCTGCACCACTTCGACCGTCGAGAACATTTCTGCCACCTTACTCAGGCCGGTCATTGCTGCCGCAACGATCACGGTGCAGTCACACTAGCGAGGCGCTCGAAATGTGAGAACACACCCCCCGTTGGACCAGTTGCGTTTACCCCAAACATCCGATCGGGCGATTCCATCGGTACCTGAACTTTCAACGACCGCCGGTATCACCGCAATGCACGGCACGAACATCCGGACTTTGCGGCAGGGTGGATGACGCACCCGCCATCTCACCGAAACGGAGCAGAACCGTGCTCAAGGCAGTCCGTGAAGCCCACGAGCACCAGGACACCCCGCCGATTACCGCCTTGATTCCACAGGCGCGGCGAGAGCAGGGCCTCACCCAGCGCGAACTCGCGGACCTGTTGTGCGAGATCTCACAAAACGACAGCGTCACCCGTGAAGAAGTGTCGAGATGGGAACGCGGTAAACGCATTCCCGGGCCCTACTGGCGCTCCTGGATCAGCGCGGCCCTCGACGTGCCGCACGCCGAGATCGACAAGGCCGCGATGCTGGAACGCGAATGTCGGAGGACGAGGACAGAAGACCACTACCACTAGCGGAGCGCGGGTAGACGGCAGGGGTCTACCCGCCCGCGAAAGAAGGGAGGGCGGCACTGCGACACCCCTCCGGGACGGCCGCCGCCAGTGCTGCCCTCCCCACAAGTCCCTGGCAGCAAGGACCTTTGGCCCCCTGTGCGTCCGCGCACAGGGGGCCAAACTGCGTAACGTGGCACCTTTTGGAAACTCCGTCGTAACGCTTCTACTACTCGCCGGTAGCACGTTCGGCAGCACACCGGGGGTTTCCCCGGTGAAGGTGAACGAGATCACCCTCGGATCCGCCGGATTCGTCGAGCTGCGCAACACCGGCGCCGCGACCTCAGACATCGGAGGATGGTCGGTGCAGTCCTGCGTCGGCGGTACCGCGCGAATCCTCGCCACCATCCCTCCCAACACCGTCCTACCACCGGGTGAATACTTCGTGATAGTCGGCGCCGCGTTCAGCGGAACGGTGTCGAACGGTCTCGTCGTCGACAGTGTGGACGGAAGCGGCGTAATCGCCCGGAACCGGCACGGCGCACACACCGACAGCGTGGGCCTGAGCTCGTCCTCACCATGCAGGGAGGACGGTCCCGCGACCCCCTGCGACAATTCCTCGCTCGGCCGCGACAGCGACTCGCGCGACACCGATCACAACTCGGCTGACTTCACGTGCCGAATTCCGTCTCCAGGCGAAACCAATCCCTGACGAATCATTAATGGCCCCTTTCGAACCCGAACGAATGCGAGCAAAGTCAGTCCCAGCGGCAAGACAGGTCGTTCCCCTCGACCAGTCGGCCGCCACGAGAAATACCCCGAATTCACTTTCTCGAAGGGACAAGACAATGCGTCGACTGCTGAGCGGAGCTGCTGCGCTCGCAATCGCGAGCACCATCGCGTTTGCGGGAATGGCCTCGGCCGCCGAGGAGCCTGAGGCTCCCGAGGCCATGCAGCTGCCGGCAGTGCTGATCAACGAAGTCTCGACGATGGGCCCGAACGGGGCGCTCGACGAGGCGATCGAGATCATCAACACCACGAACGAGCAGGTGGACCTGTCCAACTGGGTCATCCGGATCTACAACCAGCGCAACGAGGTCATCCAGACGATCCCGCTGTTCGACCCGCTCGGTGCGCCGATCACGCTGGCGCCGGCGAACAACGTCGGCAGCACGCTCGTGCTGACGGGTGCCGAGTTCTCCGGCACCACGTCGACCCCGAACGTTGTCCCGGTTCGCTTCCTCGGCGCCGAGGGCATCCCGACGCTCGGCGGCGTCGCGATCTTCGGCAGCGCTGCCCCGAGCGCCTTCAAGATCGACGGTGTCGCATTCTCGGCTCCGGTGAACGCCGCCAAGGAAGGCGTTCACGCCCAGCCCGAGAACCAGCGCACCGCGCAACTCGCCGGTTCGAACACGCGCAACCTGCTGAACCAGGACACGAACAACAACCAGCGCGACTTCTCGCTGCAGGAACGCACCTTCTGATCAACCCGCGCCACCTCCCAAGCGGGTGCACCCAACCCAGTGCCCGGACCGCCACCCCTCGGCGGTCCGGGCACCTCCGCGTCTGGCGCGAAGTCGCCAACGGCGACTAACCGCCGCTTTTTCCTGTTTCCCAACGTAATCCGGCCCCTCATCCTGCTCTGACCTGATCACCGAGGGAGGGCGCCGTGATTCGACAAGTTCTGGCACTTGCCGTTGCCGCCGCAACGCTCGTCGCACCAGGCGCGTCCGCCGCGCCGCCATCGCCACCGGCGCAGACATCCGAGGCTTCTCACCGGATCACGCTCATCACCGGTGACGTCGTCGACTACACCGAACGGCCGGACGGCCGGAAGATCGCGCAGATCCACGCCGCGCCACGGGACGGCGAACCGCCCGTCTTCCACACCATGACGACGGCGAAAGGCCTCTACGTCTACCCGTCGGACGCGATCGGCGCCGTCACGTCCGGCACCGTCGAGCGCACCCTCTTCAACGTCACGGAACTGGTCCGCACGGGCCAGGCCGACAACCGCACCGCCACCGTGCCGGTGCTGATGACAGGTGGTTTCAGCGCGAGCGCGCACACCAGGATCACCAGCCTCAACGCGTCCGGCATCCACGTCGAGAAGGCCAAGGCGCAGGAGTTCTGGCGTTCCTTGGACATGAGCGCGAAGTCGGGCGTGCGGCTGAAGTACGACCGGCCCGTCCGGATCACGCTCGACCAGACGACGAAGCAGATCGGCGCACCGACGGCGTGGGCGCAGGGCCTGAACGGCACCGGTGTCACCGTCGCCGTCGTCGACACCGGCATCGACGCCCAGCACCCGGACGTCACCGGCAGGATCCTCGCGGCGGAGAACTTCTCCGACGAGCCCGACGTCACCGACCGCCACGGCCACGGCACGCACGTCGCCTCGACCATCGCGGGCACCGGAGCCGGATCGGGCGGCAGGTACAAAGGCGTTGCCCCGGAAGCGAAACTCGTGATCGCCAAGGTGTTCAACGGCGCGGGTGAAGCCGACACCTCCCAGGTGATGGCTGGCATCGACTGGGCGGCGCACTCCGGCGCGAAGATCGTCAACCTGAGCCTGGGCGGTGACGTCACCGACGGTTCCGACGAGCTCAGCGCGCAGGTCGACCAGCTCGCCGCCGAGACGGGCGTGCTGTTCGTGGTGGCGGCGGGCAACAACGGCCCGGCCGGCCGTTCGGTCACCTCCCCCGGTGCCGCGGCCGCCGCGCTGACGGTCGGGGCGGTCGACCGGCAGAACAAGCTCGCACCGTTCAGCAGCACCGGGCCGCGCATCGGTGACGCGCACGTGAAGCCCGAGATCAACGCGCCGGGTGTCGGCGTGGTGGCCGCGCGTGCCGCCGACACGTCGATGGGCGCGCCCGTGTCCGACCTCTACACCGCGTCCTCCGGCACCTCGATGGCAACGCCGCACGTCGCGGGTGCGGCCGCGTTGCTCGCCCAGCAGCACCCCGACTGGTCCGCGCAGACGATGAAGAACGCGCTCGTGACGAGCGCGGCCGACGTCGGAATGCCCTGGTACGAGCAGGGTGCGGGACGGCTGGACGTCGCGAAGGCGATCACCCAGAAGGCGACCGCCACCGCGTCCGCGAGCTTCGAGCGCTACGAAAGGGGAACCGGCGGGACGCTCACCCGCGAACTCGGCTACGCCAACGACTCCGACACACCGCTGACGCTCGATCTCGTCGCCACGATGAAGGGCTGGGACGGCAAACCCACCACGGCCTTCAAGCTCAGCACCGCCCGGCTGACCGTTCCGGCCCGTGCCAAGGCGACCGCCACGCTGACCCTCGATCCCGAGGCGGGCCCCGCGGGCGTGTACGGCGGCATCGTGACGGCCACCGGGCCGGGCACCGCCTTGCGCACACCGGTGAGCGTTTACGAGGCGCCGCAGACGTTCCCGATCGCGGTGCACGTCCGGGACACCGCGGGCAAGGCCCCCGCGCCGGCGTTCGGCCAGCTGATCGACGACTCCAACGGCGGGGACGACGTCAACGACCCGTTCGACGACACCGTGAACTACGTCTTCGACGTCGTGAACGGCGAAGGCATCACGAACGTGCCGAGCGGCCGCTACTCCGCGGTGAGCTGGGCGACCGAGAACACGGCGGGGGTGCGCCGCTGGTCCGCGCTGGCGGCATCGGAACTGACCGTGACGGGTGCTCAGGACGTCTCGCTCGACGCGCAGCGAACCGTCCCGATCGAGGTCGTGCCGCCGGGCCCGGCCGAGCAACGCGACCGTACCGTCACGATGCGCCGCGTCCTGCCTGCCGAGGGCGACGCGTCTCCTTCCATCACCGAGACCGGGGCCGCGCTCGGCACCGCGCCGTGGGAGATCCGCGCGACCCCGTCCGCCGCCGCGAAGAAGGGCGCGATCTCGTTGCAGGACAACGTGACCCTGCAGACGGCCACGGTCACGCTGACCGCGGCGGGCCGGACGTTCCAGACCGACGGCGACGTCGGCGTCCTGTCCGCGAAGTGGCCGGGCGAGCTGACCGACGGCTTCAAGGTCGTCAAGATCAAGCCGGACACGCCCCCGAACATGGTCAAGGCCGCCAACGCCGCCGCGACCACCGCCGCCCAGGAAGGCAAGAAGGCACTGGTGTCCTATGTGGACCAGCCGGGCGCACTTCCGCTGACCGGGCTGGCGAGCACCGCGCTGCCGTCGTTGAGCGTCGGCAACGCCGACGGGGTGTTCCTCGCCGGGCAGACGTCGCTGAAGCTGAGCATCAAGCCCAGCCCGGAATCCGTGTTCAACCTCAGCTTCCTCGACGCCAACGGCATCCCGGCCGGCCATCGCACGACGGTCGATCCGGCGAAGCTCGTGCTGCGCAAGACCGCCTACCACGCCGACAAGCCGGGCCTGTCCGTGCAGAAGACGTGGTACCCGTTCCCGACCGGGCTGTGGCAGACGCAGATCCTGCGCGGCACCACGTTCACGCCGCCCGCCGCGTGGAACGAGTACATCGGTCCCGGCGACGACCGGATCGTCTGGAAGCGGCACGTGACGCTGAGCGGCACCGATGCCAAGGGCCAGCGCGCGGCGATGACCATGTTCCAGGAGAACGTGTTCCGCGTGGGCGCCGCTCCGGCCGTCGAACGGTGGTTCGCGGGACCGATGCACAGCACCGCGATCGACCTGCAGTCCGACCACCCGGCCCGCTACCCCGCCGCCGGCGGGGCGTGGCACCAGCTCTGCTCGAACTGCCGCGCCGGTGACACCTTCGTCCCGGCTCTGCAGTGGACGGACGGCACCCCTGGCCACTACACGAACCCCTACCAGAACAGCAAGTTCTTCACGACGACGAAGGTCCGACTCTTCCAGGGCGACCGCGAGATCCCGGCGAACCAGGAACCGCTGGCGTTCTACCCGACCTTCCCGATGTCCCCGAACCCGGCCACCTACCGCCTCGAAACCGTCGAGACGCACGCACCAGGAGCCGTCGCGGGCGCGGTCAACCCGATCCTGTTCGACCTCGCTCCGCGCACCGAAACGACCTGGACGTTCCAGTCCCGGCCGTCGCTCAACCCACCGCCCCGCGGCTACACCTGTCACCAGAGCCAGCCCACCTGCCAGCCGCAGCCGCTCATCCAGCTCCGCCACGACCTCCCGCTCGGCCTCACGAACTCCGCTCCGGCCGGCAAGCCGTTCGTCTACCACGTGCACGCGACGAACAGCGCACCCATCACGACGGTCAAGGTGCAGTGGTCGGTGGACGGCTTGTCGTGGCAGCCGGCGGCGATTCAGCCCTCAGGAGACCGCTGGGAGGTGACGATCACCAACCCTGCCGGTGACGTGTGGCTGCGCACGGAAGCCAGGGACGGCGCCGGGAACACGGTCACGCAGACCATGCAGAAGGCTTTCCGGACTCACTCCGGCGGCTGAGGCGGCGGGAGCAGGGACCCGGCACCTCGTGCCGCGGCGCGCAGGCCCGCCTGAAAGCGGGTCTGCGCGCCCAGTTCGTCCATCAGCCGGTGCAACCGCCGCTGGAACGTCCGGTAGCTCAGCCCGAGCTGCTTCGCGATGCTGCGATCCGGCAACCCGGTGGCCAGCAACGCGAGCAGCCGCGCGTCCGCGATCGAGATCTCGTTCGAGGTGGGCTGGCCCGGCAACGACAACGGCACCGCGTCCTCCCACAGCTTCGCGAACAACGCCCCGAGCGAGTCGAGCAACGCCGACCGGTGCACGATGACCGCGCTCTCCAGGGTCGTCTCCGTGCTGTGCAACGGGATCAACCCCAGATGGCCGTCCGCCAGGATCATCTTCGTCGGCGCGACCGCGACCACCCGCGCCTCCTCCCCGAGCGACAGCCCCATTTCCAGGTCGGCTCGCAGGTCGTGCAGCTCCAACGCCTGACGTTCGTAGATCCCGCGAAACCGCACACCGCGGTTCAGCAGCTCCTCCTCCACCGGGTGCAACGACGTCGGCGGCGTGGCGTACGGCGGCTTGTCCACGAACCGCACCTCGTGCCGCGCCGTGCGCATCACCTGGTCGACCCGCTGCGAGATCGCCTCGGCCCCGTGCACCACCTCGACGAGGTCGGCGGGAGCGCGCAGGCCCGCCGCGCGTTCGTACCGCACCTGCAACTCACCGGCCAGCAACCGGTCCCGCCGCAGCTCGTCCTCGTGGCGCAGGAAGTACGTCGCCAGCGCGACGTCCGGGGCCACGGCCGTGTGCAGACCGTTGACGTGGTGGACGAAACCGAGATCGGTCAAGGTCCTCAGCGCGGCGCGAACGGCCCGCTCAGCCAGGTCGGTGGCGAGACAGAGCTCGGTCACACCCAGTTGATACGAGTCCACGAGCGTCTCGTAAACCGCGAGTTCCGGCGGGCGCAATCCGAGCACGCAAGCCAGTATGCCGACTTCGGGCAGCCGTTGACGCGGGGCCAGACCCAGGTGTAGACCTATTTTGAAAAGGTTTACAACTCGTTTCACAGATGTGACCACGCCGCCGCCGCTCGCTGTTGTACCAACGCCTGCGCGCGAAAGGACGGCAATGGAGACCAACCGCCGCGACTTCCTCAGGGTCGCCGGGGCCACCGCTGGTGTCACGATGTTGTCGGGCTCGTTCCTGAACGCGCCGGTGGCGGCCGCGGAAGAGCACGCGGCGATCCCGCTGGCCGAGTCGCCGTGGGACCAGGTGCCCGCGATCCTCGCCAGGATCGTGCCGCCTGTCTTCCCCAGCGCCAGGTTCGACATCACCGCGTACGGCGCCAAGGGCGACGGCAAGACCAAGAACACCGAGGCGTTCAAGAAGGCGATCGAAGCCTGCACCGCGGCGGGTGGCGGCCAGGTCGTCGTGCCGAAGGGGACCTTCCTCACCGGCGCGATCACCCTGCTCAGCAACGTGAACCTCGTGGTGTCCGAGGGCGCCACGATCAAGTTCTCCACCGATCCCAAGGACTTCCCCTCGGTCTACACGCGGTGGCAGGGCATCGAGTGCATGAACTTCTCCTCGTTCATCTACGCCCGCAAGGCCGAGAACATCGCGATCACCGGCTCCGGCCTGATCGACGGCCAGGGCCCGTCCGGACCGTGGTTCGACTACGACGGCAAGCGGCAGCCCGACTGGGAGCAGCTGCAGAAGTGGGCCGTGGACAACAAGCCCGTCACCGACCGCAAGTTCGGCCTGGGTCACTACCTCAAGCCGAACATGGTCACGTTGTACGAGTGCAGGAACATCCTCATCGAGGGCGTGCAGCTGCGGAACTCGGCGATGTGGAACGTGCATCCGGTGCTGTGCACCAACGTCACCATCCGCGACATCTTCGTCTACAGCCGCGGCGGCATGGTCGACGGCTGTGATCCCGAGGCCTCGCAGTACGTGCACATCACCGGCTGCCGGTTCGACTGCGGTGACGACGGCATCGCGATCAAGGCCGGCCGGGACATCGACGGCAGGCGCGTCGGTGTGGCCAGCGAGAACATCGTCATCGAGAACTGCTCGTTCGAGGGCCGCTGGGGCGCGCTGACGGTCGGCAGCGAGATGTCCGGCGGCGTGCGCAACGTGTTCTTCCAGGACTGCACGGTGAAGAAGGGCTCGTCGTACAAACCGTTCCACGTCCTGTACATCAAGACGAACAAACGGCGCGGCGGCACCGTCGAGAACATCCACGCCCGGCGGATCAAGGCGACCGACGTCGACCGCGAGGCGATCATGGTGACGCTGAACTACAGCCTCACCGGCCCCGGCTACGGCCCGATCGTGAACCCCAAGGTGCAGAACATCACCGCCGACGGCTTCACCGTCAACGGGGTCAAGAAGACGGCGGTCACGCTGGACGGCATGTCCGAGTCGCACATCAGGAACGTGCAGATCTCGAACAGCACCTTCACGAACGTCACGACCGCCAAACCGTCGATCAAGAACGCGGACGGCACCACGTTCACGAACGTCACCATCAACGGCAAGAAGGTCTGAGGGGAAGTCCTGTGTCCTTGTCACGTCGTGATTTCGCGCGTGTGTCCGGCCTGACGGCCGCCGGTCTCCTGCTCCCGGCAGGCGTGGCGGCCGCCGTTCCCGCACAGGTCCGGGACCCGTGGCGGGAGGTGCCCCAGATCCTGGCGCGCATCTGTCCGCCGCGCTTCCGCAGGAAGGACTACGACGTCACCGCGTACGGCGCGAAGGGTGACGGCCTCACCAAGAACACCGAGGCGTTCCACCGCGCGATCACGGCGTGCAACCGAGCCGGTGGGGGACGTGTGGTCGTTCCCGCGGGCACGTTCCTCACCGGCGGCCTCCGGCTTCTGTCCAATGTGGAGCTCCAGGTCAGCGAGGGCGCCACGATCAGGTTCTCCACCGATCCCGACGACTACCTGCCGCTCGTGCTCACCCGCTGGGAGGGCACGCTCTGCTACAACTACCAGCCGTTCATCTACGCGTTCGAGCAGAAGAACATCGCCATCACCGGCCGCGGCACCATCGATGGCGACGCGCCCAGCGGCAAGTGGGCGAGTTGGGGCGCCGGCTCGACGGCGCTGCTGCGGCAGTGGGGCGAGGACGGTGTGCCCGTCGAGCAACGCGTCATGGGCCCCGGCAGGAACATGCGGCCGAACATGATCCAGTTCTTCCGCTGCCGGAACCTGCTCGTCGAGGACGTGCTGATCCGCAACCCGGCGATGTGGTCGCTGCACTTCGTGTTCTCGCGGAACATCACCGTGCGGCGGATCGAGATCTACTCGACGAACTCGCAGGGCGACGGCGTGGATCTGGACTCCTCCAGTTACGCGCACGTGCACGACTCGAAGTTCAACACCAACGACGACTGCGTCGTGGTGAAGAGCGGACGGGATGCCGACGGACGGCGGGTCGGCATCCCGTCCACCCACGTCGTGGTGGAGCGCTGCAAGTTCTCCGGCCGCTGGGGCGGGATCACGATCGGCAGCGAGATGTCCGGTGGCGTCGCCAAGATCTTCTGCCGCGACTGCGAGATCAACGCGCCGGACTTCCCCGGCCGGTACCCGGTCAAGCACGCGCTCTACATCAAGTGCAACCAGGACCGCGGCGGCGTCATCGACGGCGTGCACCTGCGCAACGTGGTCGGGCAGAACGTCGAGCGCGAGATCCTGTTCGTGTCGATGTACTACCAGAACGGCGGCACCAAGGGGCACTTCCCGCAGATCAACAACATCACGGTCGACCGGGTGCGGATCAACGGCGGCCGGATCGCGGCGACCTTCCGCGGGTTCCCCGAGCAGCACGTCAAGAACGTGCTGATCTCGAACTCGACGTTCACCGGGATCACCGAGCCGAACCTGATCGAGAACACGGACAACCTGGTGTTCCGCAACACCACGATCAACGGGGTGGTGCCGGCATGAGGTTCCTGCTGGCACTCCTGCTCGTCGCGGCCGGACTGTCCGCCGGTTCGCCGGTCGCGGTCGCTGGTTCCAGGCTGTCGTGGAAGGCGGTGAACAATCCGTTCTCGCTGGACTTCCAGGACGGCCGGCGGACGTTGACCGGCCAGCGCGAGACGTTCTACCGGCTCACCGACGGCACCCAGCACTCGTTGACGAACATCGTTGCCCAGAAACGGGTTCCAGGTGGCGTGCGGTACGTCGTGGCGACCACGGAGGCTTCCCGGACCGCTGCTGTGGTCGTGACGCGGACCTCTCGTGGCCTGCGGGTGGGCTGGACGCTGGAGCCCTCCACCGGTGTCGCCCAGGTGTCCGCGAACCTCACCGGATCGCTGGAGGAGCACTTCCTCGGCGGCGGTGCGCACACGATGTTCGTTGACCTGCAAAGACGTGTGCTGCTCAACAAGGCGGTGTTCGTCGGCGCCTCGACGTTCGGCAAGTGCAACAAGAACGGCGCGCCTTCGACGTTCTTCATGTCCAGCGCGAGTTACGGCGTCTACGCGGACACTCGCGCCATTGGCCGGACGGCGTTTCCTGGCGCTCTCGCCGACGACCACTGCGCGGACAAGCCGGCGCCGTGCCCGGTGACGTTCGGCGTGCCGGACCGGATCCAGTTGTGCTTCAAGACCTCCCGGCTGGACTACGAGGTCTACGCGGGCTCGCCGGCGCAGGTCAACTCGGCGTACTTCCAGCGCGTCGGCACACCGACGCTGCCGCCCGCGCGCCAGTTCGCGCTGACGAAGTGGCGGGACAAGTACAACCACTCCGACGAGATCGTCGAGGACGTCACGCAGTTCCAGGCGCGCGGGGTTCCTTTGAACACGCTGTGGGTCGACAACCCGTGGGAACAGGGTCCCGTCGGCGCACGGCCGACGTACGCGTGCATCGGCGCGTTGAAGTTCGACAAGACGATGTACCCGGACGCGCAGGGCACGATCGACTGGATGCGCTCGCGTGGCGTGAACATGGGTGTGTGGGTGGCGCCGTTCCTGAACAAGACCTCTGACGGCAAGGAATGCCCGCACGACTACCCAGCTGGTTCGTTCGCACAGTCCGATCGCACGAACGTCTGGGACATCGACCTCACGAACCCGGTCGCGCGCGCTCACTACGAGGCGAAGCTCGAAGCCGTGTTCCGGATGGGCGTGAACTTCGTCAAGGGCGACCGCGGCGAGGAGCACAACTTCGAGGAGACGACGTTCGCGGGCGGACCCGGTACGTTGATCCACAACCAGTACCCGTTGCTGTACGCGGAATCCGTGGTGAAGATGCTGCGGAAGGTGCACGGCGACGACTACACGACGCTGTTCCGCGCGGGCGGCGACGGGATGCCCACGCTGTTGCACGGGTTCTGGCAGGCCGACGCGGACATGAGCTTCGACGGGCTGAGGCTCACGACCAGGCGCGGCATCAACTCGTGGATCTCCGGCCACCCGGTGCACGGCTCGGACATCGGCGGCTATCGGAACCTGGGTGGCGGCCCGTCGGAGTCGCTGTTCGTGCGATGGGCACAGCAGTCCGCGGTGACCCCGGTGTTCCAGGTCGGCAGCTCCGGCCGCAACTCGACGCCGTGGGTGTACGACGCGGCGACGTTCGAACGGTTCCGGCGCGCGGCCGTGCTGCACTACGAGCTGTTCCCGTACCTGTACGCCCAGGCGGTGCGGGCTTCGCGCGACGGCACCCCGATCACGCAACCGATGGCGTTCCGGTTTCCGGGGGAAGAGGCCGCGTGGAGGGCCGACCAGCAGTTCATGGTCGGACCCGACCTGCTCGCGGCCCCGGTCACGGCGGATCGCGCCGAGGCCGACGGTGCCGCCGGGAAGCCGACCCCGGTCGACGTGTGGCTGCCGCGCGGTGAGTGGATCGACCTGTACTCCGGCGAGCGGGTGGCCGGTGGGCGGACTATCACGCGGGAGACCACTGTGGACGAGTCCCCGCTGTACCTGCGGGCGTCGTCCGCGATGCCGTTCAACTTCCGGACGCCGGACATCTGGTCCAAGCCGTGGGGCGTCAACGACCTGGACCGCACGGACCGAGCGGGCTGGCTCGTCTCCCCCACCGCGTCCGGGAGGTTCGGCAACCTCCAGGTCGACTCGTTCGGCAAGCACCTCCTGGTGCGGCTCAGCGGCGCGCCGAAGGAGTCGCAGCTCATGGTGCCGGCAGGGGTGAAACGGGTGGTGATCGACGGCAGGGTGCTCGCACCCTCGACCGTCGAGGAACTGCGCGGGAAGGCGACGGGCTGGGCGGCACTCTCCTCAACGCCCGGCACGTTCGGCGGCACGGTGCTGAAGCTCGAACCCCGACATGGCTCCAGCACCGTGCTGCTATCACTGTGACCGACTCCTCGACGAACTCACCGCCATCTGCGGAGCAGGGGCAATAGAACACTGACAGGATCCGCACAGGCGGCTCACAGGAAATGGCCGCAGTCTTGTGTCCATGACGAACGACCACGACCGCGGCCTCCAGTTCGACCTCGCCACGCTCATCGGGCGCCGACGGGCGTTGTCGCTGCTCGGCGGCGCAGGCCTCACGCTCGTGGCCTGCGCCCCGTCCACCACCACGGCGACTTCGACCACCACGAGCTCAGCGGGGACGACCGCGGCCGGCAGCCCTATGGAGGCGATTCCCGAGGAAACCGCGGGCCCGTTCCCCGGCGACGGCTCCAACGGCCCGAACGCGCTCACCCAGAGCGGCATCGTGCGGTCCGACATCCGGTCCAGCTTCGGATCGTCGACCCGCACGGCCGAGGGCGTGCAGCTCACCGTCGAACTGACCGTCCAGAAGGAGGACGGCAAGCCGTACCCCGGCGCCGCCGTCTACCTGTGGCACTGCGACATCAACGGCGACTACTCGATGTACTCCGACCGCGTGCGGAACGAGAACTTCCTGCGCGGGGTCCAGGAGGCCGACAGCTCCGGGAAGCTGAAGTTCGTCAGCATCTTCCCCGGCGCCTATTCGGGGCGCTGGCCGCACATCCACTTCGAGGTCTACCCGAGCCTCGCCGAGGCCACCAAGGCGGGCAACAAGATCACGACCTCGCAGCTCGCGTTGCCGGAGACGACCTGCAAGGAGGTCTACGGCACGACCGGGTACACGCAGAGCGTCCGGACCATGTCGCAGACGACCTTGAAGCAGGACATGGTGTTCCGCGACGGCACCGAGCACCAGATGGCGACCATGTCGGGCAACGTCTCGTCCGGCTACACCGCTTCACTGGTCTTCGCTGTTGAGGGCTAGCCAGAGTTCCGCGCGCAGGCCGGGTGAGTCCAGCGACCGGTTGAGGGCCTGTTCGGCTTTGCGCACGCGGTTTCGCAACGTGTGCCGGTGCACGCCCAACGCCGTCGCCGCCGGATCCCACGCGCCGTTGTGCCCCAACCAGACCTTCAGCGTCTCGCGGGTTTCCTCGTCCAACGGCCTCAGCAGCGCGTCGGCGAACCCGTCCGGGAGCCGCACCGCGCTTCCGGCGAAGTCCTCGAACGTCCGGATGCCCGCCGCACGCGCCTGGCGGGCCTCGCGGTAACCCCGCGCGACCTCGGTGACGTCCACTTCGGACGATGAAACGCCGTCGAACTCCTTTGCCAGCACGATGATCTGCCCCTCGTACTCGGCCCAGAAGCCGTGGTCCGGTGGCGTGTCGGTGAGGAACACCCGGAAACGCTCTGGCAGGCCGTCGACCGGTTGTCCCGCGAGCAGCAGGCGGAACTGGCAGGTGCGGAGTTCCTTGGCGGTGGTGTCGACGTTCTGCACGAGCGCGAGGGTGAGCAGTGACGCCGCGGTGTTGACGATGCCCGGATCCGGCTTGGCTGCGCCGACCGCGAGCACGCCTCGGGTGCGGCTGCCGAGGACCTGGAGGAACACGTGCACGCCGTCGAGTTCGAACGCGGCGCTGGCCAGGCCACCGGCGGACTTCAGGCGGACGAGCTCGGCCGTCAGGTCCGGGATGAGACGCGGGTTGTGCGCGTGGACCGGAACGCCTGCCTCGTCGAGGAGCACGGCCCAGCCGTCGATCCACTGGCCGAGCCTGCGCACCACTCCCCCGACACCTGCCTGGACGGCGGCCCTCGTGAGTGCGCGCTGGGCCTCGCTCGTCCTGGTCAGCGCCGCGTACTCGTCGGCGGCGAGGGCCTTCGACACCGCCTTGCTGATCGCGATGAACGGCACCTCGCGCGGCACCTCCACGAGTCCCAGACCAGCCTGCTCCGCCACTTCCACCAGCTCGGCCGGCACCACGTCGTGGCCGAGCCCGACGCCGAAGCCGAGCCCGACCACGCCCGCCCGGACGAGCCGGTCCACGTAGTCCCCGTCCAGCGGCCGCAGCCCCGTGGTCAGCAGGAGCTCGCCGCCCTCCAGGAACGGCGTGGGATCCGCGAGCTCGGTGCCGTGCACCCACCCGACCGGCTTCGACAGGTCCCCGGCGAGCACAGGGAGCCGCAACGTCCTGGCGAGTTCGTGCAGCGTGATGGGCATGTGCCAGTTTGTACAACGTGAACCGGGTAGAACGCCATTTCAGACACTGCGCACCGCCGTGACCAGGGCCATGCTGAGCACATGACCCGACTGCGCACCGCGATTCCCGGTCCCAAATCACTGGAGCTCCAGGCGCGGCGCAAGGACGCCGTCGCCGCGGGGGTGGGCTCCACGCTGCCCGTCTACATCGACTCGGCCGACGACGGCCTGCTGATCGACGTCGACGGCAACCAGCTCATCGACCTCGGCTCCGGTATCGCCGTGACGAACGTCGGCAACCCCGCGCCCGCCGTCGCCGAGGCGGTGCACGCGCAGATCGACAGGTTCAGCCACACCTGCTTCATGATCACGCCGTACGAGGGCTACCTCGAGGTGTGCGAGGAGCTGAACAGGCTCACCCCCGGCGACCACGAGAAGCGCTCGGTGCTGTTCAACTCCGGCGCCGAGGCCGTGGAGAACGCGGTCAAGAT
Source organism: Lentzea kentuckyensis (assembly GCF_002150765.1). Lineage (GTDB taxonomy): Bacteria > Actinomycetota > Actinomycetes > Mycobacteriales > Pseudonocardiaceae > Lentzea > Lentzea kentuckyensis. Next base: position 59,228 of record NZ_MUYM01000136.1, read on the forward strand.
CGCCCGGCACGTCACCGGCAGGCAGGCCGTCGTGGTGTTCGACCACGGCTATCACGGCCGCACGAACCTCACGATGGCGTTGACCGCCAAGAACATGCCGTACAAGCACCGGTTCGGGCCGTTCGCGCCCGAGGTCTACCGGGTGCCGGCGTCCTACCCGCTGCACGACGGCCTCAGCGGTGCCGAATCAGCTCGGAAAGCGATCGCGGCGATCGAGAAGCAGGTCGGCGGGGACAACACCGCCGCTGTGGTGATCGAGCCGGTCCAGGGCGAGGGCGGGTTCATCGCGCCCGCTCCCGGTTTCCTGCCCGCGATCGCCGAGTGGTGCCGCGAGCGCGGTGTGCTGTTCGTCGCCGACGAGATCCAGACCGGCTTCTGCCGCACCGGTTCGTGGTTCGCCTCCGACCACGAGGGCGTGGTGCCGGACCTGATCACCACGGCCAAGGGCATCGCCGGCGGACTGCCGCTGGCCGCCGTGACGGGCCGCGCCGAGATCATGGACGCCGTGCACGTCGGCGGGCTCGGCGGCACCTACGGCGGCAACCCGGTCGCGTGCGCCGCCGCACTCGGTGCCATCCGCACCATGCGCGAGCGCGACCTCAACGCCGCCGCGCGCCGTATCGAGGAAACGGTCGTCAGCCGGCTCAAGGCCGTTGCCGAGAAGACCGACATCATCGCGGAAATCCGCGGCCGTGGCGCGATGCTCGCCATCGAGTTCACCGAACGCACGCCCGATGTCGCCGCACGCGTGGCAAAGGCGTGCCACGACCAGGGTGTCGTCGTGCTGACGTGCGGCACTTACGGCAACGTGATCCGTCTGCTGCCCCCGCTGGTCATCCCGGACGACCTGCTCGCCGAAGGCCTCGACGTGCTCGAAGGAGCTCTGCTCGCATGATTCCCTTCCACACCGCCGAAGACGTCGAACGCGCGGTTGCCGCTGCCGCAGCTGTTGCGCCCGAACTCGCCGCGTTGCCCGCACACCGCCGTGCCGCCGCGTTGGACCACGTGTCGCGCCGGCTGGCCGAGCGCGCCGAGGAGTTCGCGCAGGCCATCAACGACGACTCGGGCAAGCCGCTGAAGTGGGCGCGCATCGAGGTGACCCGCGCGATCTCCACGTTCCGCTGGGCCGCCGAGGAGGCCCGCCGGTTCTCCGGTGAGCTGCAGCGCCTCGACACCGACCCGTCCGCAGAGGGCCGCCTGGCGCTGGTCCGCCGGATGGCGCGCGGTCCGGTGCTCGGCATCGCGCCGTTCAACTTCCCGCTGAACCTGGTGGCGCACAAGGTCGCCCCGGCCCTGGCCGTCGGCGCGCCGATCGTGCTGAAGCCCGCGCCCGCCACCCCGAAGGTCGCGTTCCTGCTGGGCGAACTGCTGGCCGAGACCGACCTCCCGGACGGCGCCTGGTCCGTGCTGCACCTGTCCAATGAGGACACCGCCCGTCTGGTCGAGGACCCGCGCCTGCCGGTGGTCTCGTTCACCGGCTCCGGCCCGGTCGGCTGGGGTATCAAGGAACGCGTGCCGCGCAAGCACGTGACCCTCGAACTCGGCGGCAACGCGGCCGTGATCGTCGCCCCCGACTGGCAGGACGTCGAGTACGCCGCGCAGCGCATCGCCACGTTCGCGATGTACCAGGCGGGCCAGTCGTGCATCTCGGTGCAACGCGTCTACGTGCACGCCGACGTGTACGACGCCGTCTCGGAAGCCGTGGTGCAGCACGTGAACAAGCTCGACGTGGCCGGCGACGTCGGTCCGTTGATCAACGACGCCGCCGCCGACCGCGTGGAGGCGTGGGTGCGGGAGGCGTCGGCGACGGTTCTGACCGGCGGCACGCGTGACGGCCGCACCTACGCGCCCACCGTGCTGACCGGCGTGCCCGAGGACGCGAAGGTGAACGCCGAGGAGGTGTTCGGCCCGGTCGTGACGCTGACTCGGGTGGACAGCGTCGAGGAGGCCTTCGACCGCGTGAACGACTCCCGCTACGGCCTGCAGGCCGGCCTGTTCACCAACGACGTGCGACTGGCTTTCCGTGCCTCACAACGGCTCCAGGTCGGTGGCGTGATCATCGGCGACGTGCCGAGCTACCGCGCCGACCAGATGCCGTACGGCGGCGTGAAGGAGTCCGGCATCGGCCGCGAGGGCCTGCGCGCGGCCATGGAGGACCTCACCGAGCCGCGCGTGCTGGTGCTGACCGGATTGGAGCTCTGAACGGGAGTCATCCGATGAATGGGTCGTTCCTGACCTTGCCTGGAATGATTCCCCGGTGGCCGTCACCATCAGGGATGTCGCTCGCCAAGCTCAGGTCTCCGTCTCGACGGTCTCGCGCGCGCTGAGCGCGCCGGGCCTCGTCAAGGAGACCACCCGGCAACGGGTCCTGGACGTCGTGGCGGGACTCGGCTACCAGCCGAACCGCGCGGCGCGCAGCCTGATCACCGGCCGCACCGAGAACCTCGGCATCGTGGTGCCCGACCTCGAGAACCCGTTCTTCCCCGCCGTGTTGCGCGGCGTGCAGACGCGGGCGGGCGAGGCGGGCACCTCGGTGTTCTTCTGCGACAGCAGGGAGGACCCGGACACCGAGGCCGAGCTGGTGCGGACGATGGCCGCGCAGGTCGACGGCGTCGTGCTGTGCGCGTCGCTGATGTCCGACGAGCAGATCGTCGACCTGGCGAACCTCACGCCGTTGGTGCTGATCAACCGCATCGTGCCGGGCGTCTCGTCGGTGCTGATGGACAGCGCCTCCGGCATGGACCAGGTGGTCGCGCACCTGGAGTCGTTGGGCCACAAGCACTACGTCTACCTCGGCGGGCCGGACGCGGCCTGGTCGAACCGCCGCAGGATGCAGGGTTTGCGCGGCCGGGCCCAGCTGCTCGGCTCGTTCGAGGCGAACTTCGGCGGCGGGGTCGCGGCCGCGGAGCAGGCGCTCAGGACCGGCGCCACGGCGTTCATCGCGTACAACGACCTGATGGCGCTGGGCGTGCTGAGCCATCTGGCCGAACAGGACGTCAAGGTGCCACAGCAGATCAGCGTGACCGGCTTCGACGACATCCTGTACGCGGCGATGTGCTCGCCCGCGCTGACGACGGTCCACATGCCGACCGAGGAGGCCGGAAAGGTGGCCGTGGACCTCCTCGCCTCGCGCCTCGACGGTGCCCCGGCCGAGTCCCGGGAACTCCCGACAAAGCTCGTGATCCGCGCAAGCACCCGCAAACATCCGATGTTAGCTTGACATGGTCCAGACCAAGGAGAATGCTCGTCCTCGCTGCCGCCGCCATGCGCTCGTAAAAGGAGCACGTAGTGAGGACAGCACGCTTCCTCGGCATTCTCGCCGTCTCGTTGGCACTCATCGCCCCGGCGAACGCCACCGCCGCCGCGCCGCCGGCGGACTGGTCGAAGGCCGTCGTCGACTCGACCATGAAACGCTTCACGCCGGACAAGCTCGGCGGATGGGGCTACACGCGCGGTCTGTACCTGTACGGCCAGTACCTCGTCTACAAGCGCACTGGCGACAAGAAGTACCTCGACTACATCAAGGCCTGGGTGGACCGCTTCGTCAAGTCCGATGGCAGCATCGACAACAGCTTCACCAACCTCGACGCGATGCGCTCCGCCACCCTGTTCATCATCCTGCACCAGGAAACGGGACAGGCGAAGTACAAGAAGGCGGCTGACAAGGTCCGCGCCAAGTTCGCCTCGTACCCGCGCACGGCCGATGGCGGCATGTTCCACGCCACCAGCAAAGTCGGCCAACTCTGGGCGGACGGCGTGTACATGGCACAGCCGTTCATCGCCATGTACGCCAAGGCCTACAACCAGTCGTACGGCTACGACGAAGCCGTACGCAACATGAAGACCTACTTCGCACACCTGAAGTCGGACGACGGTCTGCTGTGGCACGCCTACGACGCCGACGGCTCCGAATCGTGGGCGAAGAACCCCGGCAAGCACTCGGCCGAACACTGGGCCCGCGCCATCGGCTGGTTCGGCATGACCGCGATCGACCTGCTGGAGATCCTGCCCGCCGACCACCCCGGTAGGACGGACCTCATCACCATCGTGAAGCACCTGGCCGTCGGCTACACCCGCTACCAGGACGCCGCGACGGGCCGCTGGTGCCAGATCGTCGACAAGTGCTCGAACTCCAAGAACTGGACCGAGACCTCAGCGTCGTCGATGTACACCTTCATGCTCTCGCGCGGCGTGGAACGCGGCTACCTCGACGCGTCCTACCAGGCCGTGGCGGCCAAGGGCTACCAGGGCGTCCTGGCGAAGGCCTCCGTCGGCTCGGACGGCCTGACCAACATCAAGGACATCTCCGAGGGCACCAACGTCGGCAATGCCGACTACTACTACGGCCGCCCGCGAAACACGAACGATTTCCACGGTCTGGGCGCGTTCCTCATCATGAACGAACAACTGGCGCGAACCAGCTAGTCACTCGGGCCGCGAGGGAGTCCTCGTCGACTCCCTCGCGCGGCCAGTTCGAGTGCGCTCTAGTCGTACCCGCGAATGTGGCCATCCTCGTCGGCGAGAATCTCGTGGCGGTCCATGTCCGTCTCCTTCCGAAGCACTTCCGTGGTGGCTGACATCACAAACCGTAGAGGCTCAGCCGCGTCCTGTGGAGTGAATTTCCACCGCAACCGGGGTAGTCGCCGCTAACCCAAGGGGGTCGTAGGGGTGTCCCAGATCACTTCGCCACCTTGTGTCCTGCATCACACACTTGGACGATGTCACGGCTACGCAGCGCCTATCAAGACGCCCCATTCACCCCAAGGTCTTGCCCCGCATAGCCCATTTGGGGGACAAAACCTGTCATGCGAACGATGCTCACCGTAATCGCCGTGACGACCGCTCTACTGGTCCCGGCCACCCCCGCACTGGCCGCTGACCCCGTCGCAATGACGGTGGAACTTCTCAACTCCTACCGCGCAAAGCACGGCGCCGACCCTCTCTCCCTCGATTCCGAAGTGACTCATACCGCTCAGGAATGGGCAGATCACCTCCACGAGACAGACGGTTTCGAACACCGTCCGGACAACCCCTACGGCGAGAACCTCTACTGGGTCAGCAGCCGCACTCGCGCAATCGACGCGGTCGCGACAAAGGCGCTGCAAAGCTGGTACAGCGAATCCAGCGGTTACGACTACACGAAGGAGATGACGCCGTCCAACATCGACTACGGCGTCCTGCACTTCACCGCGATGGTCTGGAAGTCGTCCACGCGCGTGGGTGTGGGCCTGAAGCAGGGCCGCAACGGCACCTACGTAGTCGTGAACTTCGCCGACCGCGGCAACACCCTGAACCACTTCGTGGCGAACGTCCCGCCACCCGTCAGCGCAACCCGGCAGTCTCCGTGACCGCCCGCAACGCCGCCACCACGGCCGAGAACGGCGGCAGGAACGGCTTCTCCGCCGGCACCTCACCGAGCCACCCGACCAGCCCGCGATCGATCCGCGAGGGCGGCAACGGCACCAGCGTGCCCAGCCGGTGCGTCAGAGCGCCCCGAGCCCGCAACCGGATCAGGTTCACCTGCGACGCCTCGTCCGCGGACGACGTGAGGATGAGCCACCTCCTGGGAGCGCCGGGCAACACCACCACCGGGCCGCCGAGCATCCGGACCGACAGGTAGTGCCGCACCTCCTCGCCGATCCCTGCCCCGAGCTCCACGGCGGACACCTGGTGGTCCGTGGTCAGCAGGAGGCGGTTCTCCGAGCGCAGGACCAGCCATCCCCAGTCCGAGTAACGCTCAAGGGCACTCGAGAACGTGTCGAGTTGCGGCAATACTCCCTTAGGCGAGTTCATCGATCTCACCCTCACTTTTTCCGTGCGATGTAACTCCGATCACACGATTTGACTCTCCGCCGTTATGAACTCACTATCGGGCCGCCATCGGCACACTCGAACGGGGCTGGAGAGAGTGACTCACCTGCGGGAACGGCACGTCACCATGATCGCGCTGGGAGGTGTGATCGGCGCGGGCCTGTTCGTCGGAACGGGCGCGGGCATCGCACTGGCCGGTCCGGCAGTGCTCATCTCATTCGGACTTGCCGGAATTCTGGCGCTGCTCGTCATGCGCATGCTCGGCGAAATGGCCGCCGAGTACCCGAGCGGCGGCGCGTTCTCCGTGCACGCCGAAAAGGCGCTGGGTCCGTGGGCGGGCTTCACCGTCGGCTGGGCCTACTGGGCGACCGTCGGCGTGGTGCTCGCGGTCGAGGCGACCGGCGCCGCGAAGATCGCCGCGGGCTGGGTTCCGTCCGTGCCGCAGTGGGCCTGGGTGCTGATCTTCATGTCGGCCCTCACCGCGGTGAACCTCACCAACGTCCGCAACTTCGGCGAGTTCGAGTTCTGGTTCGCCGGCCTCAAGATCGCGGCGATCGTCCTCTTCCTCGCGCTCGGCGCGGCCGCGATCGCGGGCCTGCTCCCGAACGTCGACTCCCCCGGTCTGAGCAACCTCACCGACTTCATGCCCCACGGCTGGGGCGGCGTCGTCGCGGGCTTCATGGCCGTGGTGTTCGCGTTCGGCGGCCTCGAAGTCGTCACCATCGCCGCGGCCGACGCCGAAGACCCGAAGCACGCCATCGGCAAGGCCGTGCGCACCTCCATGACCCGCCTGCTCGTCTTCTACCTGGGCTCGATGGCCGTGGTCGTCACCCTGCTGCCGTGGAACGACTCCGAGGTGGGTGCCAGCCCGTACGTGGCGGTGCTGAACCGGCTCGGCATCCCGGCGGCCGGGCAGATCATGAACGTGGTCATCTTCGTGGCGCTGCTGAGCGCCATCAACGCCACCCTCTACGGCGCCGCCCGCATGCTCTGCTCGCTGGCCGAACGCGGCGAGGCCCCCAAGGCGTTGCTGAACAGGAAGAACGGCGTCCCCCGCAACGCGGTGCTGGCGTCGGTGGCGTTCGGGTTCTTCTCCGTGCTGCTGAACTACCTGTGGCCGGACACCGTCTTCCTGTTGCTGCTCAACGCCGTCGGCTCCGCCCTTCTGGTCGTCTGGGCGTTCATCGCCGTCTCCCAGATCCGCCTGCGGCGCACGATCGAGAATCCGACGGTCCCGATGTGGGGCTACCCGTACCTCTCCTGGCTGGCCCTGGCCGCGATCGCCGCGATCATCGTGCTGATGCTCAGCGACGAGCAGGCCCGCGGCCAGATCCTGTCCACGGGCGTGCTCGTCGCCGTCATCGCGGCGGTCGGGCTCAGCAGGTCAGCTTTGCGCCGGCGAAGTCTCCCCGATCGAACCTGACCCCGTCACCGCTGTCGTTCACGACCAGCCGCAGGAACTCGGCTCCCTGCAACGAGCCTGAGAGCGACACCGCGTCGTCCTGCCACGTCCGCAGGCCGCTGGAGGCGACCAAGGTGGCGTCCGCCCAGACCTCGAAGATCGCCGAGCCCTGCTTGTTCACGTCGCGCTCGTCGTCGATGCCGACGTCCGACGAGAACGACGTGCACTGTCCGCCCACGTAAAGGATCAGCTCGGCGTTGGCGTGCGCGCCGAGTCCCTTCTCGTACGTCTTCCCGTTGATGGTCAACGTCTTGCCGTCACCGCCGACGTACCCGCCGTTGGACCTGTCCCGCTCGACAGGCCCATAGCCACTGCGTTCGGTGGTGAACTTGACGTCGCTGGCCCACAGCGAGGCACCGGACGGCGGCGCGACCGGCACCAGCACACCGGAGTTCACCGGCCGCGACAGCCTTCCGTGCCCGACCCACGTGGCATTCAGCGCGCCGTTCACCACATGCGCTCCCGGCGTCACCCCAGCGGGCGGCGTCACTCTCCACTTGCCCTGCACCGACTGTGAGGTCAGCAGCACCGGCGCGCGTTCCGAAGACAGCTTCTCGACCTTCCACCCCGCGGGCGCGACGAAAGAAGTGGAAGCGTTCAGCACCGGGATCGGCGCCTGGTTGGTCGCCGTCACGGTGGCCACGAACGGCTCACCGGCCGGGGTGATGGTGCTCGGGATCCCGGGAATCCGAGCGGTGATGTCCAGTTGGGCGTCGATCGCGGGCTCGTACCGGTACCAGTCCTGCGACGCCTTCACCCGGAAGATCGCGGTGCCGTGCGGTGGCAGGGCGGCCGAGATCTGGCCGGCGGACTGGAAGCTCTTGTGCTGCCCCAGGTCCCGCACGGTGTAGCCGACGCTGCGCGGCAGTCCGAGGTCCCGCGCGGAGGTGGAGATCGTCGCGTTCACCTCGGACTCGTTGAACAGCGCCACCGCCTTGTCGCCGTTGGTCAACGGCTTGACGAACACCCAGTGCCCGTCCTTCTGCGAGATCACCTTGCCCTGGACGCCGAGCCGGTCCTGGTTGATCGCGATGATCTCCTTGTTGCGCAGGATGTCGAAGTGCTCCTGCGACACCTTGCGCAGGTCCGCGCCGATCAGCAGCGGTGCCGCCATGATCGACCACAGCGCGAAGTGGCTCTGGTACTCCACCGTCGTCTGCTGGCCGTTGCCGACCTCCAGCATGTCGGGGTCGTTCCAGTGGCCAGGCCCGGCATAGGAGTCCAGCGGCGCGTTCAGCTTGAGGATCTCGACGGTCTTGGACCAGGTGTCGTTGATGTCACCGGTGGTGCGCCACAGATGCCCGACGCCCTTGCCCCACTCCCACGGCTTGTTCTGGCCCCACTCGCAGATCGAGTAGACGATCGGACGGCCGGTCTTCTTCAGCGCGTCACGCATCTTCGTGTAGCGCTCAAGTGCGGGACGGCCCTCGTTGTTGCAGTTGTCGTACTTGAGGTAGTCGACGCCCCAGTCCGCGAACGTCTGCGCGTCGATCTCCTCGTGGTCCAGTGCGCCCGGCATCGTCTTGGCGCACGTCTGGGTGCCCGCGCTGGTGTAGATGCCGAACTTGAGGCCGCGGGCGTGGATGTAGTCCGCGAGCGCCTTCATGCCGCTGGGGAACCGGGTCGGGTGGTTGCGCAGCCGTCCGGTCGCCGGGTCGCGGGTGGCGTCGGCCCAGCAGTCGTCGACGTTGACGTACTGGTAGCCGGCGTCCTTGAGCCCCTTGGTCACGAAGATGTCCGCCATGTCGCGGATCATCTGCTCGCTGATGTTGCAACCGGTGGTGTTCCAGTTGTTGAACCCCATCGGCGGCGTCAGGGCCAGGGTCGGGTCGGCATCGGCTGTGGCGGATGGGGCGGGGACGACCACGGACGCTGCGACGAGCGCCAGCGCGGTGAGCAGTGATCTCACTTCGGCTTCTCCAGGGTGATCGCGAAGACGTGCAGGCGCGGCCCGCTCGTCCTGGGCAGAGTGACGGCGGAGAGTTCCTGGGCGGGGTCCAGCTCGATGCTCTGGTGGAAGATCGACACCTGCTTGGCGACCGGACCGGCGGGCGTGTGCATCAGCGTCGTGGCAACGGGTTCCGACTCGCCGAACTGCGGCCGCTGCTGCCACGCCGTCACCCGGAACCTGGCGGGCACCGCGCCGCCGGCGTACGTGACCGCGCCGTCCGCCTCGACGTTGCCGGTGTCCGCGGCCGCGAGCAGGTGCAGCTTCACGTACTTCCCGGCCGGCACGGCGAGTGTCTGCCCGTTGGCGATGATGTTGTTCTTGCTCGCCTCGTCGCCGTTGTGGAACTCGAACAGGATGCTGTCGTCCGTCACCGACCCGGTCTGCGGCAGCTGGGCGGCCGGGTAGGTGTCGCCCAGCCCGTCGAAGTCGCCGTCACGGCTGGTGAACTCGTTGGACAGCCCGTCGTTGTCGAGCGCCGCGCTGATGTCCACCGGCACCGCGCTGCCACCGGGCGGCAACGCGGGCAGGCCCCAGCGCCTGGCCGGCTCGGTGATCCGCACCGGCGCGATGGTGAAGTCGCGTTCGCCCCGCGCGTGGATCAGCGCTTCCTGACCACGCCGCAGCTCCAGCTCGACCACACCGTCGCGGACGCTCCACCGGGAGCAGCCCCGCACGGTCAGCGGCCCCTCGATGCCCGTGCGGACGCGGCACGGCTCGCCCGCCTCGCTGCGCACCCGGACGAACCGCGTCCTGCCGCCCCTGCGCACCGCGCTGACCAGGAACGCACCCTCGGTCCGAGTGTCGTGGATGGTCACGTCCCGCCAGCCGGCGGGCACGGCCGGGAAGATCCGAATCAGCCCGCCCCAGCTCTGGATCAGCATGTCCTGCAACGACTTCGCCGCGGAGAGGGGCGTTTCGATCACCGGGCCCGCCTCGAAGTACATGGTGTTCGGCTGGGCGAACCGGGTGACGAACTCGCGCAGGTAGCGCAGCGCGTCGTCGCCGCGGGTCATCTGGGCCGCGATCGAGGCGGCGCCGGTGAACGTGAAGCCGCGCAACGACCCCTCGAAGCTCAGCCAGTGCTTCAGCGAGCGTTCGATCAGGTCGCGGCGTTCCGGCTGCTCCCAGTTGACCTCGTGCAACGGGTAGACCGCGAGCATGTGCGAGTAGTGCCGGTGCGACTTCGCGAACGGCACCCCGGCGCCGATCATGAACCCGCCCGCGTCGGCCGGGTACTCGACGAGCTGGTCGAGCACCTCCCGCCACTTCGGCGCGAGCGGATCGTCGATCTTGAGCAGCCGGGCGCTGTCGATCAACGTCCGGCACGACCACCGCAGCAGCGCGAGGTCGAAGTTGCAGTCCGGCGCGACGCCGTACTCGGGCGAGTAGGTCGGCAGCAGGTGCAGCCTGCCGTCGTTGCCCTTGCGGAGGAAGTGCAGGTAGTAGTTGGTCGACCGGCGCAGCACCGGGAAGACCGTGTCGCGCAGGATCCGCTCGTCCATGGTGTGGCGGTAGTTCAGCCACGCGTTGTGCAGCAACCACGGCAGGTTGCCGATCTCCGGGTCCGGCGACGGGTGCAACGGCGAGCCGACGAACCCGGCGTCCTGGAACGTCGGGTCGGTGCTGCGCCGCAACCCCATCGAGTCCGCGCGGAACTCCGGTCTGAGCGCGTCGACCAGGATCTGCTGGTTCTGCGCGATCGTGCGCGGAATCGGGTCCAGTTCCAGGTGGTTCGACGCCAGCACGGCCCAGTACTCCAGCTGGGCGTTGAGGTTGAACCACACCGACGGCCACGGCGTCGGTTCCAGCCACGGCCCGGTGGTGGGCATGATCGGGGCTTCTCCGCGCGCACCTGAGGCGAGCTTGTACAGCTGGATCCAGTAGAAGCTCTGCATCAGCGCGTCCGGCACGGATACGAAGCTCTTGCGGTAGAAGGCATGCCACCACTTCTGGTGCTGGTGGCGCAGCAACTCCGGGACAGGCGCTGTGGTGATCGCGTCCCTGACCGTCGCCTCGGCGGTGCGATCGGGGAACGAGTGGTCGACGGACAGCAGGAAGTCCGTGCGGCCGTGGAACTTCCTGACGCGACAGGCCGTCGCCGTCTGGCCGCCCGCGACCATCTCCTGGGTGACGAGCGTGAGCCCGTTCTCGGTGCGGGTGACCGGCTTGGGGTTGAGCGGGAACGTCGCGGGCGGTGGTTCCCTGATCGTGCGCGGGCTCAGCGCGTCGAGGGCCAGGAACTCCAGCGTGGCGCCGTTTTCCCCGCCGCTCGGCCGTACTTCCAGGTGCAGCAACGACTTCTCGGCGTGCACGAACAGCCTGAGCGCGAGCTCGCCCCGGTCGGTGATGACCTTGCCGCGCAGCTCCGCGTTCCACAGGTCGAGCCTGAGGTCGACCCCGGTGATCCGGCCGACCGGCGTCAGCAGCAGGCGCCCGACCGGCAGCCGTGCCACTCCCCACTCGTTGCCGAACTGCGGCCGGTGGTCCTGCACCTTCGCGTGGTCGACCGTGAACCGGACGGCGTTCGCGCCGGGCTCGCGGTAGCAGGCGGTGGCGAGAAAACCGTTGCCCAGAAAGGGACCCTCGTACCAGGCGCGCGGAATCCGTTGCCAGACCAGGTCCTGCTGACCGAGGAACCGCTCCCAGTCGATCCTCGTGGCGCACCCGGTGATCCCCGGATCCGCACTCGCCGTGATCGGCAACGCCGTGAGCGCCGCCCCTGCCACCACTCCACCGAGCAACCCGCGCCGCGACAGATCCACAGAACACCCTTCGGGCCTGCGGCGGCAGCGACCAAAGATCGGAGGTGTAACTACGACCGCAGCCTATGACGCCCCTCAGAGTGGGTCAAGCTTAGTCAGCCGTCGGATGAAAGCGTTTTCCGCGCGATTCAAGACGGACCTGTGGTGTTCACGCTCTCCCAGCGCGCATCATGACTGCGCCGCCCAAGTTCTGGAGGATGCCATGTCTGTGCGTTCCTACCCGTTCGGTCCGGTGGACGGGCTCGAGATCGACCCGCTGTACGGACGACTGCGCGACGAAGAACCGCTGGCCCGCGTCAAACTCCCTTACGGGGAAGAGGGTTGGCTGCTCACCAGATACGACGACGTGCGATTAGCGCTCAGCGACCCGCGGTTCAGCCTCGCGCAGGCCGCGGTGCGGGACACCCCTCGGATGGGCCCGCAGCGAATGGGCGCGATCCTGACCGACCTCGACCCGCCGGACCACACCCGGTTGCGCCGGTTGCTGGCGCACGCGTTCACCGTGCGCCGCGTCGAACAGCTGCGGGCGAACGCACAACGGCTGGCCGGCGACCTGCTGGACGAGATCGAGAAGGCGGGCCCGCCGGCGGACCTGGTGACGGCGTACGCGGTGCCGTTGCCAGGACTGATGGTCTGCGACCTGCTCGGCGTGCCGTACGCCGACCGCGACCACTTCCAGGACCTGGCCGCCGCGTTCATGTCGATCACCGCGATGTCCGACGAGGAGAAGCTGGCGAAGGTCGGCGAACTCGCGGCCTACCTCGCCGGGCTCGCCGACCAACGCCGTGAGCACCAGGAAGACGACCTGATCAGTGCGTTGGTGGTGGCGCAGGAGGAAGGCGACCGGCTGACCGCCGAAGAACTGGTGCAGCTGACGGTGTTGCTGCTCGGCGCGGGCTACGACTCCACCGCCGCGCACATCGCCAACTCGGTCCACACACTGCTGCGGTTCCCCGACCAGGCCCGGTTGCTGCGGGAGAACCCGGAGCTGATGCCCGGCGCCGTCGAGGAGTTGCTGCGCTGGATCCCGGCCCAGGAGATCTCCGACATCCTGCCCCGGTACGCGCTGGAGGACGTGGAACTCAGCGGCGGCACCGTGAAAGCCGGCGAGGCGGTGCTGCTCGCGAAACACGCCGCCAACCGGGACCCGCGCCAGTACGCCGACGCCGACCGGTTCGACGTGACGCGCAACGCCAAGGGACACCTGACGTTCGGGCACGGACCGCACCACTGCATCGGCGCGCAGCTGGCACGGATGGACCTGCAGGTCGCACTGACGGCGATCCTCGACCGGTTCCCAGGACTGCGCCTGGCCGAGGACGTGCGGTGGCGGACCGGCTTGGCCATGAGGGGCCCGCTGGCGCTGCTGGTCACGTGGTGAGGCCGCTCAGGCCGAGCGGCTCTGCGGCGCCAGCAGTTCGTTGATGGAGTCCAGCGAGATGCCGAGCGCACCGGCGAGCGCGGCGATGGTGAAGAACGACGGCGTGGGAGCACGTCCGGTCTCGATCTTGCGCACCGTCTCGGCCGACAACCCGGCGCGGGCCGCGATCTCGACCATGCTCTCCTCGCCGCGGGCGTCCCGCAGCAACTGACCGAGCCGCCTGCCGCGCTCCCGCTCCGTCGACGTCAGGGGAATGCGCACCATGACTGCGGATTCTACGCGAATCACGCAAGTCGGCATGCGTGAGGAAAAGTCCGTTGCGACGCCAGCCGATCCCGACATAGGTTCGACGTACACAAGAGAGGAGGTGGTCCAAAGTTGTATAGCTACAGGACTCGTGAGGTGGCTGTCCGCTAGGACCGCCTTTGGTGACGCCTAGTCGTAAACCCAGGCAGCCACCCGACCCCCGGACTTCGAGCGCTGGTCCCGCTCGGCCTGCTCGCGCAGGAGCCGTCCGGGGGTTGTCCCGTTTCCGGCCCCTCAAGGACCGCTTCGGGACCGCTTCAGGACTTCTTCAGGGCCGTCAGATCGGCCACGAACGCGTCGAACGCCTCGCTGAAGTTCTCGGCCCGCACCACCGCCGACGGGTGTACGGTCACCCCGACCCGCAGCCCCTCGTGCTCCAGCACCTCACCGCGGTGCTCGGTCAGCTTGAACGACGGCCCCAGCAACGCCTTCGCCGCCACGGAACCCAGCGCGACGATCAGCTCCGGCCGCACGACCCGGATCTCCTCGCGCAGCCACGGGAAGCACGCCACGACCTCACCCCGTCGTGGCGTCTGGTGGATCCTGCGCTTGCCTCGCTCGGTGAACCTGAAGTGCTTCACCGCGTTCGTGAGGTAGACCTCGTCGCGGGAGATTCGAGCGGCGGCGAACGCCTTGTCGAGCAACCGCCCGGCCGGGCCCACGAACACGTGACCCTCGGTGTCCTCGCGGTCACCGGGGCACTCGCCCACCATCATCAGCCGCGCGGGCACCGGTCCCTCGCCGAAAACGGTCTGCGTGGCGTCCTGGTAGAGGTCACAGCCACGGCATTCGCGCGACGCAGAACGCAACGCCGCCCAGTTCCTCCCCTCGGGGACGAACTGGGCGGCGTCAGCGGTCTTACTTGTCCGAGCGGAAGGCATCCTTGACCTTCTCGCCGGCCTGCTTGATGTCGGCCTTCGCGCGCTCGGCGCGGCCCTCTGCCTGCCACTGCTCGTTGTCCGTGGCGTCGCCGACAGCTTCCTTCGCGCGGCCCTTCATCTCTTCTGCCTTGTTGCTGAACTTGTCGTCGGCACCCATGGATCAGGCTCCTTAAGTACGTGGTCAGCTACGTCGATTGGTTACCCGGCGAGCACCGTCCGAAACAGTTGATAAGGTGATCACTCGCGGTTGAGAACCCAGCCGCAAGCCGATGAGACGGCTTGCTCTGGGTGTGTCCCGCCTTGTCGAGAGCTCCCGAGCGCCGTCGTCCCACCGGCATGCCGCTGTGACACGACGACGCGAAAGGAGCAGGCGGTGCCGTCCGCGAGAATCACCGCCCTCGAGGCCGAGGTGGCGGGGCTGCGCAAAGCTCTGGTGTCCCGGACTGTCATCGGGCAGGCCACGGGCCTGATCGCCGCACGCAAACCCTGCACACCCCAGCAGGCGTTCCAGCTGCTGGTGCACATCTCTCAGCACCACAACATCAAGCTGCACGTCGCCGCCGACCGGCTGGTCATGGCGTTCGTGCACGCGCATCTGGGACGGCCCGTCAACGTGGCCGACCAGATGCTGTGGGATCACGTCGACGCGACCACCGCGAACGACTCCGGTGACAGCGACGACGGGTTCGCCGAGGAGGTCAGCAGCACGTCTCCCTGAGGCAGCGGGACGGGGGTCGTGCCGAGGTTGACCACCACGCGGGTCGTGCCGCGGTGCAGCACCAGGCACTCCCCGTCCTGCTCCACCAGGAACCTGTCCAACCGCGGATCGGCCAGCTCGGGCCGGGAGCGGCGCAACGCGATCAGCGCCCGGTAGGTCTCCAGCACCTTCGCGTGATCCCCCTCGGCCAGTTCGTCCCACTTGAGCCGTGAGTTCTCCACGGTCCGGGGCGACATGGGGTCCGGCACGTCCGACTCGCCCCAGCCGTGCCGGGAGAACTCGCGGCGGCGGCCCGTCCGGACGGCCTCGGCCAGCTGCGGGTCCGGGAAGGACGCGAAGAACTGCCACGGCGTCGAGGCGGCCCACTCCTCCCCCATGAAGATCATCGGCGTGTACGGCGAGCACAGCACGATCGCCGCCGCGCACAACAACTTCCCGGTCGAGACGGTGGCCGGCAGCCGGTCACCCGTGGCGCGGTTGCCCACCTGGTCGTGGTTCTGCGTGTACGCGAGGAACCGGTGACCGGGGATCAGCGCGGTGTCGACCGGCTTGCCGTGGTGCTTCTCCCGGAACGACGACCAGGTCCCGGCGTGGAAGAACACCTTCTCCAGCGTGTTCTTCAACGCCCCCGGCGCCGCGAAGTCCTCGTAGTAGCCGAAAGTCTCGCCCGTCAGTGCCACGTGCAGACAGTGGTGCAGATCATCTGACCACTGCGCGTGCAGCCCGTAACCGCCGCCTTCGCGCGCGGTCACCAGTTTCGCGTCGTTCAGGTCGGACTCGGCGATCAACGTCAACGGCCGCCCGACCCTCGCGGACAGCGCGTCCACCTCGGCCGCGAGCTCTTCGAGCACGTGCACCGCCCGCCGGTCGGCCAGCGCGTGCACGGCGTCGAGCCGCAGCCCGTCGACGTGGAAGTCGCCGAGCCACTGCAGGGCGTTGTCGATCACGTACCGGCGCACCTCGTCGGAGTTCGGCCCGTCGAGGTTCAGCCCGGGGCCCCAGTCGTTGCGCCCGGCGAAGTACGGCCCGAACTTGTCGAGGTACGCACCGGACGGGCCGAGGTGGTTGTAGACCACGTCGAGCAGCACGGCGAGACCACGCGCGTGGCAGGCGTCGACGAACCGCTTGAACCCGTCCGGCCCGCCGTAGGGGCTGTGCACGGCACCCCACAGGACGCCGTCGTAGCCCCAGCCCTCGACGCCGTCGAAGCTGTTGACCGGCATGACCTCGACGAACGTGATGCCGAGGTCCACCAGGTGGTCGAGCTTGGGGATGGCGGCGTCGAACGTGCCCTCCGGCGTGAACGTGCCGATGTGCAGCTCGTAGATCACACCGCCCGGCAACGCACGGCCGGTCCAGCCGCTGTCGGTCCACTCGAAGTCGTGCGTGTACACGCGAGAGGCCTCGTGCACGCCGTTGGGCTGCCACAACGACCGCGGATCCGGGTACGCGTTGCCGTCGATGACGAACGCGTAGTCCGTGCCCTCGGCCGCCAGATCGATCTTGGCGGCGTGCCACCAGTCGCCGTCGCGCTTCATCTCGTGGTCGAAACCGTCGACGCGCACGTGCACCGATTCGGGCGTCGGTGCCCAGACCGAAAAGCTCACGATTCCCCTCGCACCAACAGTGCCACCGGATAGCGGTCGAGCAACGACGCCAGCTCCTCGGCCGCCGGCCGCCCGGTCAGCACGTCCGTCCACTCCGGACCCGGCAACGGCAGAACCGTGTCCTGCCAGCCCTTCTGCTCCAGCCCGACCGGCAGCCGGGTCGCCACCGTGATCACGCCGGACCGTTCGAACGCCAGCACGTGCTCGGCTGCGGGCCCCTCGGCGTGCAGCGGCCGGTAGCCGCGCAGACCGCGCTTGCGCACCTGCAAAGCCTTCCGCACAACGAGAAGCTTCGCCGCACCCGAGTCGTCGACCTCCGGCAGCCAGCCGGAGTCGATGCGCTCCAACAGCTCGCGGCGCACCTGGTAGTCGACCGGCCGGCGGTTGTCCGGGTCGACCAGCGAGAGGTCCCACAGCTCGGTGCCCTGATAGACGTCCGGCACGCCCGGCGCGGTGAGCTGGACCAGCTTCTGCCCCAGCGAGTTCGACCAGCCGGGTGCCTTGATCCGTTCGGCGAACGCGCTCACCTCCGGCTCGTTCACCGCCTTCGCCGGCCACGCGGCCACCTCGGCGTCGAACTCGGCGTTCCGGTCGACCCAGGACGTCCTGATCTTGGCCTCGCGGGAGGCCTTCTCCAGGTACTGCCCCAGCCGTTCCTCGGTGATCGGCCAGGCGCCCACGAGCGACTGCCACGCCAGCCGGTTCAGCGACGGTTCGGAGATGCCGTGCTTCTCGGTCATCGCGGACTCGAACGCCAGGTACTCGTCCGGGATCTCCGCCAGCACGGCCAACCTGGCCCGCACGTCCTCCGAGCGCTTGGTGTCGTGCGTCGACAGCGCGGTCATGGCGTCCGGCTCGGCGGCTTCCCGGTTCGCCGCCCGCTGGTGGAACTCGGTGACGGACAGCCCGAAGCGGTCTGGCGAGCCACCGACCTCGTTGAGCGCCACGAAGTTCGTGTAGCGGTAGAACGCGGTGTCCTCGGTGCCCTTCGCGACGACCATGCCGGACGTCTGCTGAATCCTGGTCGCCAGCTCACCGTGCGGGTCGGCCCGCACCTGCTCGTCCAACGCGCGCACAGCGGGTGATTTCGACAGCGCGACCGCGGTTTCCCAGTACCGTGAGCCTTCCGGCAGGTACGACCGGTACACCGGGAAGTTGACCATGACCTCGGCGACCGCGGCACAGGCGTCCTCGAACGGCACACCCGTGACGAGCCGGGCGATCCGGCGCACCTCGGCCACCAGGATCGAGTCCGCGACCTGCCGCCGTGACGAACGCTCGACCTCGTGGAAGTCGCCGTCGAACCGATCGGTCGGCGCGATGAACACACCGCAGATCTCGCGCAACGCGTCGTAACCCGTGGTGCCGTCGACCGGCCAGCTCTGCGGCAGCGACTCGTCCGGCCCGAGGATCTTCTCCACGACCAGCCAGCCGTCGAAGTGCTCGCGCAGCCGCCGGAAGTAACCGCCGGGATCAGCCAGCCCGTCCGGGTGGTCGATCCGCAAACCCGTGACGCCCCAGGACAACACCTCGCGGTGGGTCGCCTCGAACACCTCGGGATCCTCGACCCGGACCGCCGCGAGCTCGGTGATGTCGAAGAACCGCCGGTAGTTCAGCTCGGTGTTGCCACGCCGCCAGTTCGCCTTGAGGTAGTGCTCGTGCACCTCGTCTTCGGCGTCCTCCGCGAGCACCGGCAGCAGGACCTTGCCCTCCGACCAGTCGATGTCGAAGTACCGCGCGTACTTCGACTCCTGGCCGTGCGCGAGCACGTCCTCCCACCACGGGTTCGGCACGACCATGTGGTTCGGCACGATGTCGACGACCAGGCCGAGCCGGAGTTCCTCCAGCCGCTGCTGCAGAGCCCGGCGCCCGTCGTCGCCCCCGAGCTCCGGCCGTGCACGGGTCGGGTCCACGACGTCGTAGCCGTGCGTGGAACCCTCCCGCGCGTCGAGCATCGGCGACCCGTACAACGCGCCAACACCCAGGCGCGCCAGGTAGTCCGCGATCGCGGCGGCGTCGGCGAAGGTGAAGGACGGGGTGAACTGGACGCGGTACGTGGAGGAGGGCGCGCCCATCAGCCCACCCGCTGCAGCACGACGAGCGACCGCGCGATGAGGGTGAGCTGCCCGCTCGCGGCGATCGCTTTCTCGCTGTTGCCGACCTGCCCGGTCGCCGTGTCGACCACGACCCTCCACTCAGGACCGTACTCGGAGTCCGGCAGCGTCACCTGGATGTCCTCGTAGTGGCCGTTGAACCCCATCAGGAACGAGTCGTCGACCACCCGCATGCCGCGCGAGTCGAGGTCGGGGATGCCCTCGCCGTTGAGGAAGACGACGATGCACTTGCCGAAGTCGTCCTCCCAGTTCTGCTCGGTCATCTCCTCGCCGGACGGGGTGAACCACGCGATGTCGCGCAGCTCCTCGCCCTTGCGGATCGGCCGGCCCGCGAAGAAGCGCTTGCGCCGGAACACCGGGTGCGCCTTGCGGAACGCCGCCAGCGCCGAGGTGAACTCGACCAGCTCGGCGTTGCTCTCCAGCAGCGACCAGTCGACCCACGAAACCTCGTTGTCCTGGCAGTACGCGTTGTTGTTGCCGTGCTGCGTGCGCCCGAACTCGTCGCCGTTCACGATCATCGGCACACCCTGCGACAACAACATGGTCGCCATCAGGTTCCGCCGCTGCCGAGCTCGCAGCGTGCGGACCTCCGGATCGTCCGTCGGCCCCTCGACACCGCAGTTCCACGACCGGTTGTGGCTCTCGCCGTCCTGGTTGTCCTCGCCGTTGGCCTCGTTGTGCTTCTCGTTGTACGACACCAGGTCGTTGAGCGTGAAGCCGTCGTGCGCCGTCACGAAGTTGATCGACGCGTACGGCCGGCGCCCGTCGTCCTGGTAGAGGTCGCTGCTGCCGGTGATGCGCGACGCGAACTCGCCCAGCGTCGCCGGCTCCCCGCGCCAGAAGTCGCGGACGGTGTCGCGGAACTTGCCGTTCCACTCCGTCCACAGTGGGGGGAAGTTGCCGACCTGGTACCCACCGGGCCCGACGTCCCACGGCTCCGCGATCAGCTTGACCTGCGACACCACCGGATCCTGCTGCACGACCTCGAAGAACGTCGCCAGCCGGTCGACGTCGTAGAACTCGCGGGCCAGCGCCGCCGCGAGGTCGAACCGGAACCCGTCGACGTGCATCTCGGTGACCCAGTACCGCAGCGAGTCCATGATGAGCTGCAACGTGTGCGGCGTGCGCACGTTCAGCGAGTTACCGGTGCCCGTGTAGTCCGTGTAGAACTTCGGGTCGTCCTCGACCAAACGGTAGTACGCCTCGTTGTCGATACCGCGCATCGACAGCGTGGGCCCGAGGTGGTTGCCCTCCGCCGTGTGGTTGTAGACGACGTCGAGAATGATCTCGATCCCGGCCTCGTGCAGCGCCCGGACCATGCCTTTGAACTCCTGCACCTGGTTCAACGGCAACGCCGAGTAACCGTCGTGCGGCGCGAAGAACCCGATGGTGTTGTAACCCCAGTAGTTGCTGAGCCTGCGCTCGGCCAGCGTGTGATCGCTGATGAACTGGTGCACCGGCATGAGCTCGACCGCGGTGACCCCGAGCTTGATCAGGTGATCGATCATCACCGGGTGCGCGAGGCCCGCGTAGGTGCCCCGCAGCCGCGGCGGGATCTCGGGGTGGTCGATCGTGAGGCCGCGCACGTGCGCCTCGTAGATGACGCTCTCGTTGTACGGCGTCCGCGGCAACCTGTCGTTCGTCCAGTCGAAGAACGGGTTCACCACCACGGACTTCGGCACGTGCGGCGCGGAGTCGGCGTCGTTGCGCTCGTCCGGCGATCCGAACTTGTACCCGTACAACGCCTCGTCCCACGACAGGCCGTTGGAGATGGCCTTCGCGTACGGGTCGATGAGCAACTTGTTCGGGTTGCACCGCAGGCCTCGTGCGGGATCGTACGGGCCGTGCACGCGGTATCCGTACTTCTGCCCAGGTCCGACGCCCAGCAGATAGCCGTGGTGGACGAAACCGTCCACCTCCGGCAGCCTCACGCGTGTCTCGGTGCCGTCGTCGTCGAAGAGACAGAGTTCGACGTACTCGGCGACCTCGGAGAACAGGGCGAAATTCGTACCAACGCCGTCGTAACCAGCGCCGAGCGGGTAGGGCCTTCCGGGCCAGGGTCGCACGATGCTCCTCGTCACAAGCAACAGCTACCCAGCGACCCTATCCGCCTAACCCGTACCCGGCATCACACTCCTTCGTGTGCCAGCACCAGCTGCCCACGTGCGGCCGTGAGCAACGTGCGTGCTTCCTGGATCTCGCAGTACTTCAGGTGTTCACAAGCGGCCTCCGCACACGCCAGCGCGTGCTGCAGGGCGATGTTGTCCTCCACGGGACCTGCGTCCCGCAGCGCGTCACGCAGGGACTCTTCCGCGCGCCGTGCCCCGACCACCGGGTCGCCGAGTGCAGCGGGTCTCACCGAAGCGAGGACCTGCTCGACGGCCAGTTCAAGCACGCCGGTTGGTGTCCGCGTGCTCACGGCTGAGCTCATCTGGTACGCCACCTCCAAAACGTTCGTCGTCCGCCGTCGGGTGACGGCCTTACAGTACTCCGCAGGCACGTGACCTGCCGTTACGTGGAAGTTTCATCTATCGCGGCCGCGCAGCGGCCGGGTGATCTCCCGGACGCGCGGGAAGAAGTCGTCCAGTGCCACCGGCAGGGGGATTCTCCAGTTCGGGTGCTCGTCGATCGTGCCCGGCACGTTGGGCTGCCGGGTTTCCCTCAGAGCGTCCTGAGGTGAAGTCAGGACCAACGCGCAGGGCGCCTGCGCGAGCAGCTCGTGGGCGCCCGCCACCCGGTCACGCGGGTCGATGCCCTCCTGGCGCATCAACTCGTCGAAATCCGGGCCGTCCTGCCCCGCGAAGAAGGTCGCCGCGGTCGGCAGGTCGTGTGTGGAGATGCTGGCCATCTGGTTCGGGTTCCACTGCGACGGCGGGATCAGCGGGTGGCCGGGGGCGTAGTAGTCGCGCTGGAAGTAGAGGACGGCGCTGGTGAGCATGCCGTTCTCCTGCAACGTCTTCGTGACGACCGGCTCGACCGTGCCGAGGTCCTCGCCGACCACGACCGCGCCGGCCCGGTACGCCTCCAGCGCGAGCACGCCGAGCATCGCGTCGGCGTCGTAGTAGACGTAGGTGCCGCGCGACGGCGGCTCGCCCGGCGGGATCCACCACAGCCGCCAGAGCCCGGCGACGTGGTCGATGCGGATGCCGTCGGCGTGCTGCAGGACGCTGCGCAGCACCTGCCGGAACGGCCGGTAGCCGGACTCGGCGAGCTTGTCCGGGCGCCACGGCGGCAGGCCCCAGCCCTGGCCGTCCGCGCTGAACGCGTCCGGCGGCGCACCGACCGTGACGTCGATGGCGAACGCCTCCGGGTCGGCGAACGTGTCCGCGCCGCCCGGATCGACTCCCACCGGGAGGTCGTGGATGACGCCGATGGCCATGCCGGCCTCGTGCGCGGCCAGCCGGACGTCCTGGAGCTGGCGGGTGCAGAGGTGCTGGAGCCAGGCGTAGAACGCCACCCGTTCTCCAGGCGGATCCTCGCGATCCTCCGGCCACTTGCGCCAGTCCTTGCCGTGGATCTCGGCGAGGGCGCAGTAGGTGGCGAACTTCTCCAGCTCGGCGTCCATCTCGACGTCGCCGCCGGGGAAGAGCAGCTCCAGCGCCTGCTTCTTGGCGTCCCAGATCGCGTCGTAGTCGATCAGGTCCTGGTTGTCGGGCCGGAGGCCGCGGATGAGCTGCCGGGTGCGCGGGCGGGCCTGCAGGAACTCGGCGGTGTCGGTGACGCGCAGGTACAGCGGGTTCGCGAACCGGCGGCTGGTCGGCGAGTACGGCGAGCGTTCGACGGGATGCGTCGGCGACGGCGCCTGCACCGGGTTGACCAGCACGACGCCGGCGTCCAGCTCCAGACTGCTGCGCCGCGCGATGGTGGCGAGGTCGGCGAAGTCGCCCATCCCCCACGAGTCCTTCGACCGCGCCGCGTAGAGCTGCAGCATCCAGCCCCAGGTGTGCGGCACGTCCGGCAGCGTGCGCGGCGCGACGGCCAGCGTGATGGTCTGCGTCTCGGTGCGGATCCGGTGCCAGCCGAGCGGCAGCGAGTCCGGCAGGTGACGTTCGGTGTCGAAGCTGGTGCCGTCCTCCAGCTCGATCGTCGCGGGGCCGCGCAGGTCGTACGTCTCGTACTCGCGGATCACGATCGTGGGCGGCAGCGCCCGCTCGGCCCGCTTCGCCTCGATCTCGGCGAGCGCGCGGGCCACGGAGTCCTCAGTGGACGCGTCGACGCCGAACTGGGCGAGGATCTTGACGACGACCTCGGTGTCGACGGTGACCTCTTGCTGGTCCGAGTTCTCGTACCGAGTGGCAACGCCCCAGGCGTCCGCCAGCCGCGCCACCAACTCCTCCACAACTACAAGCTATGTCACAGCTCGGTGCGTATTACCAGAGCAAATGGTCCCTGGTCACCCGAAGGGTGCAGGCCAGTTGGGACACATACCGAGAGATGCATTTGGTTAAACATCCGATGCTTCGCCGGGAATCGCCACGACGGCCTCGACCTCGACCAGAAAATCGGGCCCGAACAACGCAGCCACCTGAACCAGCGTGCTGGCCGGGTTGTGCACTTCGCCGAGCGCGGGCCGCAGAATCTCGTCCCGCACGTCACGAATGGTCTGAACCTCACGAGCATCCAGCACGAACCACGTGAACTTGATGACATCCGACCAGTCGGCGCCAAGATTTTCGATCACGTGATGAAGATTGCTCAACGCCTGCCGCGTCTGGGCGGCCAGGTCGTCCACCCCGACCACGCACCCGGCGGCGTCGACCGCCACCTGCCCGGAGATGAACGCGAGCTTCCCGCTCACCGCCACCGCGTGGGCGTAGCCGGGGGTGGTCGGCAGCGCGGGCAGCTCGGTCAAACGCTCTTCGGCGGGCATGACGCCACCGTACTCAGGAGACCGGCCCGCTCGAGTTCCGCACGACCAGCCGGACGTGGTGTTCGGCCGGTTCGATCTCCCCGCCCCGGATCAGCGTGAACAGGTCCGCGACCGCGCGCTCCCCCTGTTCCTTCGCCGCGCCCTCGACCGCGGTCAGCCCGACCACGCGGGTGAGCTCCTGCCCGTCCAGCGACACGATGGAGAGCTCGTCCGGCACCGCGCGTCCGTCCCGCTGCATGCGCAGGTAGATGCCCAGCGCGGCGGCGCCGTTCGAGCTGATCACCGCGGTGGGCAGGCGTTCGCCGTCGAGCAGCACGTCGACCACCTGCTCGCCGCCGTCGACGGTCGGCGAGCACCACACCGTCCACTCCGGACGCACCTCCAGGCCCGCCGACGCCAGGATCTCGTCGTACGACTCGTCGACCCCGTCGGACAGCACCAAAGCCACGTCGCGGTGGCCCAGCGCCATCAGGTGCGACACCGCGGTCCGCAGGGCGTGCCGGAGATCGGCGTCGTCGACCTTGATGTGCGGGACCTCGAGTGACGCCAGCACGGCCTGTTCGGCCGGGGTCGTGGTGATCGAGAGCAACAACACACCGTCCACCCGGCGCCCCAGCGGCAGTTCGTCGAAGAACTTCGCCCGTGAGGCAGCATCCCCGAGCACGTAGAGCAGCACGTCGTAACCGGCCTGCCGCAACGCGCCCTCCGCGCCCGCCAGCACCGGGCTGACCTCGGACGTCAGCACCGCGATCGCGTACCGGCGCCCGCCGGCGAGCGACGAGGCGTCGCGCGCGATGGCGTACTTCATGCGCCGCGCGACCTCGCTCACGTGCTGCCGCGTCGCCTCGGACACGCCCGGTTCGCCGCGCAGGGCCCGCGATACGGTCGCAGCGGACACCCCTGCGGCCTTGGCCACATCGGACATGCTGGTCACGGCCCGAGCGTATTGGAGATCCATGAAGCCAGGCGACCTCGCCCCCGACTTCTCCCTGCCCGACCAGGACGGCACCGAGCGCAAGCTGTCCGATCTCCTGAACGACGGCCCGGTCGTGCTCTTCTTCTACCCCGCCGCGATGACGACCGGCTGCACCGCGCAGAGCTGCCACTTCCGCGACCTCGCCAAGGAGTTCGAGGAAGCCGGGGCCCAGCGCGTCGGCATCTCGCGCGACGACGTGGCGACGCAGAAGAAGTTCGCGGAGCTGAACGACTTCGACTACCCGCTGCTGGCCGACGTCGACGGCGAGGTCGGCGAGCAGTTCGGCGTGAAGCGCAGGTTCGGGCCGATCCCGGTCAAGCGGCACACGTTCGTCATCGGCACCGACCGCCGGATCATCGAGGTGATCAAGAGCGAGTTCTCCATGAACTCGCACGCGGACAAGGCGCTGGAGGCGCTCAGGAGTCGGTGATCGTCAGCACGCCGTAGGGCCCGGAAGCCTTGCCCTCCCGGACGGTTCGGCCGTCGATCGTGTACTTGCCGTGCACCTCGGCGCCGTCCGGGCCCGCCACCACCACGAGCATCACCGACGCGGACGGCTCGCCGGCGGGCACCTCGATGGTGTGCGTCCACGGCAACGGCACGTTCATCGGGTTCTGCACCGACGAACCGACCGTCGCGGTGATGGTGAACGCCTTGCCGGTGCCGGTCACCTCGAAGACCACGGACTTCTTGGCGGCACCGGGAGCAGTGGGCGGAGAGGGCTGAGGCCGCACCGACAACACCGGATCCTCGGCTGATTCGGAAAGCTGCCGCTGCACCGCGTCCACCACCCGCGGGCCGTAGACAGCACCACCCACGGCCAGCAGCGCGACGATCAGGAACAGCACCCACGGCCACTTCGGCGCCCGAGGCACCTCGTGCAGCGGTGGCGCGAGCCCGTACTCCGGTGGCATACCTGACGACATGGCGACCCCCCTACCAGGGAAGTCGATCTCGTCACACCCGGTGTTACCGCAGGCCCGCCAGCACGAAGTCGGCGATCTCCCCGGCCAGCTGGACAGGCGGTTTCGGCCCGTCCGGCCGGTACCAGATGGGCAGCTGGTTCACCACGCCCACCGCGATCCGCACCACGGTGTCCGCGGGCACTTCCGAGTTGAACTCCCCGTCCGCCTGTCCCTTCTCGATCACCGCGAGGAACGTGTCGTGGTAGCGGCGGCGCTCGGCGCGGAACTCGGTCATCCGGTCCTCGCCGAGCCGGTGCAGCTCGCGGACGAACACGGCGGTCTCGTCGACCCGTTCGGCCGTCGAGACGACCAGCGACACCAGGATCTCCCGGACCGTGTCGGCCGAGGACAGCCCGAGACCGATGATCCGGTCCATGTCGGCGGACTGGGAGGTGATCAGCAGCCGGTAGATCTCGAAGAGCAGGTCGTCCTTCGCGCGGAAGTAGTGGTACAGCGCGCCTTTGGTCACCTCGGCGGCCGCCACGATCTCCTGCACCGAGGTCGCGTCGTAGCCCTGCGCCGCGAACAGGCGGACGGCCGCGTCGATGATCTTCTGCTCGGTCGGGCCGGGCATCGTCAGGCCCGGGGTGCCAGTGCGCGTACCTGCTCGACCTGGTCGCCACCGGTCGGGAGCAGGGCGATGATCGGGGTGTCGACGCCGGCGGTCTGGTACTCGGCGACGCGTGCGCGGCACTCGTCCATCGAACCGTGCACGACCAGCGCGTCCACGACCTCGTCCGGGATCGACTTCGACGCCGCCTTGCGGTCGCCGGCCGCCCACGCCTCGTGCATCGGGCGCAGCACCTCGCCGCGGCCCAGCCAGTCGTGGAACGCCGCATAGGCCGGCACGGTCAGGTAGGTGCTGATCAGCATGCGTCCCAACGCCCGTGCGGCGTCGGCGTCCTCGGTCGGGCACACGAAGATCCGCGCGGCCAGCTCGGCGTCCCCGAGCTCGGCACGCACCTGCGCAACGTCGGTCGCGGCCAGCCAGTTCGTGATCGCGCCGTCGGCCTCGCGACCGGCCAGGCGCAGCATGTTCGGGCGCAGCGCCGCGAGCATGATCGGCACCTTCTCGGCCGGCGGGCGCTCCAGCTTGAAGCCCTTCACCGAGAACGTGTCGTAGTCGGCGCTGACCTTCTCGCCCGCCAGCGCGGCCTTGAGGAAGCGCAGCGTGTCGCGGGTCCGCTTGAACGGCTCCTCGAACGGGATCGCGTTCCAGCGCTGCACGATCGCGGGCGACGACGAGCCGATGCCCAGCACGAACCGGCCGCCGGTCACCTCGGCGAGCGTCGCCGCGGTCATCGCGAGCGTCGCCGGGCCGCGCGTGTAGACGGGCGCGATCGCCGGGCCGAAGCGCAGCTCGGAGGACCACTGCGCCGCGAGCGCGAGCGGCGTGAACGCGTCCGTGCCGGTCGTCTCGGCCGACCACACGTCCGTGTAGCCGAGCCCGGCCAGCTCGGACACCAGCGCGCGGTGCTCCAGCACCGGCACGCCGATCAGCGGCAGCGTGATTCCCCAACGAGCCATGAACGCCTCCAGGTCAGCGACTGGAGACCACCCTACCGACCGGTCGGTATGCCCACAACCGGACCTCTATTTCTTGCGGGCCATCGTCAGGCCGTCCGCGATCGGCACGAGCACCGACTCGACGCGCGAGTCGGTGCGCACGAACCTGTTGAACGCGTCGATGGCGGCGGCGTTGCCCTCCGGCTGTTCGTCCGCGGCCTCGCCGTAGTAGAGCGTGTTGTCCGCGAGCAGCAGGCCGCCCTGACGGACCCGCGGCACCAGCAGGTCCCAGTAGTGCACGTACCCGACCTTGTCCGCGTCGATGAACACCAGGTCGATGACCGGCTCGTCCGGCAGTTCGGCGAGCGTCTGCGCGGCCGCGCCGAGGCGCAGGTCGATCCGGTCGCGCACACCGGCGGCCTGCCAGGCCTCCTCGGCGATCGCGGTCCACTCGGTGGAGAGGTCGCAGGTGATGACCTTGCCGGACGGGGGCAGCGCCTGCGCGAACGCCAGCGTGGAGTAGCCGGTGTACGTGCCGACCTCGACCACGGTCTGCGCGCCGGTGAGCTTGACCAGCAGGGACAGCAGCACCGCCTGCTCGTGCGGGATCTGCATCTCCGCCGAGTCGCCGAGCTCCAGCGTCCGCGCGATCAGCTTCTCCTGCACCGCGCTGGGCCGGCCTGCCTGTTCGCGCACGTAGCGGTAGATCTGCGGGGTCATGACCACGGCCTTGAAGTCGTTCACGCGCGGCCTTCTCTCATAGTCGGGTGACGAACGTCCTGAGTGTCTCTCCGTACTCGGGCCGCAGCGGGTGTTTCGCGAGGTCACGACCGATAGCGGACAGAACGGCGGCGCGGTGCGCGTGATAGCGGCTCACGCACACGTTCTCCCGGCTGACGAGGAAGAACTCGTCGAACCGGGCGCGCTCGGCGTCGGTGGTGTGCACGCGCGTTCGCCCCGACTCGCGCAGCAGCGAGTTGCCGCCGGGCACGAGTCTGCGCATGACCTCCATGTGTGCCAACAGGTTCGCCTTGCTCGCGGTGGAGAGCGGCGCGGCCGCCACGGGCCCCAGTGCGGTACGGGCCCGGCGCAGCAGACCGGGCACGGGCTCGTAGTCACGTGCCCACCGCCCGCTGAACGCCGGGTCGAACGCCACCATCATCGGCCGGATGACGTCCTCGTACACCTCACGGGAACAACTGCCCGAATAGGCAAGCATCACCGAGTACGCGTCATATCCAAGCGCAGCGAGGCGGACTAGTTGCGAATCAGGCTCGCGTATCAACCGATCGAGTGAATCCGAAAGAAACCTCCAGACCAGAAATGCGCCGTGATGACCGAGAAACCACCGGTGCACGGCAAGATCGACCGGGTCTTCGGGGGCGTTGATCCCGATCGGAATCTGATAGCAGCCGGTCGAGCACGGAATCAATTCCGCACCCGGCATCGGCATCCGCAACACGGGCAGATCGACCCACGTGTGCCCCCACGCGGGCAGGCAGACCGGAGCACTCATCGCACACCCTCCACTTCGGACACGACGGCGTCCAGCAGGTCCGCGACCCGGCCGAGGGCGGTGTCGAGCGGTCGGTCCTCCACGATCGGCGGCACCTCCGCGGCCAACCGGTCGAACACCGCCGCGAGCCGTGGCGCCCGCGGGCGGCGGGCGCCGACGTGCACCGCCTGGCGCAGCGCCACCGCGAGCCCGGCGTGCAGGTACCGCAACAGGTTCGCCTGGTCGAGCGCGGTGAACGCGGCCTGCGTGCCGAACGGGACGACGTCCTGGTTGTGCAGGTTCGTCGGCAGGCTCTGCGCCGACGCCGGAACGGCGGCGCGGCGCATCGCGGCCACGGTCGCCGTCGCGGAGATCTGCACGCCCTGCAGCGCGTGCTGCCGGCCGGGCTCGGGACTGAGCATCGGCGGCAACCCTCCGCTGCGGTGCGGATCGACCAGCAGGTCGAGCTGGCGTTCGGCCAGGTTGCCCAGCTGCACAAGCGCGACGTTGAGCTGGTCGGCCGCGAAAGCACTGGGCTGACTGAAGAAGTTGCCGCCGTGCACGACCTCCTTGGTCTCCGGGAAGAACAACGGGTTGTCGCTCACGCCGTTGAGGTCGCGGCGCACCACCTCCTCGGCGTGCCGCACGCTCGTGCCGGCCGCGCCGATCAGCTGCGGCGTGCAGCGGATGCTGTAGGCCTCCTGCAGCGGGCGCGCACCGGAGGGTGTGCTGCCCTCCAGCCAGGTCCTGATCGCGGCACCGGTGTCGGCGACGTCCGGATGGCCGAACGCGGCCAGTAGTCCAACCGACGTGAACTCCAGCCCGCACCCCAGGACGTCGGTCATCAAGGCGGACAACAACTCCGCGGTCCGGCGCGCGCGGATGGCCTGTGCGACAGCGAGTCCGAGTGCTGCGGCGGTCACCGAAACACCGTTGACCAACGCGAGCGCGTCCCGGCCGCCCAGCTCCAGTTTCGTGAGCCCGGCACGGGCAAGCGCTTCCTCCGCGAGCATGAGCCGCCCTTGGAACAACGCGTTTCCGTTGCCTCGCAGCGCATGCGCGACATAGGCGAGCGGCTGGAGATCCCCACTCGCGCCGAGCGAGCCGAGTCTGGGCACCGCCGGGGCGAACTCGGTGTCCAGCATGGCGCACAGCGAGTCCACGACCAGATCCGACACCCCGGATCTCCCCTGCGCCAACGAGAACAGCCGCGCCAGCACGGCCGCGCGGGCGACGGCGGGCGGCAGCAGTTCACCGTGGCCGACGATGTGGTGAATGATCGTGTTGTCGCTCTGACCGGCGCCGTCGGCTCTGCCCTCGAACTCCACGAGTGGCCCGAAACCCGTTGTGACACCGTAGATCGCGCGTCCGGAGCCGCTGACCTCGAGCACGAACTCGTGGCACCGCGCGACCCGATCTCTCACCGCACCGGGAAGTTCGACGTGCAACGGATCGCGCGCCAGTTCGAGGTGGGCTGGTTCGAGAGCCGCGGCCAGGTTGACGGCAGCGGAAGAAGTTCCGACAGGCACGACGCCTCCTGTGGACGACATGGGGAGCCACTCGCGACGATCCCCGTTGACCTGTCGTCGAGGAAGGGCCTTAGGTACGCACTACCCGAGGAAATTTCTCAGCGGTCCGCCGGCGTGATCAAGCCACCGGAGAGGTGATCGAACTCTCCGCTCACGATTCGGGCCAAAAGACCGGCCGACTGCTCCACCGGGGTGAACCTGCCCTGCACGCACTGAGATCTTGCCCACCGTGAGATCCGCTGCTGGTGCGGATCATCGGACTCCATGGTGGCGCCGCGGCGCATCAGGCCCACGTCCACCATTCCCGGGTCGTAGTTCAGGATCGCGATCGGCTGGTCCTTCAGCTCGATCGCGAGGTTCTCGGCCAGCTTGATCACGGCGGCCTTCGACACCGAATACGCCGTGACGTAAGGCCATCGGTGCACACCGGCGTTGCTGACCACGTTGATGATCCGCCCGCTCGTCATCGTGCGGATCGCGGCGTTCGTGGCCGCCGCGGTGCCGCGCAGGTTCACCTCGAACGTCTGCCACCACTCGTTGTCGTCGACCTGCCAGCTGGGCCCGACCGGTCCGCCGAGCGCGCCGTTGTTCACCAGCACGTCGATCCCGCCGAGGCTCTCGATGAGCTTCGGCGTCGCGTCGGGGTCGCCGAGGTCCGCGACGTGTGCTTCGACGTCGACGCCTTTGGCCCTGAGCTCGGCTTCCGCGGTCTCGAGCGCCTGGTCGTCGCGCCCGGTGATGATGAGCCGATGTCCTTGCGCGCCAACGGCTTCGCTGAACGCCCTACCGAGTTCCTTGGCGCCACCGGTGATGAGCACCCTCACCGGTGTGATTCCTTGAGCAGCCGTCGCAGGATCTTGCCGGAAACGGACTTCGGTATCTCGTGCACGAACTCAACCTGGCGCACCTTCTTGAAAGGCGCTACCTCCGCCGCCACGAACGCCATCAGTTCCTCCGCGGTGACGTCGCCTTGAGTCACCACAAAGGCCTTGGGCACCTCGCCGTTAACCCGATCGGGCGCACCGACCACGGCGGCGTCGCTCACCGCGGGATGCCGCCGCAACAACGCCTCCAGCTCGGCGGGCGCGACCTGGTACCCCTTGTACTTGATCATTTCCTTGATCCGGTCGACCACGTGGAACCGGCCGTTGTGGACTCGCACGAGGTCGCCGGTGCGCAGCCATCCGTCCACGAAGGCCTGTCGCGTGGCCTCCTCGTCGTTCAGGTAGCCGTCCATGACCTGCGGACCGCGGATCAGCAACTCGCCTTCGGCGGCGTCGTCGCCGGTGCCCGGTTCGACGATGCGCGCCTCGGTGCCGGGGCAGAGCACGCCGACGCTAGTGGGATCGCTGTCCAGGTCACCATCGATCGTCTGGTGCGTGCCGCCCGCCTCGGTCAGGCCGTAGCCCTGCCGGATGGGTGCCCCCAGTTTCCGTTCGGCCTCCTGGCGGATGCCCTCGTCGAGCGGGGCGGCGCCGCAGAGCACGAGCTTGAGGTGGAGGCCGGGAAGCGGGCCGTCGTGGTCCGCGATCGCGGCGGCGAGCGGCGGAACGAGGAACGCGCGCGTGACGCGGTGGTCGGCGAGGCGCCGCAAGTAGGTACCGGCGTCGCTGCGAGGCAGGGTCACGAGCGTGGCGCCGCCGAGCAGGCCGGAGTTGAGGATGATCGTGAAGCCGTAGACGTGGAAGAACGGCAGGTTCGCGGCGAGGACGTCCGTCTCGTCGATGCGCCAGCCGGGCCGGTGCTGCTCCAGGTTGGCGACGATCGCCCGGTGACTGAGCTTGACGGCCTTGGTGAGACCGGTCGTGCCGCTGGAGAAGAGGACGACGGCGATCGCGGCGGGGTCGCCCGGCGGGAGCGTTTCGGTGTCACCTTCGGGAAGGTCGTCGAGGTCGAGCGTGCGCGTGACGTTCGCGAGGCCCTTGAGCCGTTCGGTCTCGCCCGGCGTGAGCATCGGGTTGAGCAACGCCGCGGTCGCGCCGGCCGCCATCACCGCGAGCAGCCCGACCGCGTACCTCGGCCGGTTCAGGCTGGCGATCGCGACCGTGTCACCGGGCTTGATCCCCGCTCCGACCAGGCCTTTCGCGGTCCGCTCGACCTGGGTCCTGAGCTCCGCGTAGGTAAGTCGTTCGCCCGTGACAGCGTCGAGGAGCGCCGGCTTGTCGTGACGCGGCGCGAGAACGTGCTCGGGCACGGTGGCTTCGGGAACGACCACCGCCGGCAGGGGGCTGCGGTAGATCACGTGCGCGACTCCGTTGTCCACGCCGCCGCGCCTCATGCCCGGCGGCGTGGCCGGAGACTATCCGCACTCTTCGACGCCTACTAAGCACCTGACCAGAAGTCTTGTCCGAAACCTCACGACTCGTTGATGCCGAGCGCGTCTGCAAGTACTACCAACTCTTGATCGAATCGCCCTCAACTACACCCAACCGGTTCGTCACCCGACGAACCGTCGCCGTGTCCTCCGTCCAGAACCGCCCTGTTGGTAGTAGAAAAATGCCTGTTGATGTTGAGTTGGCGGTACTTGCAGACGCNNACTTCTGGCAGCCTGCTTAGAGCGTCACACCGCGCTCGGCGAGCCAGCCCACCGGGTTGATCTTCTGCGAGCCGTTGATCCAGACCTCGAAGTGCAGGTGCGGCCCGGTCGACTGGCCGCGGTTGCCGATCGTCGCGATCTGCTGGCCGGCCTTGACCTGCGCACCCTGCGGCACGTCGATGGTGTTCATGTGCCCGTAGACGGTGATCGTGCCGTCCGCGTGCTGGACGCGAACCCACAACCCGAACCCGGACGCGGGCCCCGCCTCGATGACGGTGCCGTCCATCGCCGCCACGATCGGAGTGCCGATGGCGTTCGCGATGTCGACGCCGTTGTGACTGGTCCCCCACCGCGCACCGAACCCGGACGTGAACGTCCCCTGGGCGGGCCGGACGACCTTGGGCCGCTTGGCCTCAGCCTCGGCCGCGAGGCGAGCCTGCTCGGCCTTGGCGGCCTCCTGGCGCTTGACGTAGGCGCCCTCCGCGGACTTGAGCGCCTCGCGAACGTGGAACTGCGCCTGAAGCTCCTCGGCCTGCAACAGCTTGCGCGTCTCGGCACCGGTGTCCAGCGAGTGGATCGTCTGAACGCTCTGCTCCCGCGGCTGGGCCGTCATCGCCGCGGCGAGATCCTTGGTGGCCGCAACGGGGACGATGCGGTCGACCGGCGTGACCGTGGCCATCGCCTGGGTGAAACCGGCGCCGGCAAGGGCGCCCGCGGCGACAACTGCCGCAACGGCCTTCTTGCGGTCCAGGTCCACTCTGCCGACGAAGTCGACGAGAGCCTCCTTCGCCCGCGCTCGATGCCGTGCCAAACCTGCCTCCATGCACTCGGGGGAGTTCGACGACCGCGCTTCGCCGGGCTTCGGGGGGCCTGGCTGCGGGCTTCGGGGCCCGGTGTCGGACTGGACCGCTTCGGGGGCGGATCCGTGTCCTTGCGGTTATCGAACCGTGACATGCGGCGCAGAACGTAACCTCGCGTCACCGGCGCGGGCAAGCCATGTGGGCGTTTGGGTGATGAGGCCCACTGTTGGTGACTGCGTGTAGTTGAGCGGCGGAGGCGATGGTTAACGCGCTTTAGACCAATCCAGGTCTTGGTGTTTGTACTGGTCAGTCGCTTTATCGTGAAAGGGTCACGGGCGGGTTTTGGGGCGCGCTTGGCTGGGGATGGTCACCAGGCGTGTGCGGGTGGGTTTGGAGCCCTTGCGGGGGCTGGTGGCGTTCCGCAAAGCAAAGGGCCGCCGGACGCGGCAGGCGTCCGGCGGCCCCTCAGGCCGAGCAGGTCCGAGCTGGACCCACTCCTACTTGTACTTGGCGGAGGCGGGCGGCAGCTGTGCCACCGGCAGGCCCGCGCCGTCGTGGATCGCCTTCATGGTGTTGAACCACGTCGGTGCCGCGCCCTGGCCACCGAACACGCCCTGCGAGCTGCCTGGGCAGAGGCGCATCGGGTTCGCGCAGATCACCTGGGGCGCGTTGCCGTCGGCGTAGGTCATGGCGGCGCCGGCGTACTGCGGGGTCGCGGCCAGGAAGGCCACCGACTTGTGCTCCTCGGTGGTGCCGGTCTTGCCGATGGCCGGGCGGGTCCAGCCGGCGTCGCGGGCCGCTTCGGCCGCGGTGCCCGAGCCGTTGGTGTCGTGCGACATGGCCTGGGCCAGCGAGTTGGCCAGTTCTGGTTCGACGGCCTGCTCGCAGGGCTTTTCCTTGAGCGGGATGTCCTTGCCGTAGCGGTCGATGACCTTTTCCACCGGGGTCGGCGGGCACCAGTTACCGCCGGAGACGATGGTGGCGGCCACGTTCGCCAGTTCCAGGACGCTGGTGGCGCCGGGGCCGAGGGTGTAGGAGCCCGCGTTGTTCTGCTTCGTCCAGTCGCCCTGGGACGGGCCGTTCGACTTGTCGGCCTTGAGCGGCTCGCCGCCGCGGTTCACGCCCTGCAGGGTCTCGCGCATGCCCAGGCGGTAGGCCATGTCGACGACGCGGTCCAGGCCGGCCTTCTCCTGCAGGATGACGAAGCCGGTGTTCGGCGAGGTCGCGAGGGCCTGGGTCAGCGACATCTTGTCGTTGTACTTGCCCGCGTTGTGCACGACCCACGGCTGGTTGCCGTTCGGGTAGACCTTCGAGGCGTAGGTGGCGGGCACGTCGATCGTCTTGTCGATGCCCGTGACGTGCTGTTCGAGCGCCGCGGCGGCGGTGAAGACCTTGTTCACCGAGCCGGGGCCGAACGGGAGGACCTCGGCGGGCACCGGGCGGGCGACCTGGCCGAGGTCGGCGCTGTTGCCGTAGTCACGGGAGGCGACGAGGGCGCGCACCTTGTGCTTGCCCCCGATCGGCTGCACGACGGACATGACGTTCGAGATGCCGTTCGTGGTCTTCGGGACCTGCTGCTCGGCCGCCGCCTTCGCGGCCTTGGTGGCGTTCGGGTCCATCGTGGTCTTGATGGTGAGGCCACCGCGCTGCAGCTGCCTGTCCGTGATGCCGGCCTCGCGCAGGTAGTCGAGCAGGTAGGAGCAGAAGAAGCCGTAGATCGGGCCGTCACCGGCGCCGACGCAGCCCTTGGGCAGGATCTTCAGGTCGTCGACGACGCCCAGCGGCGCGGCCTTGTACTCGTTGGCCTTCTTCTCGGCCTCGCCCTGGTCGGTGCCGAACGCGTTGTTGTCGCGCATCTTGTCGATGACGAGGTTGCGGCGCTCCAGCGCCTTCTCCGGCGAGGCGCCGGGGTTCAGCGACGACGGCCGGTTCGCGATCGCGGCCAGCAGCGCGGCCTGCGGGACGGTCAGCTTGTCGGCGGTCGTGTTGAAGTACGCCTTGGCGGCCGCACCGACGCCGTAGGTCTGGTTGCCCAGCGGCACGATGTTCAGGTAGCCGGTGAGGATCTCTTCCTTCGACATCTGCTGCTCGAGCTGCAAGGCGACCCGCGCCTCGCGCATCTTGCGGCCGATGGTCGCCTCGGTGGCCTTCTCCCAGGCCTCCTGCTCGTTGTCCGCGCCGAGCACGAAAGCCATGTAGTTCTTCACGTACTGCTGGGTGAGCGTCGACGCGCCCTGACTCGCCCCACCGTCCACACCGGCCTTGGCGGCGGCACGGGCGATGCCCTGCCAGTCGACGCCTCGGTGCGCGTAGAAGCGCTTGTCCTCGATCGCGAGGATCGCGGCCTTCATCGTGTCGGAGATCTGCGCGGACTCCAGCGGAATCCGGTACTGGTCGTACAGGTAGGCGATCGGGGCGCCGTTCATGTCCTCGATGGTGGTGACGAGCGGAAGCTCGCCCTTCGCGAGATCACCCGACGTCTGGTCGACCGTGTCGGCCGCGCGGTTGGACGCGAGCCCGAGGCCTCCGACGAACGGGAACACCATCGCGGCGAGGAGCACGCCCGCCGTCAGGCACAACCCCAGCAATTTGACCAAGCCTGACGCACGTGCGGCGAACAACCCGCAACTCCTTCCGAACCAAATCCCCAGAGAGTCTCTATACGTATAAGTCGCGCGGGAGGCCCATGAGGTTGCGTCCGCTGATCGACTGTTTTAAACCTACCGGAGCAACCGCAGTCCGATCGTCGGACTAGCCCTGCGGACCTCCACACCGGAGTGGTCGGGCAGCAGGTCGTCGAGGAACCCGTAGCGCGCCAGCTCCTCGTCGGGCCGCCTGCTCACCGTCCGCCACCAGACCGCGATGTCCCCCCAGCCGGGAGACGACAGCGAGCCGCCGAAATGTTGCACGGACAGCGCGGCGCACAGGTTCGCGAACCGGACCCGGTGCTCCAACGGCCACCCGGCCAGAGTGCCCATCACGAACCCGGCGCCAAACACGTCACCGGCCCCCGTCGCGTCGAGCTGCGCGACGTTCAGTCCCGGCACGTCGACGACCTCGCCGGTCGACCCGTCCACCGCGACCGCGCCGCCTCCCCCGCGCGTGACGACCACCACCGGCACGTGCTCGGCGAGCCGGCGCGCCGCAGCCTCCGGAGTGTCGGTGCGCGTGTAGCCCTGCGCCTCGACGTGGTTGGGCAGGAACACGTCGTACCCGTCGAGCCGGCGCAGCAGCTCCGGCGACCACGCCCCGGTGCGGTCCCAGCCGATGTCGGCGAAGAGCTTCGCGCCGTTCTCCTTGGCCGTGCGCACCCACTGCTCGTCCTCGGCCTGGATGTGCACGAAGCACGCCCGCGTCGACGGCGGCGGGCAGAAGAGGTCGTCCGCGACCACCGGCGCCTTGTGCCCGTGCGTGACCATGCTGCGGTCCCGTTCCATCGCCATGGACACGGTCACCGGCGAATGCCACCCGTAGAAGCGACGACAGTAAGAAAGGTCGACGCCCTCCTGGTCGGCCAGCACGTCCCAGCAGAAGTCGCCGTACGCGTCCTCACCGAACGCCGCCGCCAGCGCGGTCTTCAACTCCAGCCGGCGCAACGCCACCGCGAGGTTCGCGATCCCGCCGGGACACGACCCGAGGCCCTCGGCCCACACCTCCGTGCCCGCGGCGGGTGGGCGGGGCAGGCCGGTGAAGATGATGTCGAGGAACACGGTGCCGGTGAGCAGCACGTCGAAGTCCGGCACAGCCGCGGGATCAGCCATGCGTAGACCTTGCCACCCAACCCTGACACTCATGCGTTAGAAACGACGGTCATGGGGGTTCCGCTCAGGAAAAACGTTCAGTTCCAGCTGCTGTGGTTCGGCGGCGCCGTCTCGCAACTGGGCTCGCAGCTCACGACCTACGCGATGCCGCTGCTGATCTTCGCGGTCACCGGCTCGTTCTTCTGGGCTGGCGTGATCGCGGGCGTGCGGGCGACGACGCTGATCCTCGCCCAGATGCCCGCGGGCGTGTGGGTGGACCGCTGGGACCGCGGCAAGATCCTCGTCTGGAGCCAGACGACGCAGGCCGTGACCGTCGCGGCGATGGCGGCGAACGTCGTCGCCGGCCTCGACTCGATCCCGCTGTTCATCGCCCTGGCCGCCGTCGACGGCGTCTGCACCGCGTTCACCGGCCCGGCCAGGACGACCGCGATCAAGTCCGTCGTGCACCCCGGCCAGCTGAAGACCGCCTTCGCTCAGGAGGAGGCGCGCGGCCACGTGGCGTGGCTGGCCGGCCCGTCGCTCGGCGCACTGCTCTACGGCTTCGGCCGCGCGGTCCCGTTCGTCGCGGACGCCCTCTCGTTCCTGGTCGCCGCCGTCTGCGCCTGGTTCGCCAAGATCCCGGTGCGGACCGACCAGCGGCCACGGCAGCGGATGCGTCACGACCTGCGAGAAACCTGGTCCTGGCTCTGGCGGGAACGCGGGCTGCGCAACCTGGTCGCGATCTTCCTCACGCTGAACCTGCTCGGCGTGGCCTCGATGATCCCGGTCGTCGCGCTGGTCAAGGAGCGCGGCGGCTCCGACTGGCTCGTGGGTCTGGTGCTCACCGGCATCGGCGTCGGCGGCGTGCTCGGCGCCCTGATCTCGCCCAGGATCACCGTGACCCCCGACCGGCTCGTGGTCGCGGTGCTCTTCCTGTTCGGCGGCAGCAACCTCGCGATGGCGCTCCCGTTCGGCGCGTGGTGGCCGTTCGTGCCCCTCATGGTCACAGCTATCGCCACGCCGTTGCTCAACGTCTCCGTGAGCGCGGTCTTCACGGCGATGGTCCCCGACGACCTGATGGGCCGGATGGACGCCGTCCTGAACGTCGCCGCTCGCGCGCTCACACCTCTCGCACCGGTGCTCGGCGCGTTCGCCGCCGACCTGATCGGCGGCGCAACGGCGTTGCTCGTGTTCGGCGCGTTGATTCTGGTGACAGCGGTGGTGGCGATGTTCACGGATCTGAAGACGCCTCAGCTGCTTTCTTGAGGTGCTCCAGAGCAGCAGCCCACGGGTACGAATCCAAGGCCTGTCCACCGGTTCGAGGTGGATGGGGCACGAACCCGCCCTCGCCGAACAACACTGCCACGGCGGATTCACGCAGCTCATCGACGCTGCGACGGAACGGGCGGTTGTTCGCGAGCGCCGTGTTGACGAACGGCAGCACCGCGATCGGCAGACCGAGCCCGGTCAGATACAACATGCCGTGCAGCGGCAGCAGTTCGGCCGCGTTGCTGTTGACCTCGACCGCCGAGCGGTGAGCACACGTTCCTCAAGCTTCAGGAGATGGCGCTGCCCGAGGCCGAGTCAGTGGACTTCGTGGCGGAACGACTGGCGGTGATCAGCCGGCCCGGCTGATCACCGCCACATCTCAGCCCTCTTCCGCGATCATCTCCCGCATCCGGGTGAGCGCGCGGTGCTGTGCCACCCGCACCGCACCAGGCGTCGACTCCACGGCCAGCGCGACCTCCTCGGCCGAGAGCCCGACGGCCACCCGCAGCACCAGGATCTCGCGCTGGCGGGCCGGCAGCTTGTGCAGCAGCCGGGTGACCTGGGCCATCATCTCGCCGTTGACCGCGTGCTGCTCCGGGCCGTCCTCCAGGGAGGGGCAGTCCGGCAGCTCCGGCACGACCTCCGCGCGGTTGCGGACCGCGCGGCGGCGGGCGTCGGCGACCTTGTGCGCGGCGATGCCGTAGACGAACGCGAGGAACGAGCCCGGCTCGTAGCGGTACTTGGACAGGGCGCCCAGCACCGCCACGCAGACCTCCTGCGCGATGTCCTCGGCCGAGACGAGCGTCCGTTCGCGGCCGCCGACGCGGGCGCGGCAGTAGCGCACGATCAGCGGTTGGATTCGGCCGAGCAGATGCTCGACCGCCCGTCTGTCTCCGTCCAGCGCGGCGTCGACCAGGTCGGTGAACTCGGCTTCGGCGAGCCACTGATTGGAGACCGGTGCCTGGCGCACCCGACGGCGCATGGGCACCGTTGGCTGGTTCCACGAGTCCTCTGGTGAGAGGACGCCGACACCGCCACCGGTCCGCACGGCTGTGGGTTGAACCATCCCGGCGACCTCCTCACTACAGCGACACTCGGGGCTTCACTGAAGAAGAGAACGCAGCGAGCCGTTTGATACCGCCTGCTTCCAAGAGGACCACGAAGTCCAGCCGGACGGGACAACCAGCACCCTTTTGGGGTAGAACATGGTCCTAATGGCCCAGCCTTTCGGCCATGGCAAATTGTTGTACGCCGAGGTAGCCGACGCGGAATCCGGCCTCCGAGTAGGCCAGGTAGAACTCCCACATCCGGCGGAACGTGTCGTCGAAGCCGAGCTGTTCCACCTGGTCCCAACGGGTGAGGAAGGTGTCGCGCCAGCGGCGGAGGGTCGCGGCGTAGTCGTGGCCGAACGAGCGCATCTCGACGATCCGCAGCCGGGTGTGATCGCGCACCGACTCCTCGATCGAGCGGACCGACGGGATGAGCCCGCCGGGGAAGATGTACTTGTGAATCCAGCTGTAGGTGGCCTTGCTGGCGATCATGCGGTCGTGCGGCATGGTGATCGCCTGCAGCCCAGCCCGGCCGCCCGGCGCGAGCACGCGGTCGAGCATCGAGAAGTACTCCGGCCAATATTCGGCACCGACTGCCTCGATCATCTCGACGCTGACGACGGCGTCGTACTGACCGTGCTCCTCTCGGTAGTCACGCAGCTCGACCGTCACTCGATCGTGGAGCCCCGCGTCCCTCACCCGGTCCAACGCCAACGTGCGCTGCTCCGCCGAGATCGTCAGTGACGTGACGGTGGCACCCCGCTCGGCCGCCCGGATGGCCAGCGCGCCCCAGCCCGTGCCGATCTCGAGGACCCGCGAGCCGGAACGGACACCGGCGTAGTCGAGCACGCCGTCGATCTTGCGCAGCTGGGCGGTGCGCAGGTCGACGTCCTTG
The DNA here is from genome assembly GCF_002150765.1 of Lentzea kentuckyensis. Lineage (GTDB taxonomy): Bacteria > Actinomycetota > Actinomycetes > Mycobacteriales > Pseudonocardiaceae > Lentzea > Lentzea kentuckyensis. Next base: position 99,851 of record NZ_MUYM01000136.1, read on the forward strand.
TTCTCGAACAACGCCGCCGAGTACGTCATCGTCTCGTCCAGGAAGGCGGCGAACAGCTCGTTCGACAGGTCGTAGTGCCGGTGGATGTTCTGCCGCGACCCGGCTACGTCGTTGACCTCGGTCTGCCGCCGCTCCGCCATCCGCCGCAGCCGCTGCAGGCCGGGCGGGATCAGCGTCGAGAGCCGGGCGGCGAACGCCGCCAGCACGTCCGCGAGCTCGTCGGACTCCCAGTCCCCCACCATGTACGCCTCGCCGAAGCCGATCTTGGCGTCGGCGCCGAGCCGGTGGAAGAACTGCGCCGGCCGCACCAGCCGCATGACCGGGCCGCCGGCGCCCCAGCTGCGACCGTCGGGCAGCCGCACGGTCACCGGCAGCGTGCGCACGGCGTTGCGGAACAGCGACTCGGCGATCCGCGCGCGCAACGGCGACCGCGGCGCGGTGAAGAGTCCCGGCCAAATGCCCTGGTCTGGACGTGGCAAAGACAACGTGCTCATCCATCACTCCTGGGGATGATCGGCAGGCGCCTGAAGTACAGGGCGATGCCATGACGGCGGATCAACGCGGACACGCGCTGGGGCATCAGCGGACGGCGAAGGAGCATTCGCAGCGCCGTGCTGCGGGTTCCCTTCATCGTCGCGCTGAAGGTGGTCTTCCCGTTCTGCCGCAACGCGATGGTCACGGACAGCTGGTCTCCCGGCTTCGGCAGCCTCATCACGTAGTGGCCGTCGACCTCGAGGAACGGGGAGACGTAGAACTCCTTGTCCACCGACGCCCTACCGTGGTCGTCGGTGCGCAACAGATAGAGGTGCCGCCCGCCGTAGGTGTTGTGCACCTCCGCGACCACACACACGAGCTCTCCGGAAGCGTCGTGGCACCAGTACACGGACAGCGGGTTGAATACGTAGCCGAGCACACGGGCGTTGGCGAGCATCAGGATCTGTCCGCCGCCGAGGTCAATCCCGCGATCGGCCAGCCACGAGTCCAGGTTGTCCCGAATGGACCTGTCCGGCGATCCGACGTGGTCGCGCGCCTCGAACCGCGCGAACGGCCTCGCCCACCACGGCAGGTGCGGCAGCTCGTCCAGGTCGACGAGCCACATGTACGCGCGGTGGCTGAACGCCCGATCGATCAGCTCACGGCGGGCGTGCGTGATGACGACGTCATAAATCACCACTCCACTCCGAAGTGCCGTGCAGCGCGCACGCCCGATGCGCAGCCGTCCTCGTGGAATCCCCAACCGTGATATGCACCGGCATACGCTGTGGTACCGCTGTTGATCTCAGACAGACGGCGTTGCGCCGCAACGGATTCCGGCGTGTAGATCGGGTGCTCGTACGTCATCCGCGCGAGCACCTTGTCCGGGTTCACGTCGTGCGGGTTCAACGTCACGACGAAGTCGCGCGGCTCGTTGAGGCGCATCAGGCGGTTCATGTGGTAGCTGACCAGCACTTGGTCGCCGGCTTCCCGGCACGCGCGCTTGTAGAGGTTCCACGACGCCTTCGCGCCGCTCGTGCGCGGCAGGATCGACGCGTCGGTGTGCAGCCAAGTCTCGTTGCGCGAGTACCGGAACGCGCCGAGCACCTCCTTCTCCTCGCGCGTCGGATCGGCGAGCAGGCCGAGCGCCTGGTCCGGATGCGTGGCGATGACGACGTGGTCCGCGGTGTGCAGCACGTTGCCGTCGTCGCGGATCTCAACACCGGAACCGGTGCGGGCCACCGCCCTGACCGGCGTGCCCACGTGCACCGCCTTGAGGCCTTTGACCGCGCGATCGACGTACGTGCGAGACCCGCCGACGACGGTCTTCCACTGCGGGGTGCCGCCGATCGTGAGCATCCCGTGGTTGCCGAGGAACTCGAACAGGTACCAGGCCGGGTACTTCATGCTCAGCGCCGCTCCGGACGACCACACCGCGCTGACCAGCGGAATGATGAAGTGGTCGACGAAGTACCGGCTGTACCCGCCGATCGCCAGGAACGCGCCGAGCGTGACGTCGTGCGCCTCCTCGTGGTCGAGCACGCGCTGCGCGTGCCGGTAGAAGCGGGTGATCTCGCCGAGCATCCGCAGGTATCGGACGTTGGCCGCGTTCCGCGGCTGCGCGAACAGCCCGGGCAGCTTCCGCGCGCCCGCGTACTCCAGCCCGCAGCCGTCGCACCGGACGCTCATCGACATCTCGGAGTCCTGAGTGGACACGCCGAGTTCACGAAAGAGCCGGATCAGGTTCGGATACGTCCGTTCGTTGTGGACGATGAACCCGCTGTCGACGGCCACGCCGTTCAGGTCGTGGGTGTGCGCGTGGCCGCCGAGCCGGTCGTCGGCCTCGAACAGCGTGACGTCGTGTTTGTGTTGCAGCACATAGGCGGCGGTGAGTCCGGCGACGCCCGCTCCGATGACGGCGACCTCAGCCACGCGAACCTCCCAATGGCACGTCGAGGCCACGCGGCGAGGCCTCCCGCATGGCATTCGAGATGTCCGGCGCCACCGGTTCGAGCCCGAGTTCACCGTGCACGAAGTCGACGACCAGCCGCGTCCAGTCCTTCGCCCGGCGGAGCATCGCGTGCCCGTCGCCCTGCACGCTGAACCGCGCGACGCGGTCCGTCACGGTCTTGGCCTGCCGCGCGAACCACAGCGACTTCGCCGGGTCCGTCATCCGCTCCTGGTCGCCGTGCGCGATCAGCAGGGCCTTGCCCCTCAGTTGCTCGAACGGCTCTCCGGGCACGATCCACGGCGCGAGCGCACACACCGCGACCACACTCGGATGCCCGGCAACGCGCAGCGCGGTCCGGCCGCCCATCGAATGCCCCACGAGCACGACCGGCCTGCCCGGATGCAGCTCGGTGATCTTGTCGAGCGCCCACCGCGCGTCCCGGACGGGGTCGAGACTCGACGCGTTCCAGCCGCGGACCCGGTAGCGGAGGTTCCAGACCTCGACGCCCGGTGCGCGCAGGGCGCGGGCCAGCGGCACCATTCGCAGGTACGCGAGGTTGTGGCGCCGGACAGGTTCGGTGCCGTGTTCCCGTCCGCCGTGCAGCACGAGCACGACGGCGTTCGTATCGCCCGGTGGTTTCAGCACGTCGACATGCGGATGCACATCTGCTTGTTCGTGAGACCACGTCCTTCGGCTCGCCCACTGAGAGCCAGGTCACACAGGTAGTGTCCGATCGGTGATCGAACACCTCAGCATCGAAACCGAGGCCGGCAGCTTCGACGCCATCGCGTCCGGCCCCGAAGACGGCCGCCCGGTCCTGCTGCTGCACGGGTTCCCCGAGGCCGCGATCGAGTGGGAGCACCAGGTCGCGGTGCTCGGCGTGAACGGCTTCCGCGCGGTCGCCCCCGACCAGCGCGGCTACTCCCCCGGCGTCCGGCCGGAGCAGGTGAACGAGTACACGGTCACGCACCTCGTCGGCGACGTGATCGCGATGGCCGACGCGCTGGGCTGGACCACGTTCGACCTGGTCGGCCACGACTGGGGCGGCGCCGTCGCGTGGTGGACCGCGATCGAGCACCCGGACCGTCTCCGCACGCTGTCGGTGTTCTCCACGCCGCACCCCGGTGCGCTCAGGACCGCGCTGCAGACCGACGAAGAGCAGCGGATGCGCTCGCAGTACATGTTGGACTGGCGCGAACGCAGCACCGAACGCCGGATGCTCGACAACAACGCCCACGCCCTCAGGTCGATGTTCGAGTGGCGGATCCGGCAGTCGCACGTCGACGAGTACGTCCAGCGCCTGAGCGAGGAGGGCGCGCTGACGGCGGCGTTGAACTGGTACCGCGCCGGCAAGCCGTCCGGAGCCGCGGACAAGGTCAGCGTCAGGACCATGTACGTCTGGAGCACCGAGGACGTGGCGTTCGGGTCGGTGGCCGCGTTCGAGACCGAGAAGTGGTGCACGGGCGGGTACCGGTTCGAGATGGTCGAGGACGTCAGCCACTGGATTCCCGAGGAGATCCCGGAGGCGGCGAGCTCGCTGCTCCTCGAACACCTCTCCTAAACCTCGATTTCCGCTTGCGGCAACTGCCGGAAGCGGAAGCCGTTCTGCCTGGTCAGTGGCTCAGCCCCCTCGTTACGTTCAGTTTGCGCGCGCTGAATCGAAGTTCTCGACGAGGAGAGGTGCGAACCATGTACGAGACGCCGCAGCTGATCGACCTCGGTTCCTTCGAGGAGCAGACGGGCCTGCTCGCGAGGCACGGCAACGACCGGCTGATCTTCAGCAAGAACTGACGCGACCCCACCGCGAATGCCTGAACCGGGCTCGCGGGGTCACGGCGAGTCGCACTTCGTGGTCCTCCCCGACCACGAGGCCGCGCTCGTCGTGGCCCGTCGCAGTGGTGCGCGCAGGACGCTCACGCACGCGTCGGGACGGCCGTGGCTCGTCGGGCAGTGGCACGACGACGAGATCACCGCCGCCGAGGCGGGTGACGTCCGGCTGGCGGTGATCGGCTGGTGCCCGGTCAGCGTCGCGGAACTGGAACGCGCGGCTTCCGGCCTGCGCGACCTCGCTCATCTCGACGACCTCGCCCGGCGGCTACCGGGCAGCTTCCACCTCGTGGCGTCACTCGGTGGGCGGTGCCGCGTGCAGGGCACGGCCTCCGGTCTGCGGCTGGTGTTCCACCGCCGAATCGACGGCGTCGTGGTCGCCGCCGATCGGGCCGACGTGCTGGGCGGGACCGACGTCGACGAACGGTCCCTCGCCGTCCGGTTGCTGTTCCCCGCACCGCACCCGCTGCTGGAGCGGACGATGTGGCGTGACGTGGAGTGCGTGCCGCCCGGCAGCGCGCTGCTGATCGACGGTGACCGGGCACGGCCGCACCGCTGGTGGCAGAACCCCGAACCGATGCGCGGCATCGCGGAGTCCGCCCCGCTGATCAGGGACGCGCTCGCGCAGGCCGTCGACGTGCGCACCCGCCGGGGTGGAACGGTCGCGTGCGACCTGTCCGGCGGGCTCGACTCCACCTCGATCACGTTCCTCGCCGCCCGGTCGGACGCGCGGATCGTCGCCAGCACGTGGCCCGCACTCGACCCGGCCGACGAGGACGTCGCGTGGGCACGGCGGGCCGCGGCGCACCTGCCCGAGGTCGAGCACGTCGTGTGGCCTCCCGAACGCATCCCGCTGGTGTACGACAACCTGCTCGGCATCGACGACCCGATGGACGAGCCGACCATCGGCATGATGGACCGCCAACGGCTGCTTGAAGACCTGAAAGGCTTGGCGGACAAGGATTGCCGCGTCAGGTTGACCGGTATTGGCGGTGATCACGTCGCCTGGTGCTCCGAGGCGCACTACCACTCCTTGCTGCGCCGGCGGCCGTTGTTCGCGATCCGGCAGCTGCGCGCGTTCCGCGCGTTGTTCCACTGGCCGCTGCGGCCGATGATCGCGGCGCTCGCCGACTCCCGGTCCTACGGTGCCTGGCTCGCGGACGAGGCGGACAACCTGCGGGCGAGGCGGGAGCCGAACGTGACCGGGACGCTCGGCTGGGGGACCGGGCCGCGGCTGTTCGACTGGATCACGCCGGAGGCGCACGCGCTGGCCCGCGACGCGCTGCGCGAGGCCGCGGTGACGGCGGAACCGTTGGGACGCGACAGAGGTGAGCACGGCGACCTGGAACCGATCCTGTCCTGCTCGCGGATCATCCGGCAGTGGGAGCAGATGAGCACGCGAGCAGGACTTCCGATCCAGTCGCCGTTCCTGGACGACCGGGTGATCGAGGCGTGCTTCGCGGTGCGGCCGGAGGAACGCGTCACGCCGTGGCGCTACAAACCCGTGCTCACCGAGGCGATGCGCGGCATCGTGCCGGACGAGTGCCTGGCCCGCACGAACAAGGCGCAGGCGTCGCTCGAAGCGTCGGCGGGACTTCGCCGGCACCGCGGCGACCTCGTCGAGCTCTGGGAGAGCTCGAAACTCGCCGCCCTCGGACTGGTCGACCGGCGCAGGCTGACCGAGCTCGCGTTGCGGCCGGACACCCCCGAGCTCCGCACGGGGATCTTGTACTCGACGATCGGCTGCGAGGTGTGGCTGCGCAGCCTGGACCAGGGAGCGGACCATGCGACTGCGCGCTGATGTCTCCGTGGCGGACACCGACTACGGCCAAGTGCTGCTCGACGAACGCACCGGGCACTACTGGCAACTCAACCCGACCGGTGTGGTCGTGGTGCGGGCACTGCTCGACGGGGCCGACGAGAACGCCGCGGTCGCCGCGCTGACCTCCGCGTACGAGGTCGGCGAAGCGCAGGCACGGCAGGACGTGTCCGCGCTGGTGGAGGGATTGCGCGGCGCGGGACTGGTGACGGCGTGACCACCCCGAGCTCGTTGAGCCGCCCGACCGATGTCCCGTTCGGACTCCGGATCGCCGCCCGGTTCGCCGTCGCCGTCGCGACACCGCTGGTGAAGCTCAAGCCGCGCAGGCTCCGCCGGGTGCTCGGCGTCGTGCACCGCGGCGCCCGGCCGGCCGGCTACGAGACGGCCAAGGCGGCACGGGACGCGGTGCTCGCGGTGAGTCTGCGTTGCCTTGGCCCGCAAGGATGTCTGCCCCGCTCGGTGGCAGTGGTGCTGCTGTGCCGGATGTCCGGAACCTGGCCGACGTGGTGCGCGGGCGTGCGAATCATGCCGCCGTTCGGTGCGCACGCGTGGGTCGAGGCGGACGGTGTGCCGGTCGACGAGAACGTGCCCGCGCAGTACTTCCGGCCGCTGATGACGGTATGAGGACCGTCGACCTGTTCCGCCTGGCCGCCGGGCACGCTCGCGCACTCGCCCTGGCCGTGACGGCGACGCTGGTGGCGTCCGGGCTCGGCCTGCTGCAACCCCAGCTGGTGCGCGAGGCCGTCGACGCGGCCGCGACGACGTCGGTGCCGTGGCCGCTGCTGGTGGCGATGGCGGCGCTGTTCGCGGTGCAGGCGTGCGTCGACGGTGTCGGACTGTTCCTGTTGGAGCGCACCGGGGAACGGGTCGTGCTCGGTGTCCGCCGGCGGCTGGTGGCCCGGTTGCTGCGGCTGCGCATGAAGGAGTTCGACGAGCACCGGGTGGGCGACCTGATGTCGCGGGTCGGCACGGACACGACGGTGTTGCGCGAGGTGGTCTCCACCGCCTCGGTCCAGCTGATCACCGGCACGCTGACAGGGGCGGGCACCGTCGTGCTGATGCTGCTGATCGATCCCGTGCTGTTCGGCTGGGTGCTGGCGACCGTCGTCGTCGCCGCGGTGGTCGTCTACTCCCTCGTCGGCAGGCTCCGGGCGGCGGGCGAGCAGATGCAGCGCGGGGTCGGCGACATGACAGCGGACCTGGAGCGCGCGCTCGGCGCGTTGCGCACCGTACGCGCATGTCGAGCTGAGGAACGCGAGGAGGAACTGATCGGGCAACGCGCCGAGCAGGCGTGTGCCGCCGGGGTCCGGGCCGCGCGGATCACGTCGGTGATGAGCCCCGCGGTCGAGCTGGCGATGCGCGGGTCGTTGCTCGTCGTGCTGCTGGTCGGTGGGGCGCGCGTGGCGAGGGACGCGGCATCGGTGGGCGACCTGATGGCGTTCCTGCTCTACGCCACCTACCTGGTGATCCCCTTCACCTCGGTGCTGCAGGGCGTCGGCCTGCTCCAGAAGGGCATGGGCGCGCTCGGCAGGGTCGCCGAGGTGCAGTCGTTGCCGGTCGAGGACGACTCGGGCATGACGGTGCCGAACCGACCTGGAATCGCACTGGAATTTCGCGATGTCTGGTTCCGCTATCGCGAACGCCCGGTGTTGCGCGGTGTGTCGTTCACCGTCGAGCCGCGCTCACATGTCGCACTGGCCGGCCTGTCCGGAGCCGGCAAGTCGACGCTGTTCTCGCTGATCGAACGGTTCTACGAGCCCGATTCCGGAGCACTGCTCGCAAACGGCACGGACATCCGAAACTTTTCGAGCCGTGATTGGCGAGGACGAATCGCACTGGTCGACCAGGACTGCCCCGTGCTGAACGGCACACTCCGTGACAATCTTCGTTACTCGGCGCCGAACGCAAGCGATTGCGATCTTCACGAAGTACTGGAACTCGCAAATCTCGACGAACTCGTGGCGCGGCTTCCCGAAGGACTGGACACCCCGCTCGGCGAACGCGGCCGCGCCCTCTCCGGCGGCGAACGCCAGCGCATCGCACTGGCCCGCGCCCTGCTCACCCGCCCTGAGCTGCTACTTCTCGACGAGCCGACGGCACACCTCGACCCGGTGAACGAACGTGCGCTGCACCGCGCGATCGCCCGTGCCGCACAGGAGTGCGCATTGCTGGTCATCGCACACCGGTTGTCCACAATTCGCGAGGCCGATCGGATCGTGGTATTGCACGCGGGTGAAGTGCTCGCCCAGGGCACACACGACGAGCTGCTCGCCATTAATGATTTCTATGGCAGTCTCACGGCGGGTGACTTCGTCGACAATTCGAAGTCGTTCGATACCGAAATATCGCCTGGATGGAGGTAGAGAAACCACTACGACGAATGCCAGCATGACTACGCCGGTCAGCACACGGAAGAGAGGCGAGTCGTGTTGCGACGATCTCCAGCAGTCCGCACCGAATTCGTCGAGCTTCTGCACGATCGCTCTGCCGCCATGCGCACGGCGGAGAACCTGGTGGTTCGCTCCACTTCGGTTCGCGGTGTGCTGTCGAGCCAGGGCGGTGTCGACAACGCCCTCCTCCACCTGGTGACGGACACCGTCGAACGCGGGCGCCTGCTGCTCGACCCCGCCCTCGCCGGTCACCTCAGGTCGAGACACCAGGTGCCGATCCGCGTGCTCACCAAACCCGCCCGGTGCATGCTCGTCTTCGACGATCGCTGCGCCGTGTTACCCCTCGACGCGGGCGACCTCAACGTGGGCGCGATGTTGCTGCGCAGCCCGCTCGCCGTCACCTACGGGGAACTCTTCGAGCTCATGTGGTCCGATGCCCGCAGCCCGGACGGCGCGCCGGCCGAGACAGGTCTGTCCAGCCGCGAAACCCAGGTCGTCGGACTCCTGCTGGACGGCGCCACCGACCACCAGGTCGCCGCCCGCCTCGGCATGAGCAGCCGCACAGTGCGTTCCGTGGTGGCACAGCTGCAACATCGCTACGGGACACGATCGCGCATGGCCCTGGGATTCCAGCTCGCCCGGCTCACCGACTAGTAGTGCTTTGTCGGGTCCGGAGGGACGGACTTGCGCGACAGCGGGCACAGGCGACCCCGGTGGTCGCGTTCTCACGATGCTGCACCTGCANNACTACCACCAACTGCGCTGGTAGTGGCCATGGGAGCGCAAGGCCCGCTGCGCAGGTCCAGGCAACCCGACAAAGCACTACTAGCTAGTGACGCTGGCGGTAGGTTCGAGGCATGCGCGTGGCCGGCCTACTGCTAGCTGCGGGGGCCGGCCGCCGGTTCGGCTCCCCCAAAGCCCTCGTTCCGCTGCACGGCAGGCTGTTCGTCGAGAGCGCCGCCGAGCTCCTCAAGACCGCCGGCTGCGATCCGGTCGTCGTCGTCCTCGGCGCCCAGGCCGACGTCGTGCGCGCCAAGGCCTCGTTGGACGGCGTGACCGTCGTCGACAACCCGCACTGGGACACCGGCATGGGCTCGTCGCTGCGGACCGGCCTGCACGCCATCGGCACGGCGGACGCGGTCGTGGTGCTGCCCGTGGACACACCGGGTGTCACCGTCGCCGCGCTGCACCGCCTGATGGCCCTCGCCTCGCCGGACACCCTGGCGCGCGCGGTCTACCACGGCGAGATCGGGCACCCGGTCCTGATCGGATCCGGCCACTTCGCGGGCGTGATGGCGTCGGCGGCGGGCGACCAGGGCGCGCGGGACTACCTGAAAGCCAACACCGTCCGCCACGTCGAATGCTCTGACGTGGCGGACGGTGCCGACGTGGACCTGCCAGACGATCTCAGGCGACGTAACGGCGGAGCTTGATGCCCGACGACACGTTGGACGCGCTCAGCCAGTGCAGCGCACCGCCCGCGTAGGCCGGATCGGCGACCGCGAACTCGTTGCCACCGGCGCGGTAACCGACGATCGTGGCGTAGTGGCCGCCGGAGTAGTTGCGGCCGTTCAGGCGGATCACGTTGATGACGACGGCGTGGCCGCGGTCGGCGTTGTAGACGACGTCCGCCTTGAGCTTCTGCAGCAGCTGCGCGTCCGTCGACCACTGCTTGACCTGGTAGTAGGTCGAGCCGGTGTAGTGGTCGAGGGCGTTCTCCAGGTTCTTGATGTTCGGCAGGCCGTTGGCCGTGACCTTCATGAAGCTCGCCAGCGTGGACTGCTCGACGTACTTGCCGCGCGCGGTCAGCGCGATGCGGGCGGCGGCAGCGGAGCACCAGTAGCCCGTCTTCTGCACCTGGAACTGGTGCGGCAGCACGCCTTCACCCTGGATGCCGAGCTCGGCGGCGGCCGGGATGACGGTCTCGCCGGGCGCCGCGAACGCGACCGGTGCGGTCAGAATGGTCATCGCGACGCCGGCCGCCGCTATCGCCCCAGTGATCTTCGCAAGCTTCATCGTTCGATCCCCTCAGTGGTGGCGCCTGCCCCTGGCGTGGCGCTCGGCGAAAGCTTGCTGGCAGCCCGCGAACACCCGCCACCACATTCGGCCAAGCCCTAAAAAGCCAGGTAGAAGCACGCACGGCCGCGTCAGGACCCACTCTGGGTGGGTGCGATGCACCGTTCGGCTGAGTCGTCTCGAATCCGGTACAGGCCCCGGATCGCTGTGCCACTCTGCTTGCCGTGCTGCGTGTCCACTTCACGGCGGAAGACCTGACGAGGGTGCGTGTCGCCGCTGGTCCCGACCCGATGTGGGAGATCCTGCTGAGCCTGCACGTACTGCGGCAGCGCTCGGCGACGCCCGTGTTCGGCACGTGGCGCGCGAACGTGCGGACGACGCTGCCCGACGACGCGCGCTGGCTCATGCAGCTGGCACCGCCCGTCGGCTACTCCCCCGACTTCCTGACCCCCACCGCGGGCTCGTGCGCGCTGGACGCGGGCATCAGCGCGGTGCTGTCGACACCGGTGGAGTCGTTGCGCGCGGACCTCGCCCAACTGGACCAGCAGCACCGCCTCGACCCGCGCACGCACCTGCTGGCCAGCGGCGACCAGGCCACTTTGGACTCGCTCGGCGAGGCGTTGCGCGCCTACCACCAGCACGCCCTCGCCCCGATCTGGGACGAGATCCGCGCCGTCGTGGACGCCGAACGCGCGGTCCGGGCCCGCTCGTTTCTGAACGGCGGCTGCGAGGGCATGCTCGCGGCGCTGCACCCGACCATCTCGTGGGCACCGCCCGTGCTGTCGATCGAGTCCCGTTTCCCGCACCGCGACGTGCACCTGCACGGCCAAGGCCTGGTCCTCGTGCCGTCGTACTTCTGCTGGGAACGCCCGATCATGCTCCGCGACCAGAGCCGCGCACCCGTGCTCGTCTACCCGGTCGCACGCGACCTGCACGTGGCGAGCGCCGGCAAACGTTCGCTGGAAGCGCTTCTGGGACGTACCCGCGCGGCCGCCCTGGAGGTCATCGCGGGCGGCTGCACCACCACCGAACTGGCCAGACGGCTCGGCATCTCCGCCGCCTCGGCCAGCGCCCACGCCACGGTCCTGCGCGACGCGGGCCTGGCCGTGGCCCAGCGGCACCGCAACTCCGTCCTGCACACCGCGTCGGCGTTGGGCGTGGAACTGCTGGCCTAAGGCCGCGCGTGCACCGCCGCACGAGCGCACCCACCGGCGACGACGAGCAAGCCGGACGCCACCCACACCGGCCACAGCTCGGAGTAGGTGACCGCCAGCGCGATGTTCGTGGCACCCGCAGCCGTGAAGACCGCAGCCAGCACGACCCAGAAGTAGAAGTACCGTCTGATCCAACCCACCCCCTTGCCCACACGAGTCCCGTTATCGCGCGTATCGAGGTTTGTGGTGCTCGGGTTACTGGTGAGGTCACCAGCGATCCGGTACTACTGACCCGCATGACGACCGACACCGTGACCGGCTCCGACTACGGCAACCTCGTGCGGACGCACCTGACGCGCGTCGAGCAGCAGAACGCCGCCGCACTCGACGACGTGGCCGAGCTCGTGCTCGCCGCCGTGCAGGCCGACGGAACCATCCTCACCGCAGGCGCGGGCCACTCACTGGCGGCGGTCGCCGAAACCTTCTACCGGGCAGGCGGCCTGGCCTGCGTCCGTCCGATCTACCACCCAGAACTGCTCCCGATGCACGGCGCCATCAGCAGCACCGCGGCCGAACGCCGCTCCGGCCTCGCCGGCGAGGTCCTGCGCGAAGCGGGTCTGGCCCCGCACGACGTCCTGTTCGTCTTCTCGACCTCGGGCGTCAACCACTACCCGGTAGAACTGGCCCAGGAAGCCGCCAACGCGGGCTGCCCGGTAGTAGCCGTCACCTCGGTCGCCGCCAGCGCCCAGGCCCCGCGCCGCGCGGGCGTCACCCTCGCCGAGGTGGCCACCGTCGTCCTGGACAACCTCGTCCCACCCGGCGACTCGACCTACCCGGAACACGCCCCGGTCACCGCGGCCATCTCCACCGTCGCGACCGCGTTCCTCTGGAACCTGCTGATGGTCCGCCTGGTCGACAAGGCCGCCGAGACCGGCGTGCAACTGCCGCTGTGGCGCAGCGCCAACGTGGAAGGCGGCGACGCGGCCAACGCCGACCTGCTCAGGCACTACCAAACCCGCATCCCACAGCTCGGCTAGGTAGCAATACTCACGACCTCCACGCTCTCCTGGCGTTAATCTCCCACCGGGGAAAGCACTTACCTGGGGGGACTTGACGTGGAACAAAAGACTCGCAGATGGATCCTGATCGGCGGCGCGCTCGCCACGGCCACCACGGTGGGCGTGGCGAGCGTCCTGCTGTTCAACAGCGACGACCCAGCCGCCTCAACCGAACGACCAAGACAAACACAGGAACAAGCAAAGCAGCCGTACGTCATGAAGGCCTCCGACGTGGCCCTCGCGTTCGTCAGCAACATGTTCAGGGAGCCAACATCGGCAGCCCCGTACACCGACGCGCCAAACCCGGCCGTGAACGCACTGGTAGCCACCAAGACGGCCATGGGCGCCTCCACCTACCAGGCCACCGTCGCACCACAAACCACCGGCGACGCCACCACAGCGGACTTCCCGGCCACCGTGACGTGGACCCTGCCCAGCCAAGCCACCATGAAGTACGACATCGCGCTCAACCTGCGCCGCACCGGTGACGAGTGGAAGATCCACTGGACCCCCACCCTGATCCACCCACAACTAACCGAAGGCGGTGCCCTCACCTACCGCCCAGCCCTGGCCGACGGCGCACTCCTCGGCCGCGACGGCAAACCGCTGACCCAAGGCACCATCCCAGACGGCCTGTACAAAACCATCACGGGCCTGACCGGCGACATCAAGGGCACCGACGGCTGGGAAGTGGGCATCGCCAACGGCACCGCCTTCACCCCGCTGGACGGCAAAAAACCGGACTCCGGCGAAAAAATCACCGTGACCATCGACCCGGCCCGCCAAGCAGCGGCCCAAGCAGCGGTGGACGCCCTCCCCCAAGGCGCGGCAATCGTCGCCATCGAGGCCTCCACCAGCGAAATCCTGGCAGTGGCCCAAAACAAGTCCCTATCGGGCACCAACCCGTTCGTAGGCCGCTACGCCCCAGGCTCAACGATGAAAATCGTCACCGCGGCCGCCGCCCTGAACGCGGGCCTGACCGCCCCCAACACGGCCCTCCCCTGCCCAGCCGCCGCGACAATCGGCACCCGGACCATCAAAAACGCCGACTTCGGCTACGACAGCCTCCCCTTCCACACCGCCTTCGCCGTCAGCTGCAACACCACCTTCGGCTCCCTGGGCTCAAAACTCCCGCCAAACGCCCTCCCGGACATGGCCAAACGCTTCGGCCTGGGCGCCGACTGGACCATCCCCGGCGCCGACACCAACACCGGCAAAGTCCCCCCAGCCTCCGGCGACCAACAGGTCGAAAACTCCTTCGGCCAAGGCAACGTAGTAGCCAGCCCCTTCGGCATGGCCCTGGTAGCCGCCACCGTCGCCTCAGGCAAACAACCCACGCCAACCCTGATGCGAGGCAAGCCCTCAGTCCCGAACGACGTGGCAGCAGCCCCACCAGCAGCCGTACTCCAACCCCTGCGCGCCATGATGCGCGAGGTGGTCACGGGCGGCACGGCCAAGCAACTGGCCGGAATCCCCAACCTGGCAGGCAAAACCGGCACGGCAGAAGCAGGCGGCGGCACAGCACACGGCTGGTTCGTCGGCTACCAGGGCAACGTGGCGTTCGCAGTATTCGTGGAAAACGCGGGTTCATCCCAAAGCGCCCTAACCACCACAGCAGCATTCCTCAAGGGCTAACCCCAAAGCCAAGCCGAAGGCGCAGCCGAGCTGCTTTTGCTTTTCGCATGCGCTCCGGGTGGGGTCCCGTCACGAGTCGTGACACAGCACTTGCTGCACGCGCTGGCGCGGCTTGGGACGGGACCCCACCCGGACCGCACCCACTACGGAACAGGCAGCCGCCGTAAGCAACAAGCGTGCCATCAACCCGCGTGCGGCGCTGGACCCCCGATCAGGCGACCAGCCGCATGAGTCGCGTCTCGGGAAGGCGGCTACCTCAATACCTCTGCCCAACCTCTTCCCGCTCACTGAACTTCACAGTCGGATAAACCCCAACCACCGGAGGCTCGGCGAACTGGGTGTTGTAAAGATCCGCATACCGCCCCTCAGCAGCCATCAGCTCGGTGTGCGTCCCCCGCTCGACGATCTCCCCGTGCTCCAGCACCAGGATCTGATCGGCGGCACGGATGGTCGACAACCGGTGAGCGATCACCAGGGAGGTACGGCCCTCCAACGCCTCGGTCAAAGCCTCCTGCACAGCAGCCTCAGACTCAGAGTCCAGATGCGCAGTAGCCTCATCCAAGATCACCACCCGAGGCCGGGCGAGCAACAACCGAGCAATCGTCAACCGCTGCCGCTCACCACCGGACAGCCGATACCCACGCTCCCCCACCACCGTGTCCAACTGATCCGGCAACGAGGCAACCAACTCCAGCAACCGAGCCCGCCGCAACGAGTCCCAAAGCTCGTCATCAGAAGCCCCAGGCGCGGCGTACTCCAGGTTCGCCCGAATGGTGTCGTGGAACAGGTGCCCGTCCTGAGTCACCACGCCGACGGTCGACCGCAACGAGTCGAACGTCAGATCCCGAACGTCCACATCGGACAGACGAACAGCACCGGAGTCGACGTCGTACAACCGAGGAACCAGCGAAGCCAGCGTGGACTTCCCGGCCCCGGACGACCCCACCAAAGCCACCAGCTGCCCAGCTTCAGCCTTGAAACTGATGCCGTGCAACACCTCTTCGCCACCACGAGTGTCCAAAGTGGCCACTGATTCCAGCGAAGCCAGCGACACCTTCTCCGCGGACGGGTACGCGAACCGGACGTCGTCGAACTCGACCGACACCGCACCGGCAGGCAGGGAACGGGCCCCAGGACGTTCCTGGATCATCGACTCAAGGTCAAGAACCTCGAAGACCCGCTCGAACGACACCAACGCCGTCATCAGGTCGACCCGAGCGTTGGCCAGCGCGGTCAGCGGCGCATACAACCGAGTGAGCAGCAACGCCAGCGAAACCACGGCGCCGGCAGCCAGATGCCCGGTCAGGGCGAGGTACCCACCCAGCCCGTAAACCAGCGCCTGGGCCAGCGAGGACACCAACGTCAGCCCGGTCATGAACCACCGGGTCGCCATCGCCGTCCGGATCCCGATGTCCCGGACCTGAGCGGCCTTCTCCGAGAACTCCTGCTCCTCCCGATCCGGCCGCCCGAACAGCTTCACCAGCGTCGCGCCGGGCGCGGAGAAGCGCTCGGTCGACTGCGTGACCATCGACGCGTTCAGCGTGGAAGCCTCGCGCTGCATGTCCGCCATCCGCTTGCCCATGCGCTTGGCGGGCAGCACGAACACCGGCAGCAACACCAGGGCCAACGCCGTGACCTGCCACGACAGCGTGAACATGACACCCAGCGACAGCGCCAGCTGGATGATGTTCGTGACGAACCCGGACAGCGTCGACGTGAACGCGCGCTGTGCACCGATCACGTCGTTGTTCAGCCGCGAGACCAACGCGCCGGTGCGGGTGCGCGTGAAGAACGCGACCGGCATCTTCTGCACGTGGCCGAACACGGCACGACGTAAGTCGTAGATCAGCCCCTCACCGATCCGCGTCGACTGCCACCGCTCGACGACCCCCAGCCCGGCGTCGAGCAGGGCGATCGCGGCGATCACCACGGCGAGCCACACCACGACCGACGGGGTGGAGCCGCCGACGATCGCGTCGACCACGCGGCCGGCCAGCAGCGGCGTCGACACCGCGAGGACTGACGAGACCACCGTCAGCAGGAGGAACACGAGCAGTTTCGCCCGGTGCGGCCGGGCGAACGCCAGCACGCGCCGGAAGGTCCCGCGGCGCACCTTGGACGGCGCGTCCGCGGTCGCCCCCATCATGAATCGCCATGAGCTGTAGCCGTCCACGCTGAATAGAACAGCACAGCGGTCTGACAATTCCGTCGCGTGTGGCTAGGAGCGCGAAAAGTTTCAGCTCTGGGCGGACATGGCCGCGAAAGAACGCACCCGGCGCAACTGGGCGGCCCGCTCCAGGGCCAGCTGGTCGGCGAAGGGCACGCCGGAAGCCGCCGACGCGATCAGCGCCAGCGTCTCCGAGACAGCACCCGGCAGTGGCTTCACAACGGCAGCCACCAGCGTCTCGACCGCCGCGTCCAGCTCGGCCGCGGGCACGACGGAGTTCGCGAGGCCGATCCGCAGCGCCTCCTCGGCCGGCACCCGGCGGGAGGTCACGCACATCTCGGCCGCGCGCGAGTACCCCACGAGGCGCACCAAGGGCAGCGTGCCGCCGAGATCGGGCACCAAGCCCAGCCCGGTCTCGGCCATGCAGAACTGCGCGTCCTCGGTGAGCACGCGGAAGTCGCACGCCAGCGCCAACTGGAAGCCTGCGCCGATGGCATGCCCCTGCACCGCCGCGATCGTCACACGTGCCGGGTCGCTCAACCAGGTGAACCCTGCCTGGTACGACGCGATCCGCGCGTCCGCCTCCTCGGCGGGCAGCGACAGCAGCGCGCCGAGGCCACCGGGCTCGCCGTCGACCGGCTCACCGGTGAACATGCGCCGGTCCAGCCCCGCCGAGAAGGCGCGACCGGAACCCCGGACGACCACGACGCGGACGTCCGGGTCCAGCTGCTCGCCGATGTGCCGCAGCGCCTGCCAGGTGGCGGGCGTCTGTGCGTTGAGCACGTCGGGACGATCGAGCGTGACGGTCGCGAGCGGCCCCGAAATCGCGAGCCGAACGCCACCGCGCTCAAGCACACCAGCGTCGATAGCGGGCACTGGCATGGCATACCTCCGGCGAACTAGAAGCTAGTTACCGGAGAGTAGCAGTCTGGGTTGTGGCTACTTCTTCTTCGTCCGGGTGGCGCCACCGCGACCGCGCAGCGTGACGCCGGATTCCGACAGAACCCGGTGCACGAAGCCGTAGGAACGCCCGGTGCTCTCAGCCAAAGCCCGGATGCTCGCGCCCTTTTCGTACTTCTTCTTCAGGTCAGCGGCCAGCTTGTCCCGCGTGGCGCCGGTGATCCGGGCACCCTTCTTCAGGTCAGCCACCTCGTCCCGCCTTCCGTACGAGCAGGTCGGGCCGTTCTACGGCCCCTGTCGTCGCAATGATCGAACAGGAACCGGCAGAACGCCAGGTGATCAAGCGAAGAGATCGCCGAACGGTCGATTCGATCACACTGAGTTGATCATAGAACGCGCTCGGTAATCCTTTGAGGGGTGGAGATCACGCCAGCTGCACGAGCTCGAGGTAGTCCTCGGACCAGTGATCTTCGGTGCCGTCGGGCAGGAGGATCACGCGCTCGGGCTCCAGCGCCTCGACCGCACCGGGGTCGTGCGTCACGAGGACGACCGCTCCCTCGTACCGCCGCAACGCGTCGAGCACCTGCTCACGCGAGGCCGGGTCGAGGTTGTTGGTCGGCTCGTCCAGCAGCAGCACGTTCGCGGCCGACGACACCAGACCGGCCAGCGCCAGCCGGGTCTTCTCGCCACCGGACAACGTGCCGGCGGGCTGGTCGAGCTGCTCGCCGCTGAACAGGAACGTGCCGAGCAACGACCGCAGCCGCTGCTCCTGCTCGTCCGGCGCCATGTGCCGGATGTTCTCCCACACCGACGCGTCGTGGTCGAGCGTCTCGTGCTCCTGCGCGAAGTAGCCGATCTTCAGGCCGTGGCCGGGGACGATCCCGCCCGCGTCGGCCTTCTCGCTACCGCCCAGCAACCGCAGCAGCGTCGTCTTGCCGGCGCCGTTGAAACCGAGCACGACGACGCGGGAACCCTTGTCGATGGCCAGGTCCACGCCGGTGAAGATCTCCAGCGACCCGTAGGACTTGCTCAGACCCTCTGCCATCAAAGGAGTCTTGCCGCACGGAGCGGGCGCCGGGAAGCTGATCTTCGCGACCTTGTCGCTCTGGCGCACGTCGTCGAGACCGTCGAGCAGCTTCTGCGCGCGCTTCGCCATGTTCTGCGCCGCAACGGCCTTCGTGGCCTTCGCGCCCATCTTGGCGGCCTGCGTCATCAGCGCGCCGGCCTTCTTCTCGGCGTTGGCGCGCTCGCGGCGACGGCGCTTCTCGTCCGTCGCACGGGCTTCGAGGTACTTCTTCCAGCCGAGGTTGTAGATGTCGACCTCGCCGCGAATGGCGTCGAGGAACCACACCTTGTTCACGACGTCGTCGAGCAGCTCCACGTCGTGCGAGATCACCACAAGACCGCCGTCGTGCGACTTGAGGAAGCCGCGCAGCCACGTGATCGAGTCGGCGTCGAGGTGGTTCGTGGGCTCGTCGATCAGCAGGATCGTGCTCGACTTCGCGCCGATACCGGCCTCGGACGCGGCGAACAGGATGCGGGCCAGCTCGACGCGGCGGCGCTGACCACCCGACAGCGTGCTCAACGGCTGCGCGAGCACGCGGTCCGGCAGGCCGAGGTTCGAGCAGATGCGGGCGGCCTCGGACTCGGCGGCGTACCCGCCGAGTGAGGAGAAGCGCTCCTCGAGCTTGCCGTACTTGGTGACGGCGACGTCGAGCTCGTCCGGGTCGACCAGCTCAGCCATCTTCGACTGGGCCTTCTCCATGTCACGGAGCAGCTGGTCGAGGCCGCGGGCGGACAGCACGCGGTCCTTGGCGATGACGGACAGGTCGCCCTCACGCGGGTCCTGCGGCAGGTAGCCGAGCTCGCCCTTGCGGGTGATGGCGCCGCCGTAGGGCTGGCCCTCACCGGCGAGAACGCGCAGCGAGGTGGTCTTGCCGGCACCGTTGCGGCCCACGAGGCCGATGCGGTCGCCGGGCTGAACGCGCAGGTTGGCGCCACTCACCAGAATGCGTGAGCCCGCGCGCAACTCCATATCGGTTGCGGTGATCAAGAGAAACTCCGAGCAGTGAAAAGAACTCCGGGCATGACAAGGGATGGCACGTCCGGGTCGGCCTACTCCAGGAGGATCACGTCAACCATTCTACGGGATCTCGACCATCGAATTTCCCACCTGTGGCCAGGCGCATAGATTGCCGGCCATGAGCGAAGACTTCTCCGGCAAGGCGGCGCTGGTCACGGGTGCGTCCCGGGGCATCGGACTCGGCATCGCCCGCGAGCTCCTGTCCCGCGGCGCCGCCGTCACCATCACCGGCCGCAAGGCCGACCAGCTCGCCGAAGCGGTCAAGCAACTGGAGGCCGACACCGGCGGTCGTGTCCTGGGGTTGCAGGGCAACGCGGGCGACGACGCCTCCCGCGAAGAGCTGGTCGCACGCACGGTCGAGGAGTTCGGCAGCATCGACGTGCTGATCAACAACACCGGCATCAACCCGCAGTTCGGCTTCCTGATGGACGCCGACCTCGACGCCGTGCGCAAGATCTTCGACGTCAACGTCGTGGCGGCGCTCGGTTTCACGCAGCTCGCGTGGAAGGCGTGGATGGGCGAGCACGGCGGCGCGGTCGTGAACATCGCGTCGATCGGCGGCATCCGGTCCACCGGCGTGATCGGCGCGTACGGCGCGTCCAAGGCGGCGTTGATCCGCCTCACCGAGGAACTGGCGTGGCAGCTCGGCCCGAAGGTGCGCGTGAACGCCGTCGCGCCCGCCGTGGTGAAGACCAAGTTCGCCGAGGCGTTGTGGAGCGGCCGCGAAGAAGCCGCCGAGCTCTACCCGATGAAGCGGTTCGGCACGCCCGAGGACGTCGCCTCGCTCGTGGCGTTCCTCTGCTCGGACGCCGCTTCGTGGATCACCGGCGAGACCGTCCGCGTGGACGGCGGCATGCTCGCCACGGGCACCGCCGGCTAGTCCGCGCTGACCCCCAGGACGTCGAGGAACGCGGCCGCCGCCGGCGTCAGCCCGGCCGCGCTCCACACCAGGTGCTCCACCCGTGACGGCCCGTTCGCGATCGGCAGCGTCACCACCCCGGTCAGCTGCGGCGTGTACCGCGACGGCAGCACCGCGACCCCGAGGCCCTCCCGGATGAGGCCCGCCATCAGCTCCGCGGTCGTCACCTCGAACGCCACCTCGCGGTGCAACCCCGCCGCCGCGAACGCCTGATCGGACTGCGTGCGCCCCGGCGACCCGGCCGGGAAGTCGACGAACAACTCCTCCGCGAGCGCCGCGAGATCCGTCTCGGCGCGCCCGGCGAACGGATGCTCTGCCGCCACCACGGCCACGTGCTCATCACGCGCCAGCTCCACCCCGCGCACGCCCTCAGGCCGCGCACCCGGCGGCAACCCGAGGAACGCCAGATCGAGCGCGCCCTCCCGGACGAGCGAGACGAGCTCGTGGCTGGGCAACATCCGCAACGCCACCCGCACCTGCGAATACCGCTCGCGGAACACCCGCAGGACCGCCGGCAGGTCCACCGCGGCGACCGTGGGGATCACCCCGACCACGAGCCGCCCGCGCACCTCCCCCACCGCCGCCGCGACCTCGGCCGCCGCCCGTTCCGCGAAGTCGAGGCACTGCCGGGCCGACGACAGGAACGCCGTCCCCGCCGCGGTCAGCCGGACGCTGCGGCTGGTGCGGTCGAACAGCCGGGCACCCAGTTCGCGTTCGAGCCGCGCGATCTGATGGCTCAACGCGGACTGCACCACGAGGCACCGCCGGGCCGCCTTGGTGAAACTGCCCGTCTCGGCGACCGCCACCACGTATCGCATCTGCTGGAGCTCCACCGATCTATCGTGAATCAAGATGGATCAGATGAAAAGCATGTGTTGGACTCATTGATCGCGCCGCCCAACACTGGACGACGTGAGAAACCACTTCCGCATTGCACTCGCCGCGTTCGCGCCGGTGGTCTGGGGATCGACCTACGTGGTCACGACCGAACTGCTGCCGGCCGGGCATCCGCTGTTCGCCGGTCTGCTGCGCGCACTGCCCGCCGGCCTGATCGCACTGGCCCTCACCCGGACGCTGCCGAACGGCGCCTGGTGGTGGCGCGCCGCCGCACTTGGCGTGCTCAACATCGGCATGTTCTTCCCGTTCCTGTTCATCGCGGCCGAGCGCCTCCCCGGTGGCGTCGCGGCCACGCTCGGCGCCGCCCAACCGCTGGTGGTGGCGTCGCTGGCGGTGGGCCTGCTGAAGGAAAGCCCGTCGGCGTGGCGGTTCGCGTGGGGTGTGGTCGGCGTCGTCGGTGTCGGGCTGGTGGTGCTGGGCCCGGCCGCCGGGTTCGACGTGATCGGCGTGCTGGCCGGTCTGGGTGGCGCCGCGACGATGGCGCTCGGCGTGACGCTGACGAAGAAGTGGGGCAGGCCCGCGAACGTCGGCCCGACGGCGTTCGCGGGTTGGCAGCTGACCGCGGGCGGGCTGTTCCTGGTGCCGGTGACGTTCCTGTTCGAGGGCCCGCCGCCCGCGATCGGCCTGGCAGCCGCGATCGGTTACCTGTGGCTCGGCGGCGTCGGCGGACTGCTCGCCTACGTCCTGTGGTTCCGCGCCATCACGACGCTGCCGGTCACGTCGGTCTCGATGCTCGGCCTGCTGTCCCCGATGGTCGCCGCACTGCTCGGCGTCGTCGTGCTCGGCCAGACCCTGGACGCCGTGCAGCTGACCGGTTTCGCACTCGCGCTGGCCGCGATCGTCGCCGCCCAGCGTCCGGCACCCGTGCTCGCCAGGGGAGTTCTCCAGTGAAGATCGCAGTCGTCGGCGCCGCGGGCATGGTCGGATCGCGGGTGGTGACGGAGGCAGTGCGACGGGGACACGACGTGACGGCGGTGTTCCGCGGCTCGACTCCTCTGGTTCCGTCCGAAGTGGACAGTGTGGTCGCCGCCACCAGGCCGCGGCCGGGAGAGGAGTCCACCGTCGAGGCCACCACCAGAGCGTTGCTGGACGCCGCGCTCGCCACCCGAACCCGGATCCTCGTCGTGGGCGGCGCCGCGCCACTGCGATCACCAACCGGCACAGGCCTCGTGCTGGAGGACGACCGTTACGTGCCAACGCACATCCGTCCCATCGCCGCCGCCAGCGTGCGGCAGTTCGAGGTCTGCCGGGCGCACGCGGCGGACTGGGTCTACCTCAGCCCGCCCGCACTGCTCGAACCCGGCGAACGCACCGGCAGCTATCGGCGTGGCGGAGAAGTGCTGCTCACCGACCCGTCGGGCGCGTCCCGGATCTCCGCGGAGGACCTCGCCGTGGCCGTGCTCGACGAACTCGAAGAACCTCGCGAGAACCGGCACTTCACGGTCGCGTACTGAGGTCCAGCGTCAGGATGACCTCGCCGTCCTCGTCGGTCTCGCCGTTGGGCACGAATCCGTACCGGCGGTAGAACGGCTCCGGCGAGTCCTCCCCCGGCACGCAACTGGTGATCAGCTCGGTCGCCCCGGCCGCGCGCAGCAGCGCCACGACCTCGTCCAGGATCGCCGTGCCGTACCCACGGCCCTGCCGGCCGGCGCCCACGAGCAGCCGCCACAGGAAGTACGGCCCGCGCAGTCCGGGCCGAGGGGTCAGGTTCCAGCTCAGCATCACGAAGCCGACCGGTTCGTCGCCGTCGTAGACCGCGCGGAACCACGGTTTGGCTTCGGGGTTCTCCCGCGCGTGCCGGAACGAATCCTCGACGGACGCGACGAAACGCTCCTGGCCGGGCAGCACGCGCACAGCGGTCACGGCGTCGCGGTTGTCGTCGGTGATCTCGACGAGGCGGATCTGAGCGGTCATGCCCGCGATTGTGCCGCTCAGCCGGGCGTCGAGGGCGTGGTCGACGCCGGCGGTACCGAATTGGAGGTCGGGTTCGGCCTGCTGGGCGGCGCGACCGGCGTCGAGGTGGTGACGGGCGGCAGCGAGGTGCCCACCGGTGGCGTGTCCGGGTTGCTGGACTGCGGACCGCTCGGCGGTGTCACCGTCGTCGGCGTCGACACCATCGAACTCGGCGGCGGCGTGGTGTTCGTCGGAACCGGCCACGTGGTCGAGGCGGGCCCGGGCGGGGTGGCCGGTTCCGGGGGCGTCGCGGCCGGCAGCACGGCCAGCGCCACGGCCACGACCCCCACGGTCGCGAGCCCGCTGCCGACGACCGCGATGGTGCGGCGCCGGGATCGCACGGCCTGGCCGCGCTGGATCAGGTCGGCCGCCGTGGTGGCTCGCGGCGGCGCCCCTTCCGCGTGCAGAGCGGAGAAAGTCGCCCGCAGGTCGTCTTCGCGAACCATCACACCTCCAGCCTCAGATGATCGAACTCGGGTCCCAGCTTGCGCCGCAAGGCTTCCAGACCCTTGCTGCTCTGCGATTTCACCGTGCCCGTCGAACACTTCAGCGCGGCCGCCGTGTCCTCGACGCTGAAATCGTGCCAAAAGCGCAGCACGAGGACAGCGCGCTGCCGTGCGGGCACGGCGGTGAGCGCCTGCCACACCACGAGCCTGTCCTCCGCCCCTGCGACGGAGGACAGGCCCTCGGGAGGTGTGTCAGTCAGCTTCTCCCTGCGCCATCGCACTTTGCGACGTTCGGCGAGGAACGTCCGCACGACGATCTGGCGCAGGTACGGTTCGAGCCCCGACCGGTCGCTGAGCTTCGGACCGGCCAGGTACAGCTTCAAGAACGCCGACTGCATGAGGTCTTCCGCCTCGTGCCAGTTGCCGCACAACAAGAACGCCGTGAAGCGCATCGAGTCGGCGCACCGGTCGAAGCAGTCGGTGAACTCGGCCTCCCAGTTCAGGGGTGACTCCTATTTGGCAGGGGCCGACGACACCGGCGGCGTCGTCGCGGGGTACGAGGCTCCCGGACTGGTGGTCACGGGGTACGACGGCCTCGGCGGCGTGGTGGCGATCGACGTCGGCTCCGGCGTGGTCGAGATCGTGTTCGGCGGGAGTGCCGTCGTCGTCGGGATCGTGTTCGACGGGAGTGCCGGCGTCGTCCAGGTCGTCGGCGGATGTGCCGGCGTCGACGTCGCCGACGTGGGCGACGGCGTGGTCGGCGGGTAGGTCACCGTCGAGGACGGCGGCTGTGGAGCCGAACTCGTGGGCTCGTGCGAGGTCGTGCCGCCGCCGCTCAGCGCGAGCGCGGGCACCGCGATGCCGACGGCCCCCAGTGCCACGGCTCCCGCCACGATCATCATTCGTTTGCGCACTTGCAGCTCCAGCAGGATCAGTGGTGCCTCGGTCAGGCACCCTCACCCGTATCCATGCGGTCGGCGTCCGGTCCGGTTGCCCGTGTGTCCTGGATCACGATCTCGACGCAACGGGCCCGTTCGGCGGCCTCGTCCAGGACGGTCCGCCGGGGTTCGGGGACGTCCAGGACGCGATCTTCGGCCTTGCTGAAGACGTCTCGGAGCCTGCGGTCGTTGCGCAGCACGTCCAACGCCTGCCAGTCGCCGCCGAGCACGACACCGTCCAACTGGGCGAGCCTCGGGACCAGGACCCGGAACACGTCGTCCGCGGCGGCCTGGAGCGCGACGCGGGCCTGACCCTCGCGGCGCCGGGCGAACCGCTGCTGCGACCAGCCGCCGGCCCTGATGCGGCCGTGCACCTGTTTGCGGTCGGTCGCGGAGACCTCGACCTTGCCGCCGAACGCCACACCGACGCTGTGCCCGCCGAGCCGCACGAGCACCAGGCCGATCCGGCGCGGTTTGGTGAGGTTCTCCACCACCTCTTCCATGGAGGCACCGCCGCGCGTGGTGAACGTGGCCGTCGCGCCGTCCGCGGCGGTGATCTCGACCTCACCCTCCGCGATCCGGATCTCGACGGCGCCGTGCCGGCCGGCGAACCGGCCGATCCACCCCTGGACGCGTTCCGGTTCGACCTCGACGGCCCGGCCACCGGGCACCGGCCGAACCCGGCTCATCTGACCGCCACCCACACCGGCACGCGGTGACCGCTCTCCCCCGGTGCGAGCCGCTGGACGGTCGAGAACCCGACGGCGTGCAGCGCCTGTTCCATCTCGGCGGCGGAAAGCACCCTGTGGCGCGTGGAGGCCGTTCCGGAGATCTCCCACCCCGAGGTACCCCTCAGCAGCGTTACGACCTCCAGGCCGTACGACAGGCCGTCGGGAGCCCACTCCCAGAGCTGCACGGTCACCCGGTCCCCGTTGACCTTCGGCGGCGGCGCGGTGGGCCGCAGCACGCCGAGCCGGTCGAGCTCCGGAACCGCGGCCACCAGCACCCCGCCCGGCCGCAGCGACGCGTGGGCGAGCAGGAGGATGTTCGACAGCGACTCTTCGTGCGCCAGCCTGGGCAGGAGGTCGTCGGTGGCACGCACCGCGTCCACCTGGACGCCGGGCACCACGTCCAGAAGGTCCACCACCGCGTGCGGACCGGGCCCGAGCACCGCACCGGCCACCGATGTCAGCACGTCGAGGTCGTTCACCGGGCACACACTAGAGCCATCCCGATACGAGGCGTGAACGGCACACAGATGTTACTGATCGGTTCGGAATGCTTGACAGATGAGTCTCGAAAGCGTGAACTCATCAACCGTATGGATTAACCATTGACTCCATCCGGCTCCGACCAGCGATGTTCACGGACGGGTAGGGTCACTGGGGCGTGATCTTATGACAGCGGGGAGTCACCATGACCACTGCTGCCGGTCGACCAACACTGACCGTTGACGACACTGACTCAACGGGCCACGGCAGCCTTACACAGCTCTTGACGACGGGACCGTTCCCGGAAGCGTTGAGGGCTGCCATCAAGGCGAGCCGTCTCAGCCTCGACCGCATCCAGCACCGGTTGGCACTGCGCGGCGTGACCATCAGCGTCGCGACGCTCAGCTACTGGCAGTCAGGACGGCGAAGGCCGGAACGCCCTGAATCACTGGAGGCGCTGCGGCACCTCGAGTCGGTCCTGGGCGTGCCTCAGTCGGGTCTGTCGGCGCTGCTCGGCCCACCTCGTCCGCGAGGTCGCCGTTGCCGCCCGACGACGATGATGCCGATCGACGCGCTCTGGGCGCGTCGGGAGCGGGTCGCGAACCTGCTCTCGAAGGTCGACACGTCCTCTGACCTGAAGCTCGGCCGGATCAGTCAGCACGACCGCATCGAGATCTCTGCCGACGGCGGGCAGAAATCCGTGTGGGTGCGTCAGATCCTGCGGGCCGAGCAGGACGGGCCGGACCGCTGGGCGCTCGTGTTCGAGACCGAGGAGTCGGACGTACTCCCCGAGATCGTGAACGTGCGCAACTGCCACCTGGGACGGATCGCCCGCGACCACGAAGCCAACATCATGGTCGCGGAGATGATGTTCGAACGGCCGTTGACCCGCGGCGAGACCCTCATCATGGAATACCAGCTGGTGTTCCCAGAGGGTCACGCGCCGAAGGGCAACAACACGTTCGCACGCAAGTTCCGCCTCCCGGTCCGCGAGTACGTCATCGAGGTCCGCTTCGAGGAGTCGAACCTGCCCTCGCGCGTGCAGCAGTACAGCGTGCCGGCGGGCGACGAGACGCCGTCGCGGCGCCGCAACCTCACCCTGGACTCGGGTGGCGGCGTGCACGCCGTGGCGCTCGGGTTCGGTCCGGGTGTGTTCGGCATCCGCTGGGAGTGGCCGAACCGCTAGAAGTTCTTGGCACTACGAGAAGGCCCCCGGCTCGCGA
>NZ_MUYM01000137.1 GCF_002150765.1 Lentzea kentuckyensis
TTGCGCACCTGCTTCGGCGCCTCCCGCCCCGAACAACGACAGCGACGCCAAGAACGAGGCGGACACCAAGTCCGACACCAAGAACGACAGCGACGCCAAGAACGAGGCGCCGAAGCAGGTGCGCAACGGCGGCGCCCCGCCGGCCATGACGCCGCCGACCCCGGAATCCCACCAGGGCAAGGACGTTCGCACCGACCAGTCGTGGCGGCACGACCCGGCCAAGACCGCGGACTGGTCCAACCCGAACAACCCGGCCGACCGCAGCACCTGGGCCGACCGCCGCAACGACACCGACGTCCGCACGGTCGACCAGACGGTCCACGACGTCCGCACCGACAGCACGCCGTCGGACATCAAGTCCTACCAGGGACTCATCAACTACGACCTGCGCCGCATCGAGACCACTCCCGGCAACTTCGTGCAGGAGTACACCGTCAAGGTGCACATCGACCCTGCCGCGAACGCCGACCCCGACCTCGTCGCGCAGGTGAAGGACAACGCCACCAACGGCGTCAACAGCTTGCTGAACCATGGTTTCCGGCTCCCCAGCGGTGACCAGTTCCACCTCAACCTGGAGTTCACCGACAACAAGGCGGACGCGCACACCAGCATCAAGGTCGACCCGGACAACCCCAACGTCGACCAGTTGAACTGGAACCCCGCCACCAGCCCCGAGGTGCTGGCCCACGAAACGCTGCACTACCTGGGCATCCCGGACGAGTACAAGGACTCGAGCCGCGTCTTCCAGCAGCACGACACGAACTCCGGCGTGCACCAGAACGACGGCGGCCTGATGGGCGCCGACGTCCACCTGCCCGACCCCGGCATCCGGCCCCGCCACCTGTGGCTGATCGAGAACACCGCCAACAGCCAGGTCATGGTGCCCGACACCACGATCAACCCTGCTGGGCCGGCCACCGTGCCGCCGCCCGCCGGCTGGACTCCCCGGCCGGAGACCGACACGCCCGCGCCCGCACCACGGCAGGACACCGACCGCGACGTCCCGAACCCCCGTCCCGAACCGGACACGAGGCCGGCGCCCGTGTCGTCCATGCCCGGCGCTTTCCCCGGTGACGTCGGCACCAATGTGGACAATCGACCCCACCAGACGCACCTGCCGAACCTCGACAGCGTCGGGCTGGTGGAGTCGGTGCTGCGCAGCGCGGCGTTCCAGAACGCGCCGATGCCGAACGCGTCACCGCTGGTCGGCATCAGCGACGTGCAGTCCACTGTGGACACCGTTCTGAACGACATCCGGCAGAACCCGCAGAACCACGACCACCCCGGGCTGAACGCTCCCGGTCTGTCGAACTGGGTCGCGAGCAAGGTCGACGCGGACACGCTGGCGAAGTTCCACCCCGACCTGGAACCGAACCCCGGCAGCCCCAACACCGACGCCAAGGTGCAGCAGTGGCAGGCCGCGCTCGCGAACGACCTCGCGAACGGGTCGTCCAAACGCTGGGACGTCGTGAACGCGGGTCTCAACACCGACGGCATGACCCCCGGCGACGTCGACGTGGTCAACCACGTGACCCAGTCGGTGAAGGAGAACGGGGCGTTGCCGACGTCGGCCGATCTGGTCGCCAAGGGCATGCAGACGCCGTCGTGGAACGACTCCCAGGTCGGCAAGCACCTGCCCGACACGGTCGCGCAGGCGTTGGACGTGCAGCTCGTCGTCGACAACAACGGCGTGCAGACCGTCCACGGCCAGCCGTTCGCGCCGCAGGTGCAGATCAACTCGCAGAACGGCACGTTCAGCGCGCTCGGCGGTCCGACGCCGCAGGAGGTCCGCGCCGGCATGGAGGCCTGGCTCGGGGGCAAGTCCTCGGCTGAGGTCAACCAGACCATCGGCGACCTGTACAAGGGGCGTCAGGACGAGGGCCTTTACAACGCCGCGCAGCAGACGCAGCTGATCAAGCGCGCGGCCGCGCACCCCGATGGCCCGCGTGGATTCCTGAACAACCTGCTGGACCGGCAGTCGGACCTGCAGAACCGGATCGACGAGGCGAAGTCCAAGGCGTCCTGGAAGCCAGAGGCGCTCCAGAACGCGCAGGAACGGGCGCAGACGGCCCAGAGCAAGCAGGACGTCGCGACGTACACCGATCTCCTCAACAACACCAACAGCCAGATCGACTCGCTGAGGGCCGCGGGCCCCAGGGTGGGCATGACCCACGCCATCGACACGTTCGTCGCCGGCCCGAACGCGGACGGGCTCGCGAAGATCAAGCCCGCCCCGCTCGCCCAGATCGACGCCCACCTGACCGAGCAGATCGCGGCGGCCGAGAACGCCGGGTTCGACACCACGGACCTGAAGGCTCTGCACGAGCGGGTGCAGAACGAGTTGGACGCGCGTGCCGCGATGGCGCAGATCACCCGGCACGGCGTGGACGGGCTGACCGCCCAGGTCGACAAGGCCAACCAGGTGTTGCAGGACTTCCGCGACGGCAAGGACGACCACGCCGGTTTCAACGGCTTCATGAACCGCTGGTTCGGCACCGGCGAGGACCACAGCGGCTTCGACTTCGACTCGAAGATCGCCGAGGCCGAGGCGGTGGTGAAGCAGTCAGAGCTCCAGCTGTCCTTCGCCACCAACCCCGAGTACAGCAATCGTGTCGCCCAGGCCGAGAACATGCATTCGGTCCTGCAGCGGTTGGACGACCTCCAGCAGCGCAACCGGGAGAACATGGCCCGGACCGCGGAGCGCGACGCGGAACGCCAGGCCGCTCTCGAGGCCCAGCAACACCGCCAGGCGCAGGAGACCGCGGCGTTCAAGGCCTCGCTGTTCGGCAAGTCCTCCGCCGAGCTCGATGATCTGGCTCAGCAGAACCGCGACAACCCGGAACGCTCGCGCCAGATCGAGCAGATGTCCCGCAACCAGCAGGTCGCCCAGAAGGACGGCGGCATCGAGCAACACCTGCGGGACATCCAGGGCGAGATCAAGGACACGCGCAACCAGATCAACGACCTGAAGCAGATCACCGACGCGCTGCCGGACGCCTGGAAGACCGAGCTGATGCGC
Source organism: Lentzea kentuckyensis (assembly GCF_002150765.1). Classification (GTDB taxonomy): domain Bacteria; phylum Actinomycetota; class Actinomycetes; order Mycobacteriales; family Pseudonocardiaceae; genus Lentzea; species Lentzea kentuckyensis. The sequence continues at coordinate 3,020 of NZ_MUYM01000137.1, forward strand.
ACCGACCAGGCCCAGCGCCAGGCGGAGCAGCTGAACCTCGAGCTGCACGAGATGGAGCTCACCAACGATCTGCTGAACCTGCAGTACGACCGCAACGACGCGCTCACCGCGTATGCGCTGAACCTGCCGGCCGACCCGAACGCCCCCGGATGGCGGTCGGTGACGCCCCAGGACGCCGCGGACCTCGAAAACCACGTCGCGAACCTCATCAACGACGCGCGCGCCGGCGGCCAGCCGACCCCGGACCTGGACCGGCTGCAGGACCAGCTCAGGAACATGCGGATCGTCGACGAGGGCCCGATCCAGCCGAACGACGCGAACACCAACGCGGACAACGACGTCCAGGACCGCGCCCCGGCGAACGAAAACCAGCCACCGGCGGTCGAACCCCGCCCGCAACCGCGGCCGTTCATGCAGGACCCGGCGGCCCGGTCCGAGGTTCCGGACGTTGACCTCGTCGTCCCCGGCGGGTTCGGCCCCGTCCACGAGGGCACGCCACAGCGGTCGTTCGAGGCGTCGCTGTACGGCCTGGACTCCGCGGCACTGCGCGACATGCAGCAGAACCCGGCGTACGCGAACACCCCGGATCGCGCGGCCGCGATCCAGAACATGCTCGACATCTCCCGGACCGCGAGCAGTCCAGAGGCCTACGACCGGCGAATGCAGGTCGCGCAGGAGAATCTCGCCAAGGCCGAGGCCGCCCGCAACCGGTGGAACGCCTCGGACCTGGTGCCGGACAGCCTCAAGACCCAGTCGATGCTCGACGAGCAGGAGGTCCGTCAGGAGTTGGCGGACCGCGAGGTCCAGCGCGCCCAGAACCGGGTCGACCAGCTCACGAACAACCGCGACGCGGCACTCACCACGTACGCGCTGCAGCAGCCAGCCGACCCGAACTCGTTCGGCTGGCGCCAGTTCGGCGACGCCGACATCGCGGCCGTGCAGAGCCACGTCGAGCAGCAGATCCGGGACGCGGAGGCGGGCGGCCACCCGACCGGCCACCTCACGGACCTCCTGGACTTCACCCACCAGCTCCAGGAAGACCGGAACGCGACCCGCCCCGCTCCGCCGAGCAGCGACACGACGACCGAAGCGCGGACCGACGCACCGCCCGCGCAGGTGCGCAGCGGTGGCGCCCCGCCCGCGATGACCCCGCCGACCCCGGAATCCCACCGGGGCAAGGACGTCATCACCGACGAGTCGTGGCGGCACGACCCCGCGCGGACCGCGGACTGGTTCGCACCGAAGGACCCGGCCGACCGGAGCAGTTGGGCCGATCGCCGTGACGACAAGAACGTCCGGACGGTCAACCAGACCGTCCACGACGTGAAGACGTCCAGCACGCCCACGAACATCAAGTCCTACAAGGGACTCATCAACTACGACCTGCGCCGCATCGAGACGAGCCCCGGCAACTTCGTGCAGGAGTACACCGTCAAGGTGCACATCGACCCTGCGCAGGGCACCGATCCCAAGGTCGTCGAGCAGGTCAAGCAGGACGCCGCCAAGGGTGTCGACGAGCTGCTGAACCAGGGTTACCGGCTGCCCAGCGGTGACCAGTTCCACCTCAACCTGGAGTTCACCGACAACAAGGCGGACGCGCACACCAGCGTCAAGGTCGATCCGAACAACCCGAAGGTCGACCAGACGCACTGGCAGCCCGGCACCAAGCCGGAGGTGCTCGCCCACGAGACGCTGCACTACCTCGGCATCCCGGACGAGTACAAGGACTCGAGCCGCGTCTTCCAGCAGCACGACACGAACTCCGGCGTGCACCAGGACGACGGCGGCATGATGGGCGCCGACCTCACCCTCGACAACCCCGGTCTGCGGCCGCGGCACCTGTGGCTCGTCGAACGCACCGCCAACAGCCAGGTCATGGTCCCCGACACCAGGCTGGAGCCCGCCGGACCGGCCACCGTGCCGCCGCCGGCGGGATGGACGCCGCCGAGCCAGGACACGAAGCCCGGTCCCGGCGCCAGGCCCGGCACCACGACGGACGTCGAGGGCGACACCCGGCCGATGAAGCGCAGGCACGATCCGGCCAACGACACCAGCGCTCCCAGGCCCGACAGCCACCAGAACAAGCGCCAGGCCCGCGACCACACGTGGGCCGAGCCCGGTCCGAGCAACCCGGACACCGGCACGTCGATGGACGTCGACGGCCAGGTCACCCCCATCGCCGAGGTGCCGTCCATCGGCGCGGCGAACTTCAAGTACAACCAGGCGTTCGCGAACCTGGTGAACGGCAGCAGTCCCGAACTGCCCACAAAGGACTCGTACCTCGGCAAGCTCAAGGAGAGCGTCGACGCGAACAAGCAGCCGTCGTTCGTCGTCAACATGATCGTCAACCACGCGCAGCTGAACGCGGCCGGCAACGACATCGAGGCCGTCGTCCATGCCATGACAGCGGACGCGGGCGACCTGAAGAACAACATGGTCTTCGTGGTCGGCGTGAACGGCAAGGCAGCGGACAGGGCCGCGATGCAGACGGCCATCGAGGCGGCGAACGCGAAGGTCGCCGGCCGGCCTGAGGCCATCGCGATCGTTCAGCTCGACAACCCCGTGCCGACCGCGAAGTCCGCCACGTTCCCCTACGGGACGATGCGCAACGAGACGATGAACAGCAACGCCACCAAGTACGCGGTCGGCGCGTTGCTGGACAAGGGTTCCCACCCGTACATCTCGATCCAGGACTTCGACACGGGTTCGCGCACGGTGGCCGGTGGCCAGAAGGACATCTTCAACCACTTCACCGACTCCATGAACACGGACGCCGGTCCGGTCCGGCCGTTGTTGTTCGCCGGTGGCTACCGGGTCGACAACGAGACCCAGTTCATGACCGACATCGACAACCGCATCAACGCGGAGCAGCAGAAGCTCGACACGGAGGCCCCGAAGCTGGAGGCCGACAGGGCGGCTCTCGACGCCGAGGCGGAAGTCCTCGCGCAGAGCAACCCCGACCAGAAGACGCTCGACGCGCACGACAAGAAGGTCAAGGCGCTCGAGAAGAAGGAGAAGGCGCACGCCGCCGACACGGCCGCCCTCGTCACGGCGCGGGCCGAGGTCGCCAAGCCCGGCTTCGTCGACCGGTTCCACCAGGCCATGCGCGACGACATGGACGCGCGGGTCCGGCTGTCCGACACGAGCCCGCTGCTCGCGTACATGCCGGAGCCGAACCTCTTCGTCGACGCCGTCGTCCCGCTGGTCGACCCGAACGTCAAGTTCAGCGACAACGCCGCCGAGTTCAACGGCCTCAGCCAGTCGATGAACACGTTCGCCGCGACCGAGATCGTCGAGATCAACAAGCACGAGGCCGCCTCCGGGACCGATCCTGTGCACGAGATCGCGTCCGGTTCGGCCGTCGACGGCGCCACGAACCGCAACCCGTACCGCGGCGAGACCTTCTCCACGGACTTCGTCAACGGCGCGGCCGGCACCGACCTGTCCCGGATCGGGCTGAGCTTCGCCAAGCAGGAGGGCAGGGACTGGGCGCAGTCGCACGTCAACTACGACTCGACGCCCGGCCGGTTCTTCGGTGGTCCTCCCGGACCGGCGGACAAGGCGGCCAAGCAGGGCACGTCTCCCGCGAACATCCGCAACGAGTTCCAGAACAGGCCGCACGAACGACGCGAGCCGCAGCAGCTCAAGCAACACACCTACACCGACCCGGACTACCACACGGGCGTCCAGACGCATGTTGACACCAAGGGCGGCTGGACGCCGACCCCGGAGGACGCGCGCAAGCTCGGCTGGCAGGACAAGAACACGCTCGACAAGAACGTCTCGGTCCCGCTGCCGGACGGGCACGGCTACTCGGGCCTCGACCCCCAGGCGACGACGACTCCGCCGGCGACCGCCGGTCCGTCCACGGGCGGAAAGGGCAGGCAGCCGAAGAAGACTGCGGCGGAGAAGCGGGCGGAGACCCAGCTCAAGGAAGCGGCGCTGCCGAAGTACGAGCCCGGCACGAAGCAGCACAAGATGGCCGCCATGGTGGAGCTGGCGCTGTCGGACAACAACAGCAACGTCACCCGTGTGTTCGGCACGCTCGAGCACGGTGTCCTGCCGCTCTCGCTCCCGCCGAGGCCCGACGGCCTGTACAACGCGGTGCACCAGGCCATGGGCAACCCCAAGGGCCAGACGCCGGTGAGCCTGCGTCAGGGTGCCGTGCAACAGGGGTCGACCGCCTCCACCGAGACGACCACGGACATCGCGCGGTTCCGGCAGCAGCACGACCTCGCGAACGGCCATCTGGCCGCCGCGATGCTGGAGCCGGTGCCGGCGCGGCAGCTTCCCATCCACCCGAAGTACCAGCCCGGCACCGGTGTCGTGCCGGTCGACAACACCGGGACACCCGGTCATGAGCTGAACGCGGACGAACGCGCCGCCCAGAACGAGATCGACGCCGCGGAACAGGCTGCGGACAACGCGAAGCTGGCCAAGGCCGAGGAGCTGGCGGTCCAGCTGCTCGCGACCGAGATCGGCCGGCCGATCCGGGTCCACGGTCCCGGCTGGCCCGCCACGCCGATCCAGCCCTTCGGCGGCACCGGGGCGAACCCCGGCGCCGTGCTGGACATCGACGCGCGGCCGAACGACAACGGCAGGACCACCTTCGCCCCGCACGACCCGGCGAACGCGGGACTGTCGCAGTCGACCGACGACGGCGGCCCCGGCCCGTCCACCCAGTTGGGGCCCGGCATGGCCGACCTCGGCCTCGACAGCGACCTCGACGCCGACATGGACGTCGACGAGGACGTCGAGACGCGTCCGGCGCCCCCGACGCGGACGCCGAACCCGGTCATCCCGATGGTCACGCTGACCCCGCCCGAGGTCGGGCAGGTGATGCCGGGACAGCAGAACCTGCCGAAGTTCTTCCAGGACAACAAGGCGCTCGGCACGATCGCGGCGACCGACGTGCGTGGTACGGAGCAGGTCACCAACGCGATTCCGAACCTCAAGCCCGCCGACGCCGCCCGCATCCAGCAGGCGCTCGACGGCAACTTCGAGTCGTTCCTGGACAACGGCCGCAACTTCCAGGTGAAGATCGGCAACACCTGGTACGAGGCGAACGTTCGCGCCACCATGCAGGCGCAGACCGACACCGCGCCGGTGGACGCGCCGAACGTCAAGGTCGACGCCACCGCGCAGTCCGGCAACTCGTCCTCGACGACGCACACCGTCGCCACGGCCAACGACATCGGCGGCTCGGCCACGGCCGGCGTCGCCATGGGCCCGTACGGCTCGCTGGGCGGCAAGGCGCAGTTCGCCACGCCCGCGCAGGCGCAGAGCACGTCGTCGGCGCTCACCGACCAGCGGATCATCCGCGCCGGCGAGGGCTCGACCCAGTCGACCGTGCGGGTGTCGTACGACATCACGCTCACCGACGCGAACGGCGACGTCCGGACGATCGCCCCGGTCAACACCGGCACCGACGTCACGCTGCAGATCCCGAACGACCTCGCCACGATCACCGGTTCCGGCAACACGTCCGCCGCGGTCACCCCGCCGGACGCCAACTGGGGCGCGAAGATCGAGCACCCCGCGCCGGAGACGGTGTCGCTGGACAACCAGCAGAAGGCGTTCGACGACGTCGCGCGCAAGCTGCACCCGTCGATCGTCAAGGTCGGCTCGCCCGGCCGGGAGGCGCTGCAGAACTTCCTGAGCCCCACGTCCATGCGCAACAACATGGGCGCGATGCTCGGCGGCGCCTACGTGACCTCGCCGGACCTGATCAGCCCGCACGCCAGCAAGGGCGCCGCGGTGCAGATGACGGCGAAGCTGCAGACGGCGGAACTCGTTGGTACACACGACAGTTCGGTACTGCGCCTGCACGACACGGCTGCGCACAGCAGTGGTGTGTCCTCGACGACCAAGTCCGGCGGCGACGTCACCGCCGGGTTCGGCGGCAACATCGGCGTGCCCAACGCGGTCGGCGGCCAGGTCGGCGTCAGCGTCGGCTACTCCGCGCGCGTCGCGGAGAACGTCAACGCGGGCATCAACACCACCCACAAGAGCGGCATCCAGGTCAAGGGCAGTACCGGTCTGTACAAGGTGACCGCCGAGGTCGAGGTCCGCACTCCCAGCGGTGCCAACGTCAAGGTGCCCGTCACCACCTACATGCGGATGGGTCTGCCCGAAGCCGGCGCGCTCGGCCTGCCCACGCCCGACGGCACCCGCAACTCGACGGTCGACGAGACCAACAAGGGCAAGAAGTTCCCGCCGCCGTACCTGGGTGGCGCGATCGCCGCGGGCAACGCCAAGGTCGGCGAGTTCGAGGCGGCTGCGCAGGTGCAGACCCAGGTCGAGGAAGCGCTGCGCGGTCTGCCCGGTTTCGGGAAGTTCCTGCCGAACTGGAACGACCCGAACGCGAACCCGCGCAGCGGCAAGGGCAAGGGCTTCTCCGACGTCGCCGAGCAGCTCGCGAACCAGCGCAAGCTGACCTCGCAGCTCTCGCCGGCGGCGTTGAAGACCAACATGGACAGCCTGATGGGCCCCGGCGTCCAGGTGCAGCTGAAGAACAGCGGCAAGACCACCAACACCTTCGTCAACGTCACCGTCAAGGCGAAGCTGACCAACCCGCGGCACCTCGGTCAGGCCGACGCGCGCAACATCAGGGACGCGTCGTCGACCGGCCCGAAGCTGGACGCGTCCACCACGACCACCAAGGGCTGGAGCGGTGGCGTCGAGGGCAAGGTGACGATCCCCGCGAAGACCGCGGACGCGACGCTGACGCCCACGCCGCAGTTCGGTGTGAAGTACAACCACGCGTGGTCGGACAAGACCGCGGCCGGTCCGACGGTCAACAGCACCTCGCTCAACGTCGGCAGCCCGGACGCCCAGGTGTTCCGGCACGACGTGGAGTTCGAGGTCGAGATCACCACGTTCACCCGGCCGCGGGCGTGGGTGCGCCGCGTCGTGCCGGGCGCTCCCGGCTTCCACGCGCCGGAGCAGCACACGGTGGCGAGCACCGGCGCCGGTGACCTCAAGCCCATCAAGGGCGGGGTCAACCTGTGGGTGTCGGACAGCTCCACTTTGGACACCGACCCCGGCAAGGGTTTCGAGCCGGGCAAGCCGGAAATCCGGACGCTCAAGGACGCGCCGACGGTCAAGGAGCTCCTGAGCACCAAGCCCAAGGAGAAGGCACCGGACTTCCTGCACGTGGAGGCCGTCGCGAACACGACGGCGCTGCGCGACCAGGCCATCGACGCGCTCAACCGGGCCGCCAAGGGCGACTCCGCGCTGACCGTGCCGGGAACCGCGTCACGGGCGCAGATCGACAAGATGTTCTCCCCGGAGAACATCAAGGCGAACCTGCGCACGCTCACCGAGACCGGCATCCAGGAGCAGGGCCTCAAGTACGACCGCCGGGTCACCGACCGCACGGGTGCGATCGGCGTGTCGTTCCAGCTGAACAACCCGAAGATCGTGTCCATTTCGGACAACACCGCGACCGAGAACGCCTCCACCGGTGGGTACAAGGCCGGCTCGGTGTCGTCCACCAGCCGGTCGGTCGACATCACCGGCGGCATGAACCTGCCGATCAGGCCGAACGTCACTCCCCCGCCCGCCGGCGAGCCCAGGCCCGCCAGCGGTGCCGGTGGTGTCGCGGTGGCCGGCAAGGTCACGCCGTGGTCGGACTCGAAGTCGTCGTCCAACGAGATCGGCGGCGCCGTCGACCGCAACTTCGTGACGCCCGCCGGCGGGCGCACCGTGCTGGTGCAGCTCGACGCGGACGTCACCGTCGTCGGGGAGAGCCGCGCGGCGAACTTCATCGCGGGCAGCACGCCGCGGGCCGAGGGCGCGACGGTCACGCTGCCGAACTCGGTGTTCGTGCGCGTCACCGAGGACGTGGCGCGGGACATGGGCCTGCTGCCCGACGTGCAGCCGACCGTGCCCAAGCCCGAGTTCCCGAAGATGGCGCCGCCGGCGACCGTCGCCAAGGGCGAACCCGGCGCGCTGGGTCTGTCCACTGTGGAGAGCGTGCCGGACCTGTCCGGCGTGGTGTCCAAGCTGTCCGAGGACGTCAACCTCAAGACCGCGAAGAGGTTCGGCGACCCGCTGGTGCCGGACTCGGTGCTCAAGGACTCGATGAACAACCTGCAGCGCCTGGTCGACTTCAGCTCGCCGGCCAGCGTCAAGGCGATGATCGACAGCGCCCTGGACGGCGGTGTGCCGCTGCTGGTGCACCAGCCCGGCACGTTCGGCAAGGACTCGTTCCAGGTCACGTTGCGGGCCAAGGCGGACACGCCGCGGTTCCAGGAGGTCGTCAACGACGGCGTCGAGATGGAGCACACGGCGCAGGGTTCGAAGAAGATCACCGACGGCCAGGGCCGCGGCACCGGCTGGGGTCTCGGCCTCAAGGCCCCCGGCCTCGCCGCGCCGGGCGGCGCGAACCCGAACGTGTCCGGCACCGCGGGTGTGATCGCGGCGGCGAACATCGGTCAGTCCAAGAGCAGTTCGGTCACGAACTCGACGGCCGACCAGTTCAGCCAGTTCCGCGGCGCGAGCGGACCGGCGGCGCGCTACGCCGTGCCCGTCGAGTTCGAGCTCGTGGTCGAGAAGGGCGACCAGGTCGTCGCCAGGGCCGACAGCGGCCCGCAGGAGATGGTCGTCCGGCTGCACGCGGACAACCAGAAGGTCGTGAGCGACGCCGAAACGTCCGCGTACCAGGCGGATCCGACGCCGCAACCCGCGGCTCAGGGCACCCCGCAGGCCGCCGCGGACTGGCAGAAGGCGGGCAACCCGGCCGCACTGCCGCCGACCGCGTCGGTGGAGACCCTGCGCGGCGCCCAGGACCTGCGCCAGGCGGCGATCGACGCGCTGAAGGAAGCGGGCGCGGGCAAGGGGCTCACCGGCAAGGGCACGGGCTCGTTGAACAGCCTGCTGGCGACGCTGAGCCCGGAGAACCTGCAGCCGCACCTGCCGTCGATGCTGTCCGGCCCGCTCACCGTGCCGGGCCTGAAGGAGGCGGCGCTGACGTTCGGCCAGGACGCCGACGTCAAGGTCTACGCGAAGCTCGTCGACCCGGCGCTGGGCTCGCTCAGCGACAGCGTGGCGCTGGAGAACCCGAAGTCGCAGGTCAGCTCCACCAGCACCGACGCCAAGGTGGCCGAGACCGGTGATGTGTCCGTCGGTCTCGCGACCGGTGGCGTCTCGGTCAAGCAGGGCACCGACCCGAAGGACACCGTCAACTTCGCCGCCAGCGGCGTCGAGCTGCGGCACGCGGGCGAGGACTCGACAGCCGGGTCCGGTGGCCTGACCGACAACAGGACCAGCAACCTCAAGCCGAAGGACCGGACCGGACTGGTCCAGTTCGGCGTCGAGTACCGCGTGGTCGCCACGATCGGTGGCAGGACCGCCGTGATCGACCTGTCCGTGCCGAGCTCGGCGTCGGTCCGCATGCCCGCCGCCGAAGCGCAAACCGTGCTGCGCCACGACTTCAGCCCCGCACTGACCGACGCGCAGACCGAGGTCAAGAAGGCGGCGGACGACTGGCGCAAGGCCGAGGTCGACGTCGACGCCCAGCGCCACGCGGCGCAGCAGGTGATCAACGACGCCGCCGCGAAGCTCGCGAAGAACGACTCCCAGTTCACCCAGGTGCAGATCGACTACAACGCGTCGATCGAGCAGCACCTGAACGAACAGGCGAAGCTGCCGGCCCTGGAGGCACAGGCCGAGACCGCGCGTCGTGAGGCCGCCCGCACCGAGGCCACCATCGCGGACCTCGTGCCGCGGGTGCACGACCTCGGACTCGACGTGCTGGCCGCGCAGTCTCAGGTGGCGGCGGCACAGCTCGACGTTCAGGCCGAACAGCCCAATGCGGAAGCGGCGCTGCGGAACGCACAGCAGACCGCGAACAACGCGCAAACGGCGTTGGACCAGGCCGAAAAGCAGCTCGCCGACGCCCGTGCGGAGCTGGAGATCCAGCTTCAGGAAGCCGACGCCCGGCGCGCGGAGCTCACCGCGCAGGAGCAGGCCGTCGCGCGGGCGGACGCTGCCCGCACGTCGGCGGAGACCAGGCACGAGCAGGAGGTGGCCCGCCTCGACACCGATCGGGCGACCCAGCAGGGCCTGATCAAGGACGCGGAGATCAAGCTCGACGACGCGCGCCGGGCCGCGGACGTGAAGCAGCAGGAGTGGTGGGACAAGAAGGCGGTCGTCGACCAGAAGATCGCCGACTACAACAACGAGCCCGTCACGACGAGGTCCAGCGACACCGACACCGACGACGGTGACACGGGCGGTGACACGGGCGGTGAAGTGGCCACGGAGCTGCCGCCATCGCCGCCCAACGCGCCTGCCGCGAGCAGCGAACCGTCCGCCGAGCACACCTCGAACCGTTCGCCGGCCGACCCGAGTCCGTTGCACAGCACCGAGACCAGTGCGCCGTGGTTCGACCCGAGCAACCCGGTGTCCGCGCAGGCCATCGCGGACGCCCGCGCCACCACCCCTGCCTCCAGCTGGGTGCGCGGCGAGGACGGCGGTGTTCTCAGCAACACCACGATCACGCCACAAGGCATCAAGATGCAGGCCTGGCGCGGTCCGATCGCCTACGACAACCGCGTGCTGAACGTCGACGGCGTGCCGGTGCGCGACTTCACCGTGCGCCTGCACCTGAACAACGGCAACACCGACGTGCAGGACCGCACTCGCGCGGGCGTCGAGGAGATGTTCAACCAGGGCTACCGGCTGCCCGGCGGCGAGCAGTTCCACGTCACCGTCGAGTTCACCGACAACCCGGCGGACGCGCACGCCACGATCGACGTCACCGACGACCCGCAGGGCCGGGCGAACCAGCTCACCTGGCCCGCGCACACGGGCTCGCGACAGCTCGCGCACGAGGTCGGGCACTTCCTCGGCCTGCGCGACGAGTACCTGGAGACCGGCGCCGTGAAGCCGATCTTCCAGCACCAGGACGGCCGGGGCCGCGTCGTCAACGACAACTCCCCCATGACCCAGGGCATCGACCAGGCGGACGCGACGCTCAAGCCGCGGCACCTCCAGCTGGTCGAGGACCGGATGAAGGCGCTGCAGTCGCACAACCGTCCTCAGCCCGTGGTCGAGGAGCGGTCCGACGTGCCGCCGCCGAACATGCCCAAGCGCGGCAACGAACACCTGGACGCTCATGCGGCCGGCGACTCCGTCAAGCGCACCCGCGAGGACCTGGCCGATCTGTCCATTGAGGACAACGCGGACCACGACGTCGAGATGTCCGAGCCGGTCGAGCAAATCCAGCCGGTCGAGCTGGTCAACGAGAACGGCGTGCACAACGCGGCGTTCCAGAACCTCGCGAACGGGCAGACTCTCACCCCGATCACCGCGGACAACTATCTCGCCCGCACGCGGGAGGGCATCGCGAACGACGAGCCGCCGGCGTTCGTGGTCAGCATGATCGTCCGCGCGGGCGAGCTGGACCAGCTGGACAGCGTGATCAACGGCGTCATGGCCAACACCTCCGACATGAACGGCCGCGTGGCGTTCGTGCTGGGCGTGAACGCCGCGTCGCAGGCCGACATCGACGCCGCGATCGCCGCCGCCACGCCGGTGGTGAACGGCCACGCGGAGCCGATCGCGCTGGTGAGCGTTCCGCACGGGCCGAAGGGCTTCAAGTTCGGCGAGACGCGCAACAGCACGTTGGAGAGCAACGCGCACGAGTTCGCGGTGACCGCGTTGGCCGCCAACGGCACGCACCCGTACGTGTCGGTGATGGACTTCGACGCGGGCGACCGCAGGACGCGGCAGGGCGGGCACGTCTTCGACCACGTCACGCAGCTCATGGACGCCGACGAGGTCGGCCCGGCGGACGGACCGGACGTCCCGGCGCCGTTGCGGCCGTTGATGGTCGGCGGCGGCTACCGCGTGACCGTCACACCGCAGCAGCTGCAGAACGACGTGCTGACGCGGATCGACAACGACCCGAAGACCACGGACGCGCAGAAGCAGGCCTACCGGGACAAGCTCGCCGAGCAGGGCTTTACCGAACGCTTCGAGCACGCGATCAACGCGGACATGCACGCGCGCCGCAACCAGCAGGGCATCCACCCGTTGCTGCCGTACACGCCGGAACCGAACCTCTTCTTCGACGGTCTGGTGCCGCTGGCCGACCCGTCGGTGCGGTTCGGCGAGGGCCAGGCGGAGTTCGGGCAGCTCGGCCAGTCGCTGAACAGGTTCTACGCCAAGGAACTGGCCAAGCTGCACACGCCGGCCGACCCGGCGCTGATGGAAGTGGCCACCGAACAGGCCCGTGTGGACGTTCAGAACAACCGGCACCCGGTGCGCGGTCAGGCGTTCACGACGGACTTCGTCGCGGGCGACACCGGCACCGACCTGTCCAGGATCGCCTACGGGCTGATCAAGGACGGCAAGCTGCCGCAGTCGCACACGGCGTTGCCGAACGTGTCCGAGCGGTTCCTCGACGGCAAGTCGTCGAAGGCGGGCACGAAATTCGCCGACGAGCGCGAGCGGCTCGGCACCGGTGCGCACGCGGTGGTCGAACCGTTCCTGCCGCCGGCCGACGGGCAGACCACGAACACGTGGAACCCGCCGCGGAAGATGGAGACCCAGCTCGGCGCACCGCAGAAGAACCGGATGAACCCGGCCGTCTCGGCGCCGCTGCCCGCTCCGTTCAACCAGCTGGCGGCCGGCATCCAGAAGGACCAGAAGGTCGTCGCCGCGCACGGGCTGGTGGCGTCCGACCACGTCAGCCACACGCAGCGGCAACTGCGGTTCCTGAACGAGGACGTGCTGGTCCGCCAGCCGTTGCCGCCGATCACGAACAACGGCCTCTACGCCGCGATCGGGCAGGCGCGGGGCATCGACCCCGCCACGCTGCGCCGGCAGGTGGTGAGCCTGGCCGCGACGCACCAGGCCGTGACCAGGGCGGTGGCCGACTGGACCGTCAGCAGGCCGATGCACCAGGGCCACCTGAACGGCGCGCTGGTGGAGAACGCCAACTGGCACATGCAGGCGGACGGCAACGAGAACGCCGGCGCCGGCAACGCACGTGACCTGGTCGCACACCTGATCGCGACCCAGTTGAGCGTCAACGTGCGGATCCACCAGGGCGGCGCCACGCCGGTGCTGATCAGGCCGATGGGGCCGCCGTTCCAGGAGACGATCGACCTCGACCTGGTGCTGGAGGGCCGGCAGGTCACCTACCGGCCACGTCAGGGTCTACAGCCGGACGTGACGATGCATTAGCGTGACGCGCGTGGAAGAGTTCGCGGAGGCGCTCCGGACGGCGATCACGAATCGCGGTCTCGGTCTGGAGCGACTCCGGGAACACCTCTCCCAGAACGGCGTCTCGGTGTCGCTCGCGACGCTGAGCTACTGGCAGACGGGCCGCAGCCGGCCGGAGCGCAAGAAGTCGCTGCAGGCCGTCGTCCACTTGGAACACATCCTGCAGGTGCCGCCTGGGCACCTCTCCGGCCTGCTGGGTTCACCCCGTCCGCGCGGCCGCTGGCTGCGCAGGGCACCGGAGCCGATGTCGGCGTTCTGGCCGGCGCCGACGCGGGTCGAGACCGCGTTGCAGGACCTCGACACCCAGTGGGACGACCAGCTGATCCGGGTCAGCCAGCAGGACTTCGTGACCATCGGCGCGGACCGGACCGAGCGGTCCTTCCGGTCGCGGCAGGTGCTGTCGGCGTCCATGAACGGCCCCGACCGGTGGGTCGTGATCATGCACGTCGACGAGCGCGACCGGCCGTTGCCCGCGGTCCGCGCGTTGAAGAACTGCACGATCGGTCAGCTGGTGCAGGACCCCGCGCAGGGCCTGCTGGTCGCGGAGCTGTTGTTCGACAAGGTGCTGCGCAAGGGCGAGAGCATCGTGATCGAGCACGAGCTGGTGCACCTGTCACCGAGTCCGGTCGCGACGAGCTACGAGCGCAAGTTCCGCCTGCCGACCCATGAATACGTGCTGGAGGTGACGTTCGAAGGCGCGGTACCGGCCTCCGTCACCCAGCTCGACGGTGCCGCGGTGCAGCCCGGCCGCACGCTGCTCGACGTCGCTCTGGACGTGCGGCCCGGCGTGCGTGGTTTCCGCTGGACGTGGACCTGATCTCGTTGTGAAACAGGGCAGGGCGGGTGTTCCCCCCGCGCCTCGTGGGGAACACCCGCCCTGCGTCGTCCACTGTGGACGTTTTAGCCGATCTTCTCGATCTTGGCGTTGCGGATCAGGAACTTGCCCGGCTCACGCACCTGTTCGAAGGCCGCGTTGTTCAGCAGCGCGCAGCTGCCGGACACCGACGCCACCTTGACCGTCGTGGACTTGTTGTTGTCCAGGTTGGTGACCTTCAGCGTGGTGCCGACCGGGAACGTGCCGCTCGACGCGGCGGGCTCGCCGCCCTCGCCGGACAGCGTGACGGTGGAGCCGTTGCAGACCTGCTGGCCGGTCGCGCTGCCACCGTTGTTGTTGCCCTGGCCGGCGTTGGCCGGGGGCTTCGGTGCGGGCTGGGCCGTGGTCTGACCCTGGTTGCCGGCGTTGCCCTGGTTCTGGTCGGCCGCGCCGCCGTCACCCTTGCAGCCCGCCGCCTTGCGTCGCTGCTGGATGAGGTCGACCACGGCCTGCCGGTTCGCGATGCGGGCCTCGGACTGCGCGTCCGGGTTGGACTTCTGCCCCGCGATGAAGCTCAGGTTGTTCTGCAACGCCTTGTCCAGCCCGCCGCAGTCCTCACCGGACGTGGCGGCCTGGCCCTTCGCGGGCTGCGCCTGGACGTCGTTGCCACAGCCGGCCGCCTGGCGCCGCTGGTTGATGAGGTTGACCACCGCCTGCCGGTTGGCGATGCGAGCGTCCGACTGCGCGTCGGGGTTCGCCTGCTGCCCGGCGATGAAGTTCAGGTTGTTCTGCAGGGCGGTGTCCAGTCCGCCGCAGTCCTCGGCCGCGTTCGAGTCGGTGCTGCTGAAGGCGAAGATGCCACCGGCGACAGCGGCGACCGCGAGCATGGCGCCCGCGCCGATCATGGCGGGCTTGCGGTGTCGAGCGCCCATTCGATTCTCCTCGGGGGTCGATCGGGGTTGTACCGATGACTACGGGGAGGTCACGGACGGGGTTCAAAGCGGACTAGACCACGTTGGTTTTTAAATGCTTTTAAGGTTCCTCATTCGTGGTGATCTTGCTGGTCAGACACGGTTTCGCGGGCAGGGGCGCGGCTGGGTTTCGTGGTTCGTGAATGGGCAGAGCGGCGGTGAGACCGGTAGCCGCGGTGGTCTGGTCGAGGGGTCGGCCGTTCGACGGCATTCGACGCCGGCCGGCTCGCGCGTTCGACGAGAATCCGTGTCACCACAGCTCGCCCGAGACCTGGCAGTGCTTTGTCGGGTCCGGAGGGACGGACGTCCGCGACAGCGGGCACAGCGACCCTGGTGGTCGCGCTCTCACCATGCTGCACCTGCAAGTTGGTTGTAGTTACGAGCCGATGTAATCGATTGCAGATCACCTCAACTACCACCAACTGCGCTGGTAGTGGCCATGCGCGCACCGACA
>NZ_MUYM01000138.1 GCF_002150765.1 Lentzea kentuckyensis
AGCAGGCTGCCGGAAGTTGTGTCCGTTACTCGTCTGGCGCTCTGCCCTGGGCTCTCATGGCGTCTGCAAGTACCACCAACTCAACATCAACAGGCGTGTTTCTACACCCAACAGGGGTCGCTTCCCTCTGAGAACACCGCAGCGGCTCGACAGGCGGCGACGAGATCGGGTGTAGTTGACGGCGATTCGATCAAGAGTTGGTGGTACTTGCAGGACATTGTGGGCACCCAGCGAGGCCAGAGGGTTCGGATACCACTTTCGGCCAGGTGCTTAGGTCCTGCTGGGGGAGGCCCGGTCACCGTTCGGTGGCCGGGCTTTCTTCGTTCGTGACGCCGAACGGGATGTGCACGCACGGCACCGTCTGGATCAGGTGCCCGCGCTGGTCGTCGAAGAAGATGTGCGGCTTCAACACGTCGAGGATCGGCGCCTTCCGCAGCCCTCCCAGGAAGAACGCGTCGTTCACCGTCAGTCCCCACGCCTTGAGGCTGTTGATCGCCCGCTCATGTGCCGGAGCACTGCGCGCGGTCACCACGGAGACGCGGACGCGGTCCTCGGCGACGCGCTGGATCCGGTTGATCCCGGCGAGGAAGTCCCGCAGCGGCCCCGGATCGAGCGGCGTGACGACGTTCGTGGCCTCGTGCTGCTGGAACTGGTCGAGGCCGCCGCTCTGGTAGATCCGCTCGGACGCGTCGTCGGCCAGCACGCCGTCGAAGTCGAACGCGATCCGCAACGCCGGGTCGTCGTCGTCCTGATACGAGGACTTGAGCACCTGGCCGGCCGGAAGACCGGCGGCGCTCGCCTTGCGGACGTCGTTCTCGTTGGCGGACAGGAAGAGCGACATGTTCAACGCCGGCATGAACTCGTGCGGCGCGCGGCCCTGCGTGAAGATCGCCCGGGAGATCGCGAGCCGGTGATGGGCGGTGGAGCGGAGGATGCGCAGACCGGTGTCGGGGGAGTTGCTGGACAGCACGATCACCTCGACCAGCGGGCCGAGCGAGTTGAGCTGCAGCAGCCTGCGGATGAACGGGAACGCGACCCCGGCGGCGAACGGCTCGTCGAGGTGGGCTTCCTGGTAGGCGCGGTAGGCCTCTTCGCCCTCGGCCTGGAAGACGGCGTCGGACTCGGTCAGGTCGAACAGGGCGCTCGACGCGACGCCTACGACCAGCAGGTTCTCCAGGCTGGGGGCCATGTGTCCTAGATCGTAGTCGCCGCGTCGAGCGTTTCCGGGCTGACGTGATCAGCTGTTGTGCGTCCACCGCTGGTTGGCGGTGCCGGCGCAGTCCCAGAGCTGGAGCCTGGTGCCGTCGGCGGAGCTGTTGCCGGTCGCGTCGAGACATCTGCCCGACCCCGCGTTGCGCAGCTGGCCGTTGGCCTCCGCGGTCCACTGCTGGTTGCCCGCACCGGTGCAGTCCCAGAGCTGCGTCATGGCGCCGTTGGCCGTGCCGGACGCGTCGAGGCACTTGCCCAAGGCGCGCAACGTACTGCCGTTGCGGGTCCACTGCTGGGCGTTCGTGCCGTTGCACGTCCAGAGCTGCACGGCGGTGCCGTTGGTCGCGTTGGCGCCGGCCACGTCCACGCACTTGCCGCCGATACCGGTGATGGTGCCGCCGGTGGGCGGATTCGGGGTGCCGCCGGACGCGGTCTCCCAGATGGCGTTGAGCAGGCTGGTGGCACCGGTGGTGTCCTGCGACAGCTCCCAGTTCATGATGCCGCCCGCGTTGGACAGCGCCCACGTCGTCTTGCGGCGGATCGTCGGCAGGCCGTTGTAGCAGTTGCCGTTGTAGCAGTCGCGGTTGGCGTTGGCAGGGTCCTGGCGGACCAGGTCCGCGTAGGAGATGTAGGTCGGCCGGCTGTAGAACGGCACCCCGAGAACGGCCTTGCTCGCCGGCAGTCCGCGGTTCTTCCAGAAGTTGACAGACGCGATCGACCAGTCGTAGTTCGCGTGCGGGCTGCCGCCGTCGTAGGCCATGATGTTCAGCCAGTCGACGATGCCGAACACCGCCGGCTGCACGCCGTTGGCCGTGCCGCCCTCGGACACGACGGCCGCGGTGAGGATCTTGCCGCGGCTGTGCAGCTGGTCGCCCAGTTGCCGCATCAGCAGGGTGTAGTTGTCGCCCTCGGCACCCGGATCCGGGTACTCCCAGTCGATGTCGACCCCGTCGAGGTTGTACTGGCCGACGAGGTTGACCAGCGCGTTGACGAACGTCGTGCGGCCGTTCGCGCTGGCCGCGAGGATCTCGAAGTTGTCGTCGTTGCCGTTGTTCCAGCCGCCGACCGCGATCGCGACCTTGACGCCGTTCTGGTGGCCGAGGCTCACCAACTGCTGCAGCTTGCCGGGGTCGGGAACGCCCTGGAGCGTGCCGTTGGAGTTCGGCAGCACGAACGAGTAGTTGATGTGCGTCAGCTTGCTGTACTGGATGGTGCTCACGTTGCCGGCCCACGACGGCATGTAGCCGACGCTCTTGAACCCGGCGGGATAAGCGGCCTGCGCGGCAGGCGCCATGACAGTCATCGTCGCCGCGGCGGCGGCCAGCGCGAGGCCGGCCGCACCGAGGCGTGATCGGAGTGAACGCATTGCAGGGGTTGCCTTCCACTTCGTCGAGCGCCCACCGCGACGTTAGTGGTCTAGACCGGTTGCTGGAAGATCAACTCGGGACCGGAACTGGTTCCGGTCACCGGAGATAGGACGCCCCGTTGACGTCGATGATCGTTCCGCTGGCCCAGGTGGCCTTCTCGGTCGCCAGCCACGCGACGGCGGCGGCGACCTCCTCCGGTTCGGCGACGCGGCCGAACGGGCTCTGCGCCCGGATCGCGTCGCCTTCCGCGCCGGCCATGAGGTCGGTGACCATGTCGGTCCGCACGAATCCCGGTGCGACACCGGCGACCGCGATGCCTTGCGGGGCAAGCGATTGCGCCAGTGACTGGGTCAGCGCGTGCAGTCCGGCCTTCGCGGCGCCGTACGCGGGTGCGTCGGGTTCGCCGCGGTAGGCGCCGCGCGAACCGACGTTGATGATCCTGGCCCCGCTCGTCATGTGCCGGACCGCGTGCCAGGCGAGGTCGGCCGGCCCGTACAGGTTGAGCTCGATCGTGCGACGCCAGGCCTGTTGCCACTCGTCGAAACCGGTCGTCGCGATCGGGTGGAGGAAGTAGATGCCCGCGTTGTTGACCAGCACGTCGAGGCCGCCGAGCTGCTCGACGGTGCTGGTGACGACCTGTTCCGCCTGGTTCGCGCCGAGGTCGCCCTGGACGGTGACGTGACCTGTGCCAGGAAGGTTCTCGGCGACTTCCCGTGCCTCGTCCGCGCCGGAGCGGAAGTGGACGGCGACCCGATGGCCGCTTTCGGCGAGGGCGTGGGCGATGGCGGCACCGATGCCGCGAGAAGCTCCGGTGACGAGTGCGCGTCGAGTCATGATCCCTAAGCCTGGCTGTCGATCATCCATTTGCCGTTCACCTGCACCAGCGTGAACGTCTGGGTCTCGGTCAGGGCGACGGTGTTGCCCTGCATGTACTGCAACGTCGCGGTCACCACGTTGTCGCCCTGTGGCACGGTGCTCGACACGTTGACGCCCGTGTACTGGCTCCACCACTGCTGGTATTCCTGGAAGGTTTTGGAGCGAGCGGCCTTGAAGCGGTCGGTGAGCGTCGCGTAACCGGTCTGGAGATCGCCCGGGATCAGCGCGTAGTACGCCACGATCGCCTGCGCCGCGGTCTGCGGAGGGGTTGCGGGCGGCGGTTGTTGTGTCTGGCCCTGGCTCGGGGGGGTCTCCGGGGTGCTCTGCGGCGTCGTCGGGGAGGCCGACGACGCCTGCGGCGGGGCCTGCGACTGGTCGGTGGCGGGCGGGTTGGTGCTGGAGTTGCCGGCGGAGGAGGACGAGCTGGCCGGCCCGGCGTTGTTGCGCTGGTTGCCGCCCTTGGGCCACAACAGGAACGAGCCGACGCCCACCGCGATGACGAGGAGCACGATCGCGATGGGGACCAGCGGGAACTTGCGGCGGTTCTGCTCGGGTTCCGGCTGGGGTTCCGGCGTCACGGGAGGCGGCGGCGTGTAGACGGGCGTGGGTTCGGGTTCGGGCTTCGGTTCCGGCGCGGGTTCTGGCTCCGGTTCCGGCTGTGGTTCGGGCTCGACGACCTCGGGGGCCGGCTCGGGCTGCGCGGGCGGGGCGGTGAGGCCGGCCGCCTCCACCGCGGCGGCACCCGCGACCAGACCGGCGGCGGCCGTCGCGGCCTCCTGCTTCGACTTCTCCTCCGGCTGCGCCTCGGCCGGCAGTTCCACCGTGGCGGGGATGACGACGGTCGCCGCGGAGACCTGCGGCGACTCGTTCACCACCGCGGCCAGCAGGTGGACGGTCTCCTCCATGGACGGGCGGCGCTCGGGTTCGTTGGACAGCAACCGGAACAGCACGGGAGCGAGCAGCGGGCCCGCGTTGGCCGGCGGCATGATCGACCCGCTGGCGACGCGGTGCAGCATCGCGATGTGGTTGTCGGCGGTGCCGAACGGCGGGCCGCCCTCGACGGCGGTGTAGAGCGTGGCGCCGAGCGAGTAGACGTCGGAGGGGAGACCGGCGTCCTCGCCGCGGGCGACCTCGGGGGAGAAGTAGGCGGGGGTGCCGACGGTGCCGGTCATGGTGGCCGTGCCGTCGTCGGTGGCGCGGGAGATGCCGAAGTCCGTGATCTTGACTTCCTGGTCGCCGATCAGCACGTTGCCGGGCTTCACGTCGCGGTGCTGGATGCCGTGGCGGTGCGCGGCGGCCAGGGCGGCGGCGGTGTAGCAACCGATGCGCGCCACCTCACGGGGCGGCAGGGTGCCCTGCTCGGCGACGACGGCGGCGAGGCTGCGGGAGGGGAGGTATTCCATGATCAGCCATGGCTGCCCGTCCTCCTCCACGACGTCGTAGACGCGGATGGCGTTCGGGTGTTCGAGACGGGCGGCGAGGCGTGCCTCGCGCATGGCTCTGGCTTTGGCGCGGTCGATCTTGGCTTCGTCCAGACCGTCCAGCGCGAGTAGTTCCTTGGCCGCGACGACGCGGTGAAGCTGTTCGTCGTACGCCTGCCAGACGACCCCCATCGCCCCCTGTCCGACTTTTTCGCGCAACCGATAGCGGCCCGCGATGAGCCTGCTGCTCTCCTCCACGCCTGTGCTCCCGTCCCCTTTGATCACTCACAAGTGTGACGGTTGCCGCGTTCTCCATTGACCGTAACCCCATGTGGGGGTATCTATGGGGTTATGCCTAAAATCAACGTGTACCTACCTGATGACCTGGCGGAAACCGTCAAAGAGCTCAACCTGCCGGTGTCGGCGATCTGCCAGCGCGCGTTGGAGGTCTCCGTGAAACGGATCACGTCGGTTCGCGGACTGACACCAGCGGACCTCGACAGTGAACGGGGTTCCCAGCTCACGCAGCGACTACGCACCGTGATCCGGTTGGCTTCGGAGTCGCCGGTGGTGACGACGGCCTCGCTGGCACAGGCTCTCGTCGACGAGGGTGGCAACCTGGGGCTGGACGTGTTGCGCGCGATCGACATCGACCCGCGGACGCTGCGGTTCCCGCCGGCGGAGCCCTCGGGGTCCGGGTTCGCTCCCGATGCGGTCAACGCGTTGGAACTGGCCGTGGTCGAGGCGATCGCGCTGGGGCACAACTACGTGGGCTGCGAGCACTTGCTGCTGGGACTGGTGGCGGAGCCGGACGGGCCGGGCGGCGAGGTGCTCCGGTCCCTCGGTGCGGATCTCAAGGGCGTGCGCCGGGCCGTGCAGACAGCGCTGGCCGGCATCGTTCACCTGCAGAAGCAGCAGGCGGCGACCCCGGACGCGGCCAAGATCCTGGAGATGATCATGGCTCGACTGGACCGGCTGGAGAAGCACGCCGGTATCGGCTGACCAGTTCGGCGCCGATGTCGGCGAGGTGTTCCTGTACTTCCCGGGGTGATTCGACGGTGATCAGGCCGCCCCAGCCGGCGACGTTGCGGGCGATGTCGAGCGGGCGTGGGGCGGTCAGTTCGACCCTCGTGTGGCCTTCGGTCGTTCCCACGACCGTGCAGTGCCGGCCGTGCTGGCCCTGGAAGATTTTCAGGAACCGGTCGGGCACCAGGATCACGGAGGTGGTCTGGGAGCGGCGTTCCTCCATCTCCGTGACGACCTTGTCCCAGGCCCCGGTCAGTTCGAAATCGGCGGGCCTCGACGCCGGTCGGCCGGTGAGCGTGACGCCCATGATCCGGTCGAGGCGGAACGTGCGCTGGCCGTCGCGGGTGCCGGCGATGAAGTACCAGGTGCCGTCCTTGTCGACGAGGCCCCACGGGTCGACCGTGCGGCCTTTCGGTGCCTCGCCGCGTTTCTGGTAGGTCAGCCGGACCTGGATCTGCTTCACCACGGCTTCCTGGAGCTGTGACACGAGCACCGGCCGGTCCTTGGTGTCCTCTCCCCACGCCGCGGTGTCGACGATCGTCGCCTCCGCGGCGGCTTCCGCGTCGGCTCGGAACGTGTGCGGCAGCGCTTTGACGAGTTTCCGCAGCGCCGACTTGATCTCTGGGGCGACGGACGCGGCCGGGCCCGCGATCAGGAACAGCGCCTGGGCCTCCGCCGAGGTCAGGCCGCTGAGGTCGGTTCTCGCGCCGCCGATGAGCTGCCAGCCGCCGCCTCGTCCCGGTTGGGGGTAGACGGGCACGCCGGCCGTCGAGAGTGCCTCCAGGTCGCGTCGCGCGGTGGCTCTGGAGATCTCCAGCTCCTCGGCCAGCTCGGCGGCGGTCACCCGGCCGCGGGCCTGCATCAGCAACAACGTGGCGACTAGACGGTCTGCGCGCATGTCTCCAGGTTTCTGGCAAAAGTGCTCACTGGATGAGCACTTTACGGCCGAAGCTGAAACCACACCGACCGAAAAATTGAGGGAGCTACCGATGTTGCGAGGCATGTCGACCCTGACCTTCTTTGCCGACGACGTGGAGGAGGCGCGGGCCTGGTACGCGTCGTTCCTGGGGATTCCCGCGTACTTCGAGCGCAGCACTCCGGACGGCGTGCTCGCGTACGCCGAGTTCCGGATCGGCGACTACCTGGCCGAGCTCGGGATCGTTCAGCGTCAGTTCGAAGTGACGCCCTCGGAGAAGCCTGCCGGGGCGGTCCTCTACTGGGCCGTGGACGATCTGGACGCGACGCTGGCCAGGCTGCTCGAACTGGGCGCGCGGGTGCACGACGAGCCGCGAGTGCGCGGCGAGGGGTTCGTGACGGCGTCGGTGATCGACCCGTTCGGCAACATCCTCGGAGTCATGACGAACATCCACTACCTGTCCGTCGTCGAGCAGAACCGGGACGAACGTCGCGGGTGAGAGCCGTCATTCGCCGCTGCAAGCACCCGTTTCTGCGGGCCTGGCGCACGCCGCGGCTCGCGCACCGGCCGGAGTCGGCCAGACCGTGGCTCGTGACCGTCGCGCGCAACCTCGTCATCGACGGCGTGCGGCACCGCAACCGCCGCCCGCGGGAGACCGGCGACGGCGCGCTGGCGCACATTCCCGCGGCACGCTGCGAAATCTCGCGCGTCGTCGACTCGATCACGCTCGCCGAGGCGATGGCGAAGCTGACCCCGAACCGGCGTGAGGTCGTCGTGCACATGTACCTGCACGGCCGCACTCCGGACGAGGTCTCCGCGGTGCTCGGGGCATCCCGGTCGGCACGGTGAAGTCGCGCGTCCACTCGGCCCTGCGCACGCTGCGGTCGCATCTCGCGACCTCGGACCTGTGCCTGGCCGCCTGATCGATCCCCGCTGTGATCGACCCAGCACCTGATCGATCACAGCTGGATCGATCTGCGCGCACGGTTCGTCTTCGGCGACCTATCCTGCACAGATGCCGACGCAGCTCGCCATCACCGGACATCGCGGCCTCTCCGCCGAACTCGAGGCAGAGGTCGACCAGATGATCCGTGCTGTCGTGGCTCAGAACGGCTCGCTGGTGGGCGTGTCCTGTCTGGCCGACGGTGCCGACGCGGTGTTCGCGCAGGCCGTGCTGGACGCGGGTGGGTCGCTCGTCGCCGTGCTGCCCGCGGCGAGGTACCGCGAGGAGCTGCCAGAGGACTACCGGCCTGTGTTCGACCAGCTGCTGGCGCGGGCGGGCAAGGTCGTGCAGCTGCCGTACGTCACGCCCGACGAGCACGCCTACATGGAGGCGGGCAAGCGGATGATCGACGAGTCGGACTCGCTGCTGGCGGTGTGGGACGGGCAGCCTGGCCGTGGGTTCGGCGGGACCGCCGACGTCGTCGCCTACGCGCGGTCGCGAGGCGTGCCGGTCACCGTTCTGTGGCCCGAGGGCGCCGACCGCTGAGCACCCGCAGCAGCACGGCGGGGCGGAACAGCGCCGCCGGGTGGTCGACCATCTGCGAGACCCGGATGAACGACCGGTAGACCTGCCGGTTGCCGGGGACGGCCTCGAACAGGCGCTTGATGTACCACCGCATGAACCGCGTGCCCAGCGGGAGTTTCCTGGTGCTCCAGCCCAGGTCGGTGGTCGTGGCGGAGGCCCAGGGGATCCGCGCGGTTTTGGCGATGGCGTGCTGGAACGTGAGCGGTTCCTTGGCCAGGTCGTGGTCCTGGAGGAGGTTGCGGAGTTCGGCGGCGTTCAGGGCGGCGAGCGTCATGCCGTGGCCGTGGACGGGGTTGAGCGAGACCACGGAGTCGCCGAGCGCGAGCAGGCCGCGCGGCCAGTTGGGCACCTTGTGGAAACGGTTCCAGCGGCTGCGCAGGTTGGCGGCCTTGTAGATCTGCGACGCCGGGGTGGCGGTCTTGATGATCTCCGCGATGTCCTGGCACTCGAGCGTGGCGGCGTAGGCGAGGAAACCGTCCTCGTCGGTCGGGGCCACCTCGCCGCCGGCGCCGAAGAGCGTCACGAACCACAGTCCGCCGTCCACCGACGACACCGCGCCGCCGCGTTTCGTGGTGGGCGCGTGGGTGCTCTCGCAGGCGGTCTTCCAGTCGAGCTTCAGGTCGTGGTTCACCTCGTAGAGGCGCGAGGTGTAGGCGAGGTGGCCGTTGACGATCATCGGCGCCGGGCAGTGGACGCCGTGTTCGGCGAGCCAAGACACCAGCTTGCTGTTGCGGCCGGAGGCGTCGACCACGAGGTCCGCGTAGTCGGTGTAGGGCGTGCCGTCGCGCTGGCCGTGGACGCCGGTGACCGTGCCGCGGTCGTGCAGCAGGCCGTCGATCGTGACACCGTCCACAACGGACACGTTGGGCAGCTTCAGCACCCGGCGGCGGATGATCCGCTCGATCGTCACCCGCGTCATCGAGAGCACGCTCAGGCCGAGGTGGTCGCGCGGCGCCCAGCCCGCCGGGACACGGCTCAGGACGTCGCTGCCGAGATCCGCGCGGACCGCGCCCGCGTCCTCCAGTTCGGTGCCGAGCCGGGGGAACAGCGTCTCCAGCACCTCGGCGCCCCGGGCCAGCAGCGCGTGCGGGTGGTGGGCCTGGGGGACGCCCGCGCGGTAGCCGTTCGCGTTGCCTGCGGCGCTGTTGTTCGCGGCGCTGTTGTTCGCGGCGCTGTTGTTCGCGGCACTGTGGTTCGTGGTGCTGTTGTTCGCGGGGTCGGTCGTGATCTGGTCGCGTTCCACCAGGACCACGTCGCCGTACGACTCGGACAACACCCTGGCCGCCAGCAGTCCCGCGAAGCCGGCGCCGATGACGAGGGCGCGGTCGGAGTACATGGCGGACATGCTGGCAGAGCCGGACGCCCGGAACGATCCCTCTAAGGTCCCTACTTACGACAGCTTGGCGACAAGTTCGGCGCGGCTGCGGACGCCGAACTTCGCGAAGAGCGACTTGAGATGGTCCTGCACGGTGTACGGCGAGATGGCGAGCCGTGCGGCGATCTCCGCCGTCGGCTGCCCGGCGAGCACCTCGTGGCAGACGTCCTGCTCACGGGCGGTCACCCCGTACGCCTTGAGCAGCAAGCCCATCAGTTCCGCCTTGGACGCCCGGCTGATCGTCACCGCGGCCTCGAAGTCGTCGTCGGACACGAGTTCGCTCGCCTCCAGCAGGATCCAGCCGCCGTGCGCGTCCCGGACCCTGGCCTTGAACGGCCCTGTCCTGGCTCCCGCGGCGGCCGCTCGCAGCATCACCGCGAACCGTCCCGGCGCGACCTCCTCCAGCTCGTCGCGCCACCGCGCGGCCGAGGCCGTCGACGCCCTGATCGACCCGTCCCGCGCCACCACGACGATCGCGGGCGCGCCGGACCTGGTCGCGGCCGTGCGTGCCGCGACACGGGTGGCGGCGCCCAGCGCGGGTGCCACCGAGGCCATGAACTCCGTCTCGCGCTCGCTGAAGTCGCTGGTGCGCACCATGCCGGCCGCGCCCCAGCAGGTGTCGTCGGCGCGGAACAGCGACCGCAGCTCGTGGGTGAGTCCCAGCGGCCGCCAGACCTCGTTGAGGCGGATCGACCGCTTGTCCTCCAGCCGCGCCACCGTGTCCCCGCGCCGCGCCAGCTGTGTGAACGTGTGCGGCTCGCCCGGCGTGTACTCGCAGGTCGCGAGCAACGGCTCGTACTGCTGCGGGATGCGGTTGACGCCGCTGGTCATCGAGCTGATCGCGCCCGAGTCGGGGTCCATCGACGCCCAGCAGGTGAGCTCGCACGGCACCACTCGGTCCACCAGCGCGATGGCCGCCGCGTGCAGCTCCGCGACGTCGAGCCCCGCCGACGCGAGTGCTGTGACGTCGCGCCGCACGCCCTGCGCCCGGCCCTCCCACATGGTTGGCAGTATGCGCCGCTCCCGATGGGTCCGGGCATCCCAGTTTTCCGGGATACCGCGCGCTGGTGTGTCGCACGGACGCTTTTGCGCATGACGACCACAACAGCCGAAGAACTGACCGCTCCCGACGCCACCGTCACCGTCCGCATCTCCGGCAAGGACACCGGCGGCGCCTACGAGTTGTTCGAGGTGGACGCACCGCGCGGCGAGGCCGCACCGCCACACCGCACCCCGTGGCCCAAGTGCTACTACGTGCTGCACGGACGCATGGCCGTGTTGCTCGACGGCGAACTCCACGACCTCTCACCGGGTGATGCGATCGCCATCCCGTCCAACGCGGCGCACACGTTCACCGTCCACACGCCGTCCGCGCAGTTCCTGGCGTTCGCCGTCGGTGAGGCCATGAGCGCCTTCTTCCGCGACCTGTCCGCGCACGGCCTGGAGGCCCTGCCCCGCCACGGCGTGACGCTATGAGTGCGGTGACGAGATGAGCGCCGTTGCCCAGATCGCGGCGGTTGTCGCCGTTGTCGTGCATCTGGTCGTGTGGGTGTGGGAGGCGTTCCTGATCCACCGGGTCCACTACAGCGTGTTCCGGCAACCCGCTTCGGACGTGCCGGCGATCCGGCTGTGGGCGTTCGGCGTCGGCTTCTACAACCTGTTCCTGGCGTGCGGCCTGATCGCCGGCCTCATCGCCGTGCACACGGGCCACGAACTGGTCGGCCGCACGCTGGTGGTCTACGTGTCCTGGTTCATGCTGCTGGGCAGCGTGGTGCTCGCCGTCGCCGACCAGCTGGCCATGAGCAGGCCGCGCAACCAGGCGTGGGGAGGCGTCGCGGCGGAAGGCGTCCCACCCCTGGTGGTGCTGCTGTTCCTGTAGCGCGGTGTCCTCCAGCACCGGCGCCTGGCCCAGTTCGGACGCTCGAGTGACCGCCGGAGCACGCCGGATCATCCCGACCGGCGGACGAGGAGCGCGACCAGCGCGATCACCACGAGCCACGCGCCGAACAGGTAGGCGGCCACGGCCGGCACGCCCGCGATGGTCCCCCGTTGTTCGCGACGGTGAGCAAAGGAGGTAGGAAGAGCACGAGACCGGTGGTCGCGGCAAGGATTGTCAGGCCGGTGAACCGTTTGTCATCCCTGGCGCCTCGTCGCACCCGTCACCACCTGTCGAACATGGTCGACTCGCCAGTCAGGCGATTCGCGAGCGCAATACGAACGGGGGAATTCAGCTAAGCGGACATGACGGAAGTCCATGCTGTATCTAGTAACAAGACTGTTTGGGGGAATCGTTCGTGAAGACAGTGGAACTGCCCGACGGAGCCGTGATCACCGGGCGCGGCCTGCGGAACGGCAAGATCGTGGAACCGCATCCCCAGTACGGGGTATATCTGCAGCCCAAGGCTGTCGACGTGCCGTGGCCGCACGACTGGATCGACTGGCCGGACTTCCGTCTGCCGCGTGATCATGACGCCGCGATCAGGTTGATTCGCGCTCTGCACGCCCGCGCGCTGGCCGGCGAACGAGTCGAAGTGGCGTGCAGCGGCGGCGTCGGACGCACCGGGACGGTCGTTTCGTGTTTGGCCGTGCTGGCGGGTGTACCCGCTGATGAAGCCGTGGCGTGGACGCGCGCGAATTACCACCCGCGCGCGGTCGAAACGCCCTGGCAAAAGCGCTGGGTCAGGCGCTTTCCAACTCTTTAGGAATCGAGTTCGAGGACGGTGCGCTTGTGCACCAGCTCGATCACTCCTGGTGACACCGAGTCCCCCGCCTCCAGCAGGCGGGGGAGCAGGTCGGCCTCGGTGAGGACGGCCCGGAAGTACATCTCGACGGTGACGTCGTGGTCCGGCCGGTGCACGACGGTGATCTCGTCGCCGGGGGCGATCAGCCCGGCCTCCAGCACGCGGAAGTAGGCGCCGGGCCGGTTGACCTGCGTGAACCGCTTCACCCAGCCCTTCTGGCCCAAGAAGCCGGCGAACGTCCGGCACGGCACGCGCGGCCCGGTGACCTCCAGCAACGCGGTGCCGACGCGCCAGCGTTCGCCGACCAGCGCGTGCGTCTGGTCGATGCCCTGCGTGGTCAGGTTCTCGCCGAACTGGCCGTTGCGCAGGTCGACGCCCAGTTCGGCCTGCCAGAAGTCCAGGTCCTCGCGGGCGTACCCGTACACGGCCTGGTAGTCGCCGCCGTGGTGGTTCCAGTCGCCGATCACGTCGCCGTGGACGCCGCTGCCCCCGCTGCCCTTCGGACCGGGCGGGCTGACCTCGAGCGGCCCGTCGACGGGCCGCTTGTCGATCGCGGTCACGCCCTTCTTGGCGTAGTCCACCGGGATCGTCTTCTGGGCGATGTTCAGCGAGAGCACGACGGGCATGCGCCCGAGACTATTGGCCGACGGCCTTCGCGGCGATCGAATTCACGTAGTCCTCGTACTTGCCGACCTTGTAGGTGATGAGGTCCATGCACTCCTGCAGCTGGACCATCTGCTGGCGGACGCGTTCCTGGTGCTCCTTGAGGATGTCCAGGCGCTGCAGCTCGTTGCCGTCGCCCTGCCGGACCAGCTCGGTGTAGCGGCGGATCTCCGGCACCGGCATCCCGGACATGCGCAGCAGGATGCACATGCGCAGCCAGTCGATGTCCTGCTGCGTGTACACCCGGCGGCCACCGGGTCCTCTGTGGACCTGGTGGGCGAGGATGCCTTCCTTCTCGTAGAAGCGCAGCGCGTGCACGCTCAGCCCGGTGCGTTCGGCGACCTGTCCGATGCTCAACTGCATACGTCCGAGCATATGGTCTTGACCTAGAGGCGACTCTAGTTCGTAGGTTTTCGCTCATGACCATGCGTTATCGCGTACTCGGGGGAACCGGCATCGAGGTCAGTCACCACTGCCTCGGCGCCATGATGTTCGGCGATGTCGCCAACAAGGACCACGACGAGGGCGTGCGGATCATCCACCGCGCTCTCGACGCCGGCATCAACTTCGTGGACACCGCCGACATGTACTCGGCTGGGGAGTCGGAGGAGATCGTCGGCAAGGCTCTCGCCGGCCGCCGCGACGACGTCGTGCTGGCCACGAAGGTGCACTTCCCGCTCGGTGAGGGCCGCAACCGCAGCGGCAACTCGCGCCGCTACGTCGTGCGGGCGGTCGAGGACAGCCTGCGGCGTCTGCAGACCGACTGGATCGACCTCTACCAGGTGCACCGGCCGGACTACTCGACCGATGTCGAGGAAACGCTCTCGGTGCTCACGGATCTGGTGCGGGCGGGGAAGATCCGCGCGTTCGGGTGCTCGACTTTCCCGGCCGAGGAGATCGTCGAGGCGCACCACGTGGCGCTGAACCGCGGCCTGATGCGGTTCCGGACCGAGCAACCGCCGTACTCGATGCTGGCGCGCGGGGTCGAGCGGTCGGTGCTGCCGACGGCACAGCGGCTCGGCATGGGCGTGCTGGTGTGGAGCCCGCTGGCCAGCGGGTTCCTGTCGGGCAGGCACCGGAAGGGCGCGTCGGCAGAGGCGTTCCGGGCGACGCTGACCCCGGACCGGTTCGACGAGTCGTTGCCGAAGAACGCGGCGAAGTTCGACGCGGTGGAGGAGTTCGCGAAGCTCGCCGACGAGATGGGGGTGTCGCTGCCCGCGCTGGCGATCGCGTTCGTGACGTCGCATCCGGCGGTGACCTCGGCGATCACCGGTCCGCGCACGATGGAGCAGCTGGAGTCGTTGCTGGAGGGCGCTTCGCTGGTGCTGACCGACGACGTGCTGGACCGGATCGACGAGATCGTGCCGCCCGGCACCGACACCTACGACGTGCACGGGTTCTGGAAGCCCGCGTCGCTGCTGGAAGTCCACCAGCGACGCAGGCCCCTCGATCAGCGTTAGTGGCGCGACCCGGAACGTCGGCGAGGTGATCCACGCTCAGCAGGGCGCCTCGCGGCACCGGTCTGACCGCGAATTCCCCCGGCAACGCTCCGGCCACACCACTAGCTCACCACGCCTGGGTGGTCAGGCCGGTGCCGAGGTAGATCTGGTCGTAGCCGTTGCCGTCGTTGTCGTCGGTGTACACGACGGTGACGCGGCCCCACGGGTCGACGCCCACGGCGGGCTCGTCCTGCCTGCCGGTGGCGTTCGAGACGGTCAGCTGTCGTTCGGGCCGGCCGGTCGTGGTGCCGTCCGGGTTGTACACCTGCGTGTAGACGTCCTGCGCCTCCGCCGTGGTCACCGCGACGCCGAGCTGGTCGTCGATGCCGATCCGCGGGTCGGTACCGGTGGTCTGGGCCGTTCCGGCTCTGGCCGCACCGGCCGCGGTGAACGACTGGGTGCGGACACCGGACTGTTCCCAGGCGATCGCGAAGTCACCGTTGAAGTTGGCGGCCACGGCAGGGCGTTTTCCTTGCCCTGTAGTGGTTTGCGCCTGCTTGACGCCGCCGGACGGGGTGAGGATCTTGCGGGCGATGTTCGCGTCCGCCTCCCACACGACGATCGCGTTGCCCGCGGCGCCCATCGCTGCCTGGGGCTTCGCGTGGGTACCGCCGGCGTTGTTGACCTGGGCCTCGTAGGTCTTGCTGGAAATGGACGCGAACCCGCTCACCCGGACGGTGGGCGGGTTCGTGCCCTGCTGGTCCTCCCAGGTGACCGCGAAGCCGCCGGTGTCCGGATCCGCCGCCACGCTGGGGAAGTGCTGCTGGCCGTCGGCACTGGCGTTGGCCGTGCCGGAACCCGAGACGGTGCCGCTGGCGCTGACCGAGCGGACCGCGATGTTGTAGTAACCGTTGCCGTCCGGGTCTTCCGACCACACGACGACGGCGCTGCCGTTCTCGTGCAGTGCCACGTCCGGCTGCCAGTGGCGCCAGTTGCCGGTGCCGCCGGTGCTCAGTTTCTTCTCGTAGACGGAGGTTCCCTCTTTGTAGAGCCGGATCCAGACGTCCGAGTGGATCGGGTCGGCGGGGTTGGTGGTGTCGCGGTCGTCCTCCCACACGACGGCCGTGTAGCCGTTGCGGGTGGCCGAGACGGACGCGTTGTCCTGGTCGCCGGTCGAGTCGGTGTTGACCGTGGACCACGTCATGGGCGCGGGGGCCAGCAGGAGGCTGGCGATCAGCAGTGTCTTCACGGCGCCTGCAATCCGGGGTTCGTGGCCTCGACGACGTAGCTGCCGACGGTCTTGACCGGGTAGTCGCGGACGGTGACCTTGTCGACGGCGCGGAAGTCGACCTGCATCTGCGTGGAGTTCGTGCGGGTCCTGACGTAACCGCGCAGGTTCTTGAAGTACTTCACGTGCGGGTTGAGCGTCGGGTTGAGGCTGTTGTCGGCCGCGTTGCCGTCGCCGCCGGACGTGATCGACGTGGTGACGAGTTCGGTGCCGATGATCCGGTTCTGGGTGCCGTAGTTCTGCATGAGGTTCGCGGCCCAGCTGCGGTGCACGTCGCCGGTGAGCACGACGGTGCCCTTGTTGCCGTTGGTGTCCCACGCGTTCTGGATGCGGGTGCGGTTGGCGGTGTAGCCGTCCCACGCGTCCATGCTCTTGGAGCCGTCCGCGGCCGCGAGGCGCTGGGCGAAGAACACCTGCTGTCCCAGGAAGTCCCAGGTGCCGAGCCGCTGGCGGAGGCCGTCGATCAGCCACATCTCCTGGGAGGTGCCGGTGAGCGTGCGCGCGGGGTCGTCGGCGGCCGGGCACACCTTCGTGCCGTCGCCGCACGCCTGGTCGTCGCGGTACTGGCGGGTGTCGAGCAGGTGGAACGTGGCGAGGCTGCCCCAGCGGACCCTGCGGTGCAGCAACATGTTCTCCGCCGTCGGTGCCTGAGCGCTCCTGAGCGGCATGTGCTCGTAGTACGCCTTGTACGCGGCCGCGCGGCGGGCTTTGAAGTCACCGGCGGGGCTGGTGTCGTTGCGGACCAGGTTGGCGTAGTTGTTCTCGACCTCGTGGTCGTCCCAGACGACGAGCCACGGCGCGGTGGCGTGCGCGGCCTGCAGGTCCGGGTCGGTCTTGTACTGGGCGTGACGGACCCGGTAGTTGGCGAGCGTGCTGATCTCGGCGTCGGGCTCGAACTCGCGGACCTTCGTGGTGGTGGCGGCGCCTTCGTAGATGTAGTCGCCGAGGTGCAGGATCAGGTCGGGGTGTTCCTCGGCCATCCGGCGGTAGGCCGTGAAGTAGCCCTCCTCGTAGTGCGAGCACGACGCGAAGAGCATGGTCAGTTCGGGTTGCGTGCCGACGGCCGGTGCGGTGAGGGCGCGGCCCGCGGGGGAGATGTGGCCGCCGGTGCGGAAGCGGTACCAGTACTCACGGCCGGGTTCGAGGCCGGTCAGGGTGACGTGGACGGAGTGTGCGCTCGCCTGCTGGGTGGTGACCGTGCCGGTGCGGGCGATGGCGGTGAAGCGTTCGTCGGTGGCGACCTGCCAGTCGACCGCCGTGTTGGTGTTCGGCATGCCGCCGAGACCGTCGGCGTTGAGGGGGCTGGGGGCGAGTCGGGTCCAGATCACGAACCCGTCGGCCGCCGGTTCGCCGGACGCGACGCCCAGGGTGAAGGGGTAGCCGATGGCGTTGGCCGGACTGGAGGTGAGGACTCCGGCGCTCGCTCCCGCGAGGCCGCCCACGATGAAGGTGCGTCTCCGTAACGTGGTCATGACCAGCAGGCTTACCGAACGCGGGTAAAGGCCCGCCTAACGGTGTGCGGCTTCAGAGTGGTTTCCCACCAAGCAAAAGCCGCGTGGTCGTCCGGGTGGATGTCGAAGGCGTCGGCGAGCAGTTCGGCCGCGGAGAGCGGGATGCCGGTGTCCTGGACGGCCCGGTAGAGCAGGGCGACGTGGTCGCGGGACCAGGATTCGAGGCGCAGGCCGGGTAATCGTTCGGCCTCGCAGCACGGTTGGGCGCACACGACGATGTCGAACCACTCGTCGTCGTGGTCGTTGAACGCGACCGTGACGCCGAACCGGTCCGGGTGCAGCGCGGTGACCTTGCTGTGCCGGATCTCGTAGTGCAGCGGGCAGGGCAGGGCGGCGAGTCGTTTCGCGGCGTGCAGATCGGGGCCGTCCAGCCGCACGGGTTCCGGGCGCGTGCCGTGGTCGAGCACGACGACCTCCCACGTGCTGCGGGTCAGTCGTAGTGCGGTCGCGAGACCCGCGACACCGGCGCCGACGACGAGTGCCGTGCCCGCTGAGTTGGCCATGACCAGCCCCTTCCCCCTAGGATTGAGGCTAGCGAACGTTCAGAAATTTCTGAAGACAGGGTGACTGTGACGAGCGAGACAGATCGCAGGGAAGCGGCCGAGAGCCTCGCGCTGGCGCTGGTCGGCGCCGGGATGCAGCGGATGGCGTCGCGGGCGCTGGCGGCGTTCTTGTTCTCCGACAAGGAATCTCTGACCGCGGGGGACCTGGCAGAGGAGCTGGGCGTGAGCGCCGGATCGGTGTCCGGGGCCATCAAGACGGTCGCGCAGATGGGCCTGATCGAGCGGATGTTCGTGGCGGGTAGCCGGCGTGAGCACTTCCGGATGCGTGAGAACGCCTGGACCACGTTGTACACGCAGCAGCACGTGGTCATCGACAACGTGCTCGCGGCGGTGGACAAGGGTGTCGACGTGGTCGAGCCCGGCCGTGCGTACGACCGGCTCACCTACATGCGCGACTTCTACCGGTACCTGCTCAGTGAACTGCCGGTGCTGGTGGAGCGCTTCGAGCAGCAGCGCCGTGGCGGATCCCGTCCATGATGAGGTCCAGCATCCGCTTCGCCTGATCCGGATCGCCGTTCTGGGCGACGCTGATCAGCAGCGCCATCACGTCCGTCGGCTCGGTCCGCGCCTCCAGTGCACCCAGCAGCGTTTCCAGCGCGGCCGTCATCTTGGCTCGGCTGTGCTCGAACGGGTTGATGCCCAGCGCGATGACGGCCTGCAGCGCGTCCTTGAGGTCGCGCTTCGTCGCGATGTAGGCGATGAAGCGGTTCATCCACTCCCGCAGCGCGGCTTCCGGCTCGTGGGTCTGCAGGAGTTCGGGCGCGGCGTCGCAGAGCTTTTCCAGCTCCGTGCGGTAGACGGCCTCGATCAGGGCCTCGCGGGTGGGGAAGTGCCGGTACAGCGTGCCGATGCCGACGCCGGCCTTCTTGGCGATGGCGCCGAGTGTCACGTCCTTCTCGTGGGTGAAGGCGTCGAGCGCCACCTCGAGCAGCACCCCGCGGTTGCGGACAGCGTCAGCACGCACTTCGTCATCACTCCAACGTGTCACTTGCTAAACGGAGGACCCTCCGGTTACTGTGGAACCCGAACCGGAGGAACCTCCGTTTCAGTGTACGACACAGGTTGGGGATTTGAGATGAGCGAGCGCATCACCACCCCGTTCGGCTTCGAGAGCACCGCGCTCGAGGTCGTGGACGGCGTCGACCTCTCGGGCCGTCGCGCCGTGGTCACGGGTGGAGCGTCGGGCATCGGCGTCGAGACCGTGCGGGCGCTGGCCGCCGCGGGCGCCGAGGTCACCATCGCGGCGCGCAACATCGAGGCGGCCCAGCGGGTCGCCGCCGAGTTGTCCGCCGCCACGGGCAACAAGAGCATCTTCGTCGCTCCGCTGGAGCTGACCTCGCAGGACTCGGTGAAGGAGTTCGTCCGCTCGTGGGACGGCCCGCTGCACCTGCTGATCAACAACGCGGGCGTCATGGCCACCCCGCTGACCCGCACGCCGGAGGGCTGGGAGCTCCAGTTCGCCACGAACCACTTCGGCCACTTCACGCTGACCACCGGCTTGTTCGACGCGCTGCGAGCCGAGGGCGCGCGCGTGGTGAACGTCAGCTCGGCCGGCCACCTGTCGAGCCCGGTGGTGTTCGACGACATCCACTTCGAGCGCCGCGAGTACGACCGCTGGCAGGCGTACGGCCAGTCGAAGACGGCGAACGTCCTGTTCGGTGTCGAGGCCGGCCGGCGCTGGGCTTCCGACGGCATCACCATGAACGCCCTGATGCCGGGCGGCATCCTGACGGCGCTGCAGCGCCACATCACACCCGAGGAGTTGCAGGAGCGCATCCGCCTGCGCGGTGGCGGCGACAAGCCGCTGCAGCTCAAGACGCCGGAACAGGGCGCCGCCACCACGCTGGTGCTGGCCGTGTCCCCGCTCGTCGAGGGCCGCTCCGGCCTCTACTTCGAAGACTGCGTCGAGGCCCTGCCGCACACCCCCGGCATGACCAGCGGCCTCGCCCCCTACGCGATCGACCCCGAAGCAGCCGCCCAGCTGTGGAAGGTCTCCGAGGAAACCCTGAAGGTGCAAGCATGATCACCACTGGATTCGGCTTCGAGACGACCGCCCTGCAAGTCGTCGAGGGCGTCGACCTCTCCGGCCGCCGCGCCATCGTCACCGGCGGAGCGTCGGGCATCGGCGTGGAAACCGTGCGAGCCCTGGCCACGGCCGGTGCCGAGGTCACCATCGCCGCCCGCGACATCGACGCGGCCCAGCGAGTCGCGTCGTCCCTGTGCGCCGCCACCGGCAACAAGAAGATCTCGGTGGCAAAGCTGGACCTCTCGTCCCAGAGCTCGGTCAAGGCGTTCGCCCGCAACTGGGACGGCCCGCTGCACCTGCTCATCAACAACGCCGGCGTCATGGCCACCCCACTGACCCGCACCCCGGAGGGCTGGGAACTCCAGTTCGCCACCAACCACTTCGGCCACTTCGCCCTGACCCAGGGCCTGTTCAACTCGATGCGAGCCGAAGGCGCCCGCGTGGTGAACGTGAGCTCGTCCGCGCACCTGATGGGCGAGGTCGTCTTCGAGGACATCCACTACGAACACCGCGACTACGAGCGCTGGCAGGCCTACGGCCAGTCCAAGACCGCGAACATCCTGTTCGGCGTGGAAGCCGGCCGCCGCTGGGCCTCCGAGGGCATCACCATGAACGCCCTGATGCCCGGCAGCATCGCCACGAACCTGCAGCGCCACCTGACCCAGGAGGAGTTGCAGGAGCGCATCCGCCAAAGCGGCGGCGCCTCGACCCGCCGCATGAAAACGCCAGAACAGGGCGCCGCCACCACCCTCGTGGTAGCCACCACCCCACTCCTGGAAGGCATCTCCGGCAGGTACTTCGACGACTGCAACGAGGCCGCCCCGCACATCGCCGGCGACCCCCGCCGAGGCGTGGCCGCCTACGCCCAGGACCCGGAGTCCGCCTCCCAACTCTGGAAGCTGACCGAGGAAACCCTCTGGTCCCTGAAAGCGGCCTAACGCCCCACCCGGCCAGGGGGTGCGGCCGCGGCCGC
>NZ_MUYM01000139.1 GCF_002150765.1 Lentzea kentuckyensis
GTGAACGCGTAGGCGGCCGCGACGAGCAGCA
Organism: Lentzea kentuckyensis; assembly: GCF_002150765.1. Lineage (GTDB taxonomy): Bacteria > Actinomycetota > Actinomycetes > Mycobacteriales > Pseudonocardiaceae > Lentzea > Lentzea kentuckyensis. Next base: position 32 of record NZ_MUYM01000139.1, read on the forward strand.
GCACCAGCAACGTGTCCGGGTTGTTGTCGCGGTTGATCGCCACGGTGATCGGCGTCAGCGCGAGGATCAACGCCGCGAGCAGCGCCACCTTCTCGTCCGACCACAGCCGGACCGTGCGGTGCAACAGGAACACCGCCGCGACGCCCTCGATCACCTGCGGCAGCAACACCGCCCAGCCGTGGAACCCGAAGATCCACACGGCGATCGCCTGCGGCCACAACGACATCGGCGGCTTGTCGACCGTCACGACGCCATAAGGGTCGAACGAGCCGAACAGGAAGTTGGTGAACGACGTGGACATCGACTTCGCGGCGGCCGCGTAGTACGAGTTGCCGACCTGGCCGGCGCCGATCGCCCACACGTACAGAGCTCCGGCCAGCACGCAGATCGCCACCAGGGCCCACGCGGGCCAGCGAGATGGCCGCGCTTCGATCGGTGGGTCAGCCGGAGCTGCCACTTCGGCAGTGGCGGTCATTCGTCGTCCTTTCGGTCGTCCCGGCGGAACACCCAGCTCCGCAACAGGAAGAAACGTCCCACGGTGCCCAGGGCCGACGAGCCGAGCAGCACCACCAGCTCCAGCGAGCGGGAGGGATTGGAGGAGGCCGCTTGAAACAGGAGCAGCGCGGCCGATGTGAACGCGTAGTAGAGCCCGAACACCACGAGGCCCTGCAGATGCGACTTGCCCCTGCCGGTGTTGCGGGCGGTGAAGGTGAAGCGGCGGTTGGCCTCCGTGTTGAACAACGTCGTGATCACCAGCGCGGCCAGGTTCGCCACCAGTACGGGCCACCACGTCCGAAAAACGCCGTACAGAGCCAGGTTCGCGAGCGTGGAGATCACGCCGATCACCGCGAACGACAGCATCTGCCAGGAAAGCCCGCCCTCGCTGCGGCTCAGCACGGCGTCGGGGTGGATGGCCTTGGGTTTTGGCCGTTTCGGCAGCCCGTTGACCAGTGCGGTGCCGTTGGCCTTGGCTCGTGCCACCCGGATCAACCCCTTGATGTCGTCGATCGCCGTGCCGACCACGTCGACCCGGCTGTCCACGTCCTCGACCCAGTCAACCGGCACCTCGTGCACGCGCAAACCGTTGTGCTCGGCCAGGAGCAGCAGTTCGGTGTCGAAGAACCACGCCTCGTCGCGCGCCTGGCCGAGCAACGGCCGGACGACCTCGGTGCGCGCGGCCTTGAAACCGCACTGCGCATCGCTGAACCGCGCGCCGTGCGTGAGCCTGATCAACGCGTTGTAAGCGCGTGAGACCAATTCTCGCCGTGGCCCGCGAACCGTCCGCGAACCCGGTGCGAGCCGCGAGCCGATCGCCAGGTCCGAGTGCCCGTTGAGCAGCGGTGCGACCAGCGGCAGCAGTCCGTCCAGCCCGGTGGAGAGGTCGACGTCCATGTAGACGACGACGGCTGCTTCGCTGGCACCCCAAGACTCTCTCAGTGCGAGCCCGCGACCCTTGCGGTCCAGGTGGTGCACGCGCACCCGTTCGTACTTCGCGGCCAGCTCCTCCGCGACTTCCAGGGTCCTGTCGGTGCTGGCGTTGTCCACGACCACGATCGACCAGTCGAACGGGAACTGCTCGCTCAGGAACCCGTGCAGCACCTCGACGCAGCCGGGCAGCGCGCGTTCCTCGTTGTAGACGGGGATCATGATGTCCACCGTCCCCGTTGCCTGTGCGGTGCTCACCGCCATGTCATCTCCGTTCCACTGTGGACACAGCAAGTGACCGTGTGAAACCGAGCCTGCTGAGGTCGTCGTGAGAACGTCCTTGGCTTCTGCTGAGAGAATCGTGAGAGCGGCGATGCACAGCTGGCTCACAGGATTCGGCCCTACCGTCGCCCGCATGCGACTGCTCGTGGTGGACGACGACCCGGACGTCCGGGACAGTCTGCGGCGCAGCCTCGAGTTCGAGGGTTACGAGGTCACCACCGCCGCGGACGGCGCCGAGGCACTGCCCCTCGTCAGCCGTGCCGACCTGGCCATCCTCGACCTGATGATGCCGAACGTCGACGGTTCGGAGGCCTGCCGCCGGTTGCGTGCGGCAGGGGAGCGCCTGCCGGTGCTGATGCTCACCGCCCGGGACGCGCTCGGCGACAAGGTCACCGGTCTGGACGCCGGCGCCGACGACTACCTGGTCAAACCCTTCGCACTGGAAGAACTCCTCGCCCGCGTCCGCGCTCTGCTCAAGCAGAACCGGCACCGCGCGACGCCACAACTGCTCCAGTTCGCCGACCTCAGGATGGACCCGCGGGCTCGCGAAGTCCTGCGCGGTTCCGATCGTCTTGATCTGACCCCGACCGAGTTCGATCTGCTGGCCGTGTTCCTGGGCGACCCCGAGCGGTTGCTGACGAAGAAGCACCTCAAACACGCCGTGTGGGGTCAGGACCAGGGCACCAACCTGCTCGACGTGTACATCGGCTACCTGCGCCGCAAAACCGAGGCCGGCGCCCGTCCTCGGCTGCTGCACACCGTGCGCGGCATGGGTTACATCCTGCGTGAGGGACCGTGACTGGCCCGGTGCTGCTGCGCCGCAAGATCGCGCTGATCACGGCCTGCGTGGTGGCGCTGGCGATCGCGGGCATCAGCGTCGTCACCTGGCTCGTCACCGAGCACAACCTGCGTTCGCAGCTCGACAAGTCCCTGCTGGCGAGCCTGCCACCGCGGTTGGACCGGATGCCGATGCCGGGCGAGCACCGGGTGTTGAAGATCATCTGTGACGAAGGGCTGCCCAACGAGGGGCTTCAGCAGGTGCTCCAAGGCATCCAGACGCTGAGCACGGCTGGCCGCACCTGCGCCCCGCCCGGCGTCGATCCCGTCGTCACCAGCACCGCGGACTTCGTGCGGACGACCACGTACCGGGACGGCGTGACCAAGTCCGGCGTGTCGGCGCGCGTTCTGCTGCAGCCACTGGACAACGGCGACGTCCTGATCCTCAGCCGCAGCCTCGCGGAGATCGACGACACCCTGGCCGCGCTGGCCGGTGTCCTGGTCAGCGTGTCGATCTTCGGCGCCCTGCTGGTCGCCGGCGTGGGCCTGTGGCTGACCCGCCGCGCCCTGGCTCCGATGGAACGCCTGACCGAAACCGTCGAACACATCGCGCGCACCGAGGACCTCACCACCCCGGTCACCGTCGCGGGCCAGGACGAGGTGGGCCGGTTGGGCCGTGCCTTCACGTCGATGACCGCCGCCCTGGCCGAATCCCGCCGCCGCCAACGAGATCTGGTCAACGACGCCGCGCACGAGCTGCGGACGCCGTTGACGTCGTTGCGCACCAACATCGACCTGTTGGTCCGAGCCGAACGCGCCGGCCGCCCGTTGCCCCAGCGGTCCGAGGTCCTCGACCGCGTGCAGGCCCAGAGCCAGGAGTTCAGCGATCTCGTCACCGAACTCGTCGTGCTTGCCCGCGACGATCGCGAACTCGCCAGCGACCCCGTCGACGTGTCCGCCGTGATCGACCGGGCCGTCAGACGCGCCCGCAGCCGTGCGCACGACCACGTCTTCGACGTCGACCGCGCGGACTGGTCGATCATCGGCGACGCCGGCGCGCTGGAACGCAGCGTGCTCAACCTGCTGGACAACGCCGTGAAGTTCTCCCCGGCGAGCTCCACCATCACCGTCCGCTCCCGGCCGGGCTGGCTCACCGTCAGCGACGAGGGTCCCGGCGTGCCGTTCGAGCACCGGCGGTCGGCGTTCGAACGGTTCTGGCGCGCCCCCGACGCCCGTGGCCTGCCCGGATCCGGTCTGGGACTGGCGATCGTGGCGGACATCGTGGCGGTGCACGGCGGTTCGGTGCGGTTCGTGCCGAGACCGCGCGGTGCGTCCGTTCGCGTTGATCTGCCCGAATTCCGTTAACCAGCAGACGATCGACGGTAGTTCGCACGGGCGGCTCTGCACCACGGTGGTGGTATGGACCGCAGACACCGGCGCCCTGCCCTGCTGATCACCGCGTTCCTCTCGGTCGCGATGTTCACCGCCGGCAACTCAGCCGCAGCCCCTCCGGACGAACCGTTGCACCATTGGCAGTACGACCACTGGCCCCAGCAGCAGCCGTGGCAGCAGTCCCGCGACACCGCCCGCGTGCTCGCGCAGAACGGGTTCCCCGGGCCCATCGACCCGCAGAACTGGGTCAACCCCGACCACATGACCTGGGAACGGGACTACAAGAAGATCCCCGGCACGAACTGGGCCGACCCGGCGGTCAAGGGATCGGTGCGCAACTTCAAGGGCGCGCTGGTCCTGCTGGACTACCCGAACCAGCCGTTCGTCGTCACGCAGGCCAGGAACTCCACGGTGTTCGGCAACCCGAGCGCCGAGGCGAGCAACGTGCCGCGGGCCCAGGTCGGGCAGTTCTACCAGGACTTCCTCAACAAGCCGAACGGTCTCAACCGCGGCCACACCGTGCACGAGTACTGGATGGAGACCTCCGGCGGGCGGTACGGCGTCGAGCTGAAGGCGTTCGGGCCGTACACGATGCCGGGCAAGGACCACGAGTACGCCATGGAGTTCCAGGGCGGTACCGGTTGCCCGGCCGGTGACACGTGCACCCGCAACATCCGCACGGACGGCCGTGCCGCGTGGGTGGCGGACGTCGGCGCGGAAGTGCCCGCGGGCTACGACTTCACCTACTACCTGTCGGCGGGCCAGGACGAGTCCGGCACGTGGCAGGAGTTCGGGATGATGAAGTTCCGGACCAAGGAGGACGTGACCGACGACTTCGGCCCGCCGGACCCAGCGCTGCCGAACTGGTCGAAGACCCGGTACGTGGACTGGACTTCGTGGGCCGCGGGCTCGTCGATCTGGCCCAACGCGGGCGGCGGTTCGTCGACGCAGGCGGAGAGTTCCGGCCAGGGCGTGTACGCGCACGAGCTGAGCCACATCCTCGGCATCGGCGACAACTACAACAACCCGTACGGCAGCCCGCCGCGCCGTGACTACAGCGGTCCGTGGGACATGTTGTCGCGCGGTTCGTTCAACGGCCCCGGCGGCCCGCACTCGCGCTGGACGATCCCGGCCACCGGCGGCGCGTCGCTCGGCGCCCAGCAGACGTTCCGCAACAAGATCAAGCTCGGCATCATCGACGAGAAGAACGTCCTGCGGTTGTCGCGCGAGGCCCTGGCCGGGTCCGGCACGGTGATCGCGAAGATCACCGCCCGCGAGGTCAACCCAGGCTCGAACGGCCTGACCGGCATCAACCTCGCGTTGGGCACCGGCGACAAGACGCCCGCGTGCAACGTGGCCACCAACCCGTTCTGCGACGGCGGCGGCTACAACAACTACACGCTCGAGGTCGTCGACCGGATGGGCGCCGACTCGTTCACCCCGGACTCCGGCGTGATGCTCGCCAAGACCAAGAACGCCGACGCGGCACCGTTCACGTGGCTGATCGACGCCAACCCGCAGGACATCGGCATGACCGACTACGTCCTGCCCGACGGCACCAAGGTCCCGATCACCATCGGCGACTACCGCCAGCTGTCGGACGCGCTGTTCCACGCGGGCACGAACTCGGGCAGCGAGTACGAGTTCGTCGACACGGCCAACCGGCTGCACTTCTACGTGCTGGACCTGCAACGGGACGCACGCGGTGTGTTGTCCTACACGGTCGCCGTCCGATCGCTCGACGGCGCGGGCCCGCAGCAGCGGGGCGTGCGGGTCAACCCGACCGCGGCGCACGCGGGTGCCGACGGCGTGGCGACGTGCCGCTTCCCGCTGACCAACACCGGCCGCACCGCGCCGCCGGGAGGCCAGCACCCGGAGCCCGTCGACCAGTACCTCGACGGTGACGTCTACCGCGTGACGGCGAAGGCGGAGAACGGCTGGACCGTCTCGGTGCCGAACGCGTTGGCCACGGCCAAGTTCGGCGGCCGCGTCGACGTTCCGGTGCACGCCCAGCGCACAGGTGGCCCGATCATGTCGAAGGTGACGCTGACGGCCGTGTCGGAGAGCAACCCCGGCAAGTCCGCGACCGCCACCTGCACGGTGACGGGCCGCTAGCCGGATTCCGTCAGACGGACTCGTCCAGGTGCGCGTCCCACACCGCATGGGCTTCGGTGTGGGACGCGGCACCGACGAAGAACGCCTCGGCCGTCGCGTCGAAGGCCGGGTCCCCGCACCGTGCGTTCATGAACTTGGGCCGGTGCACCGCGAATCCGCGCGGGTCGCCGGCCAGCCGGTACGGCACGGCCAACTGCAACGACTGCCGATAGGCGCCGTACTGGACGGCCTCGACGAGCAACGCGTCGGTCTTGCCCTGCTCCAGGTCGATGTACCCGTCGGCCACCAGGACGGCGCCCACCCAGCTGGGGTCGCCGTCGGCCAGCGCGTCCTGACCGGCGCGGGCACCTTCGGCGTAGTCGTCGTACATCAACCGGTTCATGCCGTACTCGCCGTCGGCGTGCTCGTACCCGAGCAGCGGAACCAGCGTTTCTCCTTCGGACACGCACCAGATCCCGTGAGCGGTGAAGAACCCGGCCAGCCGGGCTGTCTCGATCATGGCGGACACCATGCCAGGCGCGCGCCGCTCGAGTGTCCGGAATGGAACAATCAGCGAACCCGTGTGGAGCGGCCGCGTTGTGGCCGGCGCCGCTGCTGTGGTTGCGGCGCAACAGGTCCGGAGGTCAGCATCACGAAACCCGCGAGCAGCAGGACGGCACCGCAGGCCACCCACGTCCACGTCCGGACCGACGAAACCGGCGCGGACACACCGATGCCGAACAACAACAACGGCATGCCCAGCGCGTAACAGACCCCGGCCGCGAACGTCCGGCCCGTTCCGTTGACGAGCAGCGGGACCGCGGCCACCCCGGCCAGCACCGCGAACGCCAGCCAGCCCCACGTCAGCCCTGAGTGCAGCCCGACGGTGATGTCCAGCCCGTCCTTCGCGCGGATCGCCTGCTCCACCTCCGCCGAGTAGCCGAACCCCACGGCGGCGCGTGTCCCCGCGGCCGCGGCTGTGACCACCAGTGACGCGCCCAGAATCGTGCGTCCACGCCGGACCGGATCGACTCGTTTCCTGGTGTCCACGAACCCCAGTCTGTTGGCAGACGGCCGCAACACCACGGCGCACACGCCAAGGTGCACTCAGTCGTGGTACGGGACGCGCCCACGAGCTCACGCTCCTCATAGGACACGTCCGGAAGTCGTCTGCGCAATTTTATGTAAATACGCGCCCTGACCGGCAGAAATGCGACTCCGGTGGCGTATTGGCAACTTTCAAAACGAAACCGCGGGGTCTCTTTTCGGCTGCCACGAATGTGTCCATTTTTTGTCAACTTTGGACCTGAGTTGGCCAGAAAATGGTGTGGTTCGGGCCGTAACGGTTCGCGGCCGGATGCCGATTGACCACGCATAGCGCCTCTGGCCAGGCCGGTTGTGGGGCGTGACAGCTGAGGAGGACGACCGGCAGTTGACAGATGGTGGTCAAACTGCACCAACAGCCGCACCTGCGGTTGTCGTCAGTTTACCTTTCCCGTGTCCATTGCCTGCCCGCCAAATGTCGTCATCTCGCACTAGGAGAGGCAAACGTGGAGAAATCCTCGTCTGGCATCACCATGTCCATTGCACCTGGTGACCTCGGAACACCAGGCCAGCAGCTGGGCAGAGGTGGCCAGGCGGTCGTCATCGACCTGCCGGACCTGAAACTGCCGGACGTGGCGGGTCAGCTGGTCTACAAGAAGTACCGCGAGCCGCACAGCGACCCGCAGAGCCTGCGCCGGATCGTCGACGCTCGCCACAACCTCGACCTGCCCACCCGCAAGCGGCTCGACGCCGTCACCGTGTGGCCCGTCCGGGTGGTCGAGGAGAACGGCCAGGCGCTGGGCATCGTCATGCCCAAGATCCCGGCGGCGTACTTCGATCAGGTGGTCCTGCCCGGCACGGGCAGCAAGAAGCGGGTGCTGCGCGAGGTGCAGAACCTCTTCATCCCGCCGGAGCGGGCGGCCGAGCTGGGCAGACCGAAGCCGAGCGACGAGCAGCGGTTGCGGATCTGCCGCGACTTCGCCGGCGTGCTGACGCTGATGCACGACACCTTGGGTGTGGTGTTCGGGGACATCAACGCGATGAACGAGCTCTTCCGGCTGGACGACACCCCGATGGTGATGTTCCTCGACTGCGACGGCGTGCGCCCCAAGGGTTCGGTGGCGTCGGTGAAGCAGCTCAACGCGCCGGACTGGGTCCCGCCGGGCAACGAGGTGCTGAGCCGGGCGAGCGACCTCTACAAGCTGGGGCTGTTCGTGTTGCGCTGCCTCACCCCCGGACCCGGCACGTCGGTGTGCACGGACCCGGACACGATCGGTGGCGCGCTCGACTCGCAGGGTCTCGCGATGGTGCGCCGCGCGCTGGGGCCCGACCTCGCCGCCCGTCCGCTCGCCCGCGAGTGGGAGGTGTACCTGCGCCGCACGCTCGGCGAGCCGGTCGCCCCGCCGCGAGTCGGCGCGGTGTCGCTCGACCGCACGATCGTCCTCAAGGGACAGTCGGTGGTGGTCGAGTGGGAGGCGTTCGAGGCCACCGAGATCCGGATCTCCGCCGGACCCGGCCGCACCGAGGTCGTCAAGGCCCGCGGCGCGCACGAGCGCGGGTCGACGCCCATCGCGCCGCTCGAGGCCGCGGTGATCGAGGTGTCGGCGATCAACGCGCTGGGTGCCGACCACCGTTCCGCCGGCCCGGTCGACGTGTTCGAACCGCCGGTGCAGCAACCACTTCCGGTCCCGATCCCCGACCTGCCGTCGCTGCGGGTCGACGTACCCGTCCCGGACGGGATCGACCGGATGCCACCGCTGCCGGTCATCGGGATTCCCCAGCCGCGGCTGGACCTGAGACCGCCCGCCCCGCAGGTGTTCGAGTGGCCGGCGATCCCGGACACCGGCGTGGCGCACTTCCCGATCGACTTCGGCGGCTTCTTCGCCGACGCCCCGCGGTACCCGTTCGATGAGGAGTCAGGACGATGAGCGTGACGCGCTGGCTTGCGCGTGTGTCGGGAGCACGGGCCGACATCCTTCAGAAGGCGCCGGGTGACGTGGTCAAGCACGCCACGATGGGCGGCGTGCTGCTGAGCACCGCCGCGGTCGCCGCCGCCTCGGCGTACTTCGCCATGACCTCGCAGCTCGGCCTGCCGATCGCGATCGCGGCACCGGTGGCGCTCGGCTGGGGCGTGATCATCTTCAACCTCGACCGCATGCTCGTCGTGACGATGACGCGCGGCAACACCAAGTTGCTCAACTTCCTCGTCGCGTTGCCCCGGCTCGGTCTCGCGATCGTCATCGGCACGGTGATCTCCGTCCCGCTGGTGCTGAAGATCTTCGAACCGGAGATCCGCAACGAGCTGGTGGTGATGCAGGTCGAGTCGGTGCAGCGCAACCAGGTGAAGACCGACGAGGCGCTGAAGAAGATCAAGGAGCTGGAGACCGAGGAGAAGGGCCTGCTGGAGATCCTCTCCGGCCGTGCCGTCACCACGGCCGCCGACGACCCGGACGTCAAGGCGGCGAAGACCACGCTCGACAACGCCGAGAAGGTCTACCAGGAGGCGAGCCGCCTGGCGCAGTGCGAGTTCGACGGCAGCTGCGGCACCGGCAAGGAGGGCGACGGCGAGGCGTACCGGCAGAAGAAGGCCGTTGCGGACGAGGCCCGCGGCAAGCGCGACAAGGCGGCGCGGGAACTGGAGGCCACCACCGCTCGCGTCGACAAGCGCATCGCCGACGGCTCGTCCACCGCCAGCACCGCCGCGAGCCAGCGGCTTCCCGGTGTGCAGGCCGAACTGGAGGTGCTGCGCAAGCAGGCGGAGAACTTGCGCAAGCAGGGCTTCGAGGCCGCGGCGGGGGACACCGGTCTGCTCGCCAGGCTCGAGGCGCTCGACCGCATCACCGCCGGCCGCGACAGCGGTGGCAAGGCGGACTTCATGCTGTTCCTGCTGTTCCTCTGCATCGAGCTGCTGCCGGTGATCGTCAAGCTGCTCAGCCTGTTCGGCAAGGAGACGCTCTACGACAGCCTCCTGCGCCGCTCCGACGAGGGTGCGGACGTCGACGACGAGGCGTGGGCCGACCGGGACCGCGATCTCGCGCTGTTGCAGGCGAAGCACAAGTTCGACGAGGAGGAACAGCGGCTGCTCAGCCACGCGGCGATGCAGAAGCAGACCACGCAGGCGGTCGCCGACGAGCAGCTCAAGATCGCGATGAACGCGATCAAGACGTGGAGCGGCGTCGCGCAGCTGCGGGCGGACGAGGCCCTCAACGACTGGTACCAGGCGAACGTCGCCCACTGCGGCGGTCCCACGAGCAGCGGTCCGAAGATCGGCCAGCAGGTCATGCACGGACCGCAGCACACACCCCAGCACACACCCCAGCACGCCCCGCGGCACGCAGCGCAGCCGCCGCACGGACCGGCCAGGACCGTGCAGCTCCCCGCCCACGGTGACCCGAGCGCCACCACGCCGATTCCCCGCTACAACAACGGTTCGAACCACACCCCCAACCCCTGACAGGAGAACTCCGCGTGGAGAGCGAGAAAGCCAAGATCCTGCCCTTCTACGTCCTGATCGACGTCTCGGCGTCGATGTCGGGGCAGAAGCTGGACCAGGCGAACAAGATCATGCCGAAGGTGGTCGACGCGCTCGCGGAAGCGCCGATCCTCGCCGACAAGGTGCGGTTCTGCGTGATCGACTTCGGATCGGACGCCCAGGTGCGCCTGCCGCTGTGCGACGTGCTCGACCAGCACAGTTCGTTGCCCTCGCTGACGATCCGCGGCGCCACCTCGTACGGTGCGGCGTTCCGGACGCTGAAGTCGGAGATCGAGATCAACGTCAAGCAGCTCAAGGCCGACGGGTACCTCGTGCACCGGCCCGCGGTGTTCTTCATCAGCGACGGCGAGCCGACCGACCCCGAACACGAGTGGCGCTCGGCGTTCCAGGAGCTGACCAGCTTCGCGACCTACCCGAACTTCGTGCCGTGCGGTGTGGACTCGGCGAACCCGCGCACGCTCGCGACGCTGATCCACCCGGCGACCGGGCCGAAGCAGATGCAGATGTACCTGATGGAGCAGGGCCAGAACCCGGCGGACGCGATCGCGGCCATCGCGGAGATCCTCATCTCCAGCATGCTCGCGTCCGGGCAGAGCATGGCGCAGGGCAGCTCGGGCATGATCCTGCCGGGCAAGCAGGACCTCCCGTCGGGTATCAACGCCCACTCGTCGGACGACTTCGTCTGATGGCCGCGGCGACGGAGACCGGCCCGGTGGAACCGGCGCCGGAAGCGAAGTGGCAGGGGTTCGTCGAACCGTACGTGGTCGGCGACCCCGGCCGGGCCGCCGCGGGCGTGGTGCCGCTGCCGGACGAGACCGCGTGGGACCGCAAGGACACCGTGCTCGACGCGTTCACGCTGCGCGACGGGCGGACGAAGATCGTCGAGGTGCGCGCGGCGAGCGTGCGCGGGCTGGCACACCGGGCCTACGGGCGGGTGCGCCAGGACGAGTACGCGTGCCGCCGCACCACCGATGGCCGGTACCTGGTGATCTGTGTCGCCGACGGGGTTTCGTCGGGCGAGCTGTCGCACAAGGCGGCCATGATCGCCACGCGGTGGGGTGCGAAGGCGCTCGCGGGCATTCTCGACCGCTCGGAACCGGCCGCCCTGCCGTGGGGACCGTTCGTGCACAGCGTCGCGACGCAGATCGAGCGGTACGGCCGGAAGTTGTTGCGGGGCAGGGAGGACATCGACGCCGAGAAGTGCGATCTGCGCGATGTCGCGCAGAAGCTCGCGACCACGGTGCTGTACGCCGTCGTCGACCTGCGGCCCGCCGACGGAGTGCACGTCGCGCACGTCGTGACGGTGGGCGACACCTCGGCGTGGGTGCTGCGCGAGGGCGGCCGCTGGGAACCGCAGGAGGCCGTCAAGAACGAGGGCGCCGAGGTGTACTCGGCGAGCGTGCAGGCACTGCCGCTGCCGCCCGCCGCCGATCCGGTGCCGGTGCGGACGACCATCCGCGCGGGCGAGGCGTTGGTGCTCATGACCGACGGCGTCGGTGACCCGCTCGGGCAGGGCACCGGGCCGGTCGGCCGGTTCCTCGCGGACGCCTGGACGCGGCCGCCCGCGTCCGGTGTCGAGTTCGCGGCGCAGATCGGCTTCGCGCGCAAGAGCTTCGACGACGACCGCACGGTGGTGGCGGTGTGGCCGGTGAGCCAGCGGTGAGCTCGCACACCATCGGTCTGTCCGCGCTGGGCCCGCTCGGGCCGCAGATCGGCGCGGGTGGCCAGGCGAAGGTCTTCCTGGCACCGGCCATCACGCTCGACGACGTGGCCGGACCGTTGGTGTACAAGCAGTACAAGCCGGACCACGTGCCACCGCACGGGTTGAGCGCAGTCGTCGACAAACGGCTGCGGATGGACGTCGCGACGCGGCAACGACTGGACCGCTGCACCGCGTGGCCGGTGCGGATCGTGGAGCAGGCCGGGGCGGTGAGCGGTGTGCTGATGCCGCTCATCCCCGGCGAGTTCTTCGAGGACAGGGTGTTGCCGAGCGGACAGCCGAAGAACAGCCTGCGGGAGGTGCAGCACCTCTTCATCGACCCGGACCGCGCCCGGCGGCTCGGCATGCCCGCACCGACCCCCGCCCAGCGGCTGCTCATCTGCCGCGACCTCGCCGCCGCGCTGCACCTGTTGCACCGCAACGACCTCGTGATGGGTGACATCAACGCGAAGAACGAGGTGTTCAGGATCGACGGCCGGCCGTGCGTGATGCTCGTCGACTGCGACGCCATCCGGATCAAGGGTTCGTCGGCGGTCGTCAAGCAGCTCAACGCTCCCGACTGGGATCCGCCGGAGGACACGCTCAGCCAGTCGACCGACATCTACAAGTTCGGCCTGTTCGTGTTGCGGTGCCTCGTTCCCGCGTCGATGGGATCGGTGTCGCGCGACCCGGCCAGGGCCAACGCGGTGCTGGCGCCGGAAGGCAGGACGTTGTTGCGCGCGTCGTTGAGCCGCCGTCCGGCAGACCGGCCGACCGCGCAGGACTGGGGTCGTTTCTTCGACGGCCAGCAACCCGTGGTGCGGCGGCAGAGCGCGCCCGCTCCGCCGCCCGCCACGTCCACGCCCGGCTGGAAGCGTGACCCGAAGACCAAGAGGTGGGTGCAGGCCACATGACGTCCTGCACGGTCTGCGGCCTGCCGCCGATGGCCAGCTACGAGATCTCGCTGCACGGCGAGGCGACCTGCGCCACGCACCCGGTCCTGGACAGGTGTGCGCTGTGCGTGCGGCCGCGGCACGCCGGTGAACGGAACTGGTCCCGGTTCACCTCCACGACCGTGCGCTGCCCGACCTGCGTGAGCGTTGCCGTGGACACACAACAACAGGCCAGGAAGCACATCCCGCAGGTGCGCGCGGACATGGCGGCGCTCGGAATCGAGCTGCCGCAACGGGTTCGCGTGACCCTGGTGGACCCGGACGTGATGAACCCCGACACGCGGTCGTTGTGCCTCGGCCGCACGCTGCAACGCGTCTGGGTGGACACCGCGGTGACCGACGTGCTCGGGATCGAGATCGCCGGCGGCCTCACCGAGACCCACTTCTGCGCCACGGTCGTGCACGAGATCGGCCACGCGTGGCTCGCCCAGCGCGGTGCGGTCGACCTCGACCAAACCCTCGAAGAAGGCGTCTGCGAGCTGTTCGCCGGCGCCTGGCTCAAACGCCGGCGCACGCCGTTCGCCGACACCTTGCGGCGGTCCGCGCTGGAGAACCCCGATCCGGTCTACGGCGGTGGCTACCGCCTGGTGCGCGAAGCCGTGGTGCGGCACGGGATCGCCGTTGTGCTCGACCACGTCTGTGCACGAGGAGTGTTGCCGTGAGAGGAAACGACATGAACGAGCCGGTCACCAGGACGTTCCTGGTGGTGGACGTCGAGAAGTCCAGCGACCGGGAGAACGAGGAGCTGCCGCAGCTGCGCCGTGAGCTCTACTCCATGCTGCACAAGGCGATGGAGAAGGCCGGCCTGCTCGGCGGCAGGTGCGTCACCGAGGACAGGGGCGACGGCGTGCTGCTCATCGCCGACGCGGGTGTGCTCGAAGTGACACCGATGGCCCAGATGCTGATCGACGAGCTGGCGCGCTACAACGCGACGATCGAGTCGGAGACGTGGCTGCGGCTGCGCATCGCCGTCCACTGTGGATTCGTGCACCGCGACGCCCGCGGCTGGAGCAGTGAGGAACTGACTCGGACGTTCCGCGTCTGCGACCTCGCCGAGGCGAAGGCGGCGCTCGGTGCCGCACAGCGGGCGCAGGCCATCGTGATCGTCTCGGACCACGTCTACAACACGGTGGTCAAGCACGGCTACGGCAAGCTCCCGCGGGAGAAGTTCGGCGAGCTCAAGAGCAACGTCGCCTGGGCGTGGGTGCCTGGCTACACGACCCCGCCGGTGCCGCAGCCCGTCGCCACGGAAGAGCACGAACCGGAGACGCCCTCGCGGCCGTCGGGCGTGCACAACAGCGTGACCGGCACCGTCGGCGGCAACGTCGTCCAGGCCCGTGACATCGGGCGGGTCGACGCGCGCAACTACTTCCGGGATCCCAAATGAGCGATGCCGACCAGGCCAAGCCCGCGGAGCCGGTCGAGCCGAAACCGGACCCGCCGCCCGCTCCCGACGCGCAGGCGAAACCCGAGACCGAGAAGGCGGAGAAGGCCGAGAAGCAGGAGAAGGAAGAGCAGCCGAACAAAGCGCGCGGCGAGGAGGAACTGCCCGACGCCAAGCGGAACGCCTCCGACCCGCGCAACGCCCGCAAGCTGTTCCAGGACGCCCGCGCGCTGGACCGCTCGGTCGCCGCGATCCTCGGTGACCGCTCGATCGGCAACATCTTCCTGACCAGCTCGATCGGCCTCGTCGACGCGGGCACGCTCGGCCAGCCCGGTGGCGGAACCCATCACGCGGTGCCCAGCGGCCCGATCTCGGCCGAGGTGATCCGGTCGGTCACCGCCACCTTCGTCGCGCCGACGAGCTACGAGACGCTGCGGGAACGGTTGCGCAGTCAGTGGATCGTGCTGCTGCGAGGGCCGGCCGGTTCGGGACGCACGGCGACCGCGCTGCACCTGTTGGGCAGCGAGTGCGCCGAGGGCGTGGACAAGCTCAGCCCGGACACGAGCCTGCGGTCGCCGTCCAGCGCGCTCGACCTGGCCGACGACCACGGGTACCTGCTCGAGTCGCTGGAGGTCGACCAGGCGGCCGCGCTGAGCGAGTACACGCTCGGGCTGTGGCAGCGGCAGCTCGAAAGCGCTCGGGCTCGCATGATCGTGCTGGTCGACGCGGGCACGGCGATGCGCGAGCACGAGCTCGCGCACTTCCTCGTCGACACAGCGCAGCTCGCGGACGGCCGGGCGTTGGTGGCGAGCCACTTCCAGGTGCAGCTGAAGGTCTCCGGCAAGCCCGACCAGGAACTCGGCGACTACCCCGAGTTCGGCGAACTGGTCGAGGAGGTCGTCGGCGCCACTCCGCGTGCCCAGGAACTGGCCGAGTTCGGCCGCGGCCTCTCGCAGATCGTGCTGGGCCAGCGGGACGTGGAAGACCTGCGGCAGAGCTACACCCGCGCCGCGGAGTCGGGGTTCCGCGAATGGTTCGACGGGCTGACCGACAACGAGGAGCGCGCGTTCGCGATCAGCCTCGCGGTGTTCGACGGCATGCCGGTGCAGGTCGTGTCGGAGAACGCGACCAAGCTCGCGAAAGCGTTCCAGGCGGCCGAGATACCGGATCGGCGGGCGCGGGTGCGTGACGTGTTCGCCATGCGCCGGATGAGCCTCGTCGAGCGGGTGCACGCCGAGATCACCACGTCGGTGGAGGAGAGCGACCTCGGCAGCCTGGCCGTCGAGGTCGTCCGGTACCGCGATCGGCGCCGGCCGCGCCGGATGCTCGAACACGTCTGGGGCGAGTACCCGGAGGCGCACCAGGTGGTGCGCGAGTGGTTGTGCGGGCTGGGCAGCTCGCGGGACCGGCAGGTGCGCACCCGAGCGGGTGTCGCGGTGGGGCTGCTGAGCCTCGCCGAGTTCGACTACGTCCGCCAGCACGTGTTGGAACGGTGGGCCGACGAACGCCACGACTGGGAACGTCAGGCCGTGATCGGCGCGCTGCGGCTGGCGATGATGGAGCCGCAACTCCAGCCGTTGATCAACCGCATGCTCACGTGGTGGTTGCGGGGCAAGGAGGCGACCGGTCGCCGGATGGCCGCGGTCGCCGTCCTCGGCACGTTGCCGATCATGGAACCGGCGCGGGTGCTCAAGCTGCTGCGCAAGGCCGCGGACACCGACCAGCCCGCGATGATCATCGCGCTCGCCGACTCGATCACCAACCTGGCGCTCGACCTCGACCGGCTGGGCCTGGTGCTGGACGCGCTGCTGAAGTGGACGGTCGCCCGGTCGCTCCAGGTGCGCATGGTCGGGCTGAACTGCGTGCTGCAGCTGTGCACGTTCCTCGAAGCGGAGGTCGAGGGCAGCGCGGAACCGTGGCCCGGCCTGCTGCGGGTCGCGGAGGGCGAGCACCGGGACGCCGTCGTGACGTTGATCGGCCGGGCGATCCAGGCCCAGTTCTTCATGCCGGAGACCTACGAGGTCGTCCGGCGCTGGGTGAACGTCGCCCAGCGCGATGAGGCGCAACGCGAGCCGTTGGGCGCGCTGCTCGCCGACGTCGCCCGGGCCGCCGGGAACCGGACGTCCCTGCGCCAGAACCTGATCCGCTGGGCGAGAGGCCGCAACGGCCCGGTCGAAGCCGCCGTCGAGCTGATCGCCGTACTCGATCGTGAGGACAACCTTCCGTGACCAACCAGAACCCCGCCGCTCAGCCGCTCATCACCAAGCTGGAGCCGAGCCGCAGCGACCTGTTCCGCGACCGCCCGATGCCGGGCGGCGAACGTGCGACCGTCTACCTGGACCGGCGCGGTCAGCTCTACCAGTCCGACCGGCCGCTGACCGCCAGCGAGATCGCGATCAACCGGCCGCGCTCGGTCTACCTGGTGGACACCTCCGTGCACCCGTACACCCTCGCGCTCGACCTGCCAGCGCAGGAGGACGCGTTCCCGTTCCACGCCGAGGTGACGGCGCGGTGGCGGGTCGGCGACCCGTGCGAGGCGGTGAAGACCAGCCTGGCCGAGGCCGGTCACGTGCTCGCGCCCTACCTGCGGCAGACGTTGCGCGAGATCAGCAACTCCTACGCCATCGAGGAACGGCCCGCCGCGGAACGGGCCATGATCCGGTACTTCTCCGACCAGGGCCCGTTGATGCTCCCGCAGGGCGTGTTGCTGGTGCACTGTTCGGTGTCGTTGTCGTTGGACGGCCCCGCGCTCGAAGAGCTGCAGAACCGCAAACGGCACGAGTGGATCGCGCACCAGCACGCCCGTGAGACCACCAGCATGCGGCAGACAGCCGAGATCGAGAGAGAACAGGAAACGAACCGGCAGGCGCTCGAACGGGCCGAGGCCGAGCACCAGCTGCGCCTCACCCAGCGGCGGATGGACTTCTACCACCGGGCGCTCGAAGGCGGTCAGGAGTCGCTCGTGGCGCTGCAGCTCGCGAGCAGCCCGGCGGAGGTCAACAACGTGCTGGCGTTGTTCATGCAGCGCGACCGGCTGGACTTCGAGACGGCGAAGGAGCTGCTGAGCTCCTTGCTGGACAACGGGTTGGTCACCCACGGCGACGTGCAGGGCATCATGAGCCAGGCGTCGTCCGTCATCGCCAACCAGCTGTCGAGGGCGTCGCTCGGCCTGCCCGCACCCTCGGGCGGGCTCCCGATCGCGGCGCCGCCCCCGCCGCGGCCGCGGATGACGGCGGAGCAGATCTCGTCGGTGCCGATCACCGCGGAGATCCTCCTCGACCTGCCCCCGGACTACGGGGACGACGATGACGACGACTGACGCGCTCGGCGGGCTGCCGTTGTTCGGCTGGCTCGTCGAGCTGCTCCACCAGGCGTTGCTGGACGCGGGGATGAACGCGTGGCTCGCCCAGACCTGCCTGAAGCGGCCGAAACCTTTCGTGATCGCGCTGGTGTTCCTGTTCTTCTTGCTGTGGAACGTGAACACCTGCTTGCCTGGACCCACCGGATGTGTGACCCCCGTGTCCCGGTGGACGACCGACGCGGGCGCGTGGCTCGACGAGCAGAAGGTCAAGGGGGCCTGATGATTCGGCCGTGGGTGCCAGGGTCGATCTTCGACCACCTGTCCGCCGGCGACCGCGAGGTCGTGACGGGTGCAGGGGTTCGGCGCGCGTTCTCGGCCGATGAAGTGCTTCTGCGCCAAGGGGATCCCACCGATCACGTGTTCGTGCTGCTGAGCGGGTGGGTGCGCGTGTCGCTCGCCACCGACGACGGCCGCGATCTGCTGCTGGCGTTCCGCGGCCCCGGTGACGTCGTCGGCGACCTCGCCGCCGTGCACGGCTCGGACCGCACGGCCAGCGTCCGCGCGCTGGAGGAGGTGACGGTCGCCCAACTGCTCCGCGAACAGTTCATCGACCTGCTGCGAACCCAGCCGGCCATCTCGATGGCGATGATCAAACAGCTGGCCGGCCGCCTCGTCGAACTGAGCGAGGAGCGGGCGCTCTTCGCGTCGCTCGACGTGACCCGCCGGGTGGCCGCTTGCCTGTTGCGGCTGGTGGACCTGCACGGAGTGATGACGGACAGGGGCATCATGTTGCGCATCAAGCTCAGTCAGCAGGACGTGGCGAGCCAGGTCGACGCCTCGCCGCGGTCGGTCGCCAGGGCGTTCGCGGTGTTGCGCGATCGCGGTATCGTCACCAGCTCCAGGGCCCGCGTGACGATCGGCCGTCCGGACGTGCTGCGCGCCCTCGTCGGCTACCTGCCAAATGTCAGGTAGCGACCCCGTCATCCGTCGATGCCCCGGCCCAGCGGCCGGGGCATTCTTGTCTTCGAGGTAACCGAGGGGGGAGACCGCGATGACACTCTGGATGTCGATCAGAACATTGCTGAAGGTGGGTGTCCTGATGTTCATCGCGGGCCTTCTCTTCGGCCTTTTCGTCGTTTCCACTTTCTAGTTCTTCTCTTTTTTCGTGAAAGGGGGTGTGGAACGTGGAGAGTCATTCAATCGTTGAGGTTGTTTTGTGTCTGTTGGTTCTGCTCATCTGAAGGCGAGAGAGGCGTGGTGGCCGTGGACGGTCAGCAGATGTTCAACGAGCTCAAGGAGATCCGCAGGGGCCGCGGCCTGCGGGCCGACGATCTGCATGAGCGCGTTGGCCTGTCGCTGCGCACCGCATGCGGCGTGACCGACCTCGACCACCCCGCCCTGGTCAGGCGCAAGATAGTCCTCCAGCTGACCAAGCTGAGCGCGAAGCTGCCGAGCGACCTGCACCTGGCCGCCACGGTGGCGCTGGGCCTGCACCCGGACGCCGCCGGCGAGTTCCTCGACCAGCGCGTCGCCTGGCTCGCCAACACCTACGACCGCGATCCGCGCACCGCGAGACGACGCGTCGACAACGCGTTCAAAATCCTCGCGGAACTGCTCCACGACGCCGGGATGCGTGACCGGAAATCAGGCTCGTACTCCCCGGACGGCTGGTACGTGGAATCACTGCGGGGATTCCTCCGGCTGGACCAGGATCTGCCGACGCTGACCGAGGAACGCCGCATCATCGCCGCCGTCGACGACCTGGACGAACTCATCCTCTCGATGAGCGCGCCACGCGACCCCGAAATCGGCGACGAGTTCAAAATTCGCGCCGAGATGGTCTACGGCGGCGAGATCGTGGCCGAGGAACGGGTGTCGTCGTCGCACTCCCGGTTCATCGTGCGCCTGCCCGCCCCGCTGACCCTCGGCCAGGCGCACAACTACAGCATCGAGTTCAGCGCGTACCCAAGGCGCTGGATGCGCCCGTACTACGTCTTCACGCCGTTGCGCCGGTGCGAGGAGTTCTCGGTCCGCGTGCGCTACGGCTCGCACGCAACCCCAAAACACGTGTGGCGCATCGGCGGCCTGCCGGCCAAGGCCTACGAGGACTTCGTGCCGGGCGACGACTCGCTGACCGTCGACCGGCTGGGCGACATCTCGCTGGAGTTCCACGACCTGCAGCAGGGCCTGAGCTACGGCCTGCAGTGGCTGGAGGAGTGACCGAGGGCCGACCCGCGCGCCGAGCAGTCGGGGACAGGGGGGTCTGCTCGGCGCGCATCCCGGCGTTGATCACGACCCGATGGCGACCACCCGCGCCCACGCTGGTGGCGTGTCCGGCACGTAGTCGGGATTGTTCTCACCCGATCGGCGCGGCCGGGAGAACAGACCCACCACCGCCCGGCAGGGTGGCCGCGCATCGGGCCAGGGCGTCTGGCCGTCGGTCAACACGACGACGACGTCGGGCCGGGGATTGGCGCGCAACGCCTTGGCGAAGCCGGCGCGCAGATCCGTGCCGCCACCGCCCACCAGCGGGATGCCTTCCGCCTGGCACAACGGATGTGTGACGTGAGCGGCGGCGTCGCACGACAGCACCGAGACGAGATCACGCCGGCCCCCGACAGCGCGGACGATCGCGGCGATCTCGATGAGCGCGCTGCCCAGTTCGGCGTCGCTCACCGACCCGGAGGTGTCGACGATGACGACGGTGCGCGGCGGCCGGCGCCGCAGGCTCGGCAGGACCACCCCTGGCAGTCCGGCCGACCTGCGCGCGGGCCGTCCGTAGGTGTAGTCCTCGCTCACCCCGGAGCTGGAAACTGCCGAGCGGACCGCCGCTCCCAGCAGCTCCCGCCACGGTTGCGGCGGGTGGAACGCCTCGTCCGCCCACCGTCGCCAGCCCTTCGGGACGTCGCCAGGGTTGCCGGTGATGCCCTGCGCCACCCGGAACCGGACGGCGTCCCGTTCCTGCTCGGTCAGCCCGTGCGCGCCGTCGGGGCCGAGGTCCCATTCACGCCCCAGCCCGTCGGCGCCGCTGCCGCAGTCCAGCCAGCCGAACGCGTCGGTGTACGGCCCGAGCCGGAACTGGCGCAGGTAGTCCTCCATCAGCTGCCCGGCGTCCAGCCTGAGCAGCGATGGTTGGACGGCGCCCGCAGGGGTCACCAACCCCTCGCCGAACACGTCGTCGTTGATCTCGCAGTCCGCTGCGATGTTCATCCGCAGCCGCTCGCCCCGTCCGGTCAGCTCGTGCTTCGCCGCGAACCGGTCGCTGCGTCCGTGGTGATCGCGGAGCAGGTGCGAGACCTCGTGCACCCAGACCGCGGCCAGTTCCTCCAACGGAGTGCGGTCCACGAACGCCGCAGACACGTAGCAACGCCAGTGCCGGTCCACGGCCATCGTCGGCACCTGCCGCGATTCCACTGTGTGCAAGGCGAACAACGCCGTCGCGAGATACGGCCGGCTCCGGACCGCGTGCAACCGGGCCGCGAACAGCTTCTCCTCGTCGAGGCTCATCTGCCCGCACTCGTGCCGGCCACGGCGCGATCCGCCCGCCGCGACACCGACACCGCCCCGGCCAGCCGCTTGATCGCGGCGGGCACCTGCCAGTCGTCGCGGCGCAGCGCGGCGAGGGTGGACGCCGGTACGACCACGAGATCCGGGGCACCGGTTTCCAGAGCCAGCACCAGCAACGACCACGCCGCGTCCCAGCGGGACTGCTCCGGCCGCTTGCGCACCGCCGCCACCACGCCGTCGAGCACCACCTGGCGCAGGTCGCCGCGTTCGGGCAGAACGGCCGCCGCCGGGTCCGCGAGCAGCACCTCGGGGTCCGGCAGATCCATCCGGTCCATGCTGGACAACAACTCGAGCCCCGGACCGTCACCCACCGTGCCCCGCACCAGCATCGACAGCACCTCCCGCGAGGCGTCCGCCGCGGTCGCGAAAGCGGTCAGCCGCAGCGCCATCTCCCAACTGCGTGGTGAGGGCCAAGGACCGCCGCGGCGAGCTTCGTTCTTCGGCAGTTGATGCACGAGTCCTGGCCGAACCGCCAGGAGTCCGCACACGGCCCGGCGGGCGAACGCCACCGCGTCGGCCAGCCGTCCCGCGGCCAGCCGTGGCAACGTCGCCGTCGGCCACGTCCCACCGAGCCCGCGCACCACGACGTCGTGGTCGTAAGTCCACTGCAGGTGGACGAACCGGTTGGCCAGCGGCGGGCTCAGCTCCCAGCCGTCGGCGGCGGAGGAGCGCGGGTTGGCGGCGGCCACGATCCGCACCCCCGGCGGCAACCGCAGTGCGCCGATCCGACGTTCCAGCACGACGCGCAGCAGTGCGGCCTGAACCGCCGGAGGAGCGGTGGACAACTCGTCCAGGAACAGGAGTCCGCGACCTGCCCGGACCAGGCGCACGGCCCAGTCGGGCGGGGCCATCGGAACGCCCTGGGTAGCGGGATCATCGCCGACCACCGGCAGTCCGGCGAAGTCGGAGGGTTCGTGCACGCTCGCGATCACCGTGGTCAACGGCAGTTCGAGCGCCTCGGCGAGTTGGTTCAGGGCCGCGGTCTTACCGATCCCCGGTTCGCCCCACAACAACACCGGGAGGTCGGCGGACACGGCCAGCGTCAGGGCCTCCAACTGCATGTCGGCACGTGGCTCGGTGGTGGTGTTCTGCAGCAGGGCAAGCAATTCCGCGGCAGCGTCCAGCGCGGTACCAGGCATGTCTTCGATCACCTTTTGGTCAAGTAGGGGCCCCGGCGGGCGCGACGACGTGAGTCCCGAACAGCCGGAGCCGGACCAGTTCCGACGAGTCCGGCGCGGTACAGCCCGTGCACCACCTGGCGTTCCACCGCCGTTTCCAACTCATCGCGCAACGCCCCACTGCGCAGCAGCACGTCCGGCCCGAGCAGGCCTTCGACGACGGCGAGAGCAGCGGCGGTGTCGCCGTGGTCCAGATAGGCACGAACGTCCACAAGGCTTTCCGGGCGCCTGTGTGCCGCGTCGATAGCTTGCAGGCAAGGCAAAGGAGTACCGCCCAACGCGCCCAGCAGCTCCTCGCGGCGGATCTCGTCGGCGTCGTGGTCCAGCGGGACGAGCACCCCGTCCACCACACCGATCCGGTGCGTGACACCACGACACTCCACGAGCCGCGAATTCCCTGAACTGTCAGGACTTCGCGACTTGCCGGCTCGACGTTCGAGCAGCAGCGCCGACGCGACGAGCGGGTGCAACCGATCAGCGTCGATCAACCCGGCGTGCAGCAGCTCCAAGTCCGGCAACACCCAGGTCGCCGCGTCAGGCAGCACCGGCAACGCACTGACATGCCCTCTGGGCACCTCACCCAGGTTCAGCACGAGCCGGCGCCGGGAACCGAGCCGCACGGTGACGGCATCCTCCGCCCGTTCGTCCGCGCGGAGCAGCAGCGCCGCCTCACCCGCCCACCGGTGCACGGCGCAGCTGTTGTGCGGCCCGGAATTCTCGCCAGAGAGCCACTGCGCGGCACCAGCCCGTTCCCGCAGCTCAGCGGTCCGGCGCGCGTCCCACAGGTGCCGGTGCAGATCGAGACGAAACCGCCGGTCAGGCCGAGGATGAGGATGCGCGCCCGCCGACCACGACGGCTCCCAGAGCGCGAGACTGATCCGCTGCCCGGCATCCGCCCAAGCGGGCGGTGTGCGCGCCACGAGATGTGTCGCGGGTGGGTACCGCGCGAGGGAAACGGTGAGGCCCGGCCGCAACAGGCCGTCCGGCCCGGTCCGCGGAAAGTGCCAGCGCAGCAGGTCAGGAGCCAAATGCCGTAGATCGGTACGGACCTGTGCCGCGAACTGCCGGCCATGGCTGCGACCCACCGCGCGCAGGTTCAGATCAACGTCGACACGTGCGGCCGCGCAGGCCCCGGACCAGTCGCCCACGGCACGGCGGGCGGTCGCGGACTCGATCATCGACGGCGGCACGGCGAACTCGCGCACGCGCGCCCACAAGGAAAGGCGGGAGTTCTCGTTCACGCTCAAGGGGTGCATCAGCACTCACCTTTGGTGAACGGGACCCCCGATCTGCTCAAGTTGGTGATCATCGCTCCGAGCGTACCGAGACGGGCAAGAGATTTCGCGGCGCACAAGGAAACCCGGCTTCGTGTTGGTCGTCACGGGTGGTTCTGGGCAGCGGTGAGCACAAAACGCCGTACGGTCGTCATGTTGCGCAGGTGCGAGTGCACAGCGGGGGTGCCATGGGCGCGGGCGTACACAACGAGATGTCAGGCTCGGTTCAGGGGGGTGCGGTACAGGCTGGCGCCATCCACGGCGACGTCCACTTCCACTCGGACGCCACCACGGTGCCGGTTCCGCAGCAGCTGCTCCCGGCACCGGCGCACTTCACCGATCGTGCGTCGGATCTGGCGGAGCTCGACACGATGCTCGTGCCGGGTGAGCGGATGCTCGCCGTGCTGGCCGGGCCGGGTGGCATCGGCAAGACGGCGCTCGCGATCCAGTGGGCACACCGGATGCACGACCGTTTCCCCGACGGGCAGATCTACGTGGACCTCGGTGGGTTCAGCGGCGAAACTCCGATGAGTTCGGAAGAGGCGCTCGGGCTCTTCCTGCGCAGTCTCGGCGTCGCACCGCAGCGGGTCCCCGCGGACCTCGCCGAGCAGTCGGCGCTGTACCGCTCGCTCACTGCGGGCAAGTCGCTCCTCGTCCTCCTCGACAACGCGGGTGCGGCGACGCAAGTGCGCCCGTTGCTGCCGAACTCGTCCTCCAGCGCCGTTGTCGTGACGAGCCGCGCCCGCCTGACCGATCTGGTGGTCGACGGGGGCCGGTTGCTGGACATCCGGCCGCTCATGGCTTCGTCGGCGGTGACGTTGCTGGCGAAGACGCTGGGTGGCAACCGGATCGCGGACGAACAGGATTCCGCGGAAGCCCTGGTCGACCTGTGCGGCGGCCTGCCGATCGCGGTGCGGGTCGCGGCGGCACGCCTCGCCGCGCGGCCGAAGTGGTCGGTGGGGCGGGTGGTCTCCGAACTGGCTGACGAGCAGTTGCGGCTGGCGATGTTGTCACCGTCGCGGGAACTCTCGGTCCAGACGACGTTCGACCTGTCGTACCGCGCGTTGAACGAGCGAACCGCCGTCGTGTACCGCCGGCTGGCGTTGCATCCGGGCCAGACGTTCGGGCCGGCGGTGGCGGCGTCGTTGCTCGGTCATGGACTTGCCGAGGCCCGCAGTCTCGTCGAGGAACTGGTCGACAGCAGCCTGCTCGAAGAGGTCGGGGAGGACCGCTACCGGTTCCACGACCTGTTGAAGCTCCATGCCAGGCAACAAGCCGGCAAGCAGGACCAGCGCGAGGACACGGACGCCGCACTGCGGCACGTGCTCGAGTGGTACCTGGCAGGTGCGATGGTGGCGGACAAGATCGTGACGCCGCACCGGCGCCGGCTGGACTACGCCTTCCGGGCCAACCCGACCGAGCAGCCGCGGTTCGCCGATCGGGACGAAGCTCTCTCCTGGCTGGAACTGGAGCGCGCGAACCTCATCAAGGCGGGGCAGGTGAGCCTGACCAGGGGATGGCCGGACCTTGCCTGGCAACTCTCGGACGTGCTGTGGCCCTTGTTGTTGCACCGCAAGCACTATCACGACAGGGTCGAGATCGACCTGCGAGGCGTCGAGGCCGCCCGCCGGTGGGGGAACGCGTTCGCCGAAGCCGACATGCTGAAGCGACTTGGTCGCGTCTGCACGACGCTCGGCAGGTATCGCGAGGCAGAGGAGCACCTGCGCGGTTCGGTGGCGATCGCGGCAGCCGGTGGCGACCAGCGTGGCGTTGCCGACGCGCGTGAAGGATTGGCACTGCTCTACGCGGACACCGATCGAGTGGCCGAAGCAGCCGCGGAGTTCACGGAACTGGTGGCGCTCAACCGTGCGTTGAGCGCGGACAGGAGTCTCGCACTCAGCTTGATCCATCTCGGCACGGCTTTGAGCCGCATCGGTCGCAACGCCGAGGCCCTGACGCACCTGTCCGAGTCGAGGGTCATCTTCGACCGCCTGCCCGAGCCGGATCCGTACAACAGCGGGCGGGTGCTCGTGGCCCAGGCGTGGGTGCACTGTCGCGCGCAGGACTTCGTGCGCGCGGAAGAAGTGGCTGAAGAGGCACTGGGTGTGATGCGCTACGTCGGTTCGCACGAGGGGCTTGCCCACGCGCACGAAGTGATCGCGGAAGTCGCGCGACATCGCGGTGACACCGTGAACGCGGTGGACCACCTGCAGCAGGCGGTCCACCTTCTCATCTCCCTGGGATCCTCCAGGGCGAGGGTCGTGTCCGATCGTCTGCGTTCATGGGCCGGCGACGACTTCTAACCGCCCGCAGGGGCTTTCTGTTCCGGCTGCCCGATGCCGCGCGCACCACACGGGCAAACCGTTGCGGACGAGCAGGTTCAGATTGAGGCCGGTGCTGAACCACGTGTGCAGCGAGATCGTCACCGACTCGGCGAGCTCGTCCCACGTGACGCAGTCCATCAGCGGCCTGTCGAGGGACAGGTCCAGCGTCCGGCCGTCCTCGGCCACCGCCATCATCATCGGCACTCCTCTGGTGTGATCGTCACTGGTGGCGGCGCACGGTGTTTGCCCTGCACCGGAACGCCCAGGAGCCGGTACATGGCCTCCTTGATCAGGGAGGTCGAGCGGCCGGGCCGCGATGTCAGTCGCTCCACGACCCTGTCCCGCAGCTGTTCCGATCGTGCGCGCGCCTCGTCGAACATGCCGGGCAGGGAGGAATCGTGGCTGTAGATCACGGCGTTGTGCCGCAGGAGGTCCTGTGGTGATCCGCTCGCGGTCACGGCCTGCAGCCCCGGATCCACCAACAGGACCGGCTTCCCGATCGCGGAGGAGTACACCGCGACCGAACCGTGGTCGCCGATGACGAGGTCGGCGGCGACCACGGCAGCCCGCCAGTCGATGTGCGGACCGATCATGACGAGTCCGGCGTCCACGCAGTCGGCGAGCCATGACCTGATCTGGCGCGGCGCGTGGCCGAACCACACAGCCGGATGCATCAGCGCGGCAACGCGGTACCGAGAAGGCAGCTCCTCGAGCAAGCGGGGGAAGAGATCGGCGAACCGCCCGAACAGCGACTGCCCTCCCCAGGTCGAGCTGACCACGACGAGGTCCTGCCCCTCCCGGATGCCCAGGTCCGCCCGGTAGCGGTCGCGGTGCGGCAGGCTCGCGATCATCCGGTCGTAGCCGGGATCGCCTGCGACGACCGCGACGTCGACAGCCGGCGGACACTGGTCGCGAAGCACCTTCAGCTGGTCCTCGTGCGACAACATGATGGCGTCAGGAAGAACCCGGCCGTTGTGGATCAACCGTTGCGCGTCCAGGCCGTAGACGGCGGATGTGCCCGCGTGCGTCTTGCCGAAGCCGGCGCCGTGCGGCACCACGAGCAGCGGCGCGTGCAGGTGCTGGAGCCCTCCGTACCCCGCCGCGACCGCGAGGTCGAACCGCTCGCGGATCACCTGTTCCCACGGCAGGACAAGACCTCCGGTGCTGCGCAGGAAGTCGTCGACGCCGTTGCTGAACACGTCAGGCGCCCTGCTGAAGGCCACCTGCACCCTGGAGTCCCGTTCCACCAGCTCGATCAGCTCCAGCAGCCTCTGGCCACTGGTGACCGTGTGCACGACGACCAGCACGTTCAGCAGGCCGTGCCGTGTCACCCACTGGTGCGCGTCCAGCCCGACCGGCACCTGTAACCAATCCGCACCCGTCATGAAGCCCCCTTGAACAGCAGTCATCCCCGTTGACATCAAGGATGCGGATCGCACTTGTCAGTCGACTTGCTGCGAACTTGCCCCTCCATATGCCTGCTCCCCGCCTCACCGATTCGGAGCAATTGCGAACATTTGCCCTGCTGAAAATCCGGCACAAAGGGCACACTGGAACGCCTGGAGTGCAGGTGGACCAGCGAGGGGTGAGACGCTGGTGGAATTCAAGATCCTCGGGAAGACATCCTTGCTGACGGGTGACGACAGCATCCACCTCGGCACGGCGAAACAACGTGGCGTTTTGGCTTTGCTGCTCCACGACGTCGGTCGTCCCGTGTCCATAGACCTGATCATCAGCGAACTGTGGCTCGGAGAGACTCTGGCGGTCTCAAAAGGACGACTTCATCCCATCATAAGCAGGCTGCGCAAGGTCCTCGCCGAGTCCGGTTCCGGAGGTCAGCTGTACAAGGAAGGCGCTGCTTACCGGCTTGAACTCGATCCGATGCTGGTCGACCTCCACCGCTTCCGGCAATTGGTGACAAAAGCTAGACAAGCTTCCGGAAACGATGACCACTTTTTGTCTAAAACTCTGATTCAGGAAGCACTGGAATTGTGGCAGGGCAAGGCGCTCGCCGATCTCACCGGAACCTGGTCGGATCACTGCCGTGCCCAGATGGAGCAATTCGACCGCCTGCCCGCCTACTACGTGTTGTTCGACAGTCAGCTGCAGTTGGGCGAATACGGCGAAGTGATGAGTGCCGTCGGCCGTTTGGTGTACGAGCACGACACTGAGGAGATGTTCGCCCGCCACTACATGCGGTCGCTCGACGGTATGGGCAAGTACTCGAAAGCACTGGAGTTCTACGCCGACTTCTGCTCCCACCTGGAATACGCGATCGGAGCCGAGCCGGGTCCGGAAATGCGTTCGCTCTACCGGGCCGTCCTCCAGAAACAGGCGGGCACCGCGATCGTCAGCAAGATCGTCCCGGAGCCACCGCAGCAACTCGAGAGGGACATCCACAACTTCACCGGCCGCAAGCAACTCCTCGTCCGGCTGGATGCCCTGCTCGCGACAGCGCAGGGCCAGGTCGTCGCATTGCACGGCATGCCGGCCGCGGGCAAGACGAGTCTCGCAACCCGATGGGCCCACAACCGGAAGTCCCGCTTCCCGGACGGTCAGCTGTTCGTCAACCTGAGCGGCCACGGCCCCACCTCACCCATGGCGCCAGACGACGCGATAGCCATCCTGTTGGCGTCGCTGGGCATCCCGCTCGACAAGCTGACCGTCGACGAACGGCGTGTCCGGCTGCGCAGGTCGCTGAGCGGCAAGAAGATCATTTTGATCCTCGACAACGCTCGCGACACCGCTCAGGTCCGCCCGATCCTCGCCGCGACGGTCGACTGCTGTTGCATCGTGACCAGCCGGGTGGAGCTCAAAGGGCTCACCATCCGCGACGGCGTGCAGACGGTGGAGGTTCCGCCGCTGACGCCGGACGAGTCCACCGGTCTGCTGCTGGCCGAACTGGAGGGAAGAGGCCGGTCGAGCGAGGACGAAGGACTGGCCGCGCTGGTCCGGCTCGCGCAAGGGCTTCCGCTCTGTCTGCGGATCATCGCTCAGCACGCCGTCGACCGGCCCTACACCTCACTGCTCGACCTGGCGCACGAGTTGCGGCAGCACGAGGGCCTGGGCCTGTTGGACTCCGCGGACAGCGATGACGAGTACACGACGCTGTCCACCGCGTTCTCCTGGTCCTACGGAGCGTTGCCGGCCGCCGTCGCGCTGAGCTTCCGCCGCCTGGGCCTGCATCCGGGCCCCGAGTTCGACACGTCGGCCGCCTGCGCCGTCCTGGGTGACGACAAGTCTGTGGTCGTCGAACACCTGAGGATCCTGGTGAAGGCGAACCTGGTCCGGCAGATCTCGGCCAGCAGGTACCGGCTGCACGACCTCCTCTACGGCTACGCCGCCGACCTGGCGCGCCGCGAGGAAGCTGCCAGCGAGCGAGAATTGGTTCTCCGCAGACTCTTTGATTGGTACTTGGTATCTACGTGGAACGCGGCGCAGTGCGTCACGCCTGGGCGGAGCGCCGTACCCATGTTGGAAGGAATTTCCTGGCGCGGCGCGCTGGAGTTCGAGACGGTGGATGCCGCCCTTGATTGGTTTGCTCGCGAGCAGACCAATCTCGCTTCTGCTGTTTCCCATGCGGCTCGACAGGGATTTCATCAGCATGTCTGGCGTCTAGCCGCGAACATGAATGAAACCTATGATCGTCTCGGGTTCTACACGGACATGAGGCTCAGTCACGAGATCGCATTGTCTTCGACGCGTGAGGTGGGCCACAAAGAAGGTGAGTGCGGCACGCTCATCAACCTTGGTGTCATGTTGTACAAGCTTGGCCGATACGACGAGGCGCGACAGCTGCTGTCCGCCGCCGCGGCGCTCGCCGACGAACTCGGACACCGCGAACTGAGTGTCGTGAGCAGGCAGAACCTGGGAAGCGTGCACCTCAAGATCGGCCAGGCTCGTATCGCCGTCGCGATTTACGAGAAGGTACTCGAACTTCTCGGGGGGATGGGTGCCCGAATCATCGAGGCGTGCGCCCTGGATCAACTCGCGAATGCGCATCACCAAATGGAGCTTGATGATATCGCGTTAGATTACCACGAGCAGGCGCTGGTAATCCGGGAGGAAGTCGGTGACACCCGCGGGCAGGGTGCAACTCTCACGGAACTGGCCAAGATATACCACGAACACGGGGAAAGTGACGATGCGCTGAGATGCAGTGAGCGGGCTCTGGAGGCTCATCTGCGCAGCGGCGACAGGTCGGGTATGGGCGAGGCATTTCTCGTGATGTCCGAAACTCTCTACGACCGCGGTTGTTTCGTGCAGTCTGCTGACGCTGCGGAAAAAGCGACCAGCCTTTGCCATCGTCCCAATGCCCAAGCCCGTGCGTGGCACGTGCTTGGCCACGTCCGTGCGGTCGAGAACGACCTCGGCTCGGCGGAGAGTTGCTGGAGTCAGGCCGTTGACCTGCTCCTCAGTGCACCTGATCATGGTGATGACCACCTGCTGGCGCATCTGAGGGGACACAGTGACGCGCAGAGGTTCATCCCGGATCCCCGGACCGAAGGCGTGATTACGTCGAGCGAGTCCGATTTATCCGTGCGTAACCAACCCGGTAGTGATCACTCGATCGAGTGAACGCGGGCACTGATTTGCCGTATGGTGACCGGTTGAGTGTGCAGACCCTAGCGTTTCAGGCACCCCAAGGGCTTGTCCGCCACTCATGAGTGTTATGTTGTCGATCATGCTAAAACTTGCGGCGGCGGCCGCTCTGGCTATGACTATGGTTCTGGCTCCGGTGTCATTGCGGCCGGATTGGGCGGGCATCATTTACGGATCGCCTGCCGCCATCTCGCAGGTATTTCAGGCCTGAGGCTCGCCTTCGGTCGAGCGGGCTCGATTGAGACGCTCGGATGGCACTCGTCGTGCCATCGCAAAAGAACTCACTCGTTCTTTTGGGGAAGACAAATTCGGTTCCGAACGAGGATCTGACCAGTTGCTCCCTGGGCGGCCGCCTGTGGCGGCCGCCCAGTGCTGTACGGGTCGGCTGTCGTCCGGGTCACCTTGCGACTCGGTCAGCCGGCACTTGCGCTCCGATTGAATTATGGTCATACTTCAATCGGGACGCAGGCCGCCGCAGCAGTCGCTGAGCGCGGAACCCGACACGCGGAAGGAACCGCCATGAGCGACACGCAGGAAGCAGGACTGTCCTATCGGGACTCGCAGACCCGCACCATCTCAGCGGGCGGGGTGGACTTCGCCTACCGCGAGCTGGGCCCGAAGACCGGGGTTCCGGTGGTCTTCCTGACCCATCTGGCCGCGGTCCTGGACAACTGGGACCCGAGGGTGGTCGACGGTGTCGCCGCGGAGCGCCGGGTCATCACGTTCGACAATCGCGGCGTGGGTGCGTCCACCGGCTCGACGCCGGACACCATCGAGGCGATGGCCGCGGACGCCGTGACGTTCATCAGGGCGTTGGGGCTGACCGAGGTCGACCTGCTCGGCTTCTCGATGGGCGGCATGATCGCCCAGGTGATCGCGCGGGACGAGCCGCAGCTCGTGCGCAGGATGATCATCGCCGGTACGGGGCCCGCCGGCGGCGAGGGCATCGAGAACGTCACCAGGCTTTCGCACCTGGACACCGTCCGAGGGTTGCTCACGCTTCAGGATCCGAAGCAGTTCCTCTTCTTCACCAGGACCCCGAACGGGCGCAGGGCGGGCAAGGAATTCCTGGCACGAATCAAGGAACGCACCGGCAACCGGGACAGGCCGATCTCCCTCAAGTCCTACTTCACCCAGCTCAAGGCCATCCACCGGTGGGGTCTGGCGCGTCCGGCCGACCTGTCGGTGATCCACCAGCCGGTGCTCGTCGCCAACGGCGAGAGCGACAGGATGGTGCCGACGAAGAACTCGGTCGACCTGGCGCGCCGCCTGCCGAACAGCGAGCTGGTGATCTACCCCGACGCCGGCCACGGCGGCATCTTCCAGTATCACGACCAGTTCGTCGCCAAGGCTCGCGAGTTCCTCGCCCGCTAGCCGGGCGTCAGCCCATGAACGTGAGGGCGTTCTGGACGCCCTCCTCGAGAACCCGGTCGGCGAAAGCCGGATCGGACAGGGCGCGGGACAGCTGGAGTGTCCCCACCATCATGGTGAAGAGCCCGATCGCCTTGCCTCGTGCGGATTCTGGATCAGTGGGAGCCAACCGGGTGGCGATCTCGTCCACAATGGACCGTGCTCCGTCGGTGTAGGCGTGCCTGGTCTCGTTCGCGCAGCGCCCCAGCTCCTCGAGCAGGGCGGCGGAGGGGCATCCCACACCGGGCTGGTCCCGGTGCTCGGGTGTGAGGTATGCGCGGATGAACTCTTCCAGGCCCGCACGGCCGGGCCGCAACTCGCTGAACGTCGTGGCCTGTGCCTTGAGTTGATCGGCGACGACGCTGGCGACAAGGTCCTCTTTGGACTCGAAGTGGGCGTAGAACGCGCCGTTGGTCAGCCCCGCGTCGGCCATCAGCGTGGCGACACCGGAACCGTCGATGCCGTCCTGCTTGAACCGGCGCCCGGCCGCCTCGATGATCCGCTGCCGCGTCACCTGCTTGTGTTCCTTGCCGTAGCGCGCCACAGGGCGCCTCCCTTCACTCCCCGTTCCAGCCTAATCCATGACCTGACGTATGTAATATTATGATCGTAAGTCAAAGGAGTCTTCGATGGACCTCTCCACCAGCACCGTCCTCGTGAGCGGAGCGAATCGCGGGTTCGGCCGGGCACTCGCCGCCGAACTGCTCGAGCGCGGCGCCACCGTCTACGCCGGTGCCCGCGATCCCGGCTCGGTCGACCTGCCGGGCGCCAAGCCGATCGCGCTCGACATCACCGATGCCGCCTCCGTCCAGGCCGCCGCGCAGGCCACCGGTGACGTCACCGTCCTGATCAACAACGCCGGCGCGTCCACCGGTGCCGACCTGCTCGCGGCCGAACTGGACGACATCCGGCTGGAGATGGACACCCACTACTTCGGCACCCTGTCGATGGTCCGGGCCTTCGCCCCGCAGATCGCCGCCAACGGTGGTGGCGCGGTGCTGAACGTCCTGTCGGGACTGTCCTGGATCAGCTTCCCGGAGATCGGGGCCTACTGCGCCGCCAAGTCGGCGGCGTGGTCGCTCACCAACTCCCTGCGCGTGCAGCTCGCCGGCCAGCGCATCCGGGTGTCAAGCCTGCACGTCGGCTACATGGACACCGACATGGCGGCCGGGGTCACCGCTGAGAAGTCCGACCCCGCCGACATCGCCCGGATCGCCCTGGACGGCATCGCCGCCGGCGACTACGAGATCCTCGCGGACAACGTCTCCCGTCAGGCGCAGGCCGCGCTGGCCGCGGGCGTCTCGGCGATCTACCCGCAGCTGCCGTGAAGGCGTTCATCGTCGACCGCTACGGCAGCGGAGACAACGTGCGGTTCGGTGACATGCCGGAACCGGAAGTGCGGCCTGACGACGTACTCGTCCAGGTGCACGCCGCGGGGGTCAACCTCCTGGATTCCCGCATCAGGGACGGGGCCTTCAAACTGATCCTGCCGTTCCGGCTGCCGATCGTCCTGGGCAACGACGTCGCCGGTGTCGTCGTTCGCGTCGGATCGCGGGTGCGGCGGTTCAAGCCCGGTGACGAGGTCTACGCGCGACCGGACCAGAACCGGATCGGCACCTTCGCCGAGCTCATCTCGATGAAGGAGGACGACCTCGCGCTCAAGCCGGAGACGCTCCCGATGGTGGCAGCGGCCTCCGTTCCGCTGGCCGCCCTGACCGCCTGGCAGGCCCTGGTCGAGAAGGCGAACCTGAAGAAGGGGCAGAAGGTCTTCGTCCAGGCGGGTTCCGGCGGCGTCGGCACGTTCGCGATCCAGTTGGCGAAGCACCTCGGCGCGACCGTGGCCACGACCACCGGACCGACGAACGTCGAACTGGTGAAGGGCCTCGGTGCCGATGTCGTGATCGACTATCGGAAGGAGGACTTCGAGAACGTCCTGCGCGACTACGACGTGGTCCTCCACAGCCAGGACGAGAAGACGCTCAGGAAGTCCCTGCGGGTGCTCAAACCCGGCGGAAAGCTCATCTCGATCACCGGCCCGCCCGACCCCGCGTTCGCGAAGGAACTCGGCTCGCCGTGGATCCTCCGGCCGGTCACTCGGATGCTCAGCTTCCGGGCCAGGCGAGCGGCGAAACGACGCCAGGTGGACTACTCGTTCCTCTTCATGCGGGCGAGCGGTGATCAGCTGCGCGAGATCACCGCGCTCATCGACTCCGGAGCCATGCGTCCGGTGCTCGACCGGGTCTTCCCGTTCGAGTCGGCCAAGGAAGCCATGGCCCACGTCGAAAGCGGTCGCGCCAAGGGCAAGGTCGTCGTCGAGGTGGTGTGAAACTTGAGGTACGCCAAGGAACACAAGCAGGTGACGCGGCAGCGGATCATCGAGGCGGCCGGGCGCCGGTTCAAGCAGGACGGCATCGACGGTTCCGGTGTCGCCACGCTGATGGCCGACGCGGGACTGACCAACGGCGCGTTCTACGCCCACTTCGAGTCCAAAGAGGACCTTGTCGCCAGCGTCGTCGCCGACCAGTTGCACGGTCAGTGCGAAGGTCTGCGTGCGTCCGGTGGAGTCGAGCAGATCGTGCGGCAGTACCTCTCGGTCGAGCACCGCGACAACCCTGGGCACGGCTGCCCGTCCGCCGCCCTGCTCGACGAGATCAGCCGAAGCGCCGACGCCACCAGACACGCCTACACCGACGGTGTGCTGGCCGTCATCGACGAGGTCGCCGCTCTCCTGGCCCCGCACGACCCCGCGTCGGCCCGCCTGAGAACACTGACGATCTACGCCGGAATGGCCGGGACACTGCAACTCTCCCGTGCCCTGACCGACCCGCGGCTCGCCGACGCGGTGCTCGGCCAGGGCATCGAGAACGCTCTGGCGCTGCTGGACGCCGGTTAGCTGTCCGAGCAACCGTTAGGAGTGCGCTCTGTCACGATGGCCGGTCGTGGTCGTGAGCAAGAACGTCGTACGGATGACGGCGGACGCGAACGAGGAGGCCAGGTGACGGCACGCGCACTGAAGCGGGCGTCTCGCCTGCCGCCGTGGCGTGCCACAGCTCAACGGTGACCTTGTCTCGGTCGACCTCGATGACGACGTAGTCCGCGGCGGTCAGCTGGCCAGTCCCGTCATCGCGTGCGGCCCTACCGCCGGTTCGAGCAGCGACAACGTCCGCTGCTGCGCATCGAGACCGACGCGGATGCCGACCGGCATCGGCAGATTCGGGCCGGCATGCCCGAACTCGACGTTGCCCAGGACCGGGATGTCACGGTCGCCGAGGACGTCGAGGACTATCTCGGGCAGGGTCGGGGAAGCGCCGGGCTCGAGTCCACTGATCTCGCGCGGAACGCCAACGACCATGCCGGAGATCCGATCGAGGATGCCGCAGTGTCGCATCACCTGCAGATAGCTCCACACGTGCGATGCCAGGCCGCCCATCTCCTCCCAGAACAGCACCGCACCATCGAACCATTCGAGCGGCAGCGCGAAAGGCGTCGCCTGCGCCAGCACGATGCGATTGATCACCCCGCCGATCAGCCGACCTTCGACACGACCAGGACGCCAGCACTCCCACGACGGGCTCGCAGGCAGCGCACCGATCGCCGCGGTACCGGTCAGCAACCTGGAGTAGAGCTTCTCGAGTTCCGCTTGGCGCGCCACGGGCGCAGACTGCCAGTGCCCGCCGAAGCCAGGGACCGCCATGTCGGCGTGGAACCCGACTAGACCCGTGCGCGCATAGAGCACCAGATGCAGCAGCGAGATGTCGCTGTAGCCCAGGATCGGCTTGGGGTCGGCCCTGATCGCCTCAACGTCGATCAGGTCGAGGTAGCCGAGCGCCGTCTGGCCACCGTCACTCGCGATGATCGCGCGCACCTCGGGATCACGCAGAAGACCGTTGAGCTCCCCGGCGATCTCCGCCGGCGTAGCCGCGCTCCACCAATGGCGCCGCCCTACTTCGAGTAGCGGAGCCCGACGCACGCGGAATCCCAACCGCTCGAGCACAACCACCGTCCGCTCGACGTTGGGCTCGTAAGCGGCCGGCAGCGGACCGGACAGCGATGCGATGACAACGAGATCTCCTGGCCTCAGGGCACGCGGTCGAAGCAGTTGAGGCAGTGCAGAACCGGTCATGGCGTCAGTGTCGCCAGTGCCCTTTGGCAGGGTCACGCGATTTTCGCCGGCCTTTGAGGAACGATCGTTCTTGACTGATCGTTCCTCAAAAGGCTACCGTCGTGGCATGGGCAGGAAAAGGGCGTTCGACGAGGACGAGGCGGTGCGCGCCGCCGTGGGGCTGTTCGGTGGCCGCGCGTACGACGGGGTGTCCATCGACGACCTCGTCAACCACCTCGGCGTGCACCGCAACAGCCTGTACAAGACGTTCGGCAGCAAGCGCGGCCTCTACCTGGTCGCCTTGCGCCGCCACCTCGCCGACGACGTCCGCCCCTTGGCCGAAGCACTCGCCTCGGCACCGGATGCCGCGACCGCGCTACGGCTCATCACGTCGGCCGACCTCGGTCTGCTGCTGCTCGCCGCGGTCGAACGGGCACCGGCCGACGAGGAGGTGGCCGCCGAGGTGGCCACGGCGTTGGCCGCCGTCGACCAGGCGATCGCCGACGCGCTCGACATTTCCACCGACCTGGCCGCCGCCCTCACGGCTGCCGCACTGGGCATTCTCCTGCGCGGCAACCCCGACGGTGCCGGCACCGCGCTGACCCAACGCCTCGATTCCCTTCACTGACAGGAAACCCGACATGGCACTGGTCCACATCGACGGCGACGACCTCGTTGTCGTGATCGAAGGTCTCGACAAGCTCTGGGCCTTCAAGAGCAGCCTGACCATCCCACTGGCCAACGTCCGCGGCGCGACCGCGGACCCCGGCATCGCCGCCGATCCCAAGGGAATCCGCGCGCCGGGCGCCCACCTGCCCGGCGTGATCACGGCCGGCACGTTCCACCTCGACGGCGAAAAGGTCTTCTGGGACGTCAAGGACGCGTCGAAGGCCGTCGTGATCGAACTCGCCGACGAGCGCTACGCCCGCCTGGTCCTCCAGGTCGACGACCCGCGCGCGACCGTCGCGCTGGTCGAGAACGCCCTGCGCTGAAAGAGGTGAGCCGATGTTCTCCCGCCTCTGCGCGGCCGTGATGGCGTTGGCCGCCGTGACCGCCACCCCGGCCGAGGCGACGCCCGGCCTCGTGCCCGCCGCCGACCGCGAGGTCGTCTTCACCGTCGAAGGAACGACGACCTACGGCACCCTGCACGTTCCCGCGCACCGTGCCGGGCAACGGTTGCGCGCCGCACTGCTGCTGCCAGGCAGCGGACCCACCGACCGCGACGGCAACCAACCACTGATGTCCCCGAACACCCTGGCGCAGGTGGCCGACGCGCTCGACAGCGACCGGGTCGCCACGCTGCGGTTCGACAAGTACGGCACCGGCCGCACCGGGCTCGGCGCCTACCGCGACCACCCGGAGACACTCGACTACCCGGCGTTCGTCCGTCAGGCGAAGGCCGCCTACGAGTCGTTGCGCGATCAGCCGGAGACCGACCCGCACGCGCTGATGGTCGTCGGGCACAGCGAGGGCGCGATGACCGCGCTGCTGCTCGGTGGCACCGTCCGCCCACGCCCGACCGGCCTGGCACTGCTGCAACCGCAGGCGATCCGCCTGCTGGACCTGGTCGCGCTCCAACTGCACGCCCAGATCGCCGAGGCGACCCGGCAGGGTCAGTTCACCCCGGACCAGCAGCGCGCGATTGACGCGGCGATCGACGCCGCCGTCACCGCCCTGCGCGAACACCGGCCGGTCGACACCACCGACCTGCCGTCCGCCATCGCCCAGCTCTTCACCGCCTTGCAAGGGCAGAGCAGCCGGTTCGTGCACAGCGACGACGCCATCTATCCGCCGGCCACCGCCGTGGCTCTGCGGCAGGGGACCAGGGTGCTGCTGACCTGCGGCACGAACGACGCCCAGGTCCCTTGCGCCACAACGGACGCCCTGACCGCCGCCCTGCGACGCGCGCACGTCGGCGAACCGGGCCGGGTGCCACTGCTCGGAGTGGACCACCTGCTGCACGACGCCGACCACCCGAATACCCCCGCCCTGGCCGTGCTCGATGCCCTGCACCGGTTCGCGGGGCGCTGAGGTAGACCGACGCCGAACCCCGAACCCGTGCGAGACGGGACCAACCGGCGGACAGGCGGCGATCACGGGCGGTGCCGTCCGTGCCCCGGCAGGGCGTTGCACAGACGGTTCCGACCCACGACAGGTCCGGGGGCGAAGCCCCGGCTGGGGTCTGGGGGCGTCTGGTCGTCGAGCACGTGAACGGTCGTGATCGGCTGGAGACGGCCATGAACGGCCGGACACACGAGTAAGGCCCTTGACCGCGTTCGCGCTGGTCAAGGGCCTCTTGGTGCTGGTCGACCTTGGTGCCCCCGGCAGGATTCGAACCTGCGCACCCGCCTCCGGAGGGCGGTGCTCTATCCCCTGAGCTACGGGGGCCGTAGCTATGTGGAAGATCCTAGCGCACGTTCGAGCCCTGTTTGACACGGACCCCAGCGGGACGGCCGAAGGTGGGATTCGTCACCTCCGCCGCAGGTCAGGAATAGCGTCGATTGCACTCATGCGCATGTCGCTATATGTTCCAAGTCATGGGTCACGGGCATGGGCACGGATCGGCGTCGGCGAGCGGGCAGCACGCCGGCAAGCTGTGGATCGCGTTCGGGATCGGCGCGGCCTTCATGGTGGTCGAGTTCGTCGTGGGGTTCGCGACGTCCTCGCTCGCGCTGATCTCCGATGCCGCGCACATGCTCACCGACGTGCTCGGGGTCGGGATGGCGCTGGCCGCGATCGTCGTGGCCAAGCGGGCCAAGGCCGGCCGGAACCGGACGTTCGGGTTCTACCGGGCCGAGGTGCTGGCGGCGCTGGCGAACGCGGTGCTGCTGTTCGGGGTCGCCGGGTACGTGATCTACGAGGCGGTCGGGCGGTTCCAGGACCCGCCGCAGGTGCCTGGCTGGCCGGTGCTGATCGCGGCGACGCTCGGGCTGGTGGCCAACCTCGTCAGCTTCAGCGTCCTGAAAGAGAGCGCTAAGGACAGCATCAACGTCAAGGGTGCGTACCTGGAGGTGCTGGCTGACCTCGTCGGGTCGGTGGGTGTGCTGATCTCCGCGCTGATCACGATCACCACGGGCTGGAAGTACGCGGACCCGATCATGGGTGTGCTGATCGGGGTCTGGGTGCTGCCGCGGACGTACGGCCTGGCCAAGAACGCGCTGCACATCCTGTTCCAGCACGCGCCGGAGCGGCTTGACGTGACCGAGATCCAGAAGGCTCTCACCGAGCTGCCCGGTGTCACGGAGGCGCACGACCTGCACGTGTGGACGCTCACCAGCGGGATGGAGGTGGCTTCGGCTCACCTCGCGACCGCTGAGGACGCCGATCATGAGAGCGTGCTCAAGGCGGCGCAGTCGTTGCTGGCCGCCAAGTACCACATCGAGCACGCGACGCTGCAGGTCGAGGGCGGCTCGTCAGCGCAGCGGTGCCGGGAGCTTTCGTGGTGAGGCGGGCAGGTCGCGGATCTCGTCCTTGGTGGACGGGGTGCCGGTCCGTGACGGAACAACCGGTTTGCGGGGTTGCGGCACGGCGGCCCAGACACGGCCTCGCTCGAACGGCACCACAACAGCCTCCCAGTCACCGCAGATGAATTGCCAAGATCTCATCGGAGTATGTCTGAAGGGGATAGATCCTTTCAGGTGAATGAGAAAGGCCGCGCTCCGTGACGGAACGCGGCCTTTCGGTGTGAACGAGTCAGTTAGGCGTTACAGCCCAGTGCACTGTCCTGCCTTCGGACCCTTCACGTCGTTCGTGAAGCCGTTGTTCGACGGCTCCGGGGTGTTGCCCGTGCAGGACAGCGGACCGCCGACCGTCGAGAAGGCGACGACCGACCTGGTCCTGTTCGACGTCAGTGACACCGGGCCGCCGACCGCGGTGTTCTCCACCGCGACTTCCGACGAAGAACCGTGGACCGACACCGGACCGGCCACGCGCGTGCCCACGAGCACCACGGAGGCCGCGTCCGCCGCCGAGATCGGACCCTTGATCTCGCCGCCGAAGACGTACAGCGTGGCGCCGCGGGCGACGGTCACCGGGCCGTTCACCGTGGCACCGTCCACATAGGTCACGCCATTGACCTGCAGCGGGCCGTTGACCGTGCCCGTCACGGTGGTGGTGGCCGCCGGCAGCGGCTTCGACAGCAGCTCG
Organism: Lentzea kentuckyensis; assembly: GCF_002150765.1. GTDB lineage: Bacteria > Actinomycetota > Actinomycetes > Mycobacteriales > Pseudonocardiaceae > Lentzea > Lentzea kentuckyensis. Next base: position 40,479 of record NZ_MUYM01000139.1, read on the forward strand.
AACTCCGCCAGCGCGACGTCCTCCGAGAACTCCACCCGGTAGAAGTTGTAGCGGCCCGGCGAGGCGATCTTGAACGACCGGGTGTACTGCTGCCACTGGAAGTTCTCGCCGGAGCGCTTGTCGACGGTCGCCCAGGTCTTGCCGTCGTAGGAGGCCTTCAGCTCCCACGACGACGGGGACTTGCCCGTCTTCGCGTTGGTCAGCGTGTAGAACTCCGCCTTCTCCTTGGCGTCGGCCGCCTTGAAGTCGAACGAACGGACCACGGCGGACGTCGTGGAGTTGTTGTCCACCAAGGCACCGACACCAACACCGGTCGCGACATCGCGCAGCGGCGTCGGGACCGCGTCACCGGTGGTGATCGAGTCCGGCACGTCGTTCACGCCCGTGCCCCACTTCGACGGCTGGGGGCCCATGTCGAAGTCGATCGTGGCACCGGCCGCGAGCACGTCGTGCGGCAGCGACGTCTTGTTCCACGCCTTGCCGTTGACCTTCACGCCCTGCACGTAGATGTTCTTCGCGCTGTTCTTCGGCGCGTTGATCACGAGCTTCTTGCCGTTCTCCAACCGAACCGTCGCCTTGGTGAACAGCGGCGAACCGATCGCGTAGGCAGGCTTGCCCATCTGCAGCGGGTAGAAGCCCAGCGACGAGAACAGGAACCACGCCGACATCTCGCCGTTGTCCTCGTCACCGGCATAGCCCTGGCCCTGCTGCGAGCCCACGTACAGGCGCGACAGGATCTCGCGCACCTTCTCCTGGGTGCCGGAGGGCTTGCCCGCGTAGTTGTACATGTAGGCGATGTGGTGCGACGGCTGGTTGGAGTGGCCGTACTGGCCCATCCGCACGTCCCGCGCCTCGATCATCTCGTGGATCACGCCGCCGTAGCCGCCGGGGAACTTCGCGGTCTCCGGCAGGGTGAAGAACGAGTCGAGCTTGGCGGCCAGCTTGTCCCGCCCGCCGTACAGGTTCGCGAGACCCTGCCCGTCGTGCGGCACCGTGAACGCCATGTTCCAGCCGTTCGTCTCGGTGTAGTCGTAACGCCAGTCCTGCGGGTTGTACTTCGCCGGGTCCTCGACGCGCCACGAGCCGTCGGTGTTGCGTCCCTGGAAGAAGTCGATCCGCTTGTCGAACGTCAGCACGTAGTTCTGGGCGCGGTTGAGGAAGTACTCGTACTCCTCGGCGTACCGCTTCTCGCCCGTCTTCTCGTGCAGGGCCTTCGCCATCGACGCGATGCCGAAGTCGTTGAGGTAGCCCTCGATCGCCCACGACCACGCCTCGGAGTCCATCTGGTCGTGGCCGGTGTAGCCGAGGAACACCGACCGGTCCATGCCCTTGCGGCCGACCGCGCTGTTCGGCGGCAGCACGGACGCGTTCTTCACCGCGGCGTCGTAGGCGGCCTTGATGTCGAAGTTGTTGACGCCCTTCAGGTACGCGTCCGCGAACGCCACGTCGGAGCTCGTGCCGGTCATCAGATCCGCGTAACCGGGGGAGGACCAGCGCGACACCCAGCCGCCCTGCCGGTACTGCTCCACGAACCCGTCGGCCATCTCGCCGGCCTGGGAGGGGGTGAACAACGAGTAGGCGGGCCAGGTCGTGCGGTAGGTGTCCCAGAACCCGTTGTTGACGTAGATCTTGCCGTCCACGATCTTCGCGCCGGTCTTCGTCGGCGTGTTCTCACCAACCGGCGGCGACACCGGGGACGCGTACTGCACCTTGTCGCCGACCTTCTCGTAGCCCGAGTTCGGGTAGAGGTAGAGCCGGTACATGTTGGAGTACAGCGTGATCAGCTGGTCCTCGGAGGCGCCCTCCACGGAGATGATGCCGAGGATCTTGTCCCACGCCGCCTGCGCGCGGTCGCGCACGGCGTCGAAGGAGTCCGATGGCTTGATCTCCTGGTCCAGGTTCGACTTCGCCTGGTCGACCGAGATCAACGACGTGGCGATCCGCAGCTCGACGGTCTTGTCACCGAACGAGAAGTAACCGCCGACGTTGTCCCGGCCGGCCCCGGTGAGCCTGCCGCTCGCCGTCACCGGCCTGTCCACCTTGCCGTAGACGAACAACCGGGTCGTACCCGCGGACCCGATCCGCACGTCCGAGAAGCCCGTGACGACACCGTTCGCCGCGTCCAGCGTGAGGCCGCCGGAGTTGTTGACGTTGTCGAACACCAGGTTCTTCTGCGCGCCGTCGGTGAACGTGAAGCGGAAGACCGCCGCGTGGTCGGTCGGCGCGATCTCGGTCTTCATGCCGTTCTCGAAGGTCACGCCGTAGTAGTGCGCCTTCGCGATCTCGTTGTCGTGCTTGAACGGCAACGCCCGCAGCGCGCGGTCCTGGGTCGGCGCCTGGTCGGACGGCATCACCTGGAACGTCTGCCGGTCACCCATCCACGGGCTCGGCTCGTGCGACGCGGTGAACGCCTGCAACGTCGTGAGGTTCTGCGCGTTGTTGCGCTGCTGGTACTCGTACAGCCAGCTGGCCGAGCCCGCGTTGGTCATCGGCGTCCAGAAGTTGAAGCCGTGCGGCACCGCGGTCGCCGGGAAGTTGTTGCCCCGCGAGAACGAGCCGTTCGAGTTCGTGCCACGCGTGGTCAGCACGTAGTCCGAAGGCTTCGCGTACTGCGTCTTGACGACGTCACCGATCTTGATGTCGTCGAACCAGGCGCCGAACTCCGTCGGACCCTTGGGACCGTCGTAGGCGACGAGGATCCGCTTGATCGTCTTCCCGGCCGCGACGGCACCGATGGTGGACGCCACCTTGTTCCACTGGTTGGCGTACAGGAACTTGCCCGCGCCCTGGCCCTGTGGCGACAGCACCGCGCCGTGCTGGTCGGCCGACTTGAGGTCGCTCAGGTACGTGCCGTCGGAGAACGCCAGGTCGACCGCCGAGTACGTGCTCGGGTAGTTCAGGTTGTCGGTCACGAAGTCCGGGAAGATCATGTACGAGAGCTCGGTGGTCGGCTTGACGGCGATGTCGACGTCGAACACCTTGTTGTAGCTGTAGCCGCGGCCCTCGGCGAGGTGCCGGCCTTGCGCCCGGAACGCCCGCGTGCCCGTCCAGCCGACGCGGGACTTCGACGTGTAGCCGGTCGTCGGGCCCTTGCCGGCGGCGCTGCGCATGTTCGGCGGCGGAGGGTTGTCGGAGCCGTCCGAGAGCTGCACCTCGGCCAGCTGCAGGATGTTGGCGGCACCGTTGTTGAGCGTGATGTCCAGCTTGTAGTGCGCGTACGTCGCCGGCGCCGCGAGGTCGTAGACGTTGGTGGTGAGGCGGTCGGCGAACGTTTCACCGGTGCGGGTGTCGAGCACGGTCCAGTCCGTGCCGTTGGCCGAGCCCTGCAAGGTCCAGTTCTTCGGGTCGCGCCCCGGCACGTCGTTGGCCGACGTGAGCGAGTACTTCTTGATCAGCTGCGGCTGGGGGAACCGGAACGTCGCCCAGCCGGTGCTGGTGAAGGTCAGCCACTTGGTGTTGACGCTGCCGTCGACGAGGTTTTCCTTCACCTCGTTGGAGTCCTCGTACTCGCTGTTGGCCTTGACCTCGAGGACCCGCTCGGACACGTTGCCGGGGATGTCCGTGCCGTTCGAGCCCGTCACGCCGGCCGACTTCGGCTTGCCCGCCGCGTCGGTCTCGACCGTGTTCGCCCACGACGGTTGTGGTTGACCGTCCTCAAAGGACGAGGAAAAGCCCACGCCTTGCTCCTCTGGTGCGGCGGCCGCGTAGCCGTTGGTGACGCCGCACACCAGTGTCGCAGTGATCGCAACGCTCAACAGAGTCCTGGTTCGTCTTATCCCCAGTTGCCTCATTGCAACCCTTCCGCCGCCAAGCCTGCCCCGTTTGGGAGGGAGCGTTTCGGCACGTGACATCGTTGTCAAGTGACCGGACAGAAACTGTCTTCGAACCTGTCCTATCAACAGTTGCGCGCGTGCACCAGTGGTCAAGATCTAGACTCGATCGGTGACCGACCGCAAGCCGCCAGAGGTGGGTACACCAGCGGGCATGCGCGTGCTCAACCAACGCGCTGTGCTGGATCGGTTGCGCCGTCTGGGTGCCGCGACCCGGCCGCAGATCGCCAAGGACACCGGGTTGTCCAAGCCGACGGTCGGACAGGCCCTGCTCGATCTCGAACGCCACGCGCTGGTGCGCCCGATCGGCCGAACGACGGCGGGTCCCGGCCGTTCCGCGGTGGTCTACGAACCGAACCCGGCCGCGGGGTACGTGCTGGGCGTCGACATCGGCCGCGAACGGATCCGGGCGGCCGTCGCCGATCTGGGCGGGTCCGTGGTGGCCCGTGTGGACGAGCGCAACCGCGCCCGATCGGCGGCCACCCTGGTGCGGACGGTGACCGAGCTGGCGTCGCGCACCGTGGCGGACGCGGGGCTCGCCCTGACCGACGTCGTGGTGAAGGTGATCGGCAGTCCCGGCGTCATCGACCAGCGCTCGCGGGTCGTGCGGCACGCGCCCAACCTGCCGGGCTGGGAGTCCGCCGGCGTGCTGGACGGGCTGGAGACGTCGCTCGGGCCGGTCGTGGTCGTGGAGAACGACGCCAACCTGGCCGCGCTGGGGGAGTACGTCTACGGGGCGGCTCGCGACGCACGCGTGTTCGTGTGTGCGACGGTCGGAACCGGTGTGGGCATGGGGATCGTCGTGGACGGCGCGCTGTTCCGCGGCGCGCACGGGGCGGCGGGCGAGGTCGGCTTCCTGCCGTTCGGGAAGTCCGCTTCGGACGTCCGATGTGGACAGTTCGAGGACGCGGCCGCGGCGGAGTCGGTGGTGGCGCTGGCCCGTGAACGCGGACTGCCGGCGCGCTCGGCTCGCGAGGTGTTCGCCGCCGCGCGTTCCGGTGACACGCAGGCACTTGAGGTCGTGCGGGTGGAGGCGGAACGGCTCGCGTTCCTCGTGGCCTCGGTGGCCGCGGTGATCGATCCGGAACTGGTGGTGTTCGGTGGCGGCGTCGGGTCGAACGTGGACTTGCTGCTGTCTCCTTTGGAGGCCGCGCTGCGCACGATGACGCCGCTGGCGCCGCCGATCGTGGCGGGCTCACTCGGTGACGGCGCGGTGCTCTCCGGAGCCATCGCGATGGGCCTGGAAGCCGCTCGTGAATTGGTCTTCGAAGTTACTCTCTGAGAGTAGTTGAGTGTGTCTCACCTGGTGATTCACTCATATGTCGTATCTGTGAACGGCGATTTGTGGCTTAGCGTTACCGACACCTCCACCTGGAGGGTGTTGTGTCCTTCCGTTGCAAGGGGAGTCGGTAGGGGGATGCGGGGGACGTAGCCCCCTACCGGCCGTGCACTGGGCAGGTGCCGCGCCCGCACCATCAGCCTGCCCAGTGCAGTTAACGGCCTAGCGCGGCGTCGGACGATGGACGTTCGTCGCCGTCGATTCGCGATGCGCCGAATCCGCGATCCACCGCCCCGGGATGGACGCGTCGATCACGCCGTCCTCCAGCCACGTGTAGTCGCCGTCCATGACCTGCCTGGCCAGCACCACGTCGCTGTCGTCGGTGTTCTTCCACAGCTTCTCGAACAGCTCGTCGACCCGGATCCGCGCCTGCTTGGCGAAAGCGTCCGCGAGCAGCTGCGAGTTGGGGTTCTGGTCCTGCGCGGCCCGCACGCACGCGGCGCTGATCGCGAACAGCTCCGCGCCGATGTCCACGATCCGGCTGAGGAACCGCTGCTTGCGCTCCATCTTCCCCTGCCACCGCGACATGGCGTAGAACGTCTGCCGCGCCAGCTTGCGCGCCGACCGTTCGACGAACCGCAGATGCTTCGCCAGCGGCCCGAACTCCGTGTACCCGGCCGGACTCTGCCCCTTGCCGACCACGAGCGTCGGCAGCCACTTGGCGTAGAACCCGCCTGCTTTCGCCGCGGCCTTCATCTTCTTCTGGCGGTCGGCGTCCGGATCGATGATGTCGCCGGCCACGGACAGGTGGGCGTCGACCGCTTCCCTGGCGATCAGCAGGTGCATGATCTCGGTCGAGCCTTCGAAGATCCGGTTGATGCGGAGGTCGCGCAGGACCTGCTCGGCCGCGATGCCGCGTTCTCCGCGCGCTGCCTGGCTTTCCGCCGTCTCGTACCCACGCCCGCCGCGGACCTGCACGAGTTCGTCGGCGACCAGCCAGGCCTTCTCGCTCGCGTAGAGCTTGGCCAGCGCGGCCTCGATGCGGATGTCGTGACTGCCGGCGTCCGCGAGCTCTGAACTGAGGTCCAGCACGGCTTCCAGCGCGTAGGCGGTCGCCGCGATGTAGGCGATCTTCCCGGCGATGGCCTCGTGCTTGCCGACCGGGAGCCCCCACTGAATGCGTTCGGTGGACCACTCACGGGCGATCTTGAGGCACCACTTGGCACTGCCGGCGCACAGGGCGGGCAGGCTGAGGCGACCGGTGTTCAGGGTGGCCAGGGCGATCTTGAGGCCGGCGCCCTCCCTGCCGATCACGTTCTTCTTGGGCACGCGGACGTTGTGGAACCTGGTCACGCCGTTTTCGAGGCCCCTGAGCCCCATGAACGCGTTGCGGTTCTCGACGGTGATGCCCTCAGCGCCGGCTTCCACGACGAACGCGGTGATGCCCTTCTCCGGCACCTGGGCCATCACGACCAGAAGGTCGGCCACGACACCGTTGGTGGTCCACAGCTTCACGCCGTTGAGGACGTAGTCGTCGCCGTCCTCGACCGCGGTGGTCCCGAGCCGCGCGGGGTCACTTCCCACGTCCGGCTCGGTGAGCAGGAACGCGGTGATCTCACCCTTGGCGCAGCGCGGCAGGAACTCCTGCTTCTGCTCCGGGCTGCCGAACATCGCGACTGGCTGCGGGACGCCGATGGACTGGTGCGCGGACAGCATCGCGCCGATCGCGGGGCTGGCGCTGCCGACCAGCATGAGGGCCTTGTTGTAGTAGACCTGGGTCAGGCCGATGCCGCCGTACTCGGGCTTGATCTTCATGCCGAACGCGCCGAGGTCCTTGAGACCCTTGAGCACGTCGTCGGGGATCTGGGCATCCCGCTCGATCACGGTGTTGTCGATGCTGTTTTCGGTGAACTCGCGGAGCTTCTGGAGGAAGGCCTCGCCGCGTTCCCGGTCTTCGGCGGTGCCACTCGGGTGTGGGTGGATCAGGTCGATGCGGAAGTGACCGAGGAAGAGCTCTTTGCCGAAGCTCGGTCGCTGCCAGCGGGTTTCCCGTGCTTGTTCGGCGACCTGCCTGGCCGCGCGCTCGTCGACGGTCATGGTTACCTCCGAGTAGGGGTGTGACCCACGTTACTCAGCGGTAGGCGGATGTCCACCTGTTCAGGGGTGAAACGATGAAGGGCACCTTCATCCACGTCAGGTGGATGAAGGTGCCCTTCATCGAGAACGAATGCCTGGCTACGGCAGCGGGGCGGCTCCGCGCTTCGCCAGGTAGTCCTTCATCAGCTCGGTCTCGGCTGACTGTGATTTCAGCATGTTTTCGGCCAGGGTGCGCACGAACGGCTGGCTGGCCCGTGTCGCCGCGTACTCCGCCATCGGTGCGCCGCCCATGTGGTGACGGAGCATGAGCTGGAGGAAGTACACGTCGAAGTCACGGCCGGCCGGCATCGTGCGCAGCTTGGTCAGCTCGTCGGTCATGGCCATGCCCGGCATCAGCGGTTTGCCGGCCTCTGGCGTGGTGGCGCCGTGGCCGTGCACGCCGGCGTCGTTCATCCAGGCCATGTAGACGCCGGACACGTTCTGCTCGTGCTCGTTCCACATCATCAGCCAGCCCTTCATGCGGCCGACCTGTTCGAGCTGGGTCGAGGCGATGTCGAACGCGAGCTGGCGCACCTCGGGATCGGACGAGCGGTCCCTGGCCATGTTGGCCATCTGGATGCCCTGCAGGTGGTGCTGGGACATGTCCTGGCAGAAGCCGACGTCCGCGGAACCGGAGGCCGGCACCGCGGACGACGTCGAGCCCGGCAGCTTCACCAGGAGGCCGACAGCGGCGCCGAGCAGCAGTACGGCGAGCACGGCCGCGCCGATGACGAGGGTCCGAGCGACCCCGGAGGGACGCTCGGACTCGGTGTCAGAAGCCATCAGCTGGACGGCGGCGTCGAGACGGAGTCCGACGGAGGCATGCTGGCGGGAGGCTGCTGGCCCTGCTGGGCCTCGGTCTTCGACTCGTCCGTGCCACCGTCCATCGGCACGGCGTCGGCGCCGGGCTTCTCGGCGACGAACGGGGCCGGGTTCGACAGGAACTGCGGGTTCTCGCAGGACGCGCCGACCTCGGGGTAGGTGTTCGAGTTGCGCAGCAGCGACGAGATGAACTGGTCGACGCGCTCGTCGTCGGCCTTCTCGACCTTCAGCTGGTGGCCCCAGGACTGCAGCGAGATCGGCTTGTCGAGGCCGGGGTACGGCGACATCATCATGTACGGGATGCCCTCGACCTTGACCTTGAGCTTCGCGAGCGCGTCGTCCTTGACCTGGTCCGGGTTGTACGCGATCCAGACGGCGCCGTGTTCGAGGCCGTGGACCATGTTCTCGGTGCGCACGGCCTTGTCGTAGACGACGCCGGTGCAGTCGGCCCACTGGCCGTCGTGCGGACCACCGAAGGCGGGGGTCTGGTCGTAGGCGACGCGCTGAGTCGGCTGGACGTGCTTGGAGCCCTTGTACTCCTTGGTCACGATGCCCGCGAGCTGCTGCGACGGGTCCTTGTTCGTGTCCGAGGGCTTCCACTTGGCCAGGGCGGCCTCTTTGACGTTGTTCGCGTGGATCTGCGAATACGCATATCCGAACACGCCGCCGGCCAGGCCGAGAACTGCGATCACCGCGATGATCGTGCCCCACGGCTTCGGCTTGCTCGCCACCACGGAGGAACGGGCGGCCGCCACGCTGCTGCGTGTGGCCTTCGTCTTCTTGCCGCTTACCATGTCCGCCTCAGTTGTCGTCCTGGTCAACCGGCGCCAGTGTAGGGACATCGTGTCTGATCACTGTCAGCGCAGGGCGATACCACGTGCGCGTTAACACTTGCCGTCTCACCCTCCGAGACCCGGTAACCCGGTCGAGACCTGCGACAACGCTTCTCTAAACTCATACGTCGTGACCCCTGAAGCGCTCGCCGATCTCGTCCGGACCACGGTTGCCCAGTTGCTGGCCGACCGACGTCTGGACGCCACCGCTCTCCCCGAGCAGGTGACGGTCGAGCGGCCCAGGAACCCCGAGCACGGCGACTACGCCACGAACATCGCGCTGCAGCTCGCCAAGAAGGTCGGTGTCGCCCCGCGCGACTTCGCCACGTGGCTCGCGGACGCCCTCAGGGAACAACCCGCCATCGCGAAGGCCGACGTGGCCGGACCGGGCTTCCTGAACCTCACCATCGCCACCGAGGCCCAGGGCGCGATCGTCGCGGACGCGCTGAAGGACGGCTACGGCACCGGCGCGGAGCTCACCGGCCAGAAGATCAACCTGGAGTTCGTCTCCGCGAACCCGACCGGCCCCATCCACCTGGGCGGCGCGCGCTGGGCCGCCGTCGGTGACGCGATCGGCCGGGTGCTGCAGGCCCGTGGCGCCGAGATCACGCGTGAGTACTACATCAACGACGCCGGTGCGCAGATCGACCGGTTCGTCCTCTCGCTGATCGCCGCGGCCAAGGGCGAGCCCGTGCCGGAGGACGGCTACGCGGGCACGTACGTGGGCGAGATCGCGGCCGAGGTGCTGCGCCGCGAGCCCGGCGCGCTCAGCGACCCCGCGCTCGTGCGGCGCGTGGGCCTCGAGCTGATGATCGACGAGATCAAGCGCAGCCTGGACGGCTTCGGCACCCACTTCGACGTGTTCTTCTCCGAGCTCACGCTGCACCAAAGCGGCGCGGTCGCCGACACCGTCGCGAAGCTCAAGGCGAACGGCTCGCTGTACGAGAAGGACGACGCCTGGTGGCTGAAGTCGACCGACTACGGCGACGACAAGGACCGCGTCGTCATCAAGGGCGACGGCAACCCGGCCTACATCGCCGGTGACATCGCCTACCTCGCGGACAAGCGCAGTCGCGGCTTCGACCGCTTCATCTACATGCTCGGCGCCGACCACCACGGCTACACCGCACGTCTCAAGGCGGCCGCGGCGGTGCTGGGTGGCGACCCGGACAGCGTCGAGGTGCTGATCGGCCAGCTCGTGAACCTCGTCAGCGGCGGCCAGCCCGTGCGGATGAGCAAGCGGGCGGGCACCGTCATCACCATGGAAGACCTGGTCGAAGCGGTCGGTGTGGACGCCGCCCGGTACGCCATGATCCGGTCGAGCGTCGACTCCAGCCTCGACATCGACCTCGACCTGCTGCGCAAACACAGCAACGACAACCCGGTCTACTACGTGCAGTACGCGCACGCCCGCATCTCCGGTGTGCTGCGCAACGCCGCTGACCTCGGCGTCACCCAGGGAGACGACCTCTCGCTGCTGGTGCACGAGCGCGAGGGCGACCTGATTCGCACCATCGGCGAGTTCCCCAGGGTGGTGGCCACCGCGGCTGAGCTGCGCGAACCCCACCGGGTGGCAAGGTACCTCGAAGAACTCGCGGGTTCCTTCCACCGCTTCTACGACCGCGAGCGCGGCTGCCGCGTGCTTCCCCAGGGCGACGAGGAGACCACCCCGTTGCACCAGGCGAGGCTGACGCTCTGCGCCGCGACCCAGCACGTTTTCGGAGCAGGCCTCGGCCTGCTCGGCGTCACCGCACCGGAGCGAATGTAATGCGAGCACATCCCGCTGGACCTCGGCACGCTGACGTCCTGGCACCCGGCAACACCGCCGGCGACCGCCCTTCCACCGCAGACCAGCTCGACTACCTGCACCCGACCGTCTGGCCGCGCAACGCCTCCCGCAACGACGCCGGTGTCGTCGAGCTCGCGGGTGTGGACGTGCGCGGGCTCGCCGAGCAGTACGGCACGCCGCTGTTCGTCATGGACGAGCAGGACTTCCGCGCGCGCTGCCGCGAGCACGCCGAGGCGTTCGGCGACCCGACGCTCGTGCACTACGCCTCCAAGGCGTTCCTGAGCGTCCAGGTCGCGAAGTGGGTGGCCGAAGAGGGCCTCTCGATCGACGTCTGCAGCGGCGGCGAGCTTGCCATCGCTCTGCGCGCGAACTTCCCCGCCGAGCGCATTGCGTTGCACGGCAACAACAAGAGCGTTCCCGAACTGGTCGCGGCCGTCGAGGCCGGCGTCGGCGGGATCGTGCTCGACTCGTACCACGAGATCGCGCGCCTCGACCAGATCGCGCGCGAACGCGGTGTGGTGCAGCCGGTGCTGATCCGCGTGACGGTCGGCGTCGAGGCGCACACGCACGAGTTCATCGCGACCGCGCACGAGGACCAGAAGTTCGGTTTCTCGCTGTCCTCCGGCGACGCGGCCGAGGCCGTGCGCCGCGTGCTCAAGGCCACCGGCCTCAAGCTCGTCGGCCTGCACAGCCACATCGGCTCGCAGATCTTCGACGCGTCCGGCTTCGAGGTCGCGGCCCGCCGCGTGATCGGCCTGCTCGCCGACGTCCGCAAGGAGCACGGCGAGATCGACTCGCTGACCGTCGTCGACCTCGGTGGCGGCCTCGGCATCGCCTACACGCCGGACGACGACCCGCCCCCGCCCGCCGAGCTGGCGCGGCAGCTGCACAACATCGTGCAGAAGGAGTGCGAGCACAACGGCTTGGAGATGCCTCGCATCGCGGTCGAGCCCGGCCGCGCGATCGTCGGCCCCGGCACCGTCACCGTGTACGAGGTCGGCACCATCAAGGACGTCGAGCTGGACGGTGGCGCGCGGCGCCGGTACGTCAGCGTCGACGGCGGGATGAGCGACAACATCCGCACGGCGCTCTACGACGCCGTCTACGACTGCAAACTGGTCTCACGTGCCGCGGAGCCCGAGTCGCGGGCCGTGCTGTGCCGCGTCGTCGGCAAGCACTGCGAGTCGGGTGACATCGTGGTGCGCGACTGCTGGTTGCCGGACGACCTCGCGCCGGGCGACTTGGTGGCGATCGCCGCCACGGGGGCCTACTGCTACTCGATGGCGAGCGGGTACAACCGACTTCCACGGCCCGCGCTCGCCGCGGTGACCGACGGAGAGGCGCGGCTGTTGCTGCGTCGCGAGACCGAGGACGATCTGTTCCGTCTGGAGGTATGAACGGTGCCGGAGAACAAACCGATCCGGGTCGCGCTGCTGGGTTGCGGCACGGTCGGCACGGAGGTAGTCCGGCTGCTGACGGACCAGGCCGAGGACCTCACCCAGCGCGTCGGCGCGCCGGTTGAGCTCGTGGGTATCGCCGTGCGCAGGCCGAACAAGCACCGCGAGGTGCCGGAGCACCTGCTGACCACGGACGCCGAGGCGCTCGTGAAGTCGGACGACGTGGACGTGATCGTCGAGGTCATCGGCGGTATCGACCCGACGCGCGGCCTGCTGCTGGAAGCGCTGCGCAACGGCAAGTCCGTCGTCACGGCGAACAAGGCGCTGCTCGCCGAGCACGGCCCCGACCTCTTCGAGGCGGCCGACGCGTCCGGTGCGGACCTCTACTTCGAGGCCGCCGTCGCCGGCGCGATCCCGTTGCTGCGCCCGTTGCGGGAATCCCTTGCGGGAGACCGGATCACCCGCGTCATGGGCATCGTGAACGGTACGACGAACTTCATCCTGTCCGCGATGGACGCCACCGGCGCGGGCTACGCCGAGACGCTCGAAGAAGCCTCGCGCCTCGGTTACGCCGAGGCGGACCCGACGGCGGACGTCGACGGGTTCGACGCCGCGTCGAAGGCCGCAATCCTTGCGTCCCTTGCGTTCCACACGCGTGTGACGGCTTCGGACGTGTACCGCGAGGGCATTCGTTCGGTCTCCGCGGCGGACATCGCGGCGGCCAAGGGCCTTGGGCGCACGGTGAAGCTGCTCGCGATCTGCGAGCGGGTGGTCAGCCCGTCCGGCCAGGAGTCAGTCGCCGTTCGAGTGCACCCGGCCATGATCCCCAGGACGCATCCGCTGGCCAGCGTCAACGGTGCGTTCAACGCGGTGTTCGTCGAGGCCGACGCGGCGGGGGAGATGATGTTCTACGGGCAGGGTGCCGGTGGCGCCCCGACGGCGAGCGCGGTGCTCGGCGACCTGGTCGCCGTGGCGCGCAACCAGGTCGCGAGCGGACGTGGTCCGCGCGAGTCGGCCTACGCCGCGCTTCCCGCGCAGCCCATGGGGAACACGCCCACGCGCTACCACATCAGCCTCGACGTGGCGGACAAGCCCGGTGTCCTCTCGCAGGTCGCCGCGGTGTTCGCCGAGCACGACGTGAGCATCGCCGCGGTGCGTCAGGAAGGCCGTGTCGAGGACGCGAGCCTGGTGATCGTCACGCACGCGGCGACCGACGCCGCGCTGCGGTCCACTGTGGACAAAATCGGTGGCCTCCCCGTGGTGCGGGACGTCGTCAGCGTCATGAGGGTGGAGGGCGAAGAGTGAGTGCTGTCAGAGCGGGCTGGCCCGGTCTCATCAACGCCTATCGGGACCGCATCGAGATCCCCGAGGGTGCCGAGGTCGTGACGCTGCACGAGGGCGGCACGCCTCTGGTGCACGCCAAGCGTCTCTCCGCGGCCACCGGGTCGGACGTCTGGGTGAAGGTCGAGGGCGCGAACCCGACGGGTTCGTTCAAGGACCGCGGGATGACCGTGGCCATGACGTACGCGCTCGCGTCCGGCCTGAAGGCGGTCATCTGCGCCTCCACCGGCAACACGTCGGCGTCCGCGGCCGCCTACGCGGCCAAGGCGGGGCTGACGGCGGCCGTGCTGGTGCCCAGCGGCAAGATCGCGATGGGCAAGCTCGCGCAGGCCGTCATGCACGGCGCGAAGATCCTGCAGATCGACGGCAACTTCGACGACTGCCTGGAATTGGCCTCGAAGACCGCAGCCGAGTACCCGGTCACGCTGGTGAACTCGGTCAACCCGGTGCGGCTGATCGGCCAGCAGACCGCCGCGTGGGAGGTCTGCGACGTGCTCGGCCAGGCGCCGGACGTGCACTGCCTGCCGGTCGGCAACGCGGGCAACATCACCGCGTACTGGAAGGGCTACACGTCGTACGACAAGGGCCTGCCGAAGATGTTCGGCTTCCAGGCCGCGGGCGCGGCTCCGCTGGTCAGCGGCGAGCCGGTGGCGAACCCGGAGACCATCGCGACCGCCATCCGGATCGGTTCGCCGGCGTCGTGGACGGGTGCGATCAACGCCCGTGACTCCTCTGGCGGCTTGATCGACGCCGTCACCGACGACCAGATCCTGGCCGCGTACCGGCTGCTGGCGTCGTCCGAGGGCATCTTCGTGGAGCCCGCGTCGGCCGCGTCCATCGCCGGTCTGCTGATGACCGCCGAGGACGGGCGGCTGCCCAAGGGCTCGACGGTTGTGTGCACCGTCACTGGTCACGGTCTGAAGGACCCCGACACCGCGTTGCTCGGCACCACCGAGGTCGAGCCGGTCCCGGTCGACCCCGGAGCGGTCGCGCACGCGCTGGAGCTCGCGTGAAGTTCCTCGTCTCCGTCCCCGCGTCGACCGCGAACCTCGGTTCGGGGTTCGACGCGCTGGGCCTGGCGCTCGGGATGTACGACGACGTCGAGGTGGCCGGCGGCGACGGTGTCGACGGCCTCTCGATCGTCGTGGAGGGTGCCGGATCAGGTGAGGTTCCGCTCGACGAGACCCATCTCGTCGTGCGGGCCGTCCGCGCCACCGGGTACACCGGCGGGCTCGCCCTGCGCTGCCGCAACACCATTCCGCACGCACGTGGACTGGGCTCGTCGGCCGCCGCGATCGTGGCGGGTGTCGTAGCCGGATTCACCCTGATGGGTCGCGAGTTGGACACGGACGCGTTGCAAATCGCTGCCGAGTTCGAAGGTCACGCGGACAACGCGGCTGCTTCCTTGTTCGGCGGCGTAGTCGTTGCGTGGTCTGAAGGAGAGAGCTACCGCGCGGTCCGAATGGAGCCCGACGCACGGGTGCGCCCGGTCGTGCTGATCCCGTCGCAGGAGTCGTCCACCAAGACCACCCGTGGCCTGCTTCCGGCCGAAGTACCCCACGCGGACGCCGCGCACGCCGCGGGACGGGCTGCCCTGGCGGTGCACGCGCTGACGTCGGATCCGGCCGTTCTCCTTGCCGCGACTGAGGATCGCCTCCACCAGAACTACCGCGAGCCCGCGTGGCCCGACACCGTTCGGGTGATCAACGATCTTCGCAAGCTCGGTGTTCCCGCTTGCGTGTCCGGAGCGGGACCCACCGTGATCGCGTTCGGCGAGATCCCGGCCGAGGTCGACGTGCACGGCTTCGACGTGCGGAGACTCGACGTCGACACCGCCGGGGTGCGCGTTCGGCCATTGGACTGACACGCCCGACCCCGGTTGTTGCATGCCGGGGGACCGGCGTCTACCCTCGGGGGCGATCAGTCACCGCGCGCACGGGCGCCGGTGTCGCGCTCGGACACTCGTTCCGAGTCGCAATCCTTTTGTGTTCCGGCTCTGTGCCGTGCGGGCGGGGCGGACGCAAAAGAGGCACCCGATCGCCGTGTGACCTGAGAAAAGTCCCGTGCTTGCCGGAAGCCGTGTGTGCTTCCGTCTGCATCGGACTTGACCGTCGTTCCCCAGTTGAAGTGGGAAGACGGGTCCGCTGGGCCGCGTAGGAGGCGGGGCCTGGTCAGGAAGGACTTGTGTGAGCAACACCGATTTGCTGAGCAGCGACGTCGCAGCTGCATCTGGTTCTGGAGCCGAGGAGAACGCTCTGTCCACCCCTTCGAACGGCACGACGCCGCGCCGCCGCGCGGGTCTGTCCGGCATGGTGCTCGCTGAGCTTCGTGAGCTCGCCGGCCAGCTGGGCATCACCGGAACCGCAGGCCTGCGCAAGGGCGACCTGATCGCGGCCATCAAGGAAAAGCAGGGCGCCGGTGCCCCTGCTGCCAGGGTGGCCGAAAAGAGTGAGAAGCCCGCGAAAGCCGAGAAGGCCACCGCGAAGGCGCCCGCTGAGAAGCCGGCCGCTGTCAAAGTGGTCGAAAAGGTCGCTGAAAAGCCTGTTCAGCAGCAGCTCGAGGTAGCCGACAAGCCGGCCGCCGCCGAGCCAGCCGCTGCCGACGACGGCGGCCGCTCCTCCGAGGACGGTGGGCGCCGTGGAAACCGCCGCCGCCGTTCCGGCCGTGGCGGCGGCAACGCCGAAGCGGGCGAGGGCCAGCCGCAGCAGGAGCAGCAGCAGCGTCCCGAACGCACCGAGCGTCCCGAACGCGCAGAGCGTCCCGAACGCACCGAGCGTGCGGACCGCGGTGAGCGTTCCGACCGCGGCGAGCGCCAGGAGCGCGGTGAGCGTTCCGACCGCGGCGAGCGTTCCGAGCGCCAGGACCGCGGCGACCGCAACGACCGGGGCGGCCGTGACCGCAACCGTGACCGCGGCGACCGTGGTGACCGCAACGACCGCCAGGGTGGCGGCCCGCAGGGCGACGACGACGGCGATGGCCGTCGCGGCCGCTTCCGCGACCGTCGCCGTCGTGGCGGCCGCAACGAGGGCGGCGAGCGTCAGGACCGCGAGACCGAGGTGCGCGACGACGACGTCCTGCTCCCGGTCGCGGGCATCCTGGACGTGCTGGAGAACTACGCGTTCGTCCGCACGTCCGGCTACCTGGCCGGCTCGAACGACGTCTACGTCTCCCTCTCGCTGGTCCGCAAGTACGGCCTGCGCCGTGGCGACGCCCTCACCGGCGCCGTCCGCCAGCCGCGCGACGGTGAGCAGCAGCGCCAGAAGTTCAACCCGCTGGTCCGCGTCGACAAGATCAACGGCCTGGACCCGGAAGAGGCGCGCAACCGCCCGGACTTCACCAAGCTGACGCCGCTCTACCCGAACGAGCGTCTGCGCCTGGAGACCGAGCCGCACATCCTCACCACCCGCGTCATCGACCTGGTGATGCCGATCGGCAAGGGCCAGCGCGCCCTGATCGTGTCGCCGCCGAAGGCCGGTAAGACCTCTGTTCTGCAGTCGATCGCGAACGCGATCACCAAGAACAACCCCGAGTGCCACCTGATGGTCGTCCTGGTGGACGAGCGTCCGGAAGAGGTCACCGACATGCAGCGCTCGGTGAAGGGCGAGGTCATCGCCTCGACCTTCGACCGCCCGCCGTCGGACCACACCACCATCTCCGAACTCGCCATCGAGCGGGCGAAGCGGCTGGTGGAAATGGGCCACGACGTGGTCGTGCTGCTGGACTCGATCACCCGCCTGGGCCGCGCCTACAACCTGGCAGCCCCGGCCTCCGGCCGAATCCTGTCCGGTGGTGTCGACTCCACGGCGCTCTACCCGCCGAAGCGCTTCCTGGGCGCCGCCCGCAACATCGAAGGCGGCGGCTCCCTCACGGTGATCGCAACGGCGCTGGTCGAGACCGGCTCCGCCGGTGACTCGGTCATCTTCGAGGAGTTCAAGGGCACCGGCAACGCCGAGCTCAAGCTCGACCGCAAGATCGCCGACAAGCGCACCTTCCCGGCCGTCGACGTCGACAGCTCGGGCACGCGCAAGGAAGAGCTCCTGCTCTCCCCGGACGAAATGGCGGTCACGCACAAGCTCCGCCGCGTGCTCCACGCCCTGGACGGCCAGCAGGCCATCGACCTGCTGCTCGACCGGCTCCGCAAGTCGCGCACCAACATCGAGTTCCTGATGCAGGTGGCGAAGACGACGCCGGGCGCCGAGCAGGACTGACAGCCCGCGCAAGTTTCACGTGAAAAGGCCCTCGGTGCAGGTCACCGAGGGCCTTTTCGCATCGCTTCACCCGAACGCCGAGGCAGGCTCGCGCAGGAGGCCTTGCCGCGTTGGGTGAGAAGCGGCGGGGTAGGCAAGGCTCCTGACGCGCTGGGTTGGCAGGTGCGTCCGCCGCGTGGGGTGACAGCCACCGCTCGGAACGTGACCAGCCCGACCGGCACCCTCACCGGCAGCCAGAAGCCGGCGCGCTCTCGTCGTTCTGCACCAAGCACTGAAAGACCAACCCAAGCAGCACCGGCAACCCCACCACGGTCGTGAGCAGCGCGGGAACCTCCACAGCCCCCACCCAAACCCCACCGGCCAGCACCACTCCGAGATACCCCCACCGCAGCCACACCCGTTGCCAGCCCCGCCGCCACCGAAC